>NZ_VKDE01000002.1 GCF_007097485.1 Carboxylicivirga sp. M1479 | reverse complement strand
TTATGAGCAACACTTTAAAGATCGGCCTTGCATAGAGCATAACGTAAAGGTACTCCCGTTAGCTTCAGAAATCAATTAACTTAAAAAGTATTGATTACCTTAGTTTTAAATCAATACTATGGGTTTATAGGGGGAATTGCTCGCAACGATTGGCATTGGTATTGGTGGGGCAATACCATTATCGGGCAACAACAAAAAAGATGAGTTTATCGAGGTAAAAACCGAACAGATTGACATTGTTGATGATGAAAATACAGAAGACAAAGCATTTGAAATAAAACCATAAATATAAAGCTAGATGTCAAAAACTGACATCTAGCTTCCTTTGTTCTTCCACGCACTTGAAAGCACTTCGTAATAACAGTTTATGAACTTGTCTTTCAAGAGATTCATTTGAATTCCCAAGACCCGTCATATAATTAAACAGACCCTTTTTGCCCTTTTAAGGAACTTTCAAGGACAGACTACAACATCTCCTTAGTACTAGGTAAACGATTATTGTAAGGATCTTTACGAATGGCTGCTTTTATGGCTCTAGCCAAGGCTTTAAAGATGCCTTCTATTTTATGGTGTTCATTTCGTCCTTCAGCTTTGATGTTTAGGTTACATGCAGCTGCATCGGAAAAACTTTTGAAGAAATGATAGAACATTTCGGTGGGCATATCGCCAATCATCTCGCGTTTAAAATCGGCTTCCCACATTAACCATGCGCGACCACCAAAATCAAGAGCCACCTGTGCCAGACAATCATCCATTGGCAGGCAAAAACCATAACGTTCAATACCACGTTTATCGCCCAAAGCCTTTTTAAGCGCTTCGCCAAGTACTATGGCGGTGTCTTCAATGGTATGGTGTTCATCCACTTTTAAATCGCCATCAACAGCAATGGCAAGGTCACAACCCGAATGACGACCAATCTGCTCCAGCATGTGATCAAAAAAGTTAAGCCCAGTACTGATATCACATCGCCCTTCTCCATCCAAATTAATGGATACTTTAATTTTTGTTTCTGCGGTGTTGCGCTCGATGGTGGCTGAGCGTTCGGTTAAAAACAAGAAGTTGGCAATATCACTCCAGCTAGTTGATGACAAGGCACAAACTTCAGAGAGCTTTGAACTGCTAAGTTGTGACGTGGCTTCATCTCCATCTTTTAAAAAGATAGCCTTACACCCGATATTTTTAGCCAACTCCACATCGGTAATGCGATCGCCCAAAACAAATGAATTGGCCAAATCGTAATCGCCGTTCATATATTTGGTTAACAAACCAGTGCGTGGCTTTCGTGTGGGTGCATTATCCTCTGGAAAAGATCGATCGATTAAAATATCATCGAATACAATTCCTTCGTTCTCTAATGTTTTCAACATCTTGTTTTGAGCAGGCCAAAAGGTATTTTCAGGAAACGAATCGGTTCCCAATCCATCCTGATTGGTAACCATGACCAATTCAAAATCGAGTAAATCGGTAATTTTCGACAAGTTTTGAAATACACCTGGATAAAACTCCAGTTTCTCAAGACTGTCGACCTGGTAATCGATGGGCGGCTCATTGATAAGTGTTCCGTCACGATCTATAAAGAGTATTTTTTTCATTTTAATAAGCTTATAGTTACTGGCTTCTAGCAAAAAACTTTTTGAAACTTGGTTAAGAATAGTAATAGTTCATGATACTTATACCTATGATTATTTCTCATACATTGTTAAAGCCTCCAACAACAAACTATTCTCAGCTGGCTGCCCAATGGTCATTCTCAAGCATCCCTTACACAAAGAAACCGATGAACGATCGCGTATGATGATTTTCTTACTCACCAAAAAGTCATATACGGCTTTGGCATCGTTCACTTTCACCAATAAATAATTGGCATCAGATGGATACACCCTAACAGTAAATGAGAAATCATTCAGAGCATTCTGCATGCGATCACGCTCTTTCAACAATTGCTCAACCCAATATTTTTTCTCCGATTCCTTTTCCAATAGCTCCAAAGCCGTTTGCTGGGTAAGGGTATTGATGTTATAAGGATATTTAATATTGCTTAATACCTGTACAATTTCGGGCGAAGCAAAGGCCATCCCCAATCGAATGCCTGCCATGCCCCATGCTTTTGAAAAGGTTTGCAAAAGCACCAGATTCTCGTATTTACCAAGATTCTTCAAGAGGCTTTTATCAGGAGCAAAGTCAATATAGGCCTCATCAATCACCACTATGCCTTCAAAACGTTTAAGCAGATTAATCATATCCTCCTCCCTAAAGCAGTTACCAGTCGGATTGTTGGGCGAACAAATAAACAGAAGTTTCGTTTGATCGTCGCAACGCGCAAGCAAGCTTTCCACATCCAACTCAAAGTCCTGCGTTAACAACACTTTGCGCACTTCCACATTGTTGATATCAGCCGCCACCTGGTACATCCCGTAGGTTGGATCGATGGACACAATGTTATCAATGCCTGGTTGACAAAAGGCTCTAAACAATAAATCAATGGGTTCGTCGCTGCCGTTACCCAAAAATATTTGCTTCGCTTCTACATTCTTCAAACTAGCAATGCACTCCTTTAGCTTACGCTGATAAGGATCAGGATATCGATTGTAAGGTTCGTTATATGGGTTTTCATTGGCATCTAAAAAGACAGCCGCCCCACCAGTATACTCATCGCGTGCCGATGAGTAAGGTTTGAGGTTAATAATATTGGGTCGTAAGAGTTGAGTAAGTGGTTTCATATCTTAAGTATCAAGATTTAAGTATCAGGTATCAAGACAATTCCCAGAATGTAAATCATCTTGTGTCTTTCATCCTGATACTTATAATTTTATCATTACACATTCATTTTCTTTAAACGGACAGTAACCGCATTTTTATGGGCCATTAACTGTTCAGCCTCAGCCATTATTTCAATGGATGGTCCCAGTTTAGCCAAGCCAAAAGCACTAATCTTTTGAAAAGTAATTTTCTTCATATAGCTATCGAGGTTAACACCACTAAAAGCATTGGCGTAACCATGCGTTGGTAGGGTGTGATTGGTACCCGATGCATAATCACCAGCACTTTCGGGCGAGTAATTGCCTAAAAATACCGACCCTGCATTCACAACTTTATTACCAATAAGCTCATCATCGCGCATGGAGATAATTAAGTGCTCAGGCGCATATTGATTGCACATATCCAGCATCTCATCGGCATCATTCAGAACAATTAAACGGCTATTATCCAAAGCTTTTTTGGCAATCTCTTTGCGAGGCAATTCCTCCAGTTGTTTTTCTACTTCTTCCTCCACCTCGCGTAGCATGTTCTCATTATTGGTAACAAAAATAACCTGCGAATCGGCACCATGCTCGGCCTGCGACAATAAATCTGAAGCAATAAAAGCAGCATCGGCACTTTCATCGGCCATTACCATAACCTCCGATGGACCTGCCGGCATATCAATGGCCACATCCTTTAGACTTACCAATTGCTTGGCTGCTGTTACAAATCGATTGCCTGGTCCAAAAATTTTGGCGACAGAGGGCACGGTCTCGGTTCCGTAAGCCATGGCTCCAATCGCCTGAATACCTCCCAATTTATAAATACGACTTACCTCCACCAAGGATGCAGCATACAATATGGCAGGATCTACTTTCCCCTCTTTATTGGCAGGTGTGCATAATACGACCTCTTTGCATCCAGCAATTTGAGCAGGAATACCCAACATTAGTACGGTTGAAAACAAAGGAGCTGTACCACCAGGGATATATAAACCCACTTTTTCGATGGCCACTGATTTTTGCCAACACTGAACCCCAGGCATGGTCTCCACCACTTCGCGCTGCTGCTTTTGTGCCTGGTGAAAGATTTCAATGTTTTTCTTGGCCACCAAAATGGCATCTTTCAAGTTACAACTTACCTGCATGCAGGCCTCATCCACTTCTTCTTGCGAAACCTGCAATTGACTTAACTGCACTCCATCAAAAATACTGGTGTATTTAATCAGAGCCGCATCGCCATTACGCTGCACATCGTCTAAAACGCCTCGAGCTGTATCGTACACATCTTCCAAACCATTATCGGGTCGTTCCAATAACTGGCTCCACTGATTCTTTGGGGGGTAAAGTATTTTTTGCATATTCTATAAGGCTTATAGCTCTTAGCCTAGGCCAATAACTACTCCCTTTATTGGGATATTTCAATAACAAATTATTTCACTTTGAGAACGATTGATATAGTAGCATCGGATGTACTACAGTATCATTTTCTCAATTGGCACCACTAACAGTCCTTCGGCACCTAAAGCTCTTAACTGACCAATAATGGCCCAAAACTCCTTTTCCTGAATAACCGAGTGCACCGAGCTCCAGCCCTCTTCTGCCAATGGAAGAACCGTAGGGCTTTTCATACCTGGTAATACCTTAACAATTTCGCTTACCTTATCGTTCGGTACGTTCATTAAAATATATTTAGTTGAGCTGGCCGCCATTACCGAATTGATTCTAAACAACAACTCGTCTAATAAAGCTTGTTTTTCGGCTGATAAGTTGGAACCCGATACCAAAAGAGCTTCCGATTTCATAGCCACGTCTACCTCTTTAAGTCGATTGGCTACCAGTGTACTTCCTGAACTAACAATGTCAAAAATACCATCGGCCAAACCAATACCAGGAGCGATCTCTACCGAACCTGCAATTTCATGTATCTCTGCATTTATCTTCTGTTCTTTAAAGTACTTCTTTAAAATAACGGGGTAGGAAGTGGCTACCTTTTTCCCTTCGAAGTAACTCAAACCAGTGTATTCGTCAGCCTTTGGTATCGCCAATGATAAACGGCATTTACTAAAACCTAAACGCTTAACAATGTTTAACTCAAAGCCTTTTTCGGCCATTTCATTTTCACCGACAATACCTATATCAGCCACATCGTCAGCAACTGTTTGCGGAATATCATCATCGCGAAGAAATAATACTTCAATTGGGAAATTAGGCGATGAGGCAACTAACTTACCACTACCAACGTTAAATTTAATACCTGCCTCTTTTAGCAGTTTCATTGAGTCTTCGTTTAAGCGACCTTTCTTTTGCAGAGCAATTCGTAATTTCGTTTCCATGTTATGTTTGTTTAAATTATTATCAGTTATAAAAAAAGGCTTACCCATTTATGGATAAGCCTATTATTGTTTCAATTACACATACAATCTATCAGCTCATCCGAGGGAATAAGTAATGATGATGGTGCATATGGAATTGTTTTGTTGTCATGATTATAAGTAATAAAAAAAGGCTTATCATTTCTGATAAGCCTTTGTTGATATTTTAGTTTTTACACATCTATCACCGCCTACCAGTTTTGGAAGAATACATAATCATGATGATGAATAAAATTTTGCATGTCTTTGTTTTTCTAATTCGATACAAATGTAGCCTCAATATTTACAATCACAAATATATGCGCCTATTTTTTACATTAATTAAAAGTTAAGTGACAAAAATCAGCTTTTACTTCATTACGAAAGCGGCATATTGCTGATCGGAACCCTTGATATGGTTCACCAACCAATCTTTCAAATAATTCGTTACTTCAATGGACAAAATCAACTTTCCATTTTTCAATCTTTCATAATAGTTATTGACCTTATCAATGAAAGACTGGTGCAAGGCTTGATGCTTCGCCAAGTCAGGATAATTGATTTCTACCATGTAATCCTCCTCGTTTTTAAAGTGAATCTTGGTGTAATCCACCAAACCTAAAATCAACTCTTCTAATCGCTCCCTTGGCGAATTATCTTTAATACCAGCATAAAAATTATCGATTAAAGCAAACAACTGCTGGTGCTCCTTATCTATTACCTTATTATCAACGGATAAATCTTTCGTCCACATAAATTAAATACATTATTATTTAGGACAAAAATAGATGTCATGCATCAATGAAAAAACTTTTTAAGTAATAAATTACTCAATAAGAATACTCCGCCCCTAGGTGTGCGAAGCTTAATAGCTTTATCAAAATTTTGTTTCTCTTTACTATTCCTTTAATTTCGAGCACAAATAACAAAATGCAGTGACATGAGTATAAAGCAACATATTCCCAATTTCTTAACCAGCCTTAATGTTTTATGCGGCATCCTAGCCGTTTTCTTTGCCATAAATGGTCACATAACAACAGCCATATGGCTAATTTTCATTGGTGCACTATTTGATTTTGGAGATGGATTTGCTGCACGTGCTCTTAAGGCATATAGCGATATGGGGAAAGAGCTGGACTCATTAGCCGATCTCATTAGCTTTGGAGCGGCTCCAGCAGCCATTTGGTCTACGCTTATAAAATTTCAATTAAGCAATAGTTACACCACCGATTTTTTTAGCCTGGAAACTCCACAACAAATACTTGTTCTATTGCCATTTACCATGGTGGCATTTGCAGCCCTTCGTTTGGCCAAATTTAATGTTGACACCCGCCAATCGGAAAACTTTATTGGCTTAACAACAACGGCTACTGGTATTTTTACGGCAGCCTTTGCCTACCAGTTTATGCAAAAACCTGAATGGTTTAGCTGGTTATCTCCTGCCATCATTCTTGTTATCATTGGTGTATTTTGCGCTTTACTCATCAGTGAGGTGCCAATGTTTTCATTAAAATTCAAAAACATGAAATGGGCTGAAAACAAAGAGCGTTTTGTACTTCTTATATTAGCAGCTATACTAATTGCATTATTAGGCGTTGGAGGCATAGCAGCCATCATTCTGTATTACATTGCTATTTCTTGCGCCAAATGGATACTTGGGATCAAGTAAACAACATAAATTAGAAGCATAAAAAGATCCCGTTGCATGGCAACGGGATTTTTTGTTTAATCTTCCTTAGTTTCCTTTTGAGCCTGTGGTAACTTTTCAAATTTTTTAATTCCCCAAAGTACCGCATAGTAACTAACTATAATGGTAATTGGTAAGGCCATATACCATCCTATTTCGTGTAAATATTGCATAATAAATAATTAATAAACGTGTACATCATCTGACTTCATCTCATCCTCATCAATTGGCTTGTTGTTCATGGCTTTCCAAACATACCAAATATATCCAAACACAAATGGCACCATTAGCGATGCATAACTCATTGTTGTTAATGTAAAATGGCTCGATGATGAATTTTTGATCGTTAAAGAACTTTGCAAGTCAAACGTTGATGGATAAAACGATGTATTATTAAAACCAGCCAACAGAAATAAACTAAATACCGTAAGTACAGTTCCAATTCCCGATGCCCAAATACCTTTGGTACAATCCTGACGCACAATACTGCCCACCAAGCCAAGCAAAACACCTACTACACCAAGCACAAACAAGATAAATACAAGAGGCATCGAAACAAGGTTATGCCAATATTTAAAAGGCTCCATAAATACTTCCTGTGTTTGAGGATTAACAGCAAAGCCATCGCGCAGCATCAACCAAATAACAAATGTCAGAAAAAATACAAGAAAAGGAACGCCATTATAAACAAGGTGTTTCCTGGCTCTTACAAAAATATCCTGATCATTAACACTGTTCATAAAATACAACAAACCTAATACGCGCGCCAAAAAGAAAACTGCCAAACCTAATGATAAGTTATGCAGGTTTAAAGCAGCTTCTAAACCATGTGATTTTAACTCCCACTGCGATTGATTCATATCATTTACAGAGAAGGCCGAACCGGTAAAAAATGTTGCTACGGCAGTACCTATTAAAATGGTACCCAACAGCCCGTTTATCAACAGGAATGTTTCGTAGGTACGAGATCCAAATGCATTATTAGGCCGTGAGCGAAACTCATAGGCAATGGCTTGCAAAACAAACGCAAATAGTATGGCCATCCAAACCCAATAAGCACCGCCAAAGCTGGTACTATAGAAAAGTGGAAAAGAAGCGAAAAAAGCTCCTCCAAAAGTTACCAAAGTAGTAAAGGTAAACTCCCACTTACGACCTAATGTATTTACTAACATGGTGCGTTGCATAGGTGTTTTTCCAATGGTATAAATCAATGTTTGTCCACCCTGTACAAACATTAAAAAAACAAGCAAGGCACCTAAGAGCGATACAATTATCCACCAATATTGTTGTAGTACTAAATGTGATAAATCTCCAAACATTAGTTGTGTCCTCCTTCTTTAGGTCCGTTTTTAATTTGCTTTACCATAATCCTTACTTCGGCAACTGCCAAAGCCACAAATGTGATGGTAAATAACCAAAATGTAATCATCACCGAGCTAGTATCAATTTTTGAAACAGCCGTCATTGTAGGCATTAAATCCTGTATTACCCATGGTTGACGCCCAACTTCAGCAACAATCCAACCAGACTGACTTGCAATGTATGCCAAAGGAATTGTCCATAAGGCAGTGTAGAGCACAACTTTGTTTGACTCTAACTTCTTACGATAGGTAAGCCACAACACCACCATAAACAGCAACATAAAATGGCCGCCTAAAACTACCATAATATGAAACGCATAAAAAGACAACGAAATAGGAGGAACTATTTTAAAGGCATTGAGTTCTAATTGTTCTGGATTTGGATCGTAATAATTACCATATCCAAAATATCGAAAGTAATTCTCCACCCAAACTTCATCATCAAATTTAGCTTTTAAGCGTTGATATTCTAATTCGTCAACACCCTTGGCATCTTTAAAAGCCCTTAGAGTTTGTTGAGCTTCATATCCACGCAATATCTTTTCTTTATACGACATGATATTATGCTGCTCATTACCCAATACCAAGTCTTTTATACCCGGAACAAAAGCATCCACTTCCAAAAAGGCCAAATAAGAGAGCATATTTGGAATCTCTATTTTCATTAAAAACTCTTGATCTGAACCACGATGCATTGGATCATCATGCTCTTTACCAAATAACCCAATGGCTATTAGTGGCGCCTGGGTTTGCCCTTCATATAACGACTCCATTGCAGCAAACTTCATGGGTTGTGTTTTGGCTACATCACGCGCCGAACCATCACCAGATGCAATAAGCATTATCGATGAAACAAAACCAAAGATTGCAGCTATCACAATGCTTCTTTTGGCAAAAAGAATATGTCGTTTCTTGAGCATAAACCAGCTACTGATGCCAACCACAAAAACAGCTGCCAACACATAACCCGATGTTGTCGTATGCAAAAACTTACTAACCGCTGAAGGCGACAGAAGAACATCCCAAAAATTATGCATTTCATTACGTGCCGTTTCCGGGTTAAACTTCATGCCAACGGGGTTTTGCATCCATGCATTGGCTACCAATATCCATAAAGCAGATAGATTGGCTCCCACAGCAGTAAGCCAGGTTGCTGTTAAATGAAACCTCTTGCTCACTTTTCCCCAACCAAAAAACATAACCGCGATAAAGGTACTTTCCATAAAAAAGGCCATGATACCTTCAATAGCCAAGGGTGCTCCAAAAATATCACCCACAAACCATGAATAGTTCGACCAGTTGGTACCAAATTCAAACTCCAATATAATACCTGTTGCTACCCCAATGGCAAAGTTAATACCGAACAGCTTCATCCAGAATTTCGTTATACGTTTCCATTCGGGATCTCCCGTTTTAACGTATATCGTTTCCATAAAAGCAATTATAAAACTCAAGCCTAAGGTTAAAGGAACAAACAACCAATGAAACATGGCTGTTAAAGCAAATTGCGCTCGTGACCAGTTGACGAGCGCCCAATCAATGTTTTCAAACATCTGTCTATATATTATTATCTACTTATTAATTCTTCTATTACATGATTGGCACGTTCTTCATCATTAGTGTATTTATTTTTTAAGGTATCTCTAAAGAAGAACAAGCGCAATACAGCAAACATGATAAACAGTTTTACTAAAATAATTACCCATAAGGTTCGGGCCCATGGCGACAAAGTCATAAACCCATCTAAATAAAAATGATATATTTTTTTAATTACACCCATACCATATCTTAATCGTTTATTGGATCAAAAAACAAATTTGAGACTTTTATTATTAGATAAACACGATAAATATCGCTTTTAATAAACATTATAATACAACCCACAGGTGATATTAATTCTTTTCAAGAAATGTGAAAAATATTTAAATTCTATTCAAAAACATCACTTAAAACTGACTTACAAGAAGTTACCATCCTCACCATTTAGACAAATATCGTCAAATATGATTAATTGCCCACGAAAAAGCTTAAACAAATTTGGTAGTTAATTGCATTTTGTTCATCTTTACTACGTATTTCAGTATTTAATTACTGCTTTACCATTACAGCGGCTATTACTTGTAAATGGTTGCATTAATGAAGTTTTATAAGTAAATTAAGTCTGGTTTTAAAAATAACAATTGTTAAACACCCAAGCAATTGTGTTGAAGAAACCAGAAATTGTTAAACAAAATAACCCAAAGATGACCGCAGAACAATTTAACCATCGATTATTGGGGCTTCAACAGAAAATGTTTAGCTATGCCCTTACATTAACAGCGAATGAGGAGGATGCAAATGACCTTGTTCAGGAAACGAACTTTAGAGCGCTTTCATCACGTGAAAAATTTGTGATGAATACGAACTTCTCTGCATGGATGCACACCATCATGCGCAATTCGTTTATCAACAATTACCGTCGCAAGTACAAAATGCGTCAGGCTCCTATGTTGGTTGATGAAGTTAATTACTTATCGAATAAATATTTTACCCACGACACTCCGGATGTAATCCATTACACTGGTGAAATTAGAACACAAATGGGTAAACTAGAAGGTGAATTTAAGCAGCCCTTAACCATGCATATGGAAGGCTATAAGTACAAAGAGATAGCTGAGCAATTGGAGATGCCAATTGGAACTGTTAAAAGCCGCATATTCTTTGGCCGTAAAAAGCTGCAAAAGATGATTGAATTAGCCATAGATTAATAAATATTAAATTGGATATAAAAAAAGGTAAGCATAATGCTTACCTTTTTTTATTGATCAAAACCCGTTTTCTAATTCTTTGCTATACGTTCAGCAGCTATACCTGCTTCCTTAATTAGTGAGCTAATTGAGATATCTTCATTAAGCCCTGCTTGCATCCATGCGTTTGGCGTTATGGAGCCAATTTTAAACAAGCGCTCAACCTCTGGTGCAAAATCAGCTGATTTTAAATATTGCTCAACCTGAAATTGTATTAAATGACCAAAAGCATAATTTGATAAATAGATAGGACTATTAATCATGTGTGAATAAATGGCCAAAATAGGCTGATCTTGAACTCCAAAAACTGGAGCATAAAACTCATTCCAAATATCAATAGCCAAACTTTCAACGGCAACTTTTAACTCTTCAGCATTAGCATTCGGATGATCATACAACCATAACCACATACGTTGATCCAAAAGCGAAACACCCATAATTTCATAGGTAGACCAAAAGTTATCCAGAATTTGTAAAGCCTCTTTTGATGGATTATTGTTTTTCATGTCTAACAATTCCAAATCTCTCTTTTGGAAAATGAATGCCAAAGCTTCTGTAAAAGCTGTATTTGGCACACCGTTTAACATGTAATAATCAACATCGTAAAGTGAAATAGTCTGTTCAACATTATGCCCAAACTCATGAATAGCAATATTGTATCCTTTATAATCCATCCCGCTTTCTGGAATACGTGTTCGTAAATGGGCTGTTTCACCTTTCATTGAAGCGCCCCAGGCATGACCTGAGCCACGTGCAGGGTCAACATCGATACGATCAGCCAAGAACAAAGCTTTTTCTTTTGTAAAACCTAACTTCAATAACAAGTTGGCTAAATCATCGTCCAGAGCCTTAGCGTTAGGATAGCGCGAACGTGTAATTTTATTTAAGGCCTCCTCATCAATTGAACTGCGAGCCTTAAAGCCATCGTACCAAATATCCCATGGTTGAAGATCTCTTCCTAAACGCGCTTTTATCAACTGACCAACTTGCTTAAGCTCTTCTGAAGACATGAACTCAACAAACAACTTTTCTGCATCAGCTTGGGTAATTTCCATTCCTCCCTCAAAAGCTCTCTTAACCGCAGTATTGAGTGGGGTATACGCATCCATTTTACGCATTGCATGAAAATTATTAAGTATTTGTTGGTAACGCGAAAATGGTTCACTTTGCAAATCTACCTTAGCCCCATCTTTAAATGTTTCATTGCTGGCAGGATTCCATTGATAATCGCCACTATTAATCACATCATGAGGAATACTCTGATCGATGATGCGTTTCATCACGTTATAAACCATCCCCTGCAACTGAACACCTTCGGCACCTTTGCTGTACTGCGATTTAATTTCATCGCGTAAGTTCCAATGCGACAATAGCACCATATCTTCGGGGAAAGGACGATTACCCTTTTCATCAATCAACTGCCCCATGTGTATATTGTAATTGGCGATATACATTTCGGATGCAGAACTTACTTCCGAAGCATTTTGAAGAATTTCAGCTGGGATACGTGCGGTAAATACATCGCCCATCCGGGCATAAGCCCATTCTTTTCTGGTCCATGCCGAAGCATTACTCTCCTTCTCAGTTAATGAATAATATGGGAAGTTTAAGGCAATACCAAAAGCAATCTTATTTCGGTATAAATCTTCTATAAGGTGGGCGCCAGCACTAAAACCACCAAAGGCTTTATCAATATCCATAATATCACCCATTGGCTCATGCAATGGACGTTGAAGATCTAAACCTATTTTATTAAAGTGACCATACAAAATTTCTAAGTTTCTGCTAACCTTGTCAAACATCACTTCTTTGTGAGAGGCATCAGCTACATACTGTTGCTCACAGAATTTTTGAAAGTCCGACTCACTACCATCGACATTTCGCCAAAGTGATGCGGCATGAGTAACTCCTCGCTGAATTAATGCGGCATCAGCGCTTGGATGCAATTGTTTAAGAGTTGAAATTGTTGTTTCAACTACAGACGCCGAAATATTAGCGTACTCTTGATTGGTGCTTACTTGTTTTTTGTTTTCACAACTTGAGAAAATGAGAACAACCAACAAAAACACAATTGTGTACTTATTCATATGAATATAAATTTATTACCATGGCAACACCACGTCAATGAACTTATCTCCTTTAGCTTGAAGAAGAATAAGTAAATTTAATGATGAATTCATGAGGTATGATTTGAATTGAATACTTTGTTATCAGTCCAAATCTATAAAACACAATTGGATAAAAACAGAACATTTGATAGTATCTATCAAATGCTCTGCAATTTGACTATACAATCTCTTTTTTCCAACGCCCCTTTTTAAAAAGGTAAAGGGCTAAAAGGGTCATGCAGGCCTCTGCAAAAATAATAGCATAAAAAGCGCCTTGTTCTTGCCAACCTAACTGCATGGCCAAGAGGTAAGCTAATGGAATTTCAATCAACCAAAAAGCGATAATATTTATACGCGTTGGCGTTCGTGTATCGCCAGCACCATTAAAAGCTTGGGTCATAACCATGCCAATACCATAAAAGCCAAAACCATAAGCTACAATTCGCAAACAGCTCGTACCTGCATCTATAACCGCTAAATCGTTGCTGAAAAACTGAACAAACCAAGCTGGGAAAACAATAAACACAACACTTAATCCTCCTAAAAACAATAGGTTACTACGTGCAACTAGCCATACCGCTTTTTCAGCCTCTTTGGGTTTACGAGCGCCCAAATTTTGTCCTACAAGTGTAGCTGCAGCATTACTGAGACCCCACGACGGCAGTAGAGAAAACAAGATGATACGAATACCGATTGTATACCCAGCCAGTACTTCACTGCCGAACTGTGATATGATTCGCACCAAAAATATCCAGCTAGATGTAGCAATTAAAGATTGAGCAATACCACCCAAGGATATTTTTACTAAATGCCGAATACGTTGCCAATCTATCTTTAGAGGCAAATTCTTCATCTTTATCCGACTTTTGCCATTCCATAATACATACAACTGGTAAGCTACAGCTATACCCCGACCAATGTTGGTTGCTATGGCGGCTCCTGCTATACCTAGTTCAGGAAACGGTCCTATACCAAAAATCAACAATGGATCGAGAACAATATTTAAACCATTGGCTATCCATAGTACACGCATGGCTATGGCTGCATCGCCAGCTCCACGGAAAATGGCGTTATTAATAAATAACAACATTATTACCAGGTTACCACCAAACATGATGGACGTATAGGCTGATAATTCCTCTACAATAATATCAGATGCTCCCATTAATCGAAGCAAATCTTTAGCGAACAAAATACCAGGTATTGCAATTATTAGAGCCAATACAGTGCCAGTTATGATGGCTTGCATGCCTTCTTTTGAAGCTGTCACTTCGTCTTTTTCGCCAATTCGACGTGAGACTAAAGCGGTTGTGGCCATGCTTAAACCAAAAGCAATTGCATATACAATGGTTAGTACGCTCTCGGTAATACCAACAGTTGCCACAGCGTTGGCACCCAAGCGTCCCACAAAAAATATATCAACAACAGCAAATACCGATTCCATCACCATTTCTAAAACCATAGGAATGGCCAATAAAAACACTGCTCTACCTAAGCGAATATTAGTATAATCGTGCTTTTTACCTTTTAAGGCTGCTACAAAATCATTCCAAATTGTTTGCAGTTGTTGTTTACTCACTCTTCTTTTTACTTGTTTTATATCTTGCTTAGTCATTTTATTTTATGTTTCTGTCGTAAACGTATTTTTAGCTTATAATGGCTTTGAACAAATATGTTTATCACATTTGTTAGCTTGGTGCAAGCGCACACGTCAATTGAATAAACAGCAAGTGTCATCATGGTACAATCCTCCTTAAATTAAACTGATAAATAAAAAATGAAATGAATAGTTACAATGAGTCGACCTTCTTAGAAGATATAGCAGACGCTACTGGTCGGATAAGTGTATATATAGCTCATTGTCATCATAGTGAAACAAAGTTGACTTATTAATTTCACAAACACAAGTATGCCTTGGAAAAATCAAACAACTTTTACTTACTTTACTTTTTTAATAAAATACCAAGACCATGCAGGACCAAAGCAGATTAATTTCAAGCATAAGCTACATCACCATTATTGGATGGGTTATCGCCCTTATATTACGTCAAAATGAAAATCCTAAAAGCGAACTGGGATTATTCCACCTGCGCCAATCATTTGGAATAATGATTCTTTCGTTCCTAGCCTCGATCACTAAGATTATTTTAACCTTTATCTCACTAGGATTTATTGGTAATATTATAGGAATCTGTGTTTTTATCCTTTGGCTAATAGGATTGGTAGGAGCCATACAAGGCCGTTTCTTAAAAGTACCTTTTATTGGGGTATGGATTCAGGAAAACATGCGATTTGTTGCGTAAGGTGTTTTTGCAGATAAACTATTTATAGAAATAAATCGCACCATTTTTTGAATTGTGTTACCTGATGATCGCCATGTTTACGCATGGATTTTATGATCTTATCCACACTCTTAGCTTTGCTCAACTCTTTACTTTTACTGTAAAATTTATCGGCAAAGCAGATAATTTGCTCCTCGATAGATACAGGTACCATTGACCTGTGAGGAATGGGTAAGCTTTGTGTTTGAATATCGTTAACAGTAAGTCCGGTGCCAGTATGCCGCTCGCAAACCAAAGCATGCTTATAATAAGCCTCTTTTTCTAGCAGCTGGCGGCCCAAATAACCGTGACAAATGTAGGGATGCTTACCTTGACAATGAATGCCGGGAGCATGAGTAAGGTAGATACCAATATCATGCAGCATGCTCGCTTCCGAAACAAACCCTGAGTCGGCTTGAAGCTCAGGATGCTTTTGCACAATTTCCAATGCTTTATCGCGAACCGCTTTACTGTGCCCAGTTAAGGTAACCCACAATGGGCTACCTACCGAGTAATATTTATTAATGATATCTTGTGGATTCACCTACCTTATTTATGACGACTTTTTAACTCTCGTGCCAAATCTTCAATACGGTATCCTTTGTGCGTTAACAACACAATTAAGTGATACAATAAATCAGCCCCCTCGTAAAGAAAGTTCTCATCATCGTTTGCCATGGCTCCTATAACTGTTTCAATGGCTTCTTCACCAACTTTTTGTGTAATGGTGCGAACACCTTTTGTAAAGAGTTTTGTAGTATACGAGCCCTCTGGCATTTCCTCTTTACGCTTATCGATAAAATCTTGAAGTGTTTTTAAAAACAGGACATCATCGCTAGTGTTCTCTTCGCCCCAACAAGTATCAGTTCCCTTATGACATGTTGGCCCAACAGGATTGACCTTGATTAATAAAGTATCATCATCGCAATCAATCGCCATGGATACCACATTAAGAAAATTTCCCGACTCTTCACCTTTTGTCCATAAACGATTTTTGGTACGAGAAAAGAAAGTGACTTTACGTTCTGCTTTTGTCTTTTCGTAGGCTTCTTCATTCATAAAACCTAACATTAAAACTTTATTAGTTACTGCATCTTGTATTATGGCCGGCATAAGACCGTTGCCTAATTTTTGGAAATCCATGTTTTTAGCTTTTTATAACTCGTCGTAAACAACTATTTCTTTATAATCTTATTGGAATACCTTCTTTATTCAAATACTCCTTTAATACTGGAATGGGTATTTCTTTAAAATGGAAGATACTGGCAGCTAAACCAGCATCGGCTTTACCATGTGTAAATACATCTTTAAAATGCTCCATTGAACCTGCTCCGCCTGATGCAATAATAGGGATACTCAATTCATCACTTAACTTAGCCAATGCTTCGTTGGCAAAGCCCTGCTTCACACCGTCGTGATCCATGCTCGTGAATAATATTTCTCCAGCTCCTCTTTCTTCAGCCTCCTTGGCCCACGAAAAGAGCTTCTTATCGGTAGGGATACGTCCTCCATTAACAGTTACTACCCAATCATGCCCCTGCTGGTGCTTGGCATCGATGGCCACCACCACAAACTGACTACCGAAATTAAGCGATAGATCGTTAATGAGTTGTGGATTTTTGACAGCCGATGAGTTAACCGATATTTTATCGGCACCTGCATTTAGTAATACTTCAGCATCTTTAAGCTCACTAATACCCCCACCAACGGTAAACGGAATATTAATATTTCGAGCAATGCGCTTCACTAAATCCACAAAGGTTTTGCGTCCTTCGTGACTTGCTGTTATATCTAAAAAAACTAATTCATCAGCTCCTTGTTCGGCATATAAAGCACCCAGCTCTACTGGGTCGCCCACCTCCTTTATTTCAACAAACTTAACACCTTTAACCGTTTGTCCGTTTTTAATATCGAGGCATGGTATAATTCGTTTTGCTAGCATATTTAAATAAATCTTTCCAGTTCCTTTAGTTGAATTCTTCCTTCGTAAATGGCCTTACCAAAAATTACCGCTGGTATACCTGCTTCAGCAAGCGATTCAATATCGGCCAAATTACTAACCCCACCACTGGCAACTAAATACAAGCCAGGCAATTCGGATAATATGTTTTTATACAGCTCCACCGCAGCTCCCTGCAGCATGCCATCTTTACTAATATCGGTGCAAATTACTTTCTGAATGCCTTTTTGCACATAATCCTTGATAAAAGGTATCAACTGCTGATCCGTTTCTTCGAGCCAACCTGTAACAGCAATTTTGTTATCCTTGGCATCGGCACCCAATATAATTTTCTCTGAGCCATATTGTTGAATCCACCCTTCAAACTCGGCTGGGTTCTTCACCGCTATGGAACCGCCAGTTACCATTTGCGCTCCTGACTCAAAAGCAATACGTAAATCATCGGTCGTTTTTAATCCTCCACCAAAATCGATTGTCAAGCTTGATTTTCCGGCTATTTGCTCCAGCACCCTGTAATTGATGATACGTCCGGCTTTTGCACCATCCAAGTCAACTAAATGTAATCGCGTGATACCATGAGCCTCAAATTCCTTAGCGACCTCCAGTGGGTTTTCATTATATATTTTTTTGCTATCGTAATCGCCCTGACTTAAGCGTACACACTTACCATCAATTATATCGATGGCGGGAATGAGATCAATCTTCCTCATCACAAATTATAGTTTTAAAAAGTTAGTTAGTATACGTTCTCCAACCGATCCACTCTTCTCGGGATGAAATTGGGTAGCGTAAAAATTATCCTTTTGCAAAGCTGAGCTGTAAGGATGAATATAATTGGTGGTAGCGGCTGTATGATCGCCCATAGCCACATAAAAGCTGTGCACAAAATAAACGTACTCACCTTCGAGCGATGCATCAAACAAAGGAGATTGAACATTAGTAATAGTATTCCACCCCATGTGTGGAATTTTTATGTTCTCTGCGTTGGGCTCGGGCATTTGAAACTTACGTACTTTCTCCTCAAAAATATTGAGACAATCTACATTACCCTCTTCGGAAAAACTGCACATTAATTGCATTCCCAGACAAATTCCAATTACTGGCTGTTTTAGACTGGTAATCAACTTGTCTAAACCACTCTTGCGCAAATACGCCATGGTGGTACTTGCCTCGCCAACCCCAGGAAAAATTACCTTATCAGCTTTACGAATCACATCCGGATCGGCCGTAATTTCGGCATCATAGCCCAGACGTAACAAGGCATTTTTTACCGATCGAATATTACCAGCATTGTATTTTATGATTACAATTTTTTGAGAGTCCGAAGTTCGCTGTCCAGAGTCCGAAGACTGTGATCCTGAACTATTAGAAATTTCGTTCATATCTATTTTAATTTTGACTTTAGGCTTTTAAGCATCTTTTCTATTTCCACTAATTCACTGAGAAGCCCCGAAATTTCTTTTTTATCCAATATCCCGATATTACAAGAAATTTCTATTTGAGTCTGTACTTCATAGTTTGATCCTAAAGCAATGGATAAAAATCTAGTAAAATCACCATCTGATTTCCTACCAAAGCCTTCTGCAATATTTGATGGAATTGATACTGAAGCTCTCCTGATTTGATTAGTTAATCCAAATCGTTCTTCTGGAGGAAAACTGCTTGTTATTTTGTAAATATCTGTGACTAAATCCATCGATTTCTGCCACACTTTTATTTCTCTAAAAGATTTCATTTAAACGTCAGATTAATTAGATAAATACGGTCTATCGGACTCTGTGCTTCGGACTTATTCCCTACTCCACTTCCTCACCAATCTTTTCTATCAAAGCAGCAAACTCTTCCTTATTAAACAGGCGCGTTAAGAATATTATCTTACCCTCTTTATTAATCAATACATTGCGAGTTACACCAGATTTTTTATCGGCATAAAGACCAAAGATATCAGCATTATCATCCAAACCCATAGGGTAGGTAATACCAGTAGATTTCACCATTTCAATGGCTTTCTCTTTGGGTTCATCTCTATCTACACCAAAAACTTTCACTCCTTTATCCTTATAGGCTTGCCAAATATCCTTTTCGATGTGGGGCATTTCTTTACGACAAACACCACACCAGCTGGCAGTGAATTGCAACATCACCACATTACCCCTTAGGTCAGATAACTTAACGCTTGATCCATCGGTTAATGTCATTTCAAAGTCGGGAGCCGTGTCTCCAACTTTTACAAGGTAACCACGGTCGTCGGTTTTTTGTGCCATGCTTGATAAGCTTATGAATGAAATTGCTAATAAGGCTATAAACTGCTTCATGAGTTGTGTTTTTTGATGTTTAATATTGATTAGGCGAATATGATTGTTTTATTTTTATATACCAATGTCTTTCGTTCGATATGCGCCCTTACTGCCCTTGATAATACCATTTTCTCAACATCTTTACCTTTTTGCACGAGGCTTTGCACCGTATCGTGATGAGATATTTTTATAACATCCTGCTCAATAATAGGACCAGCATCTAAATCAGATGTAACATAATGACCAGTTGCTCCAATCAGCTTTACACCACGTGAGTGAGCTGCATGGTAGGGCTTAGCTCCTGCAAATGCAGGTAAAAACGAATGATGAATATTAATGATACGCTGCGGATACTGCTGATTAAACTCGGGCGATAATATTTGCATGTATCGGGCTAAAACAATGAAATCAACCTTGTGCTCGGCACATAGTCGCAGTTGTTCGGCTTCCACCTCTGCTTTATTTTCTTTGTTAAGGGGCAGGTGGTAAAAGGGAATATTGAATTGCTCAGCCACTGCACCTAAATCTTTATGATTACTGATAATTAGTGGAATGTCGACATTTAATTCATTGGCACTATAGCGAGCCAAAAGGTCGTACAAGCAATGCGAAGCTCGCGACACAAAAACAGCCATGCGTGGCGTTTGCGAAGATAAATGGTAAGTCCACACCATTTGCATGGGTTGAGCAATGGCCTTTTCAAAGGTCGCTTCAATTTCATCAGGAGCCAATGCAAAACCATCCAAATCCCACTCTATACGCATGAAAAATCGTTTCTCGGCCCTATCAGTGTGTTGATCGAGATACAAAATATTACCATTGTGTCGATTAATAAAATCAGAGACATTGGCAACAATCCCTTGTTGATCGGGGCAATGAATGCGAATAATGGCAGTATTAAGCATGTGATTATTAGTTTATGGTTATTGTTACTTTTCATGCAAGACATTGGTTAGATGCCTTTTATTCATATCGTTTTATTTTGTTTTCACACCCTGTATAAACTGCTTAATGCGTTCGGCATCGGCGCCGTTTTCACTTAACAGTTTCACAAATGCGCTGCCAATAATAGCCCCCGAAGCATGCTCACAGGCGGTTTTAAAGGTGGAGCGATCGCCAATACCAAAACCAATTAAGGTAGGTGTTGATAAACCAAGACTATTCACTCGGTTGAAATAATCGATTTGACTTTGCTCAACATCTTTTTTAGCACCTGTAACCGATGCGGACGAAACTACATAAATGAAGCCTTTGCTATGCTCATCAATAAGTTGTATGCGCTCGTTTGAAGTTTGAGGAGTAATTAAAAAGATATTGGCAATGCCGGCACTCTCGAATAAACCCTGGTACTTGTCGCGATATTCATCAAAGGGTAAATCCGGAATAATTAAACCATCAATACCTAAATACTGACACTTGGCTATAAACTTTTCAACACCAAATTTAAACACGGGATTAAAGTAACCCATGAGAACAATGGGTATTTGAACGTTCTTGCGCACATCTTTCAACTGCTCAAACAGTATTTTTATACTCATGCCATTATCCAATGCCTGCTCACTACTGGCTTGGATAGTTGGCCCATCGGCTAAAGGATCAGAAAAAGGCATCCCAATTTCTACCAAATCGGCTCCTCCATCCTCAAGAGCTTTCAACACCGTTACGGTATCATTGCCTTGAGGAAAGCCGGCTGTGTAATAAACCGAGCATATATCTTTTTTATCGCTAAAAAGTTGTTGTAATCTGTTCATTGTTATTTGGCTAAAAACCGATTGCTAAAAACGATCAGCTATGTTTTAATTATTATACCTAATATCTTAATGGTCGCATTGTTATTTAGTTCATCCAAGCTATGGATTAGACTTCCTCAGTTGACGATCATCATCATTCACTTAAAAGCCAAAGCGTTTCATATAAGTCGCCATGTCTTTATCTCCTCGGCCCGATAGTGTTATAACCACTGAATCGTCTTTTTTAAAGCTCATTTTATCAAGTGCAGCCAAAGCATGCGACGATTCCAAGGCTGGTATAATGCCCTCCAGCTGTGTTAACTGCAATGCTGCATCTAAGGCCTCCTTATCGGTAGCCGACAAAAACTGTGCGCGACCCGTATCAAACAAATGCGCATGTTGCGGCCCAATACCAGGATAATCCAAGCCTGCTGAAATAGAATAAGGCTCAGTTATCTGTCCATCGTTGCTTTGCATTAAAAAGGTAAGGCTTCCGTGTATCAAACCTTTATCGCCCTTAGCAATGGTTGCTGCTGTTTCTCCTGAATCAACACCCATACCCGAAGCCTCAACAGCTACCAATTGAACACGCTCATCGTCTAAAAAATGATAAAACGAACCTGCTGCATTACTGCCTCCTCCCACACAAGCAATCACATAATCGGGATAATCTTTATTGGTTTTCTCGGCAATCTGCAGCTTAATTTCTTCGCTGATAACGGCTTGTAATTGTGCCACCATATCAGGATATGGATGCGGCCCAACCACTGAACCAATCAAATAAAAAGTATCTTCAGGGTTACAAATCCAATCGCGCAAGGCTTCGTTGGTAGCATCCTTTAAGGTTCTACTGCCTGAAGTGGCCGCAACAACCTCTGCGCCCAACATCTTCATACGAGCCACATTCGGTGCCTGACGTTCTATATCAACCTCTCCCATGTACACCACGCACTGTAAACCCATTAAAGCACAGGCTGTGGCGGTTGCCACACCATGTTGGCCAGCACCCGTTTCGGCAATAATGCGTTGCTTACCCATGTGTTTGGCAATTAAAATTTGCCCCACGGTGTTGTTTATCTTATGCGCGCCAGTATGGTTTAAATCCTCACGCTTTAAATATACATTGGTTTGGTATTTTTCTGATAAACGCTTGGCCAAATACAAAGGCGATGGGCGTCCGACATAATCTTTTAACAAAGATTTGTATTCATCTTGAAAAGCATCAGAGCCGATGATGTCTTTATAAACAGCTTTTAGGTTTTCAATATTGGGATATAGCATTTCGGGAATGTAAGCCCCTCCAAACTGGCCATACATGCCTTTCTCATCTACATGGTATTTATTTTGCTTGCTCATTATGCTTCTGTTTTCCTTATTTCACTCATAAACTCGGACAGTAATTCTATATTCTTAAGAGCTGGTTCCGTTTCAAACTTACTGTTCACATCAATGGCTTTTATATTCAGCTCGGTAATCTGGCGAATGTCATTCACATCATCGGGTCCAATGCCGCCACTTAAAAACATCGGACGAGCCTGGTTATAATTTTTCAACAAACGCCAATCAAACCTTTTACCACTGCCGCCAAAGGCTTTCGTTTGTGTGTCGAACAAAAAATAATCGCAGTAATCCTGGTAACGGCGAGTCTGCTGAAAATCAAAAGTCTCATCCACCCTGAACACTTTCATCACTTGCACGCCTGTTTGCTTAAGTAAAAAACACAATTCGGGCGATTCATCGCCGTGCAACTGGATAATATCTAAGCCAAACTGAATACGCTTTTCATTAATTGTTCGTTCGCTGGCATTAACAAACACCCCCACTTTTTTTACAGTGGATGGAATATTCACTTGAGGCCTACTATCAGTATAACGTGGCGATTTATCGTAGAAAATAAAACCTACATAATCGGGCTTTAACTCTAACAATGCTGCAAGATTCTCGTCGTTGCGCATGCCACATACTTTTATTTTGGGGCTTTGGTTCATCATCACATTAATCAATAGCGTTAAGTTTTTTATCTGCCTGATGACTTACTAAACTTTCTCTTTAACCTTTATTTCTTTGGCAAAATCGGCAAAAGCCTTACCTGGATTATCGGTTTTCATAAAGTTCTCGCCAATTAAAAAACCATCAAAGCCATGTCTTCTAAGAAAATGAACATCCTTAGGCGAATGAATACCGCTTTCCGAAATCTTTAATTTGTCGGATGGTAACGACTTGGCCAAAGCAATGGACTGCTTCAAATCAACCTTAAAAGTTTTTAGGTTACGATTATTAATCCCCACCACATCAACAAAAGCATTAAGGCGCGATGCTTCATCTGGCTCGTGCAATTCCATTAACACCTCCATGCCCAAATAATTGGCTAACGCACCCAATTCTTTGGCCTGATTTTCTTCCAATATGGCAGCGATTAATAAAATTGCACTGGCTCCAATGGCCTTAGCTTCATATACCTGATAAGGATCAATAATAAAATCTTTGCGCAAAATTGGTATGCTTGTCACCTTGCGTGCAGCGCTTAAGTCGTCGTTGCATCCACCAAAAAACTGCGTATCAGTCAGCACCGACAAAGCCGATGAACCAACCTCCTCATAGCCTTTTACCACCTCTTCCACCTTAGCTGTTCCGTTAATAAGGCCTTTTGAGGGCGACTGACGTTTAAACTCGGTAATAACACCTGTTTTGCTATGACAGCTTATTGAGTTTTTTAAAGATGGAACGGCTTCAAAGAACATAGGTATGTCCATCAACTGCTCAATGGGCCTTGTCTTTTTGGCATTCTCTACTTCTATTTTCTTTTGATCAACTATTTTATTCAGGATGTTCATGATTACTAGCTTAAGATAAACTCAATAGAGTGGTTAATACTTGTGCTGCCTTCCCCTCCAATAGCGACTTGCGTGCTTCAACAATGTTCTGCTCCATACTGCGATCGGGATAATAGCAATTTAAAGCCATAGCTGCATTGGCAATCACCACATTACTCTGGGCTTCTGTTCCCTCGCCATTTAATACTGTTTTAAATATGGCTGCTGCCTCGGGCACTGTATCACCACCAAAAATTTCATTGGCTTTTATCTGACGCATACCAAAATCTGCAGGCGAATAAACTTGCTCTTCATTATTACTAATGGCTTTTACATCACCCGTTAACGAAACTTCGTCGTAGCCATCCAACGCGTGTAAAATGGTATAACCCTTATTAGTCTGTTGAAAAATATATTGATAGACGCGGGCCAGTTCCAGGCTAAACACACCTACCAACTGATGCTGTGGAAATGATGGATTGACCATAGGCCCCAGCATATTAAAAAAAGTTTTCAGGCCAAGCTCTTTTCTAATTGGAGCTACCACCTTCATGGCTGGATGAAACATGGGCGCGTGTAAAAAGCATATATTCGCTTTATCCAACTGATGCTTCAACAGATCCTCATCGTTAGTAAACTTATAACCTAAATACTCCATTACATTGGATGATCCACAAGAGGAGGACACGCCGTAGTTACCATGCTTAGATACTTTTGCACCCGCACCAGCTACCACCAAGGATGCAAGGGTAGAAATATTAAAGGTATTCTGTCCATCGCCCCCTGTTCCACACATATCAATGGTTCGATAGTCTGATAAGTTAATGCGAATGCACAATTCCAGAAGAGCATCACGAAAACCAGAAAGTTCTTCAACAGTTACGGGACGCATCATAAAAACCGTAAGAAAAGCCACTACCTCCGATTGGTTGTACTCTTCTTTGGCAATACTTATTAATACCTCTTTAGCCTCCTGGCGCGAAAGGAATTTGTGATCAATTAATTGTTTGATGATATTTTTTATACTCATACTATTCATATCTGGGAACCAGCTTTAAGCAGCTAGCGTTTGGTTGATATTCAAATTTAAGTAGCAAGGAAACACAGCTAAAGGCTAGTTGCTGTATTTTCTATCCAGTTTCTAATCATTTCTTTTCCATGTTCGGTTAATACCGATTCAGGATGAAATTGCACTCCTCGCACATCATAGTCTTTATGTCGTAAACCCATTATTTGCCCCTCAGCCTCTTTTGAAGTGATGGTTAGCTCCTTGGGCAAATCCTCCTCGTTAACCACCCAACTATGGTAACGTCCTGCTTTAAAAGTATCTGGAAGTCCTTTAAATAGTATTTCGTTTTGATCAAGCACACTTACCGGAGTAGCTACCCCATGGTATACCTTGTTTAAGTTGCGAATACTCCCGCCAAATACTTCAGCAATTGCCTGACAACCCAAGCATACACCTAATATACTTTTGCTTGAGGCATAGCTAGCAATTAGCTCTTTTAAAATACCAGCCTCTTCCGGTATACCAGGACCTGGCGATAACAATATCTTATCGTAATTGGCCACATCGGCAATGCTTATTTCATCATTACGAAATACATCTACCTTTTCATTTATAATTTCCTCAACGTAATGAACAAGGTTATAAGTGAATGAATCGTAATTATCTAGGACTAAAATTTTCATAATTTCTAAGCTTGATGCTGTTGGCTATTCCTTTGAGTCAAACAGCTTGGTTAAATTAAGTTTGCTTGTTTAAAACCAAACTTGTTGGTTTAATTCGTTTCTCCTTACAAGTTAACCTAAAACTCCTCAGCCATGTGAATGGCCTTTTTTAAGGCACCTAACTTGTTGTTGACTTCATTTAATTCGTTCTCCTCTTTTGATTCGCTCACTACGCCCGCACCAGCCTGGTAAAACAAAGTATTGTTTTTACTCAGAAATGAACGTATCATAATGGCCTGATTGAAACTTCCATCTAAGCCAATGTTACCAATACAGCCACCGTAATAGCTGCGATTTTGGTTTTCAATGGAGTCGATCAATTGCATGGCTTTGTATTTTGGAGCGCCAGATAGTGTGCCTGCCGGAAAGGTATCGGCCATTACGCGCGAAGCAATGGACCCTTTTTGCAGTTTACCACTCACATCAGACACAAGGTGTAGTACATGAGAATAGTATTGCACTTCTTTGTAGGTATTCACAGTTACATCCTGGCAGTTACGACTCAAATCGTTACGAGCCAAATCAACCAGCATCACATGCTCTGCATTCTCCTTTTCATCCTTACTTAATTGAATGGCTAATTCCTGATCCTTTGTATCATCGCCAGTACGTTTAAAAGTGCCTGCAATAGGATTGATTGTTGCAACATTATTTTCAATAATCAATTGTGCTTCGGGCGATGAACCAAATATTTTATAACTACCATAATCGAAATAAAACAAATAAGGCGAAGGGTTAATGTTACGCAAGGCACGATAAACATTGAACTCATCACCCGAAAACTGCTGACGAAACTGACGCGATAAGACTATCTGAAACACATCTCCCCGGAAACAATGTTCCTTTCCTTTGGTCACCATGTTCATGTATTCTTCATCCGTGAGGTTTGATTTCTCGTTATTGGATGGTTGAAACTGAAAGGTTGGTATGGAGCGGTTGTAAAACTGATCGATTAAAGCATTACTCTGCGATTCTTCTCCCTCTTGCAAATTCTCAATCAGATGCAACTGATTAGTGAAATGATTAAAAGCAATAATGTATTTATAAAATGCATATCGTAATTCGGGTATTGAGTGTTCTTCCTTTTTTTCTGCGCTGAAGTTTAAAGAATCGAAATACTGAACGGCATCAAAGGTTGAATACCCAAATAATCCATTCACCTTAACCGGGCAATTGGCATTATCCACTTCAAAGCTTTTTATAAAAGCATCCAAAAGCTCTGGCACATTATTTTCTTTAGTAATGCTTATCGGCTGAAGCTCTTTGTGTGCTTCCCCTTGTAAAACCTGCCCCTTGTCGGCCACAAACTCATACAATGGTTTGAAACAAATAAATGACATAGAATTACTACTTCCATGATAATCACTACTTTCCAATAAAATAGTATTAGGGTATGCATCTCTCAGCTTTAGGTATAAACTTACCGGAGTGGTTACATCGGCTACATTAGCTGGTATGGGAGTTGCAGTTGTTTTGATTGTTATTGTATCCATGGTTTGGTTAAATTTATGAAATAAAAAAAGGCTTACCGAGAGTTTCGGTAAGCCTTTGTTCATATTTTATATATACGACGGTTCCCCTTAACTCTCGTTGGAAAGAAAAGTATAATGCCACCAGCCTTTATGTGTTAAAATCAAATTCATGTTTTGCTTTTGCAATTGTTCGTCACAAATATTTGGAATAATAATTTTAAAAACCAAACACTATTTGGCATTTTTTTAATTCAATTGCTACCAATTGTCATAAAACACCTGCATCAGCTAATAAATCGTACAAGTATGCAGGTATATTTCGATGATTTAAAACAAAAAAGGTGGGTCGAAATCACGTCTGAAATCGAACCACCCCACTCAGGTAAAATTAAATGGATTGAATGTCAATTAACTCAGGAACAGATAACATTCAATCCGGGAACATAACTAACTAAAGGTAATTTCTCCTGTTTTCACATCGTACATAGCACCTACAATATTTATCTCACCTGCTTCTAGCATCTGATTTAGTACTGTACTTTGCGATTTTATATTTTCAATGGTTAACTCTACATTTTTATCCGCCACTTTATTGACAAAACCAATATTGCCAGAGTTTCTTTCTTCACCATCGGCAGTTGGTGTTAAGTCAACAGCGGGCTTAATTTTATCAAGCATTTGTGTTAAGTTGCCAAGTTGTGCATTATCACAAGCGCCTTTAACTGCACCACATGAAGTATGACCCAAAACAACAATGCTTTTTGCACCAGCTAGCTTACATGCAAACTCAAGGCTTCCAAGTATATCTTCATTAACAATATTACCTGCAACACGTGCATTAAATACATCTCCAATACCTTGATCAAAAACGACTTCTGTTGGTATACGCGAATCGATACAACTAACAATAGCAGCAAATGGATATTGACCTGTGGCTGTTTCTTTCACTTGTTGATGCCAATCACGATTTAAAGCTTTAGCTGCTAAAAAACGCTTATTTCCCTCTTTTAATAATTCAATGGCCTTACCGGGCGTTATACTCGACTGTGATTGTGCATTTTGTGTTATTGTACTCATAATTGTTCTGATTTTAAGTTGTTATACTTCATTCAAGGCAAATTCGGCAACTTTACGCTGATTTTCAACCCCTCGCCTTTCACGCTTTAATATCTCAACCGTAATATCCCGATATTTAGCACTCGTTTCAAATTCATCAATTATCTCGATTACATCCTGACAAATGTTAACTGAACGAGTGGCATTTATCACTACTTTGGATCCATTAGGCACCTGACCAAGTGTATTTAAGATGCTTGCTTTATTAATAAAAGTAACATCCTCAGCCAGCTCTAAGTGCAGTTCTTTTTCTTTTAAGTGCTTATCGGTTTCAAATAAAAATGGCTTTTTATAATTATTATAAAGGATGTACATAACCGCGACAACTAGCCCTAAAATAATTCCCACCAATAAATCGGTAAATATGATACCAGCAATGGTTACCATGAACGGAGCAAAATGCTCAACACCTAATTTATACATTTGCTTAAACACAACTGGCTTGGCTAACTTATAACCAACAATGAATAAGATAGCCGCTAAACTAGCCAAAGGAATCAAATTAAGAACTGCTGGTATAGCCATGGCACATAACAGCATAATAACACCATGTAATATGGCCGACATCTTTGTTTTTCCACCCGACTGAATATTGGTTGAACTACGCACAATTACTTGGGTAATCGGTAATCCCCCAACAAGTCCAGACAAAATATTTCCAATTCCTTGAGCCTTTAACTCCCTGTTCGTTGGCGTCACACGCTTTTGAGGATCCAGTTTATCGGTGGCCTCCAAACATAGTAGCGTTTCTAAACTTGCTACAATAGCAATAGTGGCAGCAACAACCCAAATACCCGGATTTAACATTTGACTAAAATCAGGCGTAGTAAACTGACCTATGAAGCCAGAGAAACTATCAGCCACAGGAATGGCAACCACCTGATTGGCTTTTAATGAAAGAGACGGAATCGATTGAAATAATACATTTAAACCAATACCTGATGCTACAACCACTAATGGGCCTTGTACAACACTAAAAAGCTTGACTTTCTTCATAAAAGGCTGCTCCCATAAGATAAGAACTGCCATTGATATAATTGTTATTAAAGCCGCTCCTGGTGTTATCGCCTCAAACATGTAATATAGTTCTGACAAAGTATTGTGCCCATCGGGCTGTGAAAATGCCAAACTGCCATGATAATCTTTATCGTATCCTAAACTATGAGGTATTTGTTTTAGAATTATAATGATACCGATTCCTGACAACATCCCTTTAATTACGGATGATGGAAAATAATACCCTATAATACCGGCCTTTGCATACCCCAAAATGAGCTGAAATACACCACTTAAAACAACAGCAGCTAAAAATATTTCGAAAGAACCCAATTCACTAATGGCAGAAAGGACAATAACCGCCAGACCTGCCGCAGGGCCACTAACGCCTAGCTGTGAGCCACTAAAAGCACCAACAACTATACCCCCAATTATACCTGCAATTATACCGGAGAATAAAGGAGCTCCGGATGCTAAAGCAATTCCTAAACAAAGAGGAACCGCAACTAAAAACACTACCACCGAGGCAGGAATATCCTGCTTCAGGTTGCTAAACAAACCATCTTTTTTTGTGACACTCATCGTATTTTACTTATTTTTCATTTGAACTGCTACCGGTCAACAGTGTCGTAATTAATAATTGAACTTAGCAATAAATCCGGTACAAAGCTATTACTTTTTGTTACAATAGCAATACTATCACACAAGTATGTTTTACTAGAACGTCAAAATCGCCAATTTGTTCAAAAAAAATTTTACTTTTGTTACAAATACTTTTGCATCTATGTCTATTGGAATAAAAATCAGCTTAAACGACAAGCTCTATCTTCGCGACCCGCAAGAGACTTCATTAGGTCAAAACATTATACGACACAGTATTTTATTAATTGACGAAATCGGGTTTGAAGCTTTTACTTTTAAAAAGTTGGCCATTAAAATGGGGTCAACTGAAGCTTCGGTGTATCGCTATTTCGAAAACAAACACTTATTATTACTGTATCTTGTTTCGTGGTACTGGGAATGGGTTAGCTATCTAATCGATATCCACACAATGAATATTAAATCGCCCCAAGAGCGCCTGAAGGTAATCATAGGCACATTGGTTTATGCTTACAAAGAAAACCCTGCCATCGACTATGTTAACGAAAGTGTTTTACACCGTTTAATAATTGCCGAAGGGACCAAAGCATATTACACAAAGTTGGTTGACAAAGAAAACACAGAAGGTTTTTTCTCTAATTACAAAATGCTCTGTGAGAAAGTAGCCGGTGTAATTTCAGAAGTAAATCCGGATTTTGCCTACCCTAGGGCTTTGGCTAGTAATTTATTTGAAATGGCAAACAGCCATAGTTATTTTGCTATTCATTTGCCACGCTTAACCGATGTAAGGGTTAAAGACGATGATTATGAGGAAGTCAAAACAATGCTTGAGAAATTTACCGACTCTCTACTAGCGAAATAAATCTATATGGAATCGTAAGATTTCAAGAAAAAGATAAAACTACAACCTGTGAATATTATTCACGGGTTTTTTATTGTATAAAAAAAGCCGTTCAGAATAAATTCCAAACGGCCTGAAGTGCTAATTCAAATAAAAAATTATTCTACATCCCAAACATCTCCTGAATGAATCAGATCTGTAAAGGATTTTATTGTTGACTTTTCTTGAACTGCTGCCAATTGTTCAGTTACACACTGATCATATACTGGTGCTTCAACAGAACGAATAACACCTAATGCAACTGGATATTCAGGATATTCCATATCAGCTAGCTTTAAGTGCAAAGTAATATCGTCACATGTGGCATCGTGAACCAAAATATCTGCTTCAGTAATACCATCTTCACCAATCGTTACAATTTTTAGCGTTAAACCATCAAGCATTAAACCTTTGTTTCTTTCTTTTCCGAAGATCATTGGTTTTCCATGCTCTAGTTTAATCGTTCTATCAGCATTGTGCGCTTTATCCGTAATTGCATTATGTGTTTTATCATTGTAAATCACACAGTTTTGCAATACTTCAACAATCGATGTTCCCTCATGGCGTGCTGCTGCTTCCATCATTACAACCGAATGTTTAATATCCGTATCAATGCATCGAGCAAAAAATTGACCACGAGCACCAATACATAACTCACCCGGACGGAATGGAGCTTCTACTGTACCAAAAGGCGATGTTTTAGAAATAAAACCACGCTTAGAAGTTGGAGAATACTGCCCCTTTGTCAAACCATAAATCTGATTATTAAATAAAATCACATTTAGGTCGATGTTACGACGAATGGTATGAATAAAGTGGTTACCACCAATAGCTAAGGCATCACCGTCACCGGTAATTTGCCAAACCTGCAAATCAGGATTCGCAACTTTAACACCTGAAGCTACTGCTGAGCCACGTCCATGAATGGTATGAAACCCGTAAGTTTCCATATAATAGGGAAAACGAGATGAACAGCCGATACCTGAAATAACGGCTACTTCTTCTTTCTTATATCCCATAGCGGCCATTGCTTTCTGCACTGAATTAAGAATAGCATGGTCTCCACATCCAGGACACCATTTTACACTTTGGTCGCTCTTAAATTCTGTAAATTTAACTTGACAATTTTCAGCCATTATTTATTCCTCCAGCAATGTTTTAAAGTGATCTTTTAATTCTACTACCGTAAATGGTTGTCCCTGTATTTTATTAAAACGTAGTGTTTGAATATCAGGGAAATTCATTGTCAAATAGTCAGCAAACTGACCACGGTTTAATTCGCACACTACAATTTTCTTGTAACGCTTTAACACATCATATGTATTGCGTGGAAGTGGCTTAATGTAGTTAAAATGAGCCAAAGCGAAGTTATGCCCCTCATTTGCCAACTCATCAACAGCGGTAAATAAGTGACCAAAGGTACCACCCCAGCCTACAACTAAAACATTAGCATTTTCATCACCTAACAATTCCAATTCAGGAATATTAGTAGCAACACGCTGAACTTTATCCTCACGTATTTCAACCATACGCTCGTGATTAAGCGCATCGTGCGATACAGCTCCAGTGTGCTCATCTTTTTCAAGACCTCCAATTCGGTGCTCTAAACCTGCAACACCTGGCGTAGCCCAGTAACGTGACAATTTTTCCACATCACGTTTATACGGATGCCAGTCTTTATCGTTAACATCAGCCTTAGGAACATTAATACTTGGCCACTCCTCTAAATTAGGTAAACGCCATGGTTGTGTTCCGTTGGCTAAGAAACCATCAGTTAATAATATTACAGGCGTCATATGCTCAACTGCAATTTTAGCAGCATAAAACGCATAATCAAAACAATTAGTTGGTGAGCTAGCCGCTATCACAACGCATGGGCTTTCACCATTACGTCCGTATAGGGCTTGCATTAAATCCGATTGCTCTGTTTTCGTTGGCAAACCTGTTGATGGACCACCACGCTGTACATTTACAATTACCATTGGTAATTCGGCAATTACAGCCAAACCAATCGCTTCACCTTTTAATGCTAAACCAGGACCCGATGTAGTAGTTACTGCTAAGTCACCAGCAAAACTAGCTCCTATGGTTGTACAAATACCTGCAATCTCATCTTCAGCCTGAAATACCTTTACACCTAAATCTTTACGTGCACTTAACTCTTGAAGAATCTCCGTAGCTGGCGTAATAGGGTATGACCCTAGGAATAATTCAAGTCCACTCTTTTCTGCAGCAGCTAAAAATCCCCAAGCCACGGCAACATTACCGCTTAAGTTACGGTACTTACCTTTTTTAATGTCGGCAGGGTGTATATGGTATGATGGTGTTAATGCCTGAATAATGTTACCATAGTTGTAACCATCATCCAACACCTTTAAGTTGGCATCAACAACCAGTTGATTTTTCTTAAACTTTTTACTTATGTATTCTTTTGTGTGATCTAAAGGACGGTCGAATAACCAGTAAACCAATCCAAGAGCATACATATTCTTACTTCGAAGAATACTTTTATTATCAAGCCCCATATCTTTTAAACTCTCTTTTGTGAGAGTTGTGATTGGTGCTTTTACAATGTTGTAATCTCCTAATTTACTTTCAGTAATTGGATCGTCAGTTTCGTAACCGGCTTTACGCAAGTTCTTTTCGTCGCAACTATCAACGTCAAGAACAACAGTACCACCAGGCTTCATCCATTTGGCATTTGCTTTTAATGCCGCAGGATTCATCGCTACTAATACATCGCAATAATCACCCGGAGTAAAAACTTCGGTATGTCCAAAATGCACCTGAAACCCGGATACTCCGCTAATGGTACCCTGTGGGGCACGTATTTCAGATGGATAATCTGGAAACGTTGATATGTCGTTTCCGAAAATTGCTGAGGTGTAAGAGAATAAGGTTCCTGTCAACTGCATCCCATCGCCGGAATCTCCAGAAAACCTAACTACTACTTCATCTCTTTCAATAACTTTTGACCTTTTACCCATGATTGATAAGGTTCTGATTTGTATCTATATATTAAAACAAAGTTAAGCAATCGATAAAAAGGAAATCAATGAAAATAAGCACTCTCTTATCGACATTAATTTCCTTCTAAATACGCTGGTAAAGGTAGAGATATGACCATGTCAACATAGTGACTTTTGTCATGTTTAGCCTCTGCACCCCTTGTGTTATACAACACATTTATTAAACACATCATGGCATTAGGTCATTATTAATATTCTATTAATATTGCGCGCTAATTCATCTTTTATTCAAAAAGATGATTGTATTTTTGCTGTATGATTCATCAATATTCAAATCAAACTAATTGTTTCTTATACTGTTACTTTTAAAGTAAACAATAACAATCAAAAAATACAAATATGGCATTAATAAAAACAGTAAGAGATTTCACACCAAAAATTGGTAAAAATGCTTATCTGGCAGAAAATGCAACAATAATAGGGGATGTAGAAATGGGAGACGATTGTAGCATTTGGTTTAATGCCGTGCTACGCGGAGATGTTAATTCAATTCGAATTGGCAATAAAGTAAACATCCAAGATGGTTCGGTACTACATACACTTTACCAAAAATCAACGGTTGAAATTGGGCATAATGTTTCTATTGGCCATAATGTAACAATACATGGAGCAAAAATTGAAGATAATGTATTAATAGGTATAGGAGCAACTGTACTAGACCATGCTGTTATCGGCACTAATTCTATTATTGCGGCTAACTCATTGGTTTTAACAGGAACAATTGTTGAGCCTAATAGCATTTATGCGGGTGTACCAGCCAAAAAGGTCAAAGACATTGAACCTGAACAATCAAGAGAGATGGTTCAAAAAATTGCCAACAATTACTTAATGTATGCAGGGTGGTTTAAAGAAGATGACAAATAAAACATTAAGGCTATCAGCATGTAATCAAATGTTGATAGCCTTACAATACTAGGTGTTCAACATTTAAGTCTCCATCGAAAAATATGCCAGCAGTTTGTTTGAACTTTTCAACTTGCTCTGTGGTATAAAAGTGCATCTCCCCTTCTTTTGAGCATTTTTCATCCATCCCCGGATGACGAATCAAATAATCCTTTAAGCTCTCCCCAACAATATCACCTTGCTCAACAATTTGAATGTGGGTAGGTAGATATTTTTTTATTTTCTTAAGCAATAAGGGATAATGGGTACATCCTAAAACAATGGTATCAATTAAAGGGTCATTCGTTAATAAACGATCAACATGTTTATGCACGAAGTAATCGGCTCCTGCACTCCCAAACTCATTGTTTTCAACCAACGGCACCCACATAGGACAAGCTTCTTGAGACACCTTAATATTAGGATAAAGTTTATTGATTTCGATTGGATAAGATTCAGACTGTACGGTTCCTAAAGTGCCGAAAACACCTACATGCTTCGTATCACTTAATTCATCGACCACTTCAACACTGGGTCTGATTACCCCAAGAACACGTCGTGATACATCAATGTTAGGCAAATCTTTTTGTTGAATATTACGCAATGCTTTTGCCGAAGCGGTATTACAGGCTAAAATAACTAAATGCGCCCCCATAGAAAACAGTTTCTTCACAGCTTCTAATGTATAGTCGTACACCACCTCAAAGGAACGAGTACCGTATGGAGTACGAGCATTATCGCCCAAATAGATGTAATCGTAATGGGGCAGATGCTTTTTAATTTTATTAAGCACCGTTAACCCGCCATAACCTGAGTCAAAAATCGCAATTGGTCCATTTTTAATCCTTTCCATACAACTTTAAAGATACAAAAGCGGGTGACTAAAACTAGTCACCCGCTTACATAATTTAATATTGTGGGTTTTACTGAACGCCCAACTTAGCTTTCACTAGTGGTGCACAGTCTACACTTTTATCTGAATGATAAACAACTACCTGCGTACTAATATCAAAAATATAAATCAGGCCTTGTTCCTGACCTACTTCATCAATTGCTTTTTGCACCTTCATAATAATTGGCTGCAGCAATTGTTGCTCTTTTTGACCTAACGACTGTTGAGCCATTTGGCTATACTGCTGCATACGTTGTTCTTGGTCTTGAATTTCTTTCTCCTTTGTTGCACGAATTAAATCTGGTAAAGTATCGCGCTGAGACATGTAAGTATTGTAACGATTCTGCAAATCTTCTTGCATTACCTGTAATTGCTCTTGTAACTTTGTTGCTTCGCCTTGCAAAGCCTGATCAGCACTCATTTTCTCAGGTAACTCAGCAACCAATTGCTGAATGTTTACATGACCGAATTTTAAATCTTGTGCCTGCACTTTACCTACAAAGGCAAAGGCTGCTATAACAATTAGTACTTTTAAAGATTTCATATATGTCTATTTTTTAATTACTGATTATTGTATTCCTAATTTTGCTTTTACCAAAGGCCCTATGTCAACGCTCTTATCGGAGGCATAAACAGGAACTCTACTAGTCATTTCAAAGATGTACAAGAAGCTTCCTTCATCACCAACTTCTCTAATGGCAGCTTGTAATTTTTGAATAATTGGTGCTTGCAATTCATTTTGTTTGGCTTGAATCTGCTGTTGAGATAACATGTAATAATTCTGAACCTTTTGATTAAGCTCCATTAACTCTTGTTCTTTCTGACTTCTTTCGGCAGGAGTCAAACTTGCAGCCTGTTGCTGATAGGCTTGCTGCATGCCCTGTAACTCTTCCTGCATCGTTAATAGTTGAGCCTCTTTTTCTTTATACTCACCTTCAAGCTGAGTTTCAACCGCCTTCAAATCGGGCATGGCTTGCAAAATTTCAGCACTATTTATATGTCCAAACTTCATTGGCTGCTGTGCATTAACAGCTCCAATAGAAAAAAGCATTAATGCTAGCAGTGTGTAGTAAATCTTCATATTTAATTATTTAGTTATTCACTTTTATATCCAAGTTCAACCAATACATCATCACTTATATCGTACTTAGAATCGACAAACATTATTCCCATACCGGATGCTTTATCAAATACTGCAGCGATGTTGTTTTCTGATGCCAAATCAGATATCGCATTAAATATTTCATCTTGTATTGGTTTTACCAAGGCTTCACGTCGCTTAAACAATTCACCATCTTGACCAAAATAATTTTGCTGTAACTGTTTAGCCTGTTTTTCCTTTTCAATGATTTCATTTTCTCGTTTCACTTTCATTTCGTTGGACAAGAAAACATTTTCGGCCTGATAGGTTTTGTAAAGCTGTGCTATTTCGTCAAAACGCACTTCAACTTCCGATTGCCATTTACTTGAAAGCTGTGAAAGTTGTTCATTCGCAGCTTCGTAAGCGGGCACATTGCGTAAAATATATTCCGAGTCAACAAAAGCATACTTTTGTGCAATTGCCATTTGGCCAACAAACAACAATAATAATAACAAGATATTTTTCATAGCTTATATTTTTATGCAACAAGCTTAAACAAAAATCAAACCAAACTACTATTCATCTCTTTATTAGAAACTTTGACCAATTACGAAATGGAATTGACTACCTCCAGCATTGCGTCGATACAAGCTATCGTCGAAACCATAACCCCAATCAATACCCATTAATCCAAAAATAGGTAAGAATATACGTAATCCAACACCGGCAGCACGTTTCAACTCAAACGGGTTATAATCTTCGTACTGACTCCAAGCGTTACCTGCTTCTAAGAACGCTAAAGCATAAACAGTAGCAGATGGTTGAAGTGCAAGAGGATAACGTACTTCCATGGTTAACTTATTATAAATATTACCATCGTACGAGCCTGTTGTATTATATGGGGTTAATGATGAATTTTCATATCCTCTTAAACCAATTGTCTCACTACCAGCCATACTAAATCCAGCCATTCCATCACCTCCTAATACAAACTTCTCGAAAGGCGATTGAAGATCTTTATTATAATACCCGAGGAAACCCATTTCCATTTTACCCATCACAACTAGTTTTTGTGCGGCATCAATTGGTTTGTAAACAGCTCCCTTGAAAGTCCATTTATGATATTCTATACGTTGATACTTTTCTTCATCAGATGCATTGGCCCAATCTTTATCTTCCTGGAACATTGACCAAGGTGGTGTAAATTCTAAACCTACCGAGAAATCAGATCCATTTCGTGTATAAATTGGGTTATTAATAGAACGACGGCTCAACATAACTTTAAAGTTAAGATTATTAGAAATACCGTTCTGCATAATAAAGTAGTTCCAATCAAGCATATCATAACGTTGGTAACTCACCTCAGTGTATAACGAGAAGAAATCATCAGGCCAACGTAAGCGTTTACCAAAACCTAAAGACATACCAGTAATTTTCATGTGCTGATCAATGGCCTCGGGATCAGTCATTCCGTAGCCACCGCCATAACCACCGCCGTAGCCTCCACCATAGCCTCCGCCGTAACCGCCATAACCACCGCCATAACCATAACGAGGATCATAATAATTAGAACTTACACCAGTTTGAATAGAATGGTAAATAGAAAAACTAAGTGAATTTGGTTTCTTACCACCTAACCAAGGCTCAGTAAATGATAAACTATATGATTGGTAAAATTTTCCGTTTGTTTGAGCTCTTAATGCTAAAGTTTGTCCGTCACCTGTTGGTAAAGGTCGCCATGCTTCTTTATTAAAGAAGTTACGCATTGAGAAGTTAGTAAACTTCAAACCTAAGGAACCTACAAACATACCAGCACCCCAACCTCCAGATAATTCAATCTGATCGTTGGCTTTTTCTTCAAGCTGATAAACTAAATCTACTGTTCCGTTATCAGGATTAGGCTGAACATCTGGCGAAATATTTTCAGGATCGAAGTGACCTAACTGAGCCAATTCACGTACTGTTCTGATTAATTCAGACTTGCTAAATAACTGACCTGGCTTGGTACGTATCTCACGACGAACAACATGCTCGTGTGTTTTTGTGTTACCCCTTATAATTACTTTATTAATGGTTGCTTGCTGTCCTTCATAAATACGCATTTCAATATCAATGGTATCACCTCTAACACCTGTTTCCACAGGGTTGATGTTAGAAAATAAGTAGCCATTATCCATGTAGCGATTATGAACAGCATCTTCATCACTTATTAAACGTTCATCCAAATAGGTTTGGTTAAAAACATCACCTTTTTGAATGCGTAAATCGTATGCTAATAATTCAGATGGATAAATTGTATTTCCCACCCAAGAAATATCACCAAAGAAATACTTATTACCTTCTTCGAGAACAAGTTTTACATCTACAGTATTGTCCTCAATATTTTTTGAAACTTCTTCGGTTACAATTCGGGCATCGCGATAACCCATTTCATTATACTTTGTGATAATAGCAGCTACATCTTCTTCGTATTTTTCAACGATGAATTTTTTACTACGGAAGAAATTAAGTACCTGACCCTTTTCGTTGGTCTTTTTCATGGTACGATTAAGCTTGCTATCTGTCAGCACCTCGTTACCTTCAAATGATAGAGAGTTAACTTTTACTTTATCTTTCTTATCAACGTTAATATCTAAAGTTACGTGGTTGGCTTTTGCTGGGTCATCTTTTTGAACAATGTTGACTTCCACATTGTAAAATCCCTTATCAACAAAATGACGCGTAATATATTTCTCAGCCCTTGAAACCATAAATGGAGTTACCTGTGAACCTTTCATCATGGCCACTTTCTCTTCCACTGTTTCAATTTCGTTCTTTTTTAAACCGCTGAAATACATCTCCGACAATCGCGGACGTTCTTTCAAATAAATCTCAAGATATATATCACGTCCTTCAATTTTAGTTGCTTTGATTTTTGCATCAGAAAAAAGTCCGTGTTGCCAATAGCGACGAATGGCTTCCGATATTTCATCTCCAGGAACTGTAATTTGCTGTCCTACTTTCAAGCCACTAATATTCACCAATATTTTTGGATCGAGATTTTCTACTCCTGTAACATTAATCTCGGCTATCACATATTTACGTGGCGTTCCTGAATAGGAGATATTGGGGACTTCGGTTGTTTGTCCATTTATATTTATTAATGAAAATACAAATAGTAAAACAATTATTATCTTATTAAGCATATTACCCTTCATGCAATTCAATAGTTTGTTCGTTTAGATTACTATAAAGTGTCATCCTCTCCTCTCATCCTCTCGCTCTGAATAACCTTTATTTTTTTATCTGATCACCTGTTTTTCCAAAACGCCTTTCGCGCCCTTGAAAATCAAGTAGAGCCCGATATAAATCATCTCTCCTAAAGTCGGGCCATAAAATATCGCAGAAATATAGCTCAGAATAAGCTAACTGCCAAAGTAAAAAATTACTTATCCGATACTCACCGCTAGTTCTGATCATTAATTCAGGATCAGGAATACCGGCAGTAGTCATATAATTGGATACCATGTCAGCATCAATATCATCCACATCTAATTGATTATCTTTAACATCCTGAGCCACTTTTTTAAATGCCTCAATAATTTCCCATCGCGAACTATAGCTCAGGGCCAATGTTAAAGTCAATCCGCTATTTGCAGAAGTTTTTTCGATACAGTCATTGAGTTTTTTCTGAACACCTTTAGGTAATGATTCTTTGCAGCCTATTGTATTTAGGCGTACGTTATTTTTCATTAAGGTGCCAGTTTCTGAACTGATGGTAGAAACTAATAGACTCATCAAAGCATCGACCTCTGTTTTAGGACGATTCCAGTTTTCGGTACTGAAAGCATAAAGCGTTAAGTACTCAATACCCAACTCAGCGGCGGTTTCTGTAGTTTCACGAACGGCGGTAACACCATGCTTATGACCAAAAACACGAGCATTACCTCGTTTTTTAGCCCAGCGCCCGTTACCATCCATTATAATTGCCACATGCTTTGGCAGTCTATCCTTTATTAGTTCGTCTTTTAACGACATTCGTTCAAACTGTCTATTTTTTTATACCATCATTACATTTGGTTTTCCGTTTCAACATACTTATTGTCACGTAAACACCTGCAAACGATATCCAATCGTTATTATGCGTATAGGTACTCTCTCCAAATCCATATGGGTCAGAAGGATTAATACTCCCATCGCCCATGTAATCCAAGTCATCAACAAATGTTTTGCGAAAGGTCCACTCGGCCCCTACTCTAACATATTTATTAATCTTGTACTTCGCACCTATACCGAACGGCAAAGATAATATAAAACTTGGTTTGCCGGCAGAATTTTCATTATCAGTATCAATTCTGTTATAAATAGTTGTAGCAAGCCCCGCTGATATGTACGGCGTAAAAGTTGTTGATGAAATAAATTTATGGTCGTATGAACGAAAATTAAACTCTACCTGGGCAGACAAATCACCAATACTTCTATTAAATTCATAGTTAGCATCGCTTGATTCTAGATATTTAAGATCTTGGCCATGATAGTCACCACTAATACTCCCAAAAAGGGCCATCCCTTTTAGCGCTATTCGATCGGTAAACACATAACGTCCGATACCCCCACCTGCAAAATGAGAATTCGCAAAGGGAATACCCTTGCTTAAATCACCAAAATAATATGAAGCACCTACAAACCCACCCAGTTCAAGCCTATCTTGCGCACCAACGACCATACTTTTAAAAATCATCAATACAACAACACCCAAAAGGGCATAGCGCTTCATTTTAAATATTTGTAATACGGTTGCTATTTTCAACATTTTTATACGGAATACATTGTTGGGTCAGTTGCAGCATTCTCGAAGAATAATACAAGTTTCAAACACAATTATGCAAAAAATATTGCACTAAAATAAAGATTAATTGCGCTTATCAACACCCCACATTAATTTATTACGCAATGTTGTGAAGAATGAATGCCCCTCCAGTTCAATTACTTTAACGCTAAACCCTGCTTTTTTCACTTTGAGATGAACCGTATTTTCAAACACTTCACTTCGAGAATCAAGAGAAGCCAAAAACTTCGAATCGCGACCCTCAACTTTTAAGGTAATTTCCACATCGTTAGGGACAACAACAGGTCGAACGTTTAAATTGTGCGGAGCAATAGGAGTAATAATGAAACTTTTACTATCAGGGTGCAGAATAGGACCTCCAACACTTAAAGAATATGCTGTTGAACCAGTTGTTGTTGATATAATTAAACCATCGGCCCAAAAAGAATTTAAGAACTTATCGTTGACATAGGTATGAATGGTAATCATGGCCGAACTATCTCTTTTGGTAATAGCCAATTCGTTTAAAGCAAAATTATTATTGCCAAAACATCCATCTTCCGTTTTAAGAGCTAACAAATCTAGCTGTCTTACTTGGTAATTCCCCTCCAACACCTGACGAATGGCAACTTGCATCTCCGATTGGGAAATATCTGCTAAAAAACCTAAGCGACCACTATTAACACCCACAATTGGAATCCCTTTATCCCCAACAAATGTAACAGCCTCTAAAAAAGTTCCATCACCTCCAATACTAAAAACCAAATCAGCATGTCGAACTCCTTCGTGATCAGTAAAAAAACCACTCACTTCGGGTTTCATTTTAACATCCGTCAGCAAAAACTCATAAAATGGCTTATAAATAATCACTTCCACTTCGTGCTCTTTAAAAAGCTGAAATAAGTTTCTACAGGAATTAAAAAACACTTTATTAAACTGCTTGCCAAATACAGCTATTTGCATGATAATAGTTTTAATCAATAAGTATTAAATGGCCATATTGAAATGTACAAAAAAGCCATGTTGCTTGTGCTTATTGACGGAATAATTAAAACTCCAGACCATATCGTAAAAAGTAACAAAGTCGAGTCCGGCACCGTAACCATACTGCCAATCATTAGCAAATGTATTAGTTATTGCCGGATTCTCATGCCAAACATATCCAAAATCGTAGTAGGCTTTCAGATAGAATGCATAATTGACCTTCGCGAATTGGGTTAATGGCATAAAGCCAATATTTTTAACGCGCGGCTTTAACAGGGTAAATAACATTTGATTTTTCATAGTTCCTAATCGCGTTCCATCTATTACGTATAATTCATATCCATTCATAAAACTTCGATACCCACTCCCAGTATTCAGCACATAGGGCAGGTTATTACTCGTATTATATTCACCGTATAAACTACTCGACCAATGCCAGCGATCATATAGTTTAAAATGCTGATCGTACTGACTGGCTATTTTCAAATTACTTAATCCGCCTTCCCACACACCAAATCCAGATTGCATGGCATCAACCATTAATCGATTACCCTTAAGGGGATACACTTTTGAATCTCGTTTATCACGAGCAAAGGCGTATTTCAACTCCATAAATTGCAGTTCATTTCCTCCGTCAACCAGGTAATTGGGATTTTTGTCAATTATTGAATCGCTCACATTATAGTTTTTATAGCTAAGCTCTAGTCGATGTCGATTATAAATATTTGAACGTAAGGAATAGTACAAAGAGCCAAAATAGGTTACCTGTGCCAAACCTTCTTCCAATCCTGTAAAAAGTTGTTGATTACCTTCGGTAGTATAAGGCAATTGGTCGTACATGCGAAAATCGAAATAAGCACCCCAACCACCTCGTTTCTGAAATTCGGGTGATTTATACCCCAACATAATTTGTGTAGTAAAACCAAGTCTAATACGCGCAACTATTTGTTCATTACGGCCACGAAAATTATCGCGTTTTAAGTAAACACCATAATTTACCCTTGACCAATCCCCATTATTAAAAAAAGAACTAAGGTTACGATCGGCCACTTCAAATATTGGGAAAACCCACCAATACCATCGCTCATCAACATTTACATGAAAAACTACGGTGTTATCTGCTTGAAGAGTATATCGAATCGTTACAAAATTAAAGAGGGAAGTATTAAGAAGATTATGCCGACTCCGCTTGACAACTTGCCCCAATTTACTCACCAACAGTTTGTCGCCTTGCTGAAAAATTAATTCGTTTAATATCACCCGTGGCTTTGTGATTTTATTCCCTGAGATTAAGACCTTTTGCACCACAACATAGCCATCATTCAACTGTGTACCGCCATCATCAATTGAATTATTGGCAATAACAGGTAAACAAAAGATGTGCAATAAGATACACCAAATCAAGATTTTGAGGCTATTCAAATAAGCCTTATCCATAAATCACTTTTTAACTACTACATATCAAGATACCGCATGAGTGCATCGTAGTTCTTTTTCATAGTATCATCGTAGGAATCATCCCCAATATAGGTTGTTTTAACGGAATAATCATATCTATCGAACGCATTAATAACCGAACGCAAATCTGTTCTATTCAATTTAATGGCAATACACAGTTTTTCAGAATCGGTTGGCTGAGACACATACAAGCTTAATATTTTCGCATCTGCATCCTCAACAATACGAGATATCTCAGATAAAGAATAATCATGAGGCATAAGCTCTAGCTCAATAATACCCCCTGAAGTATGTGCTGCAATCAAATCAGCAAAGGTATGTAAGAGATCGCTTTGTGTGATTAATCCCATGTACTCTTCATTCTTATCTAAAACAGGCACAACAGTTAATTTTAATCGCGATGCCACTTCAATAACATCAAAAATATGCTGATGCACATATACATATGGCCTTGCATATGACAATGAATGATTGCCCAAAGCCTCTTCGGCTTTGTTTAAATCGTAGATATCAACATCTCCTATTAAACCCAAAAAATCTTTCCGATTAACAATTGGCAGATGAGAAACTCTAAAGACCTCCATCCAGTTTAAAGCATCGAGCCCTGTGTCTGAGGTTTTAAGAGATGGTACTACTTCTGATATTAATTCTTTTGCCAACATAGATTACTTTCGGAAATACTTTATAATTTTGCGCGACAATTAAGAACCCTTTGTCTGCGTAATTGTTTGAGTATTAAAAATACTGTCAATGATTATAACAAACAAAGTTTAAGGATAGTTTATTTTGCATTTAGTCACCCAATAAAGGGTGTTCATCAATTAAAAAGTAATGACAAAATTAAGTGTTAACATAAATAAGGTTGCTACGCTACGCAATTCACGTGGAGGCAATACACCAAGTGTGTTAAAAGCAGCTATTGATGTACAAGAATTTGGTGGCGATGGCGTAACAGTTCATCCCAGGCCAGACGAAAGGCACATACGCTATAAAGATGTTCATGACATTCGTCCTGCCATAAAAACGGAGTTTAATATCGAAGGCTATCCTTCAAAAGAGTTTATAGACTTGGTATTAGCAGTGCGCCCCCACCAGGTAACATTGGTACCTGATCCACCTGAAGCGTTAACCTCAAATGCAGGCTGGGACACGATAAATAACCTTACTTTTTTACAGGATGTAATCGGACGTTTTAGTGAAGCTGGTATTCGTACATCTATTTTTATCGACACCAACCTTAGCAACATTGAGGGTGCTGTAAAAACCAATACCGACCGCATAGAATTATATACCGAACCATATGCGATTGGATACAGCAAAGACAGAGAAGCAGCTATTGCTCCTTTTGTTGAAGCCTCGGAGCTAGCGAACAAAATTGGCTTAAAGATTAATGCAGGTCACGATTTAAATTTGGATAACCTGAAGTTTTTCAACGAGCGTATTCCGTATTTAAAGGAGGTTTCGATTGGCCATGCCTTAATAAGTGATGCTCTATACATTGGCCTTGAAAAAACCATACAACTTTACCAACAGCAATTGATTAAATAAGCTAATCATGAAACTGTTTCACCGTGAATATGGCCATGCCGGACCAACCCTGGTAATATTGCATGGCCTATATGGCGCTTCTGATAATTGGGTTTCAATAGCCCGACAGCTCGAAAAAGATTATCGAATTTATATTCTTGACCAGCGCAATCACGGTCAATCACCCCACAGCCCTGTCCATGACTTTGATAGCATGTCGGAAGACTTGCTCGAATTTTTCAATGACAAACAAATTGAGAGTGCGCATTTAGTTGGGCACTCGATGGGTGGAAAAACTGCCATGCATTTTGCCTTAAAGCATGCAGAAAGGGTCAACAAATTGGTGATTTTAGATATAGCACCTAAATCCTATGCATCCTTTAGCAATTACGCCCAAATCACCAACAATCACGAACTGATAATTAACAGCATGCTAGACGTGTGTTTTGATGAGGTTAAATCGCGCCAAAATATTGATCAACAATTATCTGCCAAACTTCCCGATGCTAAACTACGTCAGTTCCTACTTAAAAATGTTGAGCGACAAAAAGATGGCACCTACCAATGGCGACTTAACTTACCAATAATCAAACAAACACTGGAGTTAATAATGGATGGTTTCTCCCATTTTAATCCAGAAGAACAACAAGTACGCTTGCCGGCAGTTTTTATTCGTGGAGAGAAATCGGGCTATATAATGGATGAAGACACCATGATTATTCGCAAGTTTTTTAAAGATGCTGAACTCATAAGTATTCCTGATGCTGGCCATTGGTTACATGCTGAACAGCCAGAACTTCTTATTAAAACACTGGCCTATTTCTTATTGGATTAAGCGTGCTCCAAGGCTTCATCATCGAGCAAGTCTTCGCCCTTGAAACGTAAAAACAACTGAGCCGTAGCCAATACATCTTTTTCACAGTAACGAGCAATGCGCTCCACATCATTCTCTTCGTAAAAAACTGCTGCCACCTGACTACCATCAATATCATCTTTGGGCGATGGAATATTAAATATGGTGGTTAGTAAATTAAGTGAGGTATAATGTTTATAATCACCAAACTTCCACATATCCATGGTATCTAAGAACTTAACTTCCCATGGCTTTTTACCAGCCACGTCAAGTATAGCGGGCAATTTAACACCGTGTATTAACATACGGCGGGCAATAAATGGAAAGTCAAACTCACGGGCATTATGTCCACAGATATTTTTATGAATATCGCGTGCGAAATTATTCAACATTTGACCAAAGTCCTCGAGCAAAACTTTTTCATTATCGCCAGCAAATGATTTGACTCTAAAAATGCGTTTACCGCCACGGGCAGAAATAACACCTACCGAGATACAAACGATTTGACCAAACTCGGCATAAATACCCGCTCGCCCATAAACATCAGCAGGCGATTCATCATCTTGCCTGAAGTAGGTCGATTTTTTATCCCACAACTCCTGAATAACCGGATCAACATTATCAAAACTGGATTCTTGCGGCACAGTTTCGATATCTAAAAACATGATATCTTCTACTTTAATATTATCGAGCATAGTGGTTTATTTTAAGCTACTTAGGTTACGTTCAATAAAATGCCTTAAAATATCAATGGCTATGAGGTTACTTCCTCCTTGGGGCACAATTAAATCGGCATAGCGCTTAGTTGGTTCAATAAATTGCAGGTGACTTGGTTTTACCGTTTGATCGTAGCGCTCCAAAACCATTTCTACAGTTCGACCACGCTCTAATATATCGCGTTGAATTACGCGCGACAAGCGATCATCGGCATCGGCATGCACAAATACCCTTAAATCCATCAAATCTCTTAAATCGGCATTTCCTAAAATTAAAATACCCTCAACTATAATAACATCGCGTGGCTCAATAGTAATGGTTTCGTCTGATCGAGTGCAAGTTAGGTAAGAATACTGGGGCATTTTAATTGAACGACCAGCCTTAAGTTCGTTGATGTGCTGAATCAGCAACTCCCATTCGATGGCATTGGGATGATCAAAATTTATTTTCTGCCTCTCTGCCAAAGGTAAGTGTTTACTATCCTTGTAATAACAGTCTTGTGGAAGAATAGCCACTTCGCCCTCGGGCAGTTGTTCCATTATCTTACGTACCACTGTTGTTTTGCCCGATCCTGTGCCGCCGGCTATTCCTATTATCAGCATTTTACTAATTTTGCTTTTCTATTATGAGAAAAACAAAATAAGAAAATAATTCCGTTATGATTAAACACATTGTTCTTTTTAAACTAAAAAGCTTTGAGAGCGAAGCTTTAAAAACGGCCAAACAAGAGGAGATTAAACAAGGACTATTGGCTTTAGATGGTAAAGTGCCATCGTTACAATCTATTGAAGTTGGATTAAACTGCAACCCCAATGAAACATTTGACATTGCCTTAAGCACCACATTTAATAACATGGACGATATGCATGCCTATGCTCAACATCCTGATCATTTAGCGGTAGGCAAAATAGTTAGAGAAGTTTTAGAATCGCGTTCGTGTGTGGATTACGAGTTTTAAACGAACATCTAGCAAATAAAAAAGGTGCTTACTATGAGCACCTTTCTTAGTTCATCGATTATTAACCCGAGTTCGACATAAAATTAATAGCTCAGACCGCTTGTAGATAATTGTTTTCAAGGAATCTTTGCGAAGGCATAGCGGGCTATGCTAAGCAAATATGACGAAGAAAACAGTTGTTTACAAGTGGAGAACTTGGCTTTTCATTAAATAACTGATCTACTTCTCTAAATTTTATCAACATAGCTCGCTATGCTTCCAAAAATTTATATTGCATATCAGTCATTTAATAAAATCTGAGCTGTTTAATTTTAATCGAACTCGGGTTATTATATAATCAGGCATCAAGAGTCAAATTCCAAACTTACTTTCAAACTCAGCAACAAGTTGCTCTAGCTCAACTTTAAAATTAGCCAGGTAATCGTCAAAATATACTTCGCTACTCATACGACTGGCATCACTAAATTCTAATTCCAAATCAACCCACCATTCGTCAATATCACTTTCAGTTCTTTTGGCCACTGCTTCTGCTTTGGCAATAATGGCATTATTACTCACATAACGAACATCCATCGTGGCATAATTATTAAGCGCCATCACCATCGCTTCCGCATGATTTTTCGTTCCTTTCTCCAGCTCATCCACTTTTAAAAGCTCAGCATATAACTCAGCATTGGCCGCTTCAGTATTAAACACCACATCATCAATTCGAAGCTGATTTGCTAAACTACGCACCGGATCTTCAGTATTTTTATTATTGAGGCCTAAAACTAAATCGTGACTCAATATAACCTCCTCATTGCGGTTGAAAGAAAACATCCAATAAGCATTTTCATCTTCACGAGCCAGCTCGCATCGCAAATAATAAGGCTGCGGATTAAAGGTCATGGCCACATCGTTGTAATAGCCCTCATCATTAAAAGAAGCCAACACGTTACTACTTAAAACAAGCTTATCGTTTATTCTAATGTTTAGCTTTAATGCTTCCAAAGCAGCATTAACAATTGTACCATCGGTCAATTCATCGCCCTTACCCGGAAAGGCACCATTGAAGAATACAATTTCGGATACCGATAAAATGGCATTATCAGTGTCATCGCCATCAGCTGACGGAAATACAAACTGAATCTCCGACTCGTGCTCAGCTATTTTCTCAAAATCTTCTATATCCTGATTCCATTGCCAAACACCAAAACCCTCACTTATCAACACATTGCAGTAATACTCCTTATCGAAAGTAAGCTTCATTAGCTCTTCAAAGTAACAGTCCGCTGTTTCTCCATCAAACATGAGTTCGCCAATATCGATGATAGCCTCAACAAAAACAGCATTCCCATCAAGGTCAACACCGTCAATTCGTTTCGCCATGGAATGACATAAGGTAGGAAAATCGGCAGTACCCAAATTCACCAACTCCATATCGAGCAATTCGGCACTCTTAGCCAGCATTAACTTATCGTAGTCAGCACCATGCTCACTATAACTATCCACCACCTCATCGCTACTACATGCCGCGCATATAACAAGCGCTCCTATCGCTAATAATTTACTGATTCGATACATCATTTAATTTTTCCAAATAGAATTGCTGCTAATCTCTTTCCTAATAACAAGACAATGAAATGCTCAGCTACACGTACAAGTCCAACAAACAAATACTATACAAAGCCGAAAGGCTCTTCTTTACAACTTAAGTACCACATAGTTATTAACATTCGTTAGCAAACTACCTTATCAGAAATAAATAACACTTAAATAAGTTTACATTCTACAATTATTGGTCTAATTTAGCTAATCCATTAACCTACAATCTTTAAGCAATTCGTGTTTTTAATTTACTATCGTTTAATTAAACCATTAAAGACATGAGAAAAATTACCAAAGCACTCGCAATGCTCATTGGCATTACCCTAATTGCCCAAGCCTGTGACTACATTGATTCACCTGCCGGTTCGGCCATGCTTGACAAACTACACGAGAAGCGACTTGATGTTGGAGAAGCGCTGCTTGTTGTTACACGAGGTGGAGTAGATGAAATAATGCCTTACTACTCATATGACATTGACTATCAGGATCCAATTGTGGAAATAGATGGAAAGAAAGACATGAAGGAATTCCTCTATCGCATTATTGAAGGTGATGGCATGGACCTTACCACAACTGTATTAGATGAGACCCTTATTGACGACACCTATTGCGCAACCTGGGTAATGGAAGGGTTGTTTAACGGAATTCCGTATTACGCCCATGGCATTTCCATTTTTAAGTTCAAACCTTACTCGCATCAGGTATACTATCAACGCGACTACTATTCAGAGGGTGATATAATGGCCACTATAGAAGGTATGGATCAAATGATGTTTTTCTTCAGGGAGCAATACAAATGCTCTGTTGTTCCAGATCACCAATGCCAACTACCACCTCCAACTGCAGCTGCAAGCACGCAAGGTTCAGAACCATGCGAACCAAATCCAACATACAATAATCAGCTAGAAGTTGCTCGCCTTTTGGTTCAGCTCGATAGGTGTAATTATAAAGAGGTAAGTCCATTCCTGGATAAAGCTTACAATTATCATGATCCAATTGTCTCGATGCAAGACCCTGCTAAGCCCGGTGAAACCATCACACTTATTAACAGCAAGGACAAGATGAATGGATTACTAGGTAATTTATTTGATGAGTCTACTTCAGAGGCCTTGATTACTGTTGTGGAGGACGAAACTTTAGTGGACGATATCTATATGGCAACATGGACCATGAGTGGCAATGTTGACGGAGCAGAGCTTGTTGCTCCAGGCATGTCGATTGTGAAGTTTGAGAAAGGCACGACTAACGTTTTGTACTCACGCGACTATTACTCAGAGGGTGATGTAATGCTAGGTGTTCCTCAGCTAAAAGATGCTGTAGAGAATTTCCGCATATACTACAAATGCGACGTAGACCCACAATTTGATTGCCCATTATAGTAGTAAAAATCTTAGGTATTACCGAATAGTATATACAAATTAAAAAGTGAATGGCCTGGAGCATTTGTTCCAGGCTATTTGTTTATAAAATTCTCACAAAGCACATTAGTCACTTCTCACTTCCTTAGCATCTTAGAGATTCTTAGGAAGTGGACTCCATTCTTATTTTGATGGCACGAACAACTATCATTTGCGTGCCTTCTGGGAAAACCACAGAGCAGCATTCACACATTGAATTGAAAACCTTGAAAACACCAATGCATCATTCAAACACATTAATATCATCCCAGTATTTTAAATAACGGTGAACTAATGCTTGATTTACAGTTCGTAAAATAAGGTTGCTCTATTCTAGTGTTTAATTAATAAGCTTAAGATATTGGTAGTCACAATTAAACACTCAATTACCTCCCTGCAATTTCACAGGGTCATCAACAAACGTTTGATTGGCGCTCTGGAAAACCAATACATCGTAATCCAATGCTTGATTGATAATACGAAAAATAAAAATTAGTCAAGCCAAGGCTTATATTGACGAACGGATAGAATATTTTGATAAACAAATGCCAATCTATTGCCAACTACTAAACCACTTAGACTAAAAAGTTCCTAACTATCAAACGTTATTTTTTGTTTCATAGAATTAAATCTAGTTTTAGTATACAACTAAATTTAAATGTATGATTAAACCTATTTTAAATCACTTATTGTTTTCGAGCGAGTTTTATACGCTTGTAAAAAGGATTATTACCGCCATTGAAAACTCATCAATTGACGAGGCAACAAAATCAATGCTAAAAAGCAGGCTTCTGCAACAATTAATCATTTTTGATGAAGCCCTCAACCGAAAAAAGACCAACCCATTAACCGAAAAGCTTGAGCAGCTCGATGATGAACGCGACAACTTATTTATGGGATTAAGAACCAGTGCTGAGGCCTTAACTTACCATTGGGATGAGACTATTAAAGAAGCTGCTAATTACATTGTTGAAGTCATTAGAAGAAATGGTTGGACCATGCACCACAGTGGCTACACAGCCCAATCGGCCAGCAGCAATGCATTAATATCAGAACTACAAAAGGAACCAGCAGCAACACACATAGCAACAAGCACTTTAGGCGAATGGTTAAGCAATTTTAGCAAGTGCCAGAACGATTTTGAGAACACCAGCGTTGAAAGAGTAAAACTTGATACTGAAGATAAACCGATTGTATCAACAACGCGCAAAATGCTTTATGGAGACTTGAAATCGACTTTATCGTATCTCGAGACCATGGCCGAATTTAACAGCACCAGCGAACTTGAAAACCTAATTGGCAACATCAATGAGATTATTACCGATGTAACCTCAAGCGCTAAAGCACGCAAAACGCGACGAGAAGCAAAACCGATTGCTGAGTAACCATTATAAATTCAATCCACACATGGGGCTATTCATTTTCTGGATAGTCCCTTTTTAATTTTAATCAGCCAATAGAAACCGTGCATAAAAAAAGGGATCAATAGATATTCTTGTGGACAAAAAAGTAAACAGTATACCTTCTAATCAATGGTTATACAAAAAACACTACAATCGTTATTCATTCTTTTGGGTGATACAATAGAAAGTATAGAGAAATAATTAGTACTGTAAGAACAAATAATTCACTGCCCTTAGTGCCGGGCTGGCACATCCTTTTCAAAAAAGGATGCAAAACCTGATTGAAAGAGGTGATTGCTACGCACCAGAGATGGATTTATTGCTACAGACTTCCCCTTTCCTTCGTCAAGGACGCCATTCCGCAATATCCACTCTTATCACTTACTTTCAATCGTTCGAAACCTTGTTTCGATTGGGGTAGATTATGAGTATTGTATTGAGGATTTGGTTTGGATGGTTTGATTAGCTTTTTTATGCGTCATGCATTGTGGCCTCTTTTAATTTTGGTTTCGTTTTGAAAAAAGCCTTAGTAAAACCGAAAAGCTGAGAACTTGTTCGAAGATCGTTCGGTTGCACTTGGGCTTTAGAAAAAAAAGAATACAAGATTAAAAGCAGCCTTGATTCTTTTGTATCCTTTTCTCATCAAGGAGAAAAAGGATAAGCTCTGCTGGTGCATTATTTAATCGATTAATCATTAGAGCGAGTGGGAGTATCAATGGGACTAGCATTTTGTTTCTTTTGGGCAATACAAAAGAAAGGAAAACCATCTCACAAAACAGGGTATTTAATTGCTTCCTTTCGTTACAAATTATATTTATCCGCAGAAATATCCTATGATCCATAAAAAAAGCCATTCCCTTTGGAACAGCTCTTTCTGCATTTAATCTTAACCTAATTGATAATATTCGAATCTTTGCTTTTAAACTTCTTCGTTCATTAAAAATTCATGCACACTTTTAGCAGCTTCTCGCCCTTTCGCGATGGCCGTTACCACCAAACTGGCACCGTTTGAGGCATCACCTGCGGCAAACACCTTTTCTTTACTCGTTTGATAAGCCTCACTAACTTTGATATTACCACGAGCATCGAGGTCCAAACCAAATTCGTTGACTAGACCCTCATGCACAGGACTCACAAAGCCCATTGACAGAAGAACCAATTCTACATCCATGACGAATACCGAACCAGGCTTTTCAGTCATTTGCCACTGCCCATTATCTCCCTTACTCCAATCGACCTCAACAAGCTCTACCTGTTTCAACCTACCATTTTCACCAATAAAACGCTTGGTGCTCAAGCTCCATTTACGCTCACAACCTTCGGCATGAGAGGTAGAAGACTTAAGCGTTGTAGGCCAATAGGGCCATGGGTTACCTTCCGCCCTTTTAACAGATGGCTTTGGCAATATTTCTATTTGTGTTACCGACTTTGCTTTCTGGCGGTTGGATGTACCAACACAATCGCTTCCTGTATCGCCACCACCAATCACCAATACATTTTTACCTGTTGCCAACAAACGTTCACCGTTGGTGAATGTCTCGCCACGGTTAACTTTGTTTTGCTGCTTTAAAAAATCCATGGCAAAATGAACACCCTCTAAATCACGCCCCTCAACTGGTAAGTCACGAGGTTTCATGGCGCCAATGGTAAGCACAACAGCATCGTAATCGTTCAATATCGCCTGTCCTTTTACATCCTCACCAACCGAAACACCCGTTTTAAATTCGATGCCTTCGGTTTCGAAAATGGCCACTCGGCGATCAATCACTTTCTTGTTCAGCTTAAAATCAGGAATACCATAACGAAGTAAACCACCAACAGCATCGTCCTTTTCAAATACTGTAACGGAATGACCAGCTTGATTCAGTAGGTCAGCCACCGAAAGCCCGGCAGGACCACCACCCACTACTGCAACTTTTTTACCCGTTCTAAATTCAGGAATGCGTGGTTCGATATAGCCCTCATCAAAAGCCCTTTCTACAATCGAACACTCATTCTCGCGTATAGTTACCGCTTCATCGTGAATGGCCAGTACACACGATTTTTCACATGGATTAGGACAAATTCGCCCTGTAAACTCCGGGAAGCTATTGGTTGAATGCAAAATGTCACTTGCCAATTTCCACTCACCTTTATAAACAGCATCTTGCCATTCGGGTATTTTACTTCCCACCGGGCAGGCCCAGTGACAAAATGGAATACCACAATCCATACAGCGTGAAGCCTGTAAAGTTCGGTCGGCAACGTTTAACACTTGCTCCACCTCACCATAATCATCAACACGCTCGGCTACGGGACGATATCCGCCCTCTTTACGCCCATATTTTATAAACCCTTTTGGATCTGCCATAATCGTAATTTTTAAAGAAATTGGGGGCGGTTCCTTTGAACCCATTCACTCATTCTCCTAATCCCCCAATATTCTTTCATTAGTAGCGAATAGCTATTAAATCTTTTTCATTATCTCTTAATACTTCCCACACTTACTCTCGTAAATGAGGCTCATCTTCCGTTTCAAGTAGTTTGCGCTCCAACTCTTTAATCTTCTGCTCTTGCAATACTTTTTTATATTCAAACGGAATAACTTTCACAAACTTTGGCAAGTAAGTAGTCCAATTCACTAATATTTCTTGCGCCTTGCTACTATTGGTATGTAAGAGGTGTTTGTTTAGCATAAACTGAAGTTCCTGAATATCAGCTGCATCTTCAACAGGCGTTAAATCAACCAATCCCTTGTTACAGTAATAATCTAGATTCCCAGACTCATCCAGCACATAAGCAATACCGCCACTCATACCAGCAGCAAAGTTTCGTCCAGTCGATCCCAGAACAACAACACGTCCACCAGTCATGTATTCACAACAATGATCTCCTACTCCCTCAACCACTGCATGAGCACCTGAGTTACGCACTGCAAATCGTTCACCTGCAACACCTCGTGCATATAAAAATCCTGATGTAGCACCGTATAATACAGTGTTACCAATGATAATATTCTCCTCAGGCTTAAAGCTTGTTCCATGTGGAGGTACCACAATAATTTTACCCCCTGACAAACCTTTACCCAGGTAATCGTTGGCATCACCATCTAGCTTAAAGCTGACTCCTTTACTTAGGAAAGCTCCAAAACTCTGCCCTGCTGAACCATGAAAACTACAGTTAATAGTATTCTTTGGCAATCCTTCTTCGCCATATCGCTTAGATACCTCACCCGATAACATGGCTCCTACGGTACGATCTGTATTAATTATATCGCTGGCCAGCCACACTTTTTCCTTATTGATGAGTGCCGACTGTGCTTCTTTAATTAGAAAACGATCCAACACCTTATCTAAACCATGGTCTTGTTCCGTTGTATTTCTTATCGGATACTTCTTACCCTCCTCAGGGAAGTATAATAATCGGCTTAAATCAACACCCGTCGATTTCCAATTCTTAACTTCTTGGTCTTGCTCCAAAAGGTCAGTACGTCCGATAACCTCATCAAGGGATTTATAACCCAATTCAGCTAAATACTCACGCACCTCTTCAGCAATAAAGTTGAAGAAATTAACCACGTATTTATATTTACCGATAAAGCGCTTACGTAATTCTTCGTCTTGCGTGGCAATACCTGCAGGACAAGTATTCAAGTGACACTTACGCATCATTACACAACCCAAGGTTACCAAGGCTGAAGTGGCAAAACCATATTCCTCGGCACCCAACAAAGCCATTTTAATAACATCTAAACCAGTTTTTAACTGACCATCGGTTTGTATTTTAACACGTCCACGCAGATTATTCATTACCAGCGTCTGTTGTGTTTCAGATAAACCAATTTCAACCGGTAAGCCAGCATGTTTAATCGAACTGCTTGGGCTCGCACCTGTTCCTCCCTCTGTTCCACTAATCACTATTAAGTCGGCATGTGCCTTGGCTACACCTGCTGCAACAGTACCTACGCCATTCTCCGACACCAATTTAACACTCACACGCGCCGATGGATTGGTGCTTTTTAAATCAAAGATCAGCTGTGCCAAATCTTCAATGGAATAAATATCGTGGTGTGGAGGCGGTGAAATTAAAGTAATACCCGGCGTTGAATTACGCAAACGAGCGATAATTTTATCCACCTTAAAACCTGGCAACTGACCACCTTCACCTGGCTTAGCGCCCTGTGCTATTTTAATCTGCAGTTCATCGGCATTGGTTAAGTAATTATTAGTTACTCCAAAACGCCCACTGGCAATTTGCTTAATTGAGCTTCGTGCCGGACTATTAAGTCGTTTCGCATCTTCTCCACCTTCACCCGTATTGCTTCGTCCGCCCACCTCATTCATGGCCAAAGCCATGGCTTCATGTGCTTCCTTAGAAATAGAACCATAGGACATGGCCCCCGTAACAAAGCGTTTCATAATTTCAGAAGCAGGTTCCACCTCACCAATATCAATTGGCTTTTTCCCTTTCAGCTTCATCAAACCACGTATAAATAGTGGCGTTTGGTTATCCTTATCAACCTGATGGCTATATTCTTTGTATTTTTTATAATCTCCCTCAGATGTTGCCCACTGCAATAAACCAATGGTTTCAGGGTTCCATCCATGCTTTTCGCCATACTTGCGGTATGAGTAACTCCCTTTCGTATCAAATGGGTTACTCTGAAACTTCGGCTTAAAAGCTTTTTGAAGATCCAGTGTACTTTCTTTGGCAATTTCATCGAGTCCCACACCACCAATTTTAGTAGGTGTACCAATAAAGTATTTATTTATCACCTCTTCCGAAACTCCAATGGCTTCAAATATTTGTGCTCCATGGTACGAACGCAAGGTACTAATACCCATTTTCGAAAGAACCTTTAATAAGCCCTTGTCCACAGCCTTCATATAATTCTCACGAGCAGAAGCATAATCCATGTCAATTTTACCATCTTTCACCATTTTGTTAATGGTTGCAAAACATACATATGGATTAATTACACTGGCACCAAAACCTAACAATAAGGCAAAATGCATTACTTCACGTGCTTCACCTGTTTCAACCACCAAACCAACTTGCATACGCTTTTTGGCCTTAATAAGATGATGATGCGTTGCCGCCACTGCCAACAACGATGGCACAGGCGCATGTTGCTCGTCAATATCCCTATCACTCAGGATGATGTAATTCATGCCATCGTCCACCGCTTTTTCTGCAGCTTTACAAATACGCTCAAGCGCTTCTTCCAAGCCACTTCCACCCTTATCGGCGGCAAAAGTCATTGGTATCTTTACGTGTGTAAATTCCTCACGCATGTAATCTTTGATCTTCCCCAGGTCGGTATTGGTCATCAAAGGCGACTCAAACTTTATGGAGCGACACTGCGATGGTTCTTCTCTTAAGAAATTCTTTGATACAGAACCAATGTAATTGGTCAATGCCATTACCAAGCCCTCACGAATTGGATCGATTGGCGGATTGGTTACCTGGGCAAAAAGCTGACGGAAGTAGGAGAAAAAGCGCTGTGGCTTATCTGACAAAACCGCAATAGGCGTATCATTACCCATTGAACCAATTGGCTCGCCTCCCGACTTGGCCATGGGTGCAATAATATGCTCAAAATCATCACGATTGTACCCAAAGGCTTTAATGTAAGTATCATATTTATCGCCTAATCCAGATGGCACACGCTCTTGCACATCAATATCGCGCATGCGAATTCGATTCTCCTTTAGCCAGTTGCCATAAGGACGGCTCTTGGCCAATTGCGATTTAATTTCTTCATCAGGAATAATAACCCCCAATTGTGTATCCACTAATAATAATTTCCCAGGCTTTAAACGCCCTTTCTCTTTAATATCTTCGGCAGCAAAAGTCTGAACACCCACTTCCGAGCCCATCACTATCATATCATCTTTGGTGATTACATAGCGTGACGGGCGTAATCCATTTCTATCAAGTGTTCCGCCCACATAACGGCCATCGGAAAAAACAATAGACGCAGGTCCATCCCAAGGTTCCATAATAGTGGAGTGATACTCGTAATAAGCCTTTAAGCTTTTAGGAATTGGGTTTTTACTGTTCCACGACTCGGGCACCAACATACTTAATGCATGAGGCAAAGAGCGACCTGTTAAGAACAAAAATTCTAAAACATTATCCAGCGATGCTGAATCACTCATATTAGGTGTCACAACCGGAAATAATTTCTTTAAGTCATCGCCAAACAAATCAGACTCTAACAAACTCTCACGTGCCTGCATCCACAAACGGTTCCCTTTAATGGTATTAATCTCCCCATTATGAGCCATAATACGGAAAGGCTGTGCCAAATCCCATGTTGGAAAGGTATTAGTACTAAAACGTGAGTGCACTAGAGAAATTGCACTTTTCACGCGAGCATCTTTCAGGTCTTCAAAATATAAACCGAGCTGTGCAGGCGTTAACATACCTTTATATATAAATATCTTGGAAGATAAACTTGGCAAGTAAAAAGCCTCTTTCTCCTTAAGATCAGAACTGCGAATCGTATTCTCGGCCTGCTTACGTGCTAAATACATACGACGCTCCAGCGCATCCTGCTCATAGTTACCCTGAACAAATACCTGAACAATCTTTGGTTCAGTTCCTTTTGCTATTTCACCAATTACATCACTATCCACGGGAACATCGCGATATCCAATAAGCTCCAGTCCTTCAGCTACGAAAAAGCGATCAAGCGTTTGCTGACAAAAAGCAGCCTCTTTCTCACCTTGAGGTAAAAACACTAGTCCGGTACCATATTTACCAGCTGCCGGCAGGTTAAAACCAAAGGTTGAAAAATACTCATGAGGCACTTGCATTAAAATACCTGCCCCATCGCCCGATTTGTTATCTGAACTTTCGGCACCTCTATGAGTCATATTCGTAAGCACCTCCAAGCCCCTTGTCACTATTTCATTGGACTGTGAACCTTTAATATTGGCCACAAATCCTATCCCACAATTATCTCTTTCATTAGCAGGATCATACAGACCCTGAGGATTTGGAAATCGTTTTGTCATATTGCTTTGTTTTTGAGAAATCTACTGCACCCCTTATATAAGGCTTTCCTTTTTCGCTATTGGAATGGATAAATCAATAACACACTATCTTACATTTAGAATGTTTTATAGTCTTTTGTGTTATAATTCGAAAGCAAAAATAGAATTTTCATTTATATATACCAACACATCATGAGAAAAGCTGTTCTTTTTTATGACTTTTGACATGTTTTTCGTCAATTCTGGTTCATTTATTAGAACTAAGGCTTCTATAATTCACGAAGGAGCATTTATATAAATCTTATCAATATTTCGGACAAGCACTAAAAAAAAGGATTAAATCCAATCACATTTGCCATTTATTGATCATTACCCCCTCAATTATCTGGATACACATTTAAAACACCTCATCAAAAACACGACACCCCATCAAAAACACCCCTCAATCTTTCAAATTGATACTTTTTCAACAAACACCCCTTTCGAATCAGGGGTATTTCATTGTATTTTATATTATTTTGAATTTTTACCCCCATAAAATTAGGGGGTGATAAATATTTTTTATTTGTTTGTAGTGTCAAGCTATAGAAAATAGAGGGTACCCACTTCGAAAAGATGTTTTTTTAAGCCGACACCCCCAATCAACAAGGCATGAAATAGAATATTAACTATTAACCACACATGAGTATGAAAAAGATTTTATTGATTTTGGGATTAGGGCTTGTATTAAACACGATTAATGCTCAAGAAGAAAAGAAAGGCCTTGACATTTCAGGTTCAGTTGACACCTACTTTAAGTATGATTTTGCAGGCGAATCAAACATACCAACAAGTTTTGCCGACAACCACAACTCTATTTCGATAGGTATGCTAGACATTGCTTTATCACAAACAATTGGGAAAGCAAGTTTTGTGGGTGAGATTTCATTTGGACCACGCAGTTTTAAATCAATTCCGACATTTGACACCAACCACGATGGTTTTGGTGATGGACAAAACGTTAATATTCAAAACTTATTTATTTCCTACGCATTAAGTGAAAAGGTATCACTAACAGGTGGATACATGGGAACATTCGTAGGATATGAGGTTATTTCACCAGCTGGAAACTTTAACTACAGTACTTCATACCTTTTTAGTGCTGGTCCCTTTCAGAATGCAGGTTTTAAAATCGATTGGTCAATTAGTGAGCGATTTGGCTTAATGGCAGGAGTATTTGACGACTGGAATGTATATGAAGACGTGAATGGCATTTCTGACCTCGGTATTCAATTATTTGCTAGTCCTGTTGATGGATGGGACGCCTACCTCAACTTTTTAACCGGCTCAGAGTCTGGTATGATCATCGACCTTACAACTGGTTTTCAAATAACAGACGGTTTTTATTTAGGACTAAATGCTGCCGACTATACTTATGACGAAAGTGACCTGGGAGGTTATACTGGTTTTGCATTATATCCGCAAGTTGCTTTTAGCGAAAAATTAAGCTTAGGCTACAGAGGTGAATACTTCATTCTTAAAGAGGATAAAATAAATGATATGGCAAGCGAGAACGTGTTTTCAAATACATTCACTCTTAATTACTACGCAGGTCCTTTAACATTTTCAACAGAACTAAGAATGGATAGCGCCAGTGAAGATTGGTTCGTCAATAGCGATGAAGATCCACACGGATCAGCATCTCAATTTTTAGTGGCTGCGATCTATGCATTTTAAACATCAACATTAAAAAATCGCCAAATAAACCAACAACAAACCAAATCTATGGAAGAAAATAAGAGCAGCCTAACATTTTAAACTTGTCTTAATTGACTTAAACCTTTATCGCCATTTAAGGCTGCTCTTATTTTTCATTTTATCAATTACAAGACACGGTAAGAACCAGTACAATTCTGTTGCTTTCGGTCTTTTCAAAAGAAATATTAACGACTAACAACAAACAAGATGAAGAAAATTGAAGCCATCATTCGGTTATCTCGATTTGAAGCAGTAAAAAAATCACTCGAAGAACAAGACATTACCTTTTTCTCTTACTGGGATGTAAGGGGCACTGGCGTAGCGCGCGAGGGTCACCTTTACCGTGGTACTGTTTACGACACCAGCATTATTGAAAGACGTATTTTATCAATAATTGTGCGTGACGAGAACATGGATAAAACTGTTGAAACCATCATTAATGCAGCCAAAACAGGCGAAATAGGCGATGGTAGAATCTTCGTTTCAGACATTGCAGACACCTATCGTATTCGCACTGGTGAATCGGGTCCTGAAACACTTTACGAGAAATAAAAAAATCGAATCGAAACCTTACAAAATTATAGTATTATGGACGCAAACAGTGCATTAGATATATTATGGGTCTTACTGGCCGGGATATTAGTTTTTTTTATGCAGGCCGGATTTGCCATGGTGGAAGCTGGCTTTACCAGAGCTAAAAACGTGGGCAACATTATCATGAAGAATTTCATGGACTTTTCTGTGGGATCAATTATGTTCTGGGTAATTGGTTATAGCATAATGTATGGAGGCGAAGGTGCTTTCTTTGGGGCATTTGACTTCTTCTACAACGACGGAACAGACTTACACAATTTATTCTTTCAAACAGTATTTGCAGCTACAGCAGCTACCATCGTGTCTGGTGCTATGGCAGAACGCACAAAGTTCAGCACATACCTTATTTTCTCACTCATCATTACTGTGGTTATTTACCCAATTTCAGGTCACTGGGTATGGGGCGGTGGTTGGTTAAGCGACCTTGGCTTCCACGATTTCGCTGGCTCAACTGTTGTACACTCGGTAGGTGGATGGGTTGCCCTTGCTGGAGCCTGGACGATTGGACCCAGAATTGGTAAGTACAATGGTAAAACAAATGCCATCCCAGGTCACAATATGGTTTTGGGTGCCTTAGGTGTTTTCATCTTATGGCTGGGCTGGTTCGGTTTTAACCCTGGATCGCAGTTAGCTATTAGTGGAGATAACGCCTATTCCGTTGCACTCATTGTTATAACAACCAACCTAGCGGCAGCAGCAGGAGCCGTTGTTACTATGTTCGTCACCTGGTTCCGCTATGGTAAACCAGACTTGTCGATGACATTAAACGGAGCCTTAGCTGGCCTAGTAGGCATAACAGCAGGATGCGACATTGTTTCACCAACAGGTGCTGTAGCGATCGGTGCTATCGCTGGCCTTATCGTTGTCTTCTCAATTGAATTTATCGACCAAAAACTAAAAATCGATGATCCCGTTGGTGCCATTTCGGTACACGGCGTATGCGGTGCAGCAGGAACATTGCTTGTTGGCTTCTTCGCTACCGATGGTGGCGTATTCTATGGTGGAGGATTTTCATTATTAGGAACACAGACAATTGGCATTTTAGCCATTGGAGCCTGGGCATTCATACTTGGCTTGATCCTGTTTAAAACCTTAAAAGCTACTATGGGATTACGCGTTTCGGAACAGGAAGAGCGTGAAGGACTAGATATTCATGAACACGGACAAAGTTCGTACAACTACTAAAAACATAAACTCTGTGCGGTGATGAAAATTCCATCGCATAAGGGCTAAGATTAAATGTTGCGTTGTTTTATTTTATATTGAAAAGTAATGGCCTGCATAAACGTTTTGCAGGCCATTCTTCTTTGTTTATTCTTATGCTTTAAATCAACTAAAAAACTCTTCATGAATGGCTTCGATGGCAGCATTTCGATCTTTGTTCGACACCATAAAATAACTTGCCACCGCCGATGCTCCAGAAACAATCATCTCCACATTGATAGAACGCTTAGCCAAAGACATGAACAAACGCCCCGATACACCAGGAGCATCTAACAAACCTTCGCCAACAACAGCAATCGTCGACATTTGCTCACTAGCAATCAACTCTGTGATAGAAGATAGTTCTAATTCTTCCACAATCTTATAGGCCCGTCTGATATCCTTTTCGGCCAATAATAAATTAATAACGATTTGCGAAGTAATAACAGATTTAATATTTATGCCCGCCTTATCGAGCGCCACCGTTACTTTAGCAAGAACCCCTTTTTTAACACCAACTCCCGCTCCGCGTAATTTTAAAATGCAAAAATCATCGCTATAGGTAACGCTTTTAATAATGCATTCACTAACTGTTTCCTTACCATGCACCACCGTCCTTGGCTTCACACTATCGGTAAAAGCATCAATATTTCCAATGTGAATTGGAATACCCACCTCTTTTAAAGGCTCCACTGTTCGAGGATGAAGAATGCTAGCGCCAAAATAGGATAATTCAGCTGCTTCGGCATAGGACAGATGCGTTACACGTTGGGGCGTTTTCACCAATTTTGGATCAGCACTCAAAAAGCCATCAACATCCTTCCACACATCTAAAGACTCCGCATCCAAGCAACGCGCCAAGGCTGCGGCAGAATAATCACTTCCTCCCCTGCCTAATAAGGTAATTTTCCCTTGCTCTGATACTCCGTAAAAACCAGGTACCACATATATTTTATTACCAGCCAGACGCTTTTGAACATTTGGTGTTGATATATCAAAATTAACCGTGGCATTACCAAATTCACCATCAGTAACCAAAGGCATCTGCTCAGGCAAAACCTCTTCGGCATCTATGCTCTTGCTTTGCAAAATAGATGTCAGCACCAGTGAACTTAAACGCTCGCCATAACTTAAAATAACATCACCCACAAAATCGGGAACATCACCAATGTAATGAATACCGGTTAGATACCTATTTAATTCTTTTATGCGTGATTGAACGGCGCATAAGGTTTTATCCTGCCATTCTTTATCTTCAAAGTTCTCAAGAATCGCCTCTTTTTTTAATTCTTTAAGAAAATGACCTAATTTCTCAATATTGGATTCTTCCTCTTGCACTGCTTCCATGGACTTAATCAGATGATTCGTAATACCGTAAAAAGCAGATACAACAATAACCATTGGTCGGTCATATGTCTTGATCACACGTACTAGCTTTTGGATATCTTCCTTTTTCTTAAGGTTGGAGCCTCCGAACTTGGCAACAATTTTTTTCATTATATGATATAAATAGGTATTGGCTTACCGCCGTTAGTAAACAGATTAACTAACTGAACTATGTCAGCATTGAATTTTTGGTGTAAAAAAAGCTATGCCCGACAGGGCATTCGAAAGTAAAATAATTGCATCATTTGTGTTTGTTTAAATTCATCAACTTCCCTTGGGAATCAGGTTTTGGCACCTGCCATTTTGGTGGTTGCCAGAGGTTCACAGAGCCTGTCTCTCCCCTCTTCTTTATAAACTCAAACATCTGTCACAGTTGACAGAGCTGCTGCAAACTTAGTTTATTGCTAATTAACTTCCAAACAAATGTATTTTATCATTTTCTGCTCCACAGCAAATCGTTGCGTAACATATCCATTAAATCAGCATGTATAAAATCAATGCCCAATAATGTCTTCGCCTTTTGATTAGAGATAAGCTTACTCGGCTCCACCCCTTTAATAAAAGTAGGAAGCTCCGTTCCATTCAACTCTGCAGCAAGAGAATAAAACGCTTCTTTAGTGGGATGTGTATCGGCAACACCATTTAAAACTTGGGGATAACACTCTAATTCCAAAACCCTATCAACCATTTGTATACAATCTTCTAAATGAATGAGGTTGATGGACTGCTGAGATTCATTAACGGGCTTATCACCTTTAAAAAATCTTCCAGGATATCGAGCACCCCCCACCAAACCTCCAAACCGAATCACTACTGTCTGAAAGCTTGCATTTTGAAATGCCCTTTCTATATCTAAAAGAGCATTCTCTCCGTCGGGTATTAATTCAGTTGCATCTTCAGTCACTTCCGAATCTTTAGCCTTATAAACCGATGTTGAGCTAATGAAAATAACCTTTTCTACTTTCGCTCTCTCAATGGATTTAATCAGAGGTTTATAGTTATTCACATTTCGCATTAGTTTGCTAGGAGGAACATTAACTAAAATAACCTTGGCATTAAAAAAGTCAGTATCAAAGCCATCATCTTCCGCGATATTAATCAAATAAGGTTTGATACCGTCTTGCTCCAGTTGAATCAATTTCTCCTCCGATGTAGTAGAACCGTTCACATGCCATCCCTTCTCACGAAGAAACACAGCCAAAGGCATCCCAAACCATCCACATCCCAAAATACTGATTGACTTTTTCATCTGCTTAAATTTATTTTCTATTGCCACATGGAACTCACTATTTTCGTCGTTCCATTGTGTGAGAAACCATTCTACTGGCTCGTTTCATAATAGGAAATAAATAACAACCCCAACTTCTTGAAACGACTATCATCCAAACAATTAATCACAGAACACACTTTATTTTGTGGACAACAAAGTTATTGAAATTTAACAATTTAGCTGATGAATTGCGCAAAGAATTTGTACAAGCCACGGTTGGACCTAAATTAGCTGATCAGACCAAGAAAAATGGCTAGAAACATTAGATTCAAGGTGCCAGATAGTAAGATCAAACCATCCTATTCACCTTTTATTTAGCTCAATATAGATATCGAAAACACTACTATATCAACTACAATCAAAAACATATACAAAAAGATTTTCCTGAATATTGCGACTGGTATTTCACCAAATAAAAAAAAGGCTCACGAATGAGCCTTTTCAGGTTAATTATCTAAGGGTTAAAATGGATTCATTTTAACACAATTGATTCGTCTAAAAAAAAGGACTGCGGGTATTTTTTGTATTCGCTTATACCTTTAGTCTATTATGAAAGTTCTTACAAAACCACAGTCCTTACTAAACCCATGAGAAACTATTCACTTACGCCAATAGCTAAATACGCTTTCGTATTCATTTAGTAAGACACTTTTATATGCTTTTAGGGTGACAGAATATCACTTATTTTTAAAGCTATATTTACACCACCCACCTAAGTGTCTATCACACTGCCATTAGCACCTGTGATAAATTGGTTTTTTTCCTTTAAATTTGTACCCTGTTTAAAATGATAAAATGGGCAAAGAAAGAACACCACACATTGGTATTTTCGGAAAGCGTAATAATGGAAAAAGTTCACTCATTAACTGTTTAGCTAAGCAGGAAATAGCTATTGTTTCTGATTTTGCAGGTACAACTACTGATCCTGTCAAAAAATCGTTTGAAATTTCTGGATTTGGGCCCGTTGTTCTTATCGATACAGCTGGGATTGATGATGTCGGTGAGTTGGGCAAAAAAAGGATTAAGAAAACTCGCGAGGCTATTAAACTAGTCGATTTAGCTGTTTTAGTAGTCGTTAATAACCAATGGGGAGATGATGAACAGAACTTGCTTAATGATTTTAACAAATTCGATACCCCGTTTTTAGTTGTTCATAACAAAACGGATGTGGTGCCGATGTTAATAAAATGGCAAGAAGCCTGTATGCAACTTGGTGCGTCAGCCGTACTCCCTTTTAGTGCTCTTGAATCGAATGCGGACGCTCTTGTTAGTGCGATAAAAAACGCCATACCAGAATCAGCCTTTACCACGCCATCTTTAGTAGGCGATTTAATCAGTTACGGCGATATTGTTCTACTAATAACCCCTATTGATATAGAGGCCCCTGAAGGACGAATGATTTTGCCGCAGGTACAAGCAATTCGCGATATTCTGGATAACGATGCTATTTGTGTTGTTTTAAAAGAACGTGAAGTAGATGTCTTTTTACGAAAAACAAAGATCAAACCAGCCTTGGCCATTACCGATAGTCAAATATTTTTAAAAGCTGACGCCTCTGTCCCAAAGGACATTCCATTAACCAGCTTTAGTATTCTATTGGCACATTTTAAAGGCGATTTTGAAAGCTATTTAAATGGAAGCTCTAAAATTGATACCTTGACAGATGGCGACCGAATACTAATGCTAGAGTCTTGCTCACACCATGTTGCCTGCGATGATATTGGCCGTGTGAAAATACCTCGATGGATAGCGTCTTATACGGGTAAACAACTGAATTTTGATGTCGTAGCTGGACTCGATAAAGTGGAAAGGCCAATTGAAGACTATGCGCTCGTTATTCAATGTGGAGGATGCATGATTACGCGCAAACAATTATTAAACCGATTGGGACCAGCAAAAGCCAATAATGTAGCCATTACTAATTATGGTATGGCTATTGCTTATGTGCAGGGAATTTATCAAAGAGCTATTCAGCCATTTGTGAGAACTGAAGAAGTATCAACACCCGATTATCTGTAGTGATGCTGATGAAGCAAAGTGTGAATGGTCATGCTTAAATTCGAAAAATTACTTAGGTTTGTCACAAGGAAAACAATGCAAAGGAGAAAGATATGATTTATAATGGAGGAGAAAAGACAGCTATTTCGTGCGGTAATGTTAAAGTGAGTTATAATTCACTGATGCAGAAAATTGCGACTTATGCGAACCTACTTTCGGAAAACAAAGTACAGCGGATGGCTATCTTCTCTGAAAATCAGGTAGGATGGGTATATTCTTTTTATGCTGGTTGGTATAATGATGCAACCATTGTTCCTATTGATTTTATGTCTTCAGAAGATGAAGTTGCCTACATTTTAAAAGACTGTTTCCCTGAAGTTGTTTTCACTTCTCAGGAAAAGAAAGAGTTGTTAGAAAGTGCAGTTCTAAAGGCTGGTATCGACACCAAAATTTACGTAATAGAAGACTGTAATCAATTACCTACTTCTGGCATTGATAATTTAGGTGAAATTAAAACAGAAGAAGAAAAGACAGCAGTAATTATATATACATCTGGTACTACAGGTAGCCCTAAAGGTGTTATGCTATCATACCAGAACCTAATGGCTAATGTTGATGCTGTGTCTAATCACATCAATATTTATACAAAGGATTGTGTTGTTATGATGCTCTTACCGATGCATCATATTTTTCCTCTAATGGGTACAATGATCGCGCCCTTATTTGTTGGTGGTACCATAGCTGTTTCTCCATCAATGGCCTCCGAAGATATAATTAAAACATTGCAGGATAATAAAGTATCCATTGTAATTGGTGTACCAAGACTTTACTCTGCAATACGAAAAGGCATTCGAACGAAAATTGATGCAAGCAAAATTGCTTCGGCCTTGTTTAAATTAGCTAAAGCCATTAATTCTAAAGGCTTTTCGCGCACCATATTTAAATCAGTTCATCAAAAATTTGGTGGAGCAGTAGAGTTTATGGTCTGTGGCGGCGCTGCCTTAGACCCTGAAGTGGGCGGCGATTATCAAACACTCGGTTTTGAAGTGCTTGAGGGTTTTGGAATGACAGAGGCTGCACCAATGATTACATTTACGCGACCTGGACGAGTTCGTATTGGCAGTCCTGGTGAAGTATTGCCTAATGCAACGGTAGAAATTCGCGATGATGAAGTGGTTGTGAAAGGACCTAATGTGATGCAGGGTTACTTCAATAGACCTGATGAAACTGCCGATGTTCTTAAAGATGGTTGGTTGTATACCGGTGATTTAGGACGCTTAGATGATGATGGCTACCTATATATAACTGGACGACGAAAAGAAATCATCGTCATGTCAAATGGTAAAAATATTAACCCATCAGAGGTAGAGGCCAAAATTGAAAATAATGCAGCTTGTGTTGCAGATATTGGTGTTTATGCCGATAAAGATCAGTTAAAAGCCATTATTGTTCCAAATCGAGCTGATGTTGCTGGCTTGTCATCTGAGCAAGTTCTGGAGAAGTTGCGTTGGGAGGTTGTAGATGTTTACAATCAGTCGGTTTCAGCCTATAAAAAAATTATGGAGTTTTCGGTGACAGATATGGAGTTGCCGCGAACACGCTTGGGTAAGTTACAGCGATTTAAATTGGTGGAGTTTGCTGCACAAAAGGATCAAGCCGAAGAGTTAGCTGAAGAGGTTAAGTTGGAAGAGTATAAGATCGTAGCCGATTTTATTGCTAGTGAAAAAAACTGCAACGTTCGTCCAAAGGATCATATTGAATATGATCTGGCAATGGATTCCTTAGATAAGGTTGGGCTTTTAGTGTTTATTCAATCAACCTTTGGTATTGAGATGGAAGTTGATCAATTGATTGGTTTTTCTTCAATTCTTGACTTGAGCGAATACATTGCTGATAAGCGCACTAAAATGTCAGTTGAGAAAATTAACTGGTCGAAGATATTGAAAGAAAAAGTAGTGTTACAATTGCCAAAAACCTGGTTCACTGGTGCTGTATTTTTAAAAATATCAAAATTTTTCTTTCATTTATATTTCAGGTTTAGAGGAACAGGAGCAAATAATATTCCTGATGGAGCCTGTATTATAGCGCCTAATCATCAGAGTTATTTCGATGGTCTATTTGTGGCTTCATGGTTAAAAAACAAGAGTATTCGTAATACCTACTTTTATGCCAAAGAGAAGCATATTAAGTCGCGATTCTTGAAGTACTTTGCCAATCGCCACCATATTATCATCATGGATTTAAATAAGGATTTGAAAGAATCTATCCAAAAAATGGGTGAAGCTTTAAAGAAAAAGAAAAAGCTGATTATCTTTCCAGAGGGAACTCGTTCTTTCGATGGTAATATGGGTGAATTTAAAAAGACATTTGCCATCCTTAGTCGTGAGTTAAATGTGCCAATTGTTCCAGTGTCGATTAAAGGTGCGATTAATGCATTGCCTCGTGGAGCTAAGTTTCCACGGCCTTTTAAAAAGGTAAGTGTTGAATTTTTAAAACCCGTATATCCAAGTGGAGAAACTTACGAGCACCTTACTGAATTGGTTTATGATAGTATTTCACTTAACCAGAGTGTTGTGAAGAGTTAGTCTTGTGGTAATTGAATAGTGAACTCAGATCCTAGTCCTTCAGTAGATTGGACTGTAATTTCACCATGCATTAAATCAACGTATTTTTTACTTATCGAAAGTCCCAAACCAGTGCCACTATAAACATCACGTTTGTTAGTGGCCTGAAGAAATCGATCAAATACTTTATTAATAAAGCTACTTGGAATGCCAATGCCGGTGTCTTTAACTGATATTGAAATATGGTTATTCTCCACTATTAGTGATGTCGATATTGTTCCGTTTTCTGTAAACTTTATAGCGTTACTAATAAGGTTAGTTAGTATCTGTTTTATTTTAGCTTCATCGCCAATTATGAAAACTTCTTGATCGGGAATCTCAATCTTCAATTCAGAATTTTGTTTGAGTGCAGTAGGTGTGAAGAATGTTTGTAGCTCTTTAATAAGTTTGCTCAGGCTAAAATGCTGCTTGACTAAGTGTATTTGTCCTGTTTCAATTCTTGATATTTCTAATACATCATTAATGATTTTAAGCAGTTGATGACCACTGCTAATTATCACATCTAAATGTTTGCTTTTATTACTATCATTAGCACTTTCTGCTTTCATCAATTCTGAAAAGCCTATTATTCCATTCATAGGCGTACGTATTTCATGGCTCATGTTTGCCAAAAATGCCGATTTCAAACGATCACTTTCCTCTGCTTGCTCTTTTGCTTTTAATAACTTTTTATTGGTTCTTTTGAGAGCTTCTTCTGCTTTTTTACGTTCTCTCAAGTCCCGTATAATAGCTAGATAATAATTCGAATGAGGTCGTTTTGAATTCATTTCCACAGGGATGCTAGATCCATCCTTCCCCATGAGGTTTCTTTCTATCAATACCGATTCACCTTTGTTAATCAAGTCAAATCGCAGGGGTTTATTCTTAATTTCGTTTGGTGCAAATATGTACTTTATGTGTTTTTTTATAATTTCTTCCTTGGTAAAACCAGTCATGTTTAAAAAGGCATTGTTCACTTCAATTATTTCGCCTTTTAGGTTACCAAGCAAAATGCCGTCGCCCGCATTCTCTACTACCTCTCTGTACTTCTCTTCACTGTCTATAAGTGCTTTTTGAGCATTTTTATATTCTGTTATGTCTCTTACCGAAGTTATACGAACGTTTTTATTTTTATAAATGTAGTTGCGCCCCTGTATCTCAACGATTAAGATAGAGCCATCTTTACGTTTTCCGATAGCTTCGTATTTTCCACTGAACTCCTCTCTTATTTTAGTTTTTACCAATTCTTTTGATTCATCAGCAAAAACTTCAGTAGCAAACATGCCAATTACCTCCTCGTGGCTATAACCAAAAAGCTCATATCCACTCTTGTTGGCTTCAACGCAAGTGCCATTTTCTGTTATAAAAATACCTTCATTAGCAGCCTCAGATAAGGCTCTAAAGCGCTCTTCGCTGTCGATTAACTCTTGATTAAAATCTTCGGGAATTTGTTGAGCAAGTTTATCTTCCAACTCTTTAATGCGTTGTTCAAGTTGCCGATATGATGGTTTTTTACTCATTGTGACTAAACTAATAAAATGGTTTAATCAATGTAATAAAAATGAATCACAAATCATTGAATTGTTGATAGATTGTAAGTAATCTGTGACGAATTACGTTAATAAAAAATCAATTTCATCACTCAAGGGACCTAAACGCTCTTTTGTAGAAATCCAATGTCCCTTTTCGATAAGGTGCTTTTTTAGTAATAGAAAGTAAGTGAATGGAAACTCATCCTTTTGCCACTTTTGCTCATAATTGAGTAGGCCTTCTTTTTTAATAAGAATATCTAAGCGATGCACTACGACATAATAAAAATCGAGTAAATTCAGGGCAGTGTCGAGAACTAATTTGCCTGTTGACTCATCAAAAAAGTCTTCGTAACGAATTATTTTTATTCTAACCAATAGCCCATCTTCAGTGGATAACACCCACTTAATGCCACCTTCTTCTTCATACCAGTCCACCCAACTAATATTATCCTCTCCCCAAATGTGAGATGGTTCAAATACCAGATTTATCATTCCTTTTAATAAATCGATTAATGGATTGGTATTGTTGTGTAGGTGAAATTCAACAATTTGATCTTGGGTTGATATAGTACCTTTAACCTGACCTACAGCGCTTAGGTCATACGAAAAATTAAAAGGACGTTTCAATTCCGATGTATCATCAAACGATTGATTTTTGTCCTCTGTAGAGAAAGGTATCACAGTATTTTGGGGTATTTAAGTTGGTGTTTGAATAATAATTGTGTTAAATATATAAAAGATGTTTGAAATATTGGCATCGATATGTCCTTTTTTAGTCCTGAACTTTTAAGTAAAGTCCTTTAAACTATACCCTTGCTGTATTAATGATTCTGGCTTCATCAGTTTGTTAAGCCTGGCATCATCAATTATTTTGAGCTTTTGATTTGCTTCAAATATGCTCAATTCAGCTTTCTTCATTAAGGCAGCCAACTCAGCAGACTTATGGTAACCTATGTATGGCGTTAGTGCAGTGGTTACCGATGGATTAAAGTAAACAGCATTAACAGTGTTATTGCTGGCTTTAATTTGAAGGTCGATAATTAAGTTCTTGCGCAGGGTATTGTTACACGCAATAAGGAGCTTTAAAGTATTAAGCAGTGCATGACCAATACTTGGCAGATAGGCATTAAGCTCAAGGCAGCCCTGCCCGCATAAAGATGAAATTAACTGATCATTGGCATATATTTTTTGCACGGCACTGATCACAAACTCAGGAATAACAGGATTTATTTTACCAGGCATGATTGAACTACCAACTTGCCTTTGAGGTATGCTCAGCTCGCGATTATTAAATAAATCAGAGCCTAGCAAGCGCAGGTCGTTAACCATTTTTTCCAGGTTAACGGCGTGGGCTTTAAGTGTTGCGTGCACTTCCACAAAACGGTCAAGGTTGGAAGTAGCATCGCTCATGTTTTCACTGCGAGCTACCGGAAGTCCTGTTAGTTGTTGTAGCTCATTAACCACTTGCATGATAAAAAATCGTGGAATGCTTAAACCCGTTCCAATTGCTCCCCCACCTAAATTTACTTCTTTAATTCGTTCAAAGCATTTGCTTACGCGCCACCAATCTCTTGAAAGCGCATTATTGTAGGTGCTAAAAAGTTTGTCGTAGGTGCTGGGAGTGGCAGCTTGCATTTGAGTGTAGGCCTGACGTATAGCATTACGATGTTCCCCTTCTTTAATTTCTACCTGCTGACGTAAGTCATTAATAGACTCTTCCAGTTCGTATAATAGTTGCATGGCAGCAACAGTTAAAGCTGTAGGAATTATATCATTGGTTGATTGAAAAACATTTGCTTGTTCAAAAGGATCAATGATTGAATAATCACCTAGAGTTTGTTTTAGTTTTAAAAGTGAGGCATTCGTAATTATCTCATTAACATTCATATTAATGGATGTTCCGGCACCTCCCTGTATAGCTGGCGTAATAAAATGTTGAAAGTGATCTCCCTTGGCCACTTGTTCTGCACTCGCAATTAAGGATTGTATAATAGTATCATCAAAAAAATCGATTGGTAACTCATTTGGCTGATACTTTTGCGAGGCAGCCCTTTTGAATTTACTATAGGTAATATAACACGCTAGTTTGGTGTATCCGATTGCTTTGTACCATTCCTTAGAGAATGGCGTATTATCAGGGAAGTTTTCAACAGCACGAACCGAATGAACACCATAAAGTGCATCATCTGGTATGTTTACTTCTCCTAAAAAATCACTTTCAACTCTCATAAATCTAATTCATAGGACGAGCGTATGAGGCCACGTCGTCTTTAGTAATGATTTCCTGACCTAAAATAATTAAACGCTCAATTACATTGCGGAACTCACGTATGTTACCAGTCCAATTAATGGCTTTTAATTCTTCAATAGCATCATCTGAAAATGTTTTGATTGGCATTCCCAACTCATCGCAAATAAGGTTACGAAAATGCTCTGTGAGCATTGGAATGTCCTCTTTACGATCGTTAAGTGCGGGTACATGAATAAGAATAACACTTAAACGATGGTATAAATCTTCTCTGAAATTGGTGTTGGCAATTTCATCTTTCAGGCTTTTGTTGGTTGCAGCTAATACTCTTACATCAACTTTAATGTCTTTGTCACTACCTACTCTGCTAACAATATTTTCTTGTAGAGCTCGCAATACTTTGGCCTGTGCAGGAAGACTCATGTCACCAATTTCATCAAGGAAAATAGTGCCACCATTGGCTTGTTCAAACTTACCTTTGCGCTGTTTATGAGCTGAAGTAAAGGCGCCTTTTTCGTGACCAAATAGTTCACTTTCGATGAGTTCCGACGGTATGGCAGCACAATTGACTTCGATAAATGGCTGACCAGCTCGGTTGCTCTTCTCATGCAGCCAACGGGCAACTAATTCTTTTCCAGTACCATTTTCGCCAGTGATTAATACGCGTGCATCGGTAGGAGCCACCTTATCAATCATGTCTTTAACCTTGCTTATTGGCTCCGATTCGCCAATCATATCGTAGGTTTTGCTCACTTTTCGTTTTAGCACCTTTGTTTCGGTTACCAAGTCTTTCTTTTCAATGGCATTTCTAATGGTAACCAGCATGCGGTTCAAATCCAGCGGCTTCTCGATGAAATCATAAGCACCTTTTTTTATTGCTTCAACAGCCGTATCAATGTTTCCATGCCCAGATATCATAATTACTGGAGTGTCAACATTTGTAGCGTGAATTTTGTCCAATACCTCCATGCCATCCATGTTAGGCATTTTAATATCGCAAAGTACCACATCGTACTTGTTGTTCTTATATTGCTCAAGGCCTAGTTCGCCATCTTCGGCAAGGTCTACAGTGTGGTTTTCGTATTCAAGAATGTCTTTGAGTGTATTGCGTATGCTTCTTTGATCGTCGATTACTAGTATCTTTGCCATGTTTAGTGAGTTATAGTTGGTTATTTAAAATCTGTAGGATGGTACCTTCTTTTAGTGCGAAGCCACACTGCCAAATTTCTTCGATTTGAAATTCATCAACGATGAAGTTAATAAAAATACTTGCCAGAACAATCATTTCAACCCTATGTAAATCCATCCGTTGCATGTTTCTGCGTTCCTCAATGCTTGAAGAAAGAAATTTTTGATGCATCTCTTTTGCATAAGCCAAAGGTATGTGATAGGTCGTTACTTTTTTCATATCCAGGAAAGGATGATGCTTGGCAGCTATCATATTTGAAATGGTGTCAAATGAGCCCGATGATCCTATTAATGTTGTGGTTGGATATTTCTCAAGTGCTTTATAAAGTAGGTCTAGCTCAGTTTTAATGTATGATTCAACTTCTCTAATTTCTTTTTGTGAAATAGGGTCAGTTGGGTTAAATCGGTCTAATAAGCGGGCCATTCCCAAATCAAAGCTGTGTTTCCAAAGTACGCCATTTTTGTTAGCGATGATAAACTCGTTTGATCCTCCGCCTATATCCAAAATCATGACACGCTCATCGCCAATTGGCACCACTTGCTTAACGCCATCGAAAATAAGTTCAGCTTCTTTTTGTCCGTCAATTACGTTAATATCTAAATCGAGTTCATTCTTTACACGTTTTACAAATTCACTACCATTGGAAGCACTACGAATGGCGGCAGTAGCCATGCATAATATTTTATCCACCTGATAGGGTTCAATCGTATTTAAATGTGTTTTTAAGGCCTCAATGCCCCTATCCATTGCTTCGGGAAGTATTTTTTTATCATTGATACCTCCTTTACCCAATTTAGCTGGGTACTTTTCTTCACGTAGTATCTTATATGTGTTATCAAACTGTTCGGCAATTAACAGGTTGAAAGTGTTGGTACCCAAATCAATGATGGCTGTTCTCATATAGTGTAATTAAATTAGGAGCTCAAAAATACATAAAACAAGTTGTTTCTAATAAACAGAGGCTGCTTCGAATAAATGAAACAGCCTCGTTTGATGTTTGTTTTGCTTGCAAGAAGTAATTTTTTACCACTCACATTCTATAAATTGCTTGAATATAGATGTTTTATTTTCCTGAGAAACGGAACCATTTCCATAATTCTTTATAGCTTACTTTTTTACCATACATCAGAATACCAGTTCGGTAGATGCGGCCTGCAAACCAAGTTGTAAATACAAAGCTGGCAATAAGTATGAATAATGATAAAGCGATTTGCCAAACAGGCGGCTGAAATGGTATACGTGCCATCATTACCACTGGCGATGTAAATGGTATCATAGAAAACCAAAAAGCCAAATCGCCTGCTGGGTTACGAAATGCTGCCATTGCCACATATATGGAGAGGATTAAAGGCATCATTACAGGCATTACAAATTGCTGGCTGTCAGCTTCGTTGTCTAGGGCAGCACCCAAAGCGGCAAATAAGCTGGCATAAAGTAGGTAACCACCCAAGAAGTAAAGCAGGAATAAAAATAGACTTGAAATAAGATCCAATGATAAGGCGCCATCAATGACTTTATTGAACTCAATGGCCATATCTGACATTTGCTCAGCGTCAACCGCTTGTTCGTTCATGGAGTTAACCATGTTTATTTGGTTGGCATCAACCGAGTCGGCTACGTTGCCTCCAAAAACGCTATAGAGCACCGCTACAATACTTAGTGTAAGGATAATCCAAAGCATAAATTGTGTGATAGCCACTAAAGCAATTCCAATGATTTTCCCCATCATTAACTGAAAAGGCTTAACCGAAGAAATAATAACTTCAACTATTCGATTTGTTTTTTCTTCCATCACACCACGCATTACCTGCATGCCGTAAACTAATACAAACATATATACCATCATTGCAAAAACAATGGCAGCAATCATTGCTAAAAAGGTAGAGCTTTCTTTTTCAGAACCATCCTCCGAAAGTTTAATAGTCTTTAGCTTAACGTTTACGTCATTTATGTCTGAAATAATCGCATCTAAACCATCAATTTTGTAACTGTTAAGTTTTTCGTTTTCCAGATGTTTCTCCAGGCTTCTTGAAATATGTTCTTTAACGTCAATGGTTATTTGTGTGTCGGAATAAATCTTTGCTGCATCAGGCTTTTCTAATAAATCATTTTCAATTACCAGGTAAGCCTCAAATCCGTTATCCCGATATTCATCTGCAATAGTGGTTGCTTCTTGGTCGTTTAGCCAACTAAATTTCAGATATTCGGTGCTTGAAATTCGGTTGGTGTATTTACCAGTATGATCAACCACGGCAATCTTTTTGGCATCGGTATCTTCCATGGAAGCAAACCAACCAGGTAAAACCATCATGGCAGCAAAGAGCAATGGACCAATAATGGTCATTACAATAAAGCTCTTTTTTCTTACGCGTGTTAAATATTCGCGCTGTATGATTAATGAAATTTTACTCATGGCAGATTATTTTTGGGTTTTAGATAGGTTGCTTTGTTCAACAACTTTAATAAAGATGTCATTCATTGTTGGCAATACTTCTTGTAATCCAAGTATTTGAACATCATTAATAACATTGCCAATTAGTTGGTTAACCGTTGCGTTGTTTTGCATTTTCACGTAAGCAACCTGGTGGCTGTTAATGCTGCTAATGCTGTCGATATGAAAGTCAGTTGTCAACTTTTCTTTAATGATGTTTCCATCGCCTGCAAACTCAAGCTTTATGAGATTGTCTTTGTAGCTTTGCCTGATGTCATCAATTTGTCCGTTGAGTATTGTTTGTGATTGATTGATGAGTGTAATGTGGTCGCATAGTTCTTCAACCGATCCCATGTTATGTGTTGAAAACAAAATGGTCGCACCGTTTTCTTTTAGCCTTAAAATTTCCTGTTTTAAAATATTGGCATTTATGGGGTCAAATCCACTAAAAGGCTCATCGAAAATTAATAGTTTAGGTTCGTGCAGCACAGTGACTACAAACTGTATTTTCTGTTGCATACCCTTGGATAACTCTTCAACTTTTTTATCCCACCAAGGTTGAATTTCAAATTTTTCGAACCAGTATTTAAGTTTTTGTAGAGCATCATGCCTTGATAGTCCTTTCATGCGAGCCAAGTAAAGTGCTTGCTCTCCCACTTTCATCTTTTTGTATAAACCACGTTCTTCGGGCAGATAGCCAATGCGATGTACATCATCTGACTGCAAGGGGCGACCATTAAAAATTATCTCGCCAGAATCAGGGCCAGTAATTTGGTTGATGATACGTATTAGTGTTGTTTTTCCAGCTCCATTAGGACCAAGCAGACCATAGATACTGTTTTCAGGCACTTGTAAATTAACGTTATTAAGTGCAAGGTGGTTAGCGTACTTCTTAACCACCTGTTTTGCTTCAAGAAACATCATAGGTTAGTAGTTGATTTTTATTGTGCAGTGAAGATAAGACTTTTAGATAAAGGATAAAATACAGCTGCACTGAAAATCATGGATGATGTCCTACCTCAACTTAAGTAAGAGACTAAGGTGGAAGTTTTAGGTATTTGAATTATTTAGCAAATTCAGTTTTTGGACTTAATATGTGAGATAGTAAATTGTTGCAATTTGCATAATTGACAGCTTAGTAATGGCAAGTTTACAGGTATTATTATACACAAACTGTTCAACAATTTAGACCAAACTCTTCCATGAGCTATCAGTCTAAACCTGTCTTTTTAGTAGTATGTGAGAATCTAAATAGCCATTACGGGCCTAGAACCAACCCGCACCTAACTGTTCTCTAAATGGCCATGGAATGGAGATAATTATTAATACGAATGCCATTATGTGGTTTAAGAATAGTTGTTTGTGAGTTTTGTAGTTGCTATAAGGTTTTGCCTTAAGTGAGCTTATGAGAATTAAAATGGCTGCAAAAATCATTAATACCGGATGTTCAACAGTAAAAAAACGTAAAATGGTACTCTTCATTGTTTCAACAGAAAAAAGAACTTTGCTACTCATGAAGAATAGACCAAGTCCAACGGCAGTTTGAATTAGCAGTAATACCACATTGGTTCTTATGAGCCAATTGTGCTTATTGCTGTATTTTCTCTGACGAAGCCAACCCATAAGGCTTTGGCCGATTACCATTACTAAGGTAATTAATACTAAATATCTGAAACCGCTATGGGCATGTAATAGTCCGTTGTACATATGCTTCTTGTTTTAAAATTAAGAAACAGTATGATAGGCTAATTGTTCGCATGATTTTATTCGCGACTAATTAACCAATACGAAGTGATACGTTTTACGAATGATTTTGTGTCTTCGGTAAAAAGTTTACCAAGTAGCGGCCATAGCTCACGATGAATGTGCTCCCTTTCTTGAGTGAAATCAGCCGTTAAGCTCGTTTTGTCCTCATTAGAAATAATTCTACTTGGGAGTTCGTTAATAGCATTAATGGCTTCCGCTCTATTATGGTCGTCGCCTAATAAATCAGAGGCTCTTTTAAGGGAAGTAGAATAAGTGGTAAAAAAATCAGGCCAAACCTCTCTAATCAAATTCATCTGATTGAGTAGATATTTCACTCTTTTTCGTAGTTCATGCAATGGCTGATCGCCCAGTTTTAGTTGGGTTTTGGTCATTTTATTCAAACACTGGCTATAAGCATTCGTTACACCTTGTCTGATAGTATGAGGGCCAAGAAAGTCAAAAGGATAACTTTGAACATCCTTGATTGCCAATTCCATTTGATCTTTGAGGGTTTCGAGCGTTTGCTCATTTACTAAGCGCTTTAGTTCTATTTCTTTCTCGCCATTGAGGTGACTCATCAATTGGATAAATTGACTCTCTGGTATTTGTAATTCTTCGGCTTCAAATATATCAGCTAAATAGGAAATGATAACGTGATAATCACGTAGTTTTGATATCTGACGTGCTAAATCACGATAGCGCATATTTTCGCTTTGGTACAACTCTTCACCAATATCCCAACGTACTAATCGAAGAACCGCTCTTATTCTTTTCAGTGCTTTCCTAATTTGGTGTACAGTCGAATCAATATTTAGTGGTATAGTTATTTGGTCTATAATGAAAGCATACTGCTCTATTAGCACTCTCGTTAAACCTTCTTTTAATTCTTCCTCATTGTCAATTGCATATCTATACATAAGCATGTGTTTTGATACTTCAAACTACGTATTAATATTTTCAATATCAAGGTGATTTTCATGTGCTCTGTTTTTTTTATACATTATGGTTCTAACAACCAAATGATATGACTCTTAATCGGCTTGTAATCACAGTAGTTTTGTTTGCTTTTTATTGTTCTCAGGTTTCTGCGCAAGAGAAAGCAACAGCTGTTTGTCCATCTTTATTTGATGGCGATGATGTTTTGCCAATAAGCTTGCATTTTGATATAACGACGCATTTACGCAAAAAAAGTGAAGATTATAAACCAGGTAAAATTGTTTTTTATTTTGATGATGAAGATTCGATTATGGTGGATGTGAGGTGTCGTGCCAGAGGTAACTATCGCAAAGAAAAATGTTTTTTTGCTCCTTTAATTCTTAATTTTAAACCTGATACATTATTCACGACTGATGGGCCATTAACAAAGGTTAAGATGGTGACCCATTGTGTAAATTCTCGACAATATACGGAGTATGTGCTCGAGGAGTATTTGATTTATAAATTATGGGAGCTTATTAGTCCTTATGCATTCCGTACGAAATTATTAGATATTAATTACGTCGATACAGGTAAAAAAGGTAAGAATTTGCAGGCTAAAGGCTTCTTAATTGAGCCCATGTACATGATGGCTTATCGAACGAATACCATTGAGGTGGATGGTGAGTATTTTAAAGATCATGAAATTAACACAATGGATGCAGATCGAATGGCATTTTTTTGCTACATGATAGGGAATACCGATTGGCGCATCAAGAGTGGTCATAATGTCAAGTTTATTAAGCGGTTTGGACATCGTCGAGAAGAGGTTACCTCGATACCCTACGATTTTGACCATGCTGGTTTGGTTAATACATCTTACGCAATGCCTGCTGAATGGGCGTCTGTTGGGTCGGTAACTGAGCGCCAATACATTGGCCGCTGTCGTAGCAATGATGATAATTACCATACTCTGATTGATGAGTATTTGGCTGTCGAAGAAAGTATTTATGAAACAATATTAAATTTTGAAGAGTTGGATTTAAAGCAGCGAAAGCAAATATATAAGTACATAACTTCTTTTTACAAAGAGCTACACAGGCCTAAGTCTTTTATTCGTATGTTGCATCAAGAATGCATGGAGAGTTATTGAAACAATAAATAAACGTAAGTGCGAGCTAAGCAGCTCTTTTTTCTTTCACAAAATCTATATGAATGAAAGGTTTTTTGTAAGAAAGTGATTAGTCAACCATTTATTAACCTACAAAACCCATCATATTTTGCTTCATAAAAATCCGATACGTGAGTTCATCTATCTGCTTAAAAGGTAATATTGCTAACTCATCTTTTGTTAGATGCTGTTCGAAAGGCATTACAATCTCATCAATTGAATTTGTGTAGGATGGATACATTCTTCTTAGTCGCTCACATATGCGACGTACTAAGTCAATTTTAACATTGTTTTCTTCGTTTGGTGTAGCAATTTGAGCTAAGCTATGTCTTACTGTGTTTAAAACATCAATTCGTTGCTCCCTTTCTGATTCAATATCGCTCCAAACGACAATTGCTTTTTGAACAAGACTGTTGATTAGTGGATTTCTCATACTAAATTGGTTAGTGGTTCTCTACTTATTAATTGCAAAAATCGAGAAACGTAACACATTTTAGATCCAAAACAGCACTAAAACACACCATAAAAGCTAGTAGACAGCACCTTACACTATTTACCATAACTTAAATTAGAGTCTTATTCCCATAAACAAAACATCATCAATCTGTTCCAAATCACCTCGCCACTGTTCAAAATTATTATCTACTAATTCAAGCTGTTCATTTCCAGCTTTATCTTGCATTTCAACAATCAAATTCTCTACACCAGCCTTCATAAACTTCTTACCATATGGACCTCCAAACTGATCGGGGTAACCATCGGAGAACATATAGATTGTATCACCCTTATTACAGCTATATTCTACATTTACAAATGGACTTAGTTGCTCTTCATAATTATCTCCGATACTTCGTCGGCTTCCTTTATACACCGACATTTCATCGTTAATAATCATATAAACCGGACGTTTAGCTGATGCAACGCGTATTTCCCTAGTCGGGATGTGTACTTCTAATACTGAGATATCCATACCATCCATACTTTCATTTCCTTCGTTCTTCTGAAGTAGCTTCTTCACTTCTTCATCCAAACGCTCAAGCATAGCGGCTGGAGAATCTATTTCGGGTAAGCGAAAAATATCGTTTAAAATGGTGGTTCCAATCATTGACATAAAAGCACCTGGAACACCATGCCCAGTACAATCAGCACAACAGGCTATGAAATAATCTTTGGAATGGTTAAACCAATAAAAATCGCCACTTACAATGTCACGAGGCTTGAAGTAAACAAACGAATTAGGAAAGACATTCATTAAATCATCCATCGCAGGCAATATGGATGATTGTATTTTTTTTGCATAATTAATACTGTCGGTAATGTCTCGATTTTTACGCTCAATCTCAGCTTTCTGCTCCCTCAACACAACAGTCTGTGATGCCACTTCATTTTGTAGCTGTTGCTTTTGCTTTATTAATAGTCGCTCGCGATACTTCATTATCAGGTAAACGCAAACTACAAAAAGAACTACCATCAACACAATAAACCAAACTGATAAATAAACAGGCTTATCAATTGAAACACTTATTGTTTTTTGCAAACTCGTTTCTATTCCGTCGGCATTAAAAGCTCTGATACGAATTTTATAATCGCCATAGCCTAGGTAATCAATCTCTTTTCGATTAACATTTCCTAAATCCGACCATTTTTGAGTTGTATTATCATCCCCCGCCTTATCAATTCTTACCTGATAACTAACATCCTCTGGTTTTTTAAAACTAATAGCCCTAAAATCAAAACTCAATTTATAATGTTTCTTACCATAAGGGTATTTCAGTTGCAAGCGCTTCGTTACTGGAATTTCCTCATCATCTAAATGCATTGTAAGTACATTTAAAATTGGCGCCACAGTATTGGGTCTATCATTTTCAGGAAGGTAGTTGACCACCCCCTTGTCTGAAGCAAACCACAAACCACCGGTAGCATCTTGCCTTATCTGGTAAAAAGAGCTACCCAATTTTTCGTTATGGCCATATATTTTAACCTTATCGTTCTTAAGGGCATCATTGGCAACATCAATTCGCGATAATCCACCATCGTGACAAACCCATAGTCTATTTTTGATATCGCTATGGATGGCATAACAAAAATCTTTTTTCAACCCATCTGCAGTGGTAAATTGCTGCGTAACCACATCATCGACATACGACATAACACCTTCTCCTTTGGTGCTAATCCATAGATTTCCATCATCATCTTCGGTCATGTCTGTTACGTCAACCGCCCGATTATCTTTTAATGGGTGTCGTTCTATTCTATTTTGAACTGGATTGATTTTACAAAGCCCTCCGTCTTTAGGGCCCACCCATATATTCGTTTTCGAATCGACATAAACAAAATTGATGTTGTTATGAGATAATCCATCTTTAATCTCGTAATTTTTTATGGCTCCTTTTTGGGTATCAATAATAAATAAACCTCTTTGTGTAGCTAAAAACAGCTCGTCTTTGACACCTGTGATGCCATTAATACAAAGTGCTAACTTATCGTTGTAATAGTTCTTTTTTCGGAATGTTTCTGAGTTCTTAGTCCTGAAATACAAACCACTTTTAGCAGTAGCCATCCATAATGTTTCATTCTCATCTTTATAATAATCGACTATCTCATCGTTGGGTATGCCTCCGTATTGATCATCATAATAACGTATATCAAAACACAAAGGGTCGGTTAGCATCATGCCTCGATCAAGCCCAACCCAAAGGTTTTCACCATCTTTATAAACCGAAGAAGCTTTATAATGAAATCCTATTTCATCAAGATTATAAAAAACAAAGTACTGATTTACCAAAAGTGATACACCGCCACCCTTTGTTCCAAACCAGTAATTTCCCTCTCTATCGCACAAAATATCTTGTACATCATTATTACTTAATCCGTTATTGTTTGAGTATTTAAAGGAGTCGTTAAATTGCCCAACAACTGGATCATAAATTAAACGCACAACACCACTTCCGAGGGTCGATATTAGCAAATGACCTTCTGTTTCTTCATAAATATCAGTTACACTTTCCGATTCAATATCAAATTTCTGACACAAAGTATGATCAGAAACATGCTCAGCCCCAACACCATCTACCTGATCGATAAACTCATAAAAACCTTTTCCACGCGTGCCAATCCAATAGTTATTACTTCTGTTGCTTTTATTAATGGTATTAATCCAGGTGTGAGGAATATCTGGCACTTTTGTAATTTCGACTGAAGAATAAGTTGCATCGAATTGAAAAACAAAAAGCCCCTGACGTGCGGTTCCTATCAAAAATCGATTGTTGGACAGACATTGAAAGGAAGTATAGTTTTTACGACCATATATTTTTCGATCGAAAAAAGTAGTGACTACTCCCTTTGTATCGATTCGTATCAAACCCCTTTTTTGGTCAATAGCCCATATATTGCCATGCTCATCGTCGGCAATAGCTGAAATCAATTGAGAAGATCCTTCTACAGCAATTTTATGAAACTCATCGTCTTCACGATAGGTAATCAGGCCATTTTTATGACCGATCCATAGGCGATCTTTTTTATCGAAATGCAAACAATTGATATAATTATGAGCCAAAGAATCTGCAACAGTATAAACCACATATTCAATCCCATCGTATCGGATTAAGCCCTCGTCTGTGGCCATCCAGATATAATCGTTTTTATCCTGTGTAAGTGCAATAATATCGTTATCGGCTAGCCCTTCAGAAGTATTGTATACCTTAAAGTCGAAAGACTGTGCAAAACTTGCGCTTGAAAAAGATAAACAAAGGGACAAAACCCAAAAGAAGGTACGTATTTTAATTTGCTGCATAGTTTGTTCTTTATTAATCATCGTAATTATCGGGCAAACGATTAATTACTCTTAATTACTACTATGCACCATCCTGTACACAGTCAATTAGTCCACCAGAGTACTATCATGATTCTCTTATAGTTCCTCCGAAGCTGGCTTACCTTTGTATTTAGGCACGCCACCAATTGGCACACTATACGATTTCATAAGTTCGCCATATTGGTTTTCGAAATATATAACCACATTATTGTTTCGAATACTACCAGATGGATGCTTGCGCATTTGAATATCCAATGATGTATTATATTCCTCAGGTTTAATGTTGTATAAACTGGTGGCCCACTCGTTATCTTTAGATATCTTCATCATTTGACCAGCTGTGGCCACTGAACGTACAATAATCCAACCGTCATTATCCCAATCAAAATTGGTTTGCTTGATGGATACGATGCTTGAGTCATTGATGTAAGGATAAATATGCGACATCTCGCGCGGATTATCGTGAAGCCTGACAGTGTACTTGTAATAATACGCATAACCTCCTTCAACTTCATCCTCAGCCTCACTTTTTGTACTCATAAACAGCTGATACATATTCCCATCGTCGCCAGCAACGCCTTCGACGATTATTTTAAACACATGCCCACCCTCTTCAGGTAAAAACTCCCCCTCCGATGGATTGATAGGACCAAATGTGTACCATTTTTGATCGTACTCGGGCTCGTTTGAAAAAGTTTGAGAGGCTAAAAGCGTTCCTTCATCGTAATTACCGTCCAGGTTTAACTTTTTGGCATCATCACTTGAGCAACTTCCCTGTCCACCATAAATACTAAACGAAGTTTCTGTATTCCATTCGCCCTGCATCTCATCATTTTCGCCACCACAATCGGGGTCGTAAACTTTGATATAGATAGGAGCAGTATGTGATTTTGGTACTGTAAAGAAAATAATTTGACAGAAGTTGGCATCGCCCCATGATGTTTCCGCTTCGGCTCCAAAAGTAATCAGGTTTGGTATATTTTCATCTCCACCAGGCACTGGCTGAGCCTTGCTCAACACCCCAACCAACAATAACAAAAAAGATAGCTTAAGTAGTTTGGTCATAATTATTCGCTTACGTTAATTTCTTTATATGTACACATTTTATTGTGTGGATCATCCATACTAATGGTTCCGCACTTGACAATGTGTTTTCCTTTTGTTCGAAAGATATACTCAATTGTTTCACCTTTTTGCTTCGATCCATCAGGAAGTTCCCAATAATAACCATTTGGCACGAACTCTCCAAAGTTTGATGAGCTGGCATCAAGACGTATTCTATCTCCCACTTTTACCTCATCGGGCACATTAATATACACCTGTATTTTTTTTGCTACAGTTTGGTAAAAGTCATTCAATACAAAAAGCTCAACATTTTCTACAGTATCAACCAATACAGATTGCACATGGTATTCGCCTTCAGCTTTGTATTTATGAATAACGGTATCTCCTTCTGCCTGATGGCCATCGCCAAAGCGCCAAACATATTTTAATGGCCCATCTCCTTTACCATTCATTTGATCGTAAAAGCGATAGGTAAAAGTATTCTCTTTTTGTTTATCGGCGGTATGAAATACAGGAAACAGATACTCAAATTCTAATATATCACTACTCCCATAACGATCAGATGCAAAATAACCACGCTGACCATCGGCATAAATGTAACAACTATATTCATTGGCTTCTGTGTTTATTTGTTCATCCATAGCTATTGGTCGTTCCCAACCAGATTCAGTTCTCTCGGTATAAAAAATATCGAAGCCCCCTTGTCCGCCAAGACTGTCTGAAGCAAAATAAAGCTTGCCACTTGGATGATAAAAAGGAAACAACTCATGCCCACCAGTATTTAAAACATCACCTAGGTTAACAGCTTCTCCCCAACTATCACCTTGTCGTTCAGAAAAATATAAGTCATAACCACCATAACCACCCTCTTTATCTGAAGTAAAGAACATTTTCTGGCCGTCTGGAGATAGTGTTGGATGTCCAACGTTAAAACTACGACGAGAATTAAAGGGCAAACTCTTAGCTCGTTTAAATCCGTTTTCCTTAGCTTTCCCTACATATATTCCTCGGAAATCTACAGTCCCTTTCTTTAACTCTTTTTTATCTTTTATGTGCGATTCTGTAAAATAAATTTCGTTGCTATCGGGATAAAATACAATCGAAGACGTATTAAGGTCAGAGAAGTAATTGGGCATAAATTGCACAGGTTCTTCCCAAGTGGAATCAGCAGCTTGATAAACAGAGAATAGATTAAGCATATTCTCCTTATCCTGATCGACTCCTTTAATTCCAAATTTCACATTCTTATTGGAACGAAAATACAATAGTGAATCCTGCACAAAAGGAGCCATTTCGTCATTATGCTTTTCATTAAAAGAAAGCGTTTTAACACTAAGACCTTGTGCCTTTAATGCAGAAAAACTTGATATGAATATCAGACCTAGAACTACAAATAACTGCTTCATCATAATCGCTTAGAAGAATTTAGGACTACTTGATTTTACCTTAAACCCAAAATCATATTGGATCGCTATTTCATGTGTTCCATTATTATGAGAACTAATATCTCCTGTGGAATAATCCAAACTGTAGGAGAATCGCAACTGAGGGCTCACCTGATAAGCCAGCATTCCAGTAATCTCATTAGTGGTGCGGTAACCAACACCCAACCATAAGGCATTGTTATAAATAAGGGAAGCATTTACATCAAGCCATGTGGTTTGTTCTGGGTTGTAACGCAGCATCATGCTCGGTTGAAAATGCAATGCGTTTGACACGTCAAACAAAACGCCACCTGTTAGTAGGTAATTGGCCTGATTCAGCTCCAAACTACTTGAACCACCATCTATGTATGCATTGTAATAAAAAAAGTTAGGAATAGAAAAACCAACAAAATACTTTGATGAATACCATGCTGTTCCAAAACCCACTATCGGAGAAAAATTGGACTCATTAACTGAGAATACATCATCGATTACATCGCCACCACCTTCAAACGTTTTGACATCGGACCAATTGGAACTATGAAAATTGCCTCCACCATTAATACTAAAGGCCAGCTTTGCTTTATTAGCCATTTTTATACGATAGGTATAGGAAAAAGAAAAACCTGTTTGTTTAGTCACGCCATATTGCTGGTTGAAAACCTCCATTCCCAAGGCCACTTTTTCATTTTTTAGTGGCGAATGCATACTAAAGAGCATGGTTCCTGGTGCTCCTTCAAAACCAGCCCATTTTTTACGGTAACCTCCATACAAAGACAGTACTTCACGATTACCTGCAAAAGCAGAGTTTAGTGCATAGCGATTGTGCAAATACTGGCTCATCACCATGTCCTTCTGAGCGAGAACAGGAGCAACAGAACACAACAACAAAAGTGTTATAATTATATTATTAATTACCTGTCTCATGGTTTACTTCGCTTTAGGATTAGGTAGTTTTGTATTGGTTTGACAAGTTCGTCACCTTTAAAAGTATAGTAGTATGTACCTTCAGGACAAGGACCTGCATTACTGTTTCCATCCCAACCAATCTTTTCATCGCCATCTGGATCACCATCTGGGTCAACATGGCAGAAGTTCTCTTCTTGAAAAACAACTTTTCCTGACATATCATAAACCGTGAATGTGTTGTTGCTAATATTGTGAGCTCCTCCAATTATAAAGGTTTCATTGGTAAAATCTCCATTTGGAGAAAAGCCAGTTGTCTGATACAAATCAAGAATTGTAATTTCTTTAGTTGCTTCTACTATTGGACAAGTACCATTTTCAACAGTGCATATAACTTCGTTTAAACCACTTAAAAGACCACTAACAATAACCTTATCGAGTCTTTCATCATTTATATTTAAACCATTTGAAAAATCCCATTCATAAGGTAAGCCCTCTAAGCCAAGGGTAGAGAAGAAAATTGCTTTATCAAGATAACCCGTTGTATCTGGTGCCCCCAAGGAAATAATTGGCTTTTTATACAACTCCAGTAAAACCCCATCACTCCCAGTACAAGACTCATTCAAAACATTTATCTCAGTTAGTTCTAAGAGATAATATTCATAAGCCTGCTGTTCATTAGAATTTACGTAAGCTTTTGTTTCTGCCATGGTACGATCTTCAAAATACAATCCACTGCCATCACTTTCATCAGCTACAACTTTCCACTCACACTTGTTGCTTTCATACAAGGTAACGCTTACGTTTGCTTCATCACCACAAAAAGCCTCATCATAAAAATCTACTACTGGATTTGGCACAACATCCAAAATAACATCATCACTGGTGTTTAAAGTGTTATCACACCCTTCAACATCTATCAATGTGTTAAGAGTGTAGCTAGCACTTGATGCACCTGTTGGCGTAACAATTATTTTTTCCAAACTGTTATTCAAGATCGATGAGAATTCACTTTCTCCATCGGTATATGAAACGTCTATTGGAAATCGACCTGTTATATTACTAAACTCAAGAGTAGCATTTGAACCATTACAAATTCGATCTTCAACGATACGAAATTGAGCAGTGGGAGTAGCCACTTCTTCGATTTCCAAAACTCGTTGAGTGGAGGCAACACAGACACCATTTTCTACTTGGTAAGTAACTGTATGTGAACCAGTGTTGTCAGCAAAAAACGTGGCCTTATCAATTGTTTCCGGATCAAAAACACCACTTTCAGAAGCCGTCCAACTAAAATCTGTGAATTCTCCTCCTGGATCAGCACTAAGCGTTACTTCTTTTCGACAGGTTAACACATTGGGACTTATCGTTGGAGTAGGCATTTGGTCAATTAAAACTGTTTCAAGCCCATTTACAACATCTCCATCAACACCATTAACATCTTTAAAATCGAATACTTCTATAGTTACGTCTGTATCAAAAGTAAATTCTTTAGTAAAAACATCACTATTCCAATCTGGCTCAGAATAAATACCACCCGCATAACTATATTTAAATTCATATGGTGCCGGACCTTCAAAACGTATCGTCATTGTTACTGTGCCTGATTCACAGAAACGCAATTGGTCAAATCCAACAGTAGCTTTCGCTCCTTGGGCATATAGATTAGTAACGCCAATCCATAAGGATAGCGTTAAAATTATGTGTAGATATTTTTTCATTCCCATTAATATTATTAGCAACGTAAAGTCCCCAAACCATACATCATTCAAGCAGTATACGCTTGATAATTAATAATGTTCCCAGCTCTTACAAACATAATTAAAAATCACCAATCAAAATTTATTTTAACCATACTCTAGAAGTCCTTCGTCTTTAATTATTAGCCGTTCGTCAAAACAAAATAACCGCAATTACTATTTCAACGCTATCTTTTGTCATTCAACATCCGCTTAATCCACGTTTTCAACACTCAAAACACTTCAAATATAGATGTACAAATTAAGCAACGTTTAACTACTAAGGAAGTTGAATCTATCCCAAAAAAAAGACCGCCTATCAGCAGTCTTAACTTTTATAATGTAGTGTATTCGTTTTACAATGCTCCACGTACTGATTTTGCAATGGCTTCAAACTCCTCTTGCGATAACTTTAATTTATCGTTCGAAAAGTTGACATCAGCCTCAATATTCATTGGAATAAGATGGATGTGTGCATGCGGCACTTCAAGCCCTAACACAGCTACACCAATACGCTTGCACTCAATCACCTTTTTTTGCGCTATTGCAATTTTTTTAGCAAACACCTGCATATCGGCAAGCAAGTTATCTTCCAAATCAAACAGATAATCTGTTTCTTGCTTAGGAATAACCAATGTATGACCTTTAGCCAAAGGATTAATATCTAAAAACGCAAAAAAGCGCTCATCCTCTGCTATTTTATAACACGGTATATCTCCGTTTATTATTTTCGTGAAAATGGTTGGCATCGTCAAACAATTAAATGGATATCTCTACAACCTCAAATGTCATCATGCCTGAAGGCACTTTTATTTCAACCTGATCGCCAACTACTTTACCCAATAAACCTTTGGCAATAGGTGTTGATATGGAAATTTTTCCTTCTTTTAAATTAGCCTCACTCTCAGGAACCAAAGTATAAGTCATCGTAGCCTTATTCTTCAGGTTTTTAATTTTCACTTTATTCAACAATTGCACCTTTGAAGTATCAATTTTCGACTCGTCAATAATTCGACTATTCGCTAATGTATCTTTCATCTTCGCAATTCGCATCTCTAGTAAACCTTGGGCTTCTTTTGCTGCATCATATTCTGCATTCTCCGACAAGTCACCTTTATCACGAGCCTCTGCAATTTGCTTAGAAATTGATGGACGCTCAAAAGTCTCTAACTGATGTAACTCTTCTTTAAGCTTCTTTAAGCCGGCTTCGGTTATATATTTCATTTTGAATAAATTTTAAATGTTAACAGTAATGCTGCCTTGTATACATTCTTGCATCATTACACTCTACTTGATATAAAAAAAATAAAGAATCCTGATGTCCCAGAACTCTTTGCTACAAATATATTAAAGATATCAGATAATTCAAAAGGCACCAACATCAACAAGAACACTAACCACTATCTATCAAATCATTAACTACTCATATGGTCGGTTTAATATTTCGGAGTATATGACTGCTTCGCGCAAATCTATTTGTTCTTTATCAAATTCAAAGCCATCATTTTCGTACTCGTCATGCTTAAGATCCAATGGCTTTTGTACCACATTGCGAACTTTCGTTTTTACCTGAGGTTTTGCTTGCATATGCAAAGGCACATGTTTTGGCTTAGGTTTCTGCACTGGAACTACTTTCTCTTTCTTTTCGGTGCTTTGCTGAAAAAGATCTTTCAAATCTGCCAGAATATCTTCCTCCTCAACACTAGGCTGCATGGGTTCGTTCGTATCGGGCATAACTTCTTTTGCCCTTGCCTTTTTCTGCTTCTTTAATGCACTAATAACTAAAGCAGCAAGCATAGCAATGATATATAATATATTACCTAAATCATCCATAAAGCAAATCTTAAATATTGAGCCAATTTACCATTTTTATGCTAAAAAGTTGCATAACTAAGACTCTATTCACAGCAATCCTTTAACATTCAAGCACCCTGTGGCAGATATCTAAAGACCACACTATATGCCTTACACTTCGCACAGGTCTATTCTATTTCAAGATTTAGAGGTTGACTTGAATCAGTTCAGATGAAGCAAAAGCTTAGTAAAGCTAAATCTGTAAAATATGAGCTTTGAAAGTAAATTCTATATGTATTGAAGCGGTATATGCAAGAGCTTTGAATATCAATTACAGTTTTTAAAACATCTAAAATAAAAACCCTAATATTGCACATTCAAACTAGCTTTGCGCATACCAAACAATAAATAAAAAGCTAGAACGTTTATAATTATCCTTACTAATATGAAACAAGCCTTAATTACTACTTCTCACACAGGAGGATGGCAAAATTGGCGAGTTCCATATGATAAATGGGTACAAATTTTAGACAAATGAAAAAACCAATATATCTATTCATCGTATTCATTTCTTTATCGTGCAGCAAAGATTCTGTAGAGATAATACCGAATATTAAATTTAACGCCTCCATAAATCTGGATAACCCACAATATGCAGGAAGCAACCCTTTTATAATAAGACCTGGTGGCACCAACCGATATGTGGGTATTAATGGCGTGGTTGTATTTGAAGTTAGTTCGTCGGAATTTTATGCTTTCGACCTTATGTGTACGCATCAGCATGAAAAGACAGGTGCCTTTTTTGTTGATTTTGACAACATAGGAGATGTTGTACTGGTGTGTCCCGAGTGCCAATCAGAATTTAATGTCGCAGCAGAGTACGGCAGCATTATAAAAGGACCAGCCAAATGGCCATTAAAGCGCTACCAAACATCGGTTAGTGGTAATACCTTAAGAATTTGGAATTAAACAACTTCAGTAACCAGTTTTGGCATTAGATTTGTTGAATAAGCTAACTAATCAGTAATTAGCATACTGTAGTTAAGCATTTTATTGCTTATTACATTCCCCCTAAATGCCTCGATACTATCGGGGCATTTTTATTTTGAACTGAAGGGCAGCTTTTCAAGATCCACATTTCCTCCTGTTAAGATGATGCCCACCTTTTGATGCTTAAACGCCGCTTTATTCTCTAATAACACAGCCAATGGAACGGCTGAAGATGGCTCAACAATTATTTTCATTCGCTCCCAAATGAGGCGCATAGCTGCAACAATACTTTGTTCCGAGACAGTATAAATTTCATGCACCTTACTTTTTATAATCTCAAATGTTAAATCGCCCAAAGAAGTACGTAAACCATCGGCTATGGTATTGGGATTAACAACCGAATGAAACTCACCACTCTTGAACGATTGGTAAGCATCACTGGCCATGGCAGGTTCAGCAGCAATAATTTTTACTTCTGGAAATTCTTCAGAAAGATAAGTTGCTGAACCGCTAAGCAAGCCTCCACCGCCCACGGGTGTCATTACAATATCAAGTGAGTTAACTTGCTGCATCAATTCAAGAGAAGACGTTCCTTGCCCACAAATTACCTCGAACTGATTATAAGGATGCACCAGAGTAGCCCCCGTCTTTGCAATAACGGCATTAAGCGTCTGCTCACGTGCCTCTAAGGTTGGTTCACAAAAGGTTATTTCTGCGCCATAGCCTGCAACAGCTACTTTTTTAATCTCAGGAGCATTTTTGGGCATGACAATATAAGCCATTACCCCATTGTTTGCAGCCGCCAAAGCCAAAGCTGCAGCATGATTACCCGAGGAGTGTGTTGCAACACCATTTTTCTTTTGCTCATCAGTTAATGACAACACCGCATTAGTAGCACCTCGGTATTTAAAGGCCCCAACTTTTTGGAAGTTTTCGCATTTAAAATAAACATCGGCTCCAGTAATTTGATTAATGGCCTGTGACGACAAAACTGGGGTACAATGAACAATTGGCTTAATTAAGTCGTAAGCTTTAATAACATCCCGAGAAGTTGGTAATAACATTCGTTTTATTTTTGCAGTTCGCTAATAAATTTTTCTACAACAGGACGCGCTTTTTCTTCATCCTTAGCAAATACATATAAATCTATGGCAGATAGCGTTCCCGCAACAAAGCCAGCTGAAACACCCGATTCATAATCATTCTTTATCAAGGATTCGATTCCAGCATCGGCCAATACATTTTTTAAATGTGTAATCGTCAATTCCGTATCACTATAAACTTTTATTAAATCATCCATAGGGCAACTTTTTAAATTATAAAACACATAGGTTCCCAATAAAGATATCATAAAAAGAAGAGTTTACAAAGAAGATCTATTGTAGCGGAATGACCAAAGAAGAATAGTACCAGGCCATCAACCAATAGTTAATGACCTGACTTTGCTTAAGAAGTTACAAAGGCTTAACGGGCACACAAATATCGACGATGAATTTATTGTCCTTTGGCTCCTCGGAATACAATTCAAAACACGGCTTATCGTCGGGCTGATAACCGCTTTTAGGAAACCAGCTTGCATACATCCAGTTCCAGGCCTCAGCAAATTCATGCGCTTCAACTTCGAAACGAGCTACAACATACGAACCGCCCTCTACCACCATTTTACCAATTTCGCCATCGACTTTCGCATCCTCAGGAATTGTGATACAAATACTGGTTCGCAGCTTCATATCGTCGGTAATATTAGGATCATCGTGGTAAACTGCTAATGATTGAAAGTTAGGCTGAGCCAACAAGCCTTTGGCCCCTGCCCAGGTCATCATTTTATGCCATAAGCCACGAAACAACTCTTCATCACCTTTATAAGGTCCAATGTGTCGCACATATGCCACTGTCATGCTTGGCATGTTCTTCACTTCAATACTTTTGTTTAGTTCCATATTCGTCATCCATTTAAGTGATTTAGTATGGGAACAAAAGTAGACACTCAGCTCCTGCTGTATTTTCTTAGGATTGCTTTTGACTTGACTCAAATTGCTTTTTTGAATCATTTCTTTACGCCATTGACTTGGCGATTGACCAAAATGCTGTTTGAAGTTTCGTGAGAAAATTGATATATCGGAAAAACCACAAGCCACAAACACATCGCCAATCTGCAATTGCGGATTCATTACAAGCATGGTAGCAGCTCTCTCCAAACGCAAGCGTGTAATAAATTGAAAAGGTGTTTCGTTGATAACACCCATGAAAATACGATGAAAATGGTATTTGGAGAAGGCGGCGATAGAAGCTAGTTCATCAAGAGTGAATTGCTTCTCCAAATTCTTCTCTATATAATCAAGCGTTTGATTGATACGCGAATGATATTCAATTGCGGTATTTTTTGCACCAACTGCCATAATTGCGGTTCGTTTTGGTTAAGCAATAAAAATACGCAATTTGTTTTATACGAAAGAAGGTCGCTTGCGGCGACCTTCGTAATTATTTCTTAAGCAAAGCTACTAGAGCTTACTTTCTTCTATTTTTTTAATTAACACGTCGAACAAAAACTCCGTATCGGTTGGTCCGCTAGATGCCTCAGGGTGAAACTGAGTTGAAAAGAATGGCTTTGTTTTATGAATAACACCCTCGTTGGTTTTATCGTTGATATTAACAAAGAAAGGCTCCCACTCATCAGTTAAGGTGTCGTTATCGATGGCAAAACCATGATTTTGACTAGTAATATAGCAGGTATCGGTACCCACTCTAATTACTGGGTGGTTATGGGCACGGTGGCCATATTTTAATTTGTAGGTAGAAGCACCTGATGCAATTCCTAGCAACTGATTTCCTAAACAAATACCAAAAATAGGCTTACCAATTTCCATGGCTTTTTGAATGTGCTTAATGGTAATTTCGCACATTTGAGGATCACCAGGTCCATTTGACAACATAATACCATCATAATCTTCCTGAGTGAAATCGTAATCCCAAGGAACACGAATAACGGTTGTATCGCGCTTTAATAAACTACGCAAAATATTATTCTTAGCGCCGGTATCAACTAACACTACTTTATGCTTACCGTTGCCGTATACTTTTTTCTCTTTAACACTAACTTTGGCAACCAGGTTTTCTTTATTCGGATCTACAAAATCAATCTCGTCGCCCTCAACTTCTATCTTACCCAACATAGCGCCTTTCTCACGAAGTATCATGGTAAGAGCACGTGTATCGATATCAAAAATACCTGGAACTTTATTTTGGATCAACCATTCACGCAGACTATTTTCAGCGTTCCAATGACTGTATTCAAAGGAATAATCAGAAATTACTAAACCAGAAATATGAATCCGATCAGACTCATGAAACTTTGGAATACCATTTTCAACATCGCTTTTGGGCACACCATAATTCCCAATTAAGGGATAGGTTGAAACCAATATTTGACCCTCATAAGATGGATCTGTTAAACTCTCAGGATACCCTGTCATGGCTGTATTAAAAACAACCTCTCCAGCTACCGACTGATGATATCCAAATGATTTTCCTTCGAAGACCGTTCCGTCTTCCAACACTAATTTGATCTTTTTTATTTCAGGCATGCCTTCAGATGCTTAATTGATTTACACTTAAAACCTATATAAAAAATGCATCTATCCATTATGTGGAATAAATGCATGCAGAGGGACTCCCTTATGCGGTACAAATGTAATAATTATTTGTATAACACTCGAATTTTTAAGCTTTGTTTGCATATTTATTACATAAAAATTAAGCTTACGCATAAGTATGCATTATTGTACGATATAAATACTAGCAGTAAGGTCTTACTCTACCATATTTATTAGGAATAATACCGATTATTATTCAAAATGCGCCTTTCGTTCGCTTCACTCCTAAAAGCACTATGAATATGTATCGGCATTATACCAGCGCATTTTAATATTTAAATGGTATAACAAACTCCAAGCACGCTGAACGACTTTTAACGCCATGTAAAACTTCATCCTAAGTCCCATTTAAAGAATATTTGTGATAAACATCAGATAAAACATGCGTAGTCATACCGTACACTTGTTTTAACTAGGTATATAATTGTTCGAGCTAATTATATAATTGCTTTAATTAGATCTATAATCTATTAACCTGGAGTTATAATTATTTGTACTAAACAATTATTTATGCTAATCGTTCGTACAATTGCTTTTAACAAATTTTTATTAGTGTGAGGTGTTATTGGAATTGTTTTTATAAGCATTATAGTTGTGTGAAATGCAAAGTTTTCGACCAATAAAAATCTGATACACTGTTCTTCAGATACACCTAACTCCAGCGAACTTTAAGGGTCATAGGATATTCCTGTGGATTAATAAAAATTTGTAACGAAAGGAAGCAATGAAATACCCTGTTGTGTGAGATGGTTTTCCTTTCTTTTGCATCGCCCAAAAGAAACAAAACACTAGTCCCATTGATGCTACCTCCCGCTCTAATGATAAATTACTTTCACAATCAAAGTAGGTCAAGCCCCTTTGATGTTCAATTAAATTAATCATTATTCACGCCTTCGCATGCCCGCCAATGGAACAGGCCACCGCACTGCCGAAATTGCATTTCGAGTGGGGCAAGAAGGATGGTCAAAAGTGAAGGATAATACCGATCGAATCAAAACGATTGATAAAAAAACAATCTGTGATTCTGTTATGGCATTAACCCATGATATAAGCAAAATGCTTTATCAAACATTTTGTTATTCATTTGGGATAATGTCACTACGCAGTGCGTGTGTTCATTTTAATTTATCAAAGATTGACTCTTAAATGGATTCTCTATACACTTTACTCCAACTACATGCAGCGCCAAGCACCATCAAAAACAAAAATGAGGGACCATGCAAATCTCCCCCATGCAACGGTCCCTCATACCCAATCAACAAAATCGTTTTTATCTATCGTTCAATTCAAGATAATCTATTCTTTCTGATACATTTTTATATGCAGGTCGAATGATTCGACGACTCGAGAAAGTCACCTCTTCGATACGATGTGCACACCAGCCTGCAATGCGCGATACGGCAAAAATAGGTGTATATATTTCTTTTGGAATTTGTAGACACTCATAAACAAAGCCACTATAGAAATCGACATTGGCACAAATAACTTTGGCATTAGCTCCTTTAAACTCATAAAACACCTGAGGTGCCAAGCGTTCAATGGCAGCATACAAATGAAATTCATCCAATCGCTGCTTTTCAATGGCCAATGCTTCAGCTTTCTCTTTTAACAATACGGCACGCGGATCGGAATTGGTATAAATAGCATGTCCGATACCATAAATTTTCCCGGTGTTATCGAAGGCTTTTTTCTGCAGTATCTTTTGCAGGTAGGCTTTGATTTCGTTTTCATCGCGCCAGTTAGATACATTGGTTTTAATGTTTTCCATCATATCCATTACCTTTAGGTTGGCACCGCCATGCAAACCTCCCTTTAGTGAACCCAATGCAGCTGCAATAGCCGAATAGGTATCGGTTTGAGCAGAACTAACAACACGCGTAGTAAACGATGAGTTATTACCCCCTCCGTGCTCAGCATGTATCACCAAAGATAAATCCAGTAAGTCGGCTTCTAACTTTGAATAATTATCGCCCTTAAGCATGTAAAGGAAATTTTCAGCTGTGCTCAATCCTGGTTGAGGATGACGTATGACTAATGATTTTTTTTGATACGAATGACGCATACCAAAATAAGAATAGGCCACGATAACCGGAAACTTAGCAATTAAGCTAATGGACTGTTTTATCAGGTTTTCCGGCGATAAATCTTCAGCATCTTCGTCGGCTGTGTATAAACCCAGTACCGAGCGAGCTAACATATTCATAACATCTCGTCCACGAAGAGACAAAATCATATTTTTAGAAAAGAATGGAGGCAAATGGCGCTCTTCGGCCAGTTTGCCAGAAAACTCTTCCAACTCTTCTTTATTAGGTAGATTACCAGACAAAAGCAGGTAGGCCGTTTCGTCGAAACCATGACGTCCTTTGGACTGGAAACCTTTTGCTAGATCCTTTAGCTCAACACCTCGGTAAAATAGCTTACCATCTTTTGGCACCAGCTTACCATCAACCTTATCGTAGCCCTCAACATCGCCAATAGTTGTTAAACCAACAAGCACACCTGAGAAATCAGCATTACGCAATCCTCGTTTAACACTATACTCGTCAAACAACGATTTTTCTATATCACTTGACGCCACGGCATCGTTCGCTAATTTCTCAAATATTGCCATAAATTCTATTTTAAAAGGTTTTGAACTGCATTGGATACAGTATCAAAGCCAAATTCTTGTATAATTTTATTCTTCTTCAATTCAATTTTATCGTTGCACAAATTACCAATTGAGCCTTCGTGCGTATGCTTAACCTGACCATCTGTTTCAAAAGAGCCAGCTTCAATGGCCATTCCTACCTGCTTATAGGCATCGCGAAAAGGAACACCACTCAACACCAACTTATTAACCTCTTCAACACTAAAAGCCAACTTATACTTCTCATCTTGCATCACATTGGTCTTCACCTCAATGTTTTCGATGGCATAGGCAGCAATTTCAATACAATCAATCAACTCATCAAAAGCCGGCATAAACACTTCCTTGATTAATTGCAAATCGCGAAAATATCCTGTTGGCAGATTGGTAATAATGGCACCAATCGACTCAGGTAAAGCCTGTATTTTATTACAATGAGCCCTCAACAATTCAAATACATCCGGATTTTTTTTGTGTGGCATTATGCTCGACCCAGTGGTTAAGGCATCGGGCAACTTTAAAAATCCAAAATTCTGACTAGTAAACAAGCAACCATCGACTGCCAGCTTACCAATTGTTTGTGCTACCGATGCCATTGCATAAGCAACCGTTCGTTCCATTTTACCACGCGCCATTTGCGCATATCCTACGTTGTAGTTCAAATCCTCAAAACCTAACAACTCGGTTGTCATTGTTCGGTTTAATGGAAATGATGAACCATAACCCGCAGCTGTGCCTAATGGGTTTTGGTTAGCCGTACGCCAAGCAGCTTGCAACATCAATAAATCATCAGATAAACTCTCAGCAAAAGCTCCAAACCAAACTCCAAAAGAGGATGGCATGGCCACTTGCAAGTGTGTATAACCTGGAATCAAAACATCTTTATGTTCTTCACTCTTCTGCTGTAATACCACAAACAACTTATCCACGGCATTAACCAGCGTCTCTATTTGATGACGGGTGTATAACTTTAAATCGAGAAGCACCTGATCATTACGAGAGCGTCCGCTATGAACTTTTTTACCAACATCGCCCAACTCTCTGGTCAACATTAATTCCACCTGCGAATGAATATCTTCAATCCCCTCTTCAATTTGTACTTCACCCTCCACAGCCTGTTTGTACAATTTCTTAAGCACTACTAACAAACTCTCCAACTCATCCTTGCTAAGCAAGTCAACACTTTGCAGCATTGTTATGTGCGCCATTGTACCTAACACGTCAAACGGAGCCAACAAAACATCCAACTCTCGATCTCGTCCGACCGTAAACTCTTCAATTCGTTTATCTACTGAGGTTCCTTTATCCCATAGCTTCATGTGTATCTATTTTAAAAAATGGTCACATGGAACTCTCATAATTAATTCAATCATTATCCTGTTTGTTAATGATTTAATTAATCATGTTCGTTTCATCAACTTACATTTTTGACGTTAATATTGTATAAAGCCAATTTCGCGAGTTACTATTTGATACTTTAAAAAACCTCACCCTTTCGAATTGGCAAATATATTTACTTTTTATTTATAATTATGCCATTTATGCATATTTATATGATATTTGTCAGTATTTTGAATTTTTATAAATAATCATCAAAGTTGTCCTAATTAATTATTGCCATTGGGCTATCCGCCCAAACTGGACTTTTTGCTGAAATAATTATAAATCATAATATCAAACTAATGTTATCCTAATTATTTTTCACTCAAGCCGTGATGGCTCTTACTTTTTTCTACAGTCAAAAAAGTAAGCAAAAAATCCGCCGGCTGCACCCACCTCACTCAAAAAACTAGGATTCATGACTGAAATTGTTTTAAACTCACACTTTTCGTTCCTCAAACTGCTTAAACAGAAAAACAATTCTTAACCGTCATGTTAACCCTGTTTTTTGGCTCACTGGCTGAGGCCGGTTCATAACAAGACGTTTCGAGCTATTAATAAAAAACGTTTAGGACGTGATTAATATCAAACCCTTAAGAATATTCAAGTAAATCCCTACGCCTTCTTTAATCTCGGAGAGGTATATATACTCATCGGGAGTATGAGAACGAGCAGAATCTCCACATCCCATTTTAATGGTCGTAAAATTCATTACGGCCTGATCGGACGTTGTTGGAGAGCCATAAGCCGTTAATCCCAGTTCAATACCTTTTAAAACAAAGGGATGTTCCATTGAGATGTACGAACTATTTAAACGAAATGAACGGGGCTTTACATCACATTTTACATACTGTTCGATTATTTGATGTAGTTCCGTATTACTGTAGCACTCATTTAAGCGCACATCAACAACAAAGCGACAAGAATCGGGTACAACATTATGCTGACTCCCTGCTTCCACTTGTGTTACCGTCATTTTTACTGGTCCAAGATGCGGCGACACCTTATCGAACTGGTAGTTCTTAAACCACTCAATATCACCCATGGCTTTGTACAACGCATTATCACCCTCATCACGTGCAGCATGCCCCGTTTTACCGTGCGCTTCGCAATCCAAAACCATCAAACCTTTTTCGGCAACAGCCATTTGCATTTGCGTGGGTTCGCCGACAATACCCAAATCGATAGTGCCAATTTCATCCAAGACAGAAGCCACTCCACTGGCACCTGAAATTTCTTCCTCCGCCGTGGCAGCAAAAACCAAATTATACGGCAATTCCTCATCTTTAAGACATAAAAAAGCAGCCATTAAAGCTACCAAAGGGCCACCAGCATCATTACTGCCCAACCCTGTTAATTTATCTCCCTCTAATGTTGCCGCAAAAGGATTATACTTCCATTTATCCGAAGGACGAACCGTATCGAGATGCGAGTTTAATAAGATTGTAGGCTTTGCATCGTTGCGCTGAGCAGCATAAACCCATAGGTTATTGCCCTGCCGTTGTACATCCAGTTCTTTACTTAAAAGATAGTTCTGCATTAGATCTACAACCTCATCTTCCTCCTTACTAAAGGACTGTATTTCTATCATTTGCTTTAGTAGCTCAATGGCTTCTAAAGTATATTTTTCTTGTTTTGTCATTATTCATTTCTCATTACGTCAAGGGCAGAGTCAAAACACACCCAATCTCTAGCTATTTGATAATAAAGTACCCGAGGAAAAACCATTATTAACACCATCAACATTGGTTATAAAAACCTCCGACACTCCCCGCTTTAAAGCATCAAACCCGTTATCTAATTTTGGTATCATACCATCACTAATCACACTACTCTCTTTGTATTCATCAAACAATTCGGGTGTTAAATTGGCAATAACCGATTGGTTATCCTGTGGATCAGCCAAAACACCTTTCTTCTCAAAACAATAGACTAATGAAACACGAAAAACGAAAGAAAAAGCTTTGGCAAGCTCCGCCGCCATCGTATCAGCGTTGGTGTTGAGCATCTGGCCCTTTCCATCGTGCGTAAGAGGTGCAACAACTGGTATTACCTCGTTTTTTATCATCTCCTCAACATTGTCAATATTAACGCCTGTTACGTCGCCAACATAACCATAATCAACTTCTTTAACAGGTCGTTTAACAGCTCTTACCAAATCAAGATCGGCACCTGTAAGGCCAATTGCTTGCTTGTTTAAAGCCTGCAGCTGGGCAACAATATTTTTATTAACCAAACCACCATAAACCATCACTGCAACATCAAGCATATCTTGATCTGTGATGCGCCTACCATCCACCATCTTGGTTTCAATGCCCAACTTTTCGGCTATGCTGGTTGCCGAGCGTCCACCACCGTGAATCAAGATTTTCTGACCCGCAATGCCTGAAAAACCTTTTAAAAAAGCACTCAATGAATCGGGTTCCTCAACCACTTTACCACCTACTTTAACGATCGTTAACCTATCGTGCATATTATTTATTTAAATATTCAATCATTCGCTTAATTACAACTTGCGCAGATACAACCCTATTAGCCGCCTGATCAATAACAATACTGTTTTCACTATCAATGACCTCATCCGTCACTATCATGTTCCGTCGCACGGGCAGGCAATGCATAAATTTAGCCTGATTGGTCAAAGCCATTTTTGCCTCATCAACCGTCCAGCTTTTATCTTTACTGAGTACCTGACCATATTCGTGATAAGAGGCCCAGTTTTTAGCGTAAACAAAATCAGCACCCTCAAATGCCTTATTTTGATCATATTCAATCGTTACTCCATCAGAAAACTCTGGAGCTAATTCATAGCCCTTGGGATGAGTTACCACCAAATCAACATCTGCTTCTTTCATCCACTCAACAAAAGAGTTAGGAACAGCCTGTGGAAGCGCTTTTGGATGTGGCGCCCATGTTAGTACAACTTTGGGTTTCTTTTTAGTTTTCTTTTCCTCTATCGTTACGAGGTCGGCAAAAGCCTGAAGCGGATGTCTTGTTGCCGACTCCATACTAATTACAGGCACCCCTGCAAATTCAATAAACTGACTTAATATTTTTTCCTGGTAATCATCTTCTTTATTCTCAAAAGTAGCGAATGAGCGCACGGCAATAATATCGCAATATCGGCCAATTACTGGCACAGCCTCACGCAAATGCTCAGGCTTATCGCCATCCATCACCACACCAAATTCAGTCTCCAACTGCCATCCATCTTTGTTGATATCTAACACGATTACATTCATGCCTAAATTCATAGCTGCTTTTTGCGTGCTCAGGCGCGTTCGCAAGCTCGAATTAAAGAACAGAAGAATAATGGTTTTATTCTTACCGATGGCATCCCATGCATAAGGATTCTTCTTTACCTCAAGCGCTTCTTGCAAGGCTAAATTTAAATCGCCTATATCGCTAACTTTTAAATATCTCTTCATGTCATTAAAATTTGCTTTCATTCACCATAAGAAACTCGCCAAAATTGCTCACACTCTGGGTGAGAAGCCATACTCACAACTCGCTTCCTGCCCAATAATCTTACCCTTTATTATGATCTCACCTGACCATTTCCTTTCACTATCCACTTATAAGATGTTAGCTCACGTAGCCCCATTGGCCCACGAGCATGAAGCTTTTGTGTACTAATTCCGATTTCAGCACCCAAACCAAATTGAGCACCATCGGTAAAGGCAGTGCTGGCATTAACATACACTGCCGCCGCATCCACCTCATTTAAGTAGCGCTCTATCACATCCTCATCTTCAGCAATAATAGCCTCACTATGTTTCGAACTAAAACGATAAATATGATCAAGTGCCGCATCCATATTAGCAACTGTTTTAATCGATAATTTAAGGGACAAAAATTCGGTTCCAAAGTCAGCGTCAGAAGCCAAATGCAATAAGTTATCAGGGTATAAACCTTTTAATTGCTGATAAGCCAAGTCATCGGCAAACACCTCTACTCCCTCTTTTGCCATTGGATGAATCAATACGGGCAAATCACCTAATCGCACTTGATCCAGAACTAAACAATCCAAGGCATTACAAACACTCACTCGTCGGGTTTTAGCATTTAAAATAATCAACTGTCCCAAATCCAAATCACCTGATTGATGGAAGTAGGTATGCACAATACCAGCTCCTGTTTCTATCACAGGAATTTTAGCGTTACTCCTCACAGCATCAATCAAACCCTGCGAACCACGCGGTATTAACACATCAACGTACCCCACAGCATTCATTAACTCTTCTGAAGCCTTTCGGTCGGGTGGTAACAATTGAATAATTTCAGGGTCGACTCCATGATTAGTTAGGACCTGTCGGATAATATCCACCAATATAACATTGGAATTCTCAGCATCGGCACCGCCTTTTAAAACACATACATTACCCGATCGCAAACAAAGTGCAAACACATCAATTGTTACATTCGGTCTCGCTTCGTAAATGACACCAACAACACCTAAAGCAACTCTTTTCTTCTCCAGACTCAATCCATTCGCAAGTATCTTACTCTCCAACAACTCCCCCACAGGGCAAGGCAGCTGAGCAACACTTTCAACATCTGATGCAATGGATGCTATCCGTTCTTCCGATAATTTCAAACGATCAAAGCGCGGGTTATTCGGGTCCATACGATCCAAATCATCTTTATTAGCAGTCATAATAATTGCCTGAGACGACCTCAGTTTCTTACTGATGTCCATTAGAATTTCAGTCGTTTTATCCGCACTCAAGCGCGTCATCAAACGTGAAGAATTCTTTACCTTTTCGAAATAAGATTGATACATGGATTGACTGTTTTAACTTAAAAATTCAGGGAAAACATATAAATAATCGTAATGCACCAGGGGTTTATACTTTTCATCGTGCCAATGCTTTTCAGCCTTACTTTTACCGTAAGAAGCCCGACCAATACCAATCACCTGCTCTTGCTCGTTCATTATTTTTATGAGATCACCCTTTTCAAAATCACTCTCTATTTTTACCACGCCCGCCAATAACAAACTTACGGCCTTAGTTGAACAAAGTGCAGAAAAAGCTCCTGCATTGATCACTATTTCGGCCTTTGCAAACCCCTCGGAGTAGGCGATCCACTGCTTAACTGCCGGATACCCTTGCCCGGCAACAAAATGAGTATGGTTTACCGTTTTGGAATCATTCATCAGTCGAATAAGCACCCCATCCACCTGGCCATTCGCCACATGAACATGCACACCCGACATGGCTGATTTTTGTGCTACTCGGCACTTGGTAAGCATGCCTCCCCGTCCAAAATCAGACTTGGAAGTAGTAATGTATTGCTCTAATCCTTTCTCTTCTGCTTCAATAAATGGGATTACCTCTGCTCCCGCCTCCTGTGGATGACCATTATAAATACCATCAACATTGGATAGGATAATGAGCCCTTTACAACCCATCATCGAAGACATCATGCCACTTAGCTCATCGTTATCGGTAAACATGAGGGCCGTTACCGATACCGCATCATTTTCGTTAACTATTGGTAAAACATTTTGATCCCATAAGGCACTCACACAATTTTTCATATTTAAATAGTGCTCGCGCGAACTAAAATCCTGTTTTGTAACTAAGACCTGAGCTATTTGCATATCGTGCAAATCAAATAGCTGGGCATATAAATTCATTAACTTAACTTGCCCTACCGACGAAAGCAGCTGTCTTTGCGAAACCCGATCTGTTTTCTTATCAACAGTAACAGAGTCGCGTGCAGCAGCAACCGCACCTGATGAAACCAAAATGATTTTGATTCCCTGCTGATGCAATCGGGCAATTTGCGTTACCAACTCATTGATTCGGCTTTTATTAAGACCGCCATTGGGACTAACCAACACGTTGGAGCCAATTTTTATACAGACCTTATCGTACATACTAACTATTTACCGTTTTCAATTTTATTGAACGAAGTTAGCAGGCCCTTTATCAAGGAAGAACTAAAGCCTTGATGCTCCATTTCATTAAGGCCAGATATGGTAACTCCGCGAGGCGTTGTTACCTTATCAATTTCATCTTCAGGATGGGTTTCCTTTTGAATCAATAAATCGGCAGCGCCTTTTACGGTTTGAGCCGCAATTTGCAAAGCAAGTTTAGAGCCAAAACCAATTTCTATACCTCCCTGTGTAGCTGCACGAATAAAACGCATGGCGTAGGCAATACCACATGCCGCCAATACGGTTGAAGCGGCCATTAATTCTTCTGGAATGATAATAGCCTGCCCCATGGATGTGAACAGTTTTAAGATATCCTCTTCTTGTTCCTGCGAAGCATTTAGTGAGGAGATACAGGTCATTGACTCACCAATTTCAACTGCCGTATTGGGCATAGCCCTAAAGATAGACAAGGAATGCTGACAGGCTTTTTGTATTTGCTCAGAAGAGACACCTGTGGCTAATGAGACCATGATGGTATCAGCCGATAGAACAGGTGCTATTTCATTGAGGATATCGTCTAATTGATAAGGCTTAACGCCCAACATGATAATGTTAGCATCTTTAGCTGCCTCAATATTATCATTGCTTACCAGTACACCTTGCTGAGCAAATTCACTCAGCAATTTTGTACGTCGTCTGGTAATATAAATTTCTGATGGCTTAAATAACTCCTGCGACAATAAACCTCTGGCAATTGCCGTACCTAAATTACCGCCACCAATAATGGCTATTTTTTTAACTTTCATGCGACTATTTTTGGGATTGCACTTGCGTCAACCTATAAGAAAAAACAAATTTAGACTTATAAATTTACACAAAAACAGCCAAAAATACGACAGAAAGCCTACTTACCCTCTTCTGTCGGTAGCTCTACCTCAACATGCGCCCAATTTTCCCCCGATTTAATTCGATAAAGTTGCATTTCGCTAATACCAAATTCACGTGCTATTAACTTCAGCCTTGTTTTACGATTCGGGTCATTGATTTTCATCTTTAAACGCATTACCTGAGTGGCAGATAACTTATGACCTTGTTGTGTTTTTCGTCCCTTTTGTTTTTCCCGAGCCTCCAATACAGATGGATTATTTTGCTGATGTGCAAACATCTCATCCTTATCGGCCCATTGCAAATTTTCGATGTAATTATTGGACTTATTGTAGTCGACGTGGATGACATATTGCTGTTCCTCCGAAGTCTTTTGTAAAAAAAGCTCGGCCACTAACTTATGTACGTAAAGTGTTTTTGATTTTCCAAACGGTCTTAAGGGTAATGTAGGATATCCCCTTAATTTGCCCCCTCTAATATAATCACCATCTTCAATCTTGTCGATGAAACTGATTATTCTTCCATAGTTTGAAATAGCATAACGCTTTTTTAATGCGCCTTTTTCAAACTCAACTTCTTTCCACTCTTCGTTCCAGTACGATTTAACCATTTTATCAAGTATTATCCACTATCAAAACTAGCCTCTAAACTATCTGAAAAACAGTCTATATGGCTCTTTTTGAGAGTCATTGGAGGTAATAACCTCATTGTATATGTGCCGGAAACACCTGTAAAAGTATAATTTTTCGTTAATAACTTCGTCCTTATTGGTGCAATTTTTTCAAAAAAATCTATGGCCAACATCAACCCAACACCCCTTACCTCCTTAATTTCCTTGAAGTTAGATAGTGTTTTTAAAAAGTATTTTCCACTTTTATTGACCTTATCAATTAAGCTTTCGGCCTCCATTATTTCCAACACAGCCAAAGAAGCAGCACATGCCAGGTAACTCCCGCCAAAGGTTGATCCCAACATCCCCTTCTCTGCTTTAATTTGTGGCGATATTAAAACTCCACCAACCGGAAAGCCATTACCCATGCCTTTGGCCATGGTTACCATATCGGGTTGAATGTTGGCATATTGAAAAGCAAAGAAGCGCCCACTACGACCGTAGCCTGATTGTATTTCATCTAAAATCAAAAGGGTACCATGTTTTTTACACACACCCTGTAGTTCCTCCAAAAAATCGGGCGATGGAATATGAATACCTCCTATACCTTGAATACCTTCAATAATAACAGCTGCAACATCATTGTTCTTCAAAGCCTTTTCGAGGGCCACAATATCACACCATGGCACTATCTCCACTTCGTGAGCAGCATTAAAAGGAGCAATTATTTTTGCATTATCCGTTATTGCCACAGCGCCAGACGTACGGCCATGAAACCCTCTTTCAAAAGCCACTATTTTCTTTCGACCAGTATGAAATGAAGCTACCTTCAGAGCATTTTCATTCGCCTCGGCTCCCGAATTGCATAAGAATAACTGATAGTCGTCCATACCACTTAAAGCACCCAATTTTTTCACCAACTCTTGCTGCATAGGGTTTTGTACAGAGTTACTATAGAAGCCTATCTTATTTAATTGCGAACTTATACGATCGACATAATGAGGATGACTATGCCCAACCGAAATAACGGCATGCCCACCATACAGATCCAGGTATTTATTACCCTTATCGTCCCAAACGTGGCAATCCTGCGCCTTAACCGGTGTAATATCAAAAAGAGAATATACGTCAAATAACTCCATAGTTATTGCCTCCAGTAATTGATAATTATAAAATGAAAATATTTTTTAGGATGAAGCCCCCGGGAAAAATCCCGGGCGCTCAAAGCAGTTGGTCTTCATACAAAGAAGAATGAACACCTAAAATTTAAACCAAATCACCTGTCGCCATCGATTCTTTAACCGACTTAAAATGCCACAGGCTTTAAGCGAAGACCTTCTGCTTCATCCAAACCAAATAAAAGATTCATATTTTGCACAGCCTGACCAGATGCTCCCTTAAGGAGATTATCAATCACACTGACTATATGCATTTTAGATCCATGTTTAGCAACACATACCAATGCTTTATTGGTATTAACTACCTGCTTCACATCTGGATTTTTATCCACCACAAAAACAAATGCATGCTCTTTATAATATTCATTAAAGAGCTCCTTTGCCTCCCCTTCTGACAGGCTACTTTCAAAGTAAAGCGATGCCAAAATTCCTCTCGGATAATTCCCTCGCATGGGAACAAAGTTGACATCCTCCGAAAAATTGGGCTGCAACTGCACTAAGGACTCACCAATCTCTCCCAAATGCTGATGCTCAAAGGATTTATAAACCGAGGCGTTATTATTTCGCCAACTAAAATGAGTAGTTGAAGAGCAAGCCTGCCCCGCACCCGTTGAGCCCGTTACTGCATGAATATGCACCTCACTTAAAGCCTTGGCTGAAGCCATTGGCAGCAAAGCCAATTGAATAGCGGTTGCAAAACATCCAGGATTAGCTATTTTATCAGCACTTTTAATTTCTTCGCGATTGAGTTCTGGTAAACCATATACAAAACCATCGGCTGACTTTTTCAATCGGTAATCGTGACTCAGGTCAATGATTTTACCCTTGTAATCACTCGGCAATTGCTCCACAAAACTTCGCGATCGACCATGCCCCATGCACAAAAACAGCACATCAACAGTATAATCTACTTCCACGTTAAAAATCAGATCCGTCTCCCCAACTAAATCAGTATGCACATCAGCCACCGATTTACCAACTTGACTGTTGCTTTGTACAAAAGCAATTTCAGCTTGCGAATGATTTAAAAGAATACGAATTAGTTCACCTGCTGTATAGCCAGCAGCACCTACAACACCAACTTTAATCATCGCTATCTTTTAGATCTAACTGCCCTTTATTAACGGCATTAAATATTTTCATTGGTGTTGCCATTATGGTTGTAAATCCTTCCACATCACTAGCAGTCCAGGCCTTATTCATCTCACCATACTCACCAAAAGCACTACTCATTAAATCATGGTCCGATTCAATGCCCACCACATCAAAACGATAAGGTTTAAGCGTGAGAATAACTTTACCCGTTACATTGCATTGCGAACTCTCCAGGAACTTTTCAATATCACGCATAACAGGCTCCAGGTACTGCGACTCGTGCAAGAACATACCATACCAATTCGCCAACTGCTCTTTCCAGTGCATTTGCCATTTGGTTAATACATGCTTCTCTAACACACGGTGTGCATTAATGATTAACAATGGTGCGGCAGCCTCAAAGCCGACACGTCCTTTTATACCAATAATGGTATCGCCAACATGCATATCACGACCGATGGCATATGCAGCACCAAGCCCTTCAATTACTTTAATAGCCTCAATTGGATCGGCATACTTTTCCCCATTAACAGTTGATAGCTCACCTTTTTCAAAGCCCAACTCCAAGGTTTCCTCTCCCTCTTTCTGCAATTGACTTGGATAAGCCGATTCGGGCAAGGTTAGATTCGATGTCAAGGTTTCTTTACCTCCAACGCTCGTTCCCCATAACCCTTTATTAATAGAGTACTCCATTTTGCTCCAGTCGCGCACAACACCACGTTCTTTCAGGTAATCGATTTCAGCCTCACGCGATAATTTCAAATCACGAATAGGTGCAATCACCTGTATTTCGGGTGCTAATACCTGAAACGTTAAGTCAAAACGAATTTGATCGTTACCCGCACCGGTACTTCCATGAGCAATATATTTAGCACCAATAGAACGCGCATATTCAACGATGGCCAATGCTTGAAATATTCTTTCGGAACTTACTGAAAGTGGGTAAGTATTATTTTTAAGTACATTACCATATATCATATAACGGATACAGCGTCGGTAATAGCGTGCAGTAACATCAAGCGTTGCGTGCTTAGCAACACCTAACTCATAAGCTTTTGTTTCAATATCGTTTAGCTCATCGCCACTAAACCCACCAGTATTGGCTATGGCTGAATAAATCTCCAGATCCTTTTCCTCAGCCAAATACTTCACACAAAACGAAGTATCTAATCCACCGCTGTACGCTAAAACTACCTTTTCCTTCATCATTATATATTTATCTATACTACTTAAAACAGGGCCGTTATTGCCTTTAAAGTTCGTCCGATTTTACTATCCTTTTTACTGACTGCTTTTTTGATACGGGACAAAACATTGCTTGACTTTTTATTGTTAATGGAATGATTCTGGCGCGCAGGATCGAACAACATACCAGTACACAAACAGTGTTTGCGCTCTGTTCGCACCAAAATATCGTAGTTGACACAACTCTGACAGCCTTTCCAAAACTGTTCATCATTTGTTAATTCAGAAAATGTAACAGGCCGATACCCCAGATCTGAATTAATTTTCATCACCGCTAAACCGGTGGTTAAGCCAAAAATTTTCGCATTAGGAAAACGCTCCCTTGACAACTCAAAAGCCTTTGTTTTAATTAATTTCGCCAAACCATGTCCGCGAAACTGATCAACCACAATTAAACCCGAGTTAGCTACAAATTTGTCGTGACCCCAGGTTTCGATGTAACAGAAACCCGCAAACACCTCTCCCTGTAAAGCCAAAACAGCCTTACCCTCTTCTATTTTCTTTTGAAGATACTCAGGACTTCGCTTAGCAATACCAGTCCCTCTCACCTTAGCCGCATCGGCTATTGCATTAAGAACCACATCTACATACGGCAGATGCTCTTTTGTTGCGACAAATATGTTGAACTCATTCATTTAATTACAGCCTAAAATTTATAACGTCTTTTCCTTTAAGCCAGGCATAAACAGCGATAGAGCATTGATCACATCCGATTTCGAAACTCCCTCACGACTGATGAGTAATATCGTATCATCGCCCGCAATAGTTCCGAGTATCTCATAAGGGCCATGGCTATCTATTACAGAAGCAATACCATTGGCAAACCCCGGTCTCGTTTTCATAATGGCCAAATGACCGGAAAACTCAATAGACTCAACTCCACTAACCGGAAACTCTTCCTGCTTAATTGGCTCATCCTGGTTTTGTGCTGTATCGGGAACAACATACTTATATCCCGTTTCAGCATCTGGCACTTTTGCCACTTTCAAATATTTTAAATCACGCGACAGTGTTGCCTGCGTAATTTTATACCCTTCTACTTCCAACAAAACAACCAGCTCTTCCTGCGAACTTACTTTTCGCGAACTGATGATTTGTTTAATGGCGATTAAACGTTGTGCTTTAATTTTCATTTGGTTCTTCTTCTTTTGTGAATGCATATTTATACATTCGCTTTGCAAATTTATTCAATAATTATTAATTTCAAAGTTGTTTTTTGTAAAAAATATGTATTTTTGCATGACAATATTTTAAAAAACGCATAAAACAGCAGTTAACGAGTGACTAACTTTGGTCTGTACATAAACTTCTCTGACTACGCTTCACAAGGGCTATTACCCTCTATTCCCATTCTATTTTTTACCGATAAACCAGGCACATATGCAGCAATGCATATACAGCATTATCATGCATAAAAATGAGAATATTTTAGGATACAGGAGCTAATATTTGTCAGTTTAGCAGAAATAAATGCATAATTATAAAACAAAAAAGACCAAATAGCACAAACTAAATACAGCTCATTATTTGATAATAGGTATTTATGTATCGAACTTACTGAGGGAAACAACAGAAGTTATATATAGAAGAAACGATAATAATATATACAAAGATGAAGAAGAACGTCAAAAAGGTTGTAGTTCTGGGGTCGGGAGCCCTTAAAATTGGAGAAGCAGGTGAGTTTGATTATTCAGGATCGCAAGCACTCAAAGCTCTTAAGGAGGAAGGAATTGAGACAGTACTAATCAATCCGAACATTGCCACTGTTCAAACATCAGAAGGCATTGCCGACAAGATTTACTATCTGCCGGTAACACCTTACTTTGTAGAAGAGGTACTTAAGAAAGAAAGCCCCGAAGGTATTCTTTTGGCATTTGGTGGCCAAACGGCTCTTAACTGCGGTACGGCTTTATACCAAGCAGGAACTTTAGAAAAGTACAATGTTGAAGTATTAGGAACACCAGTTCAAGCCATCATCAACACCGAAGATCGTGAGATTTTTGCCAATCAGCTTCGAAAAATTGACGTTAAAACACCAGTCAGCATTGCAGTAACATCAGTAGAAGGTGCTGTTGAGGCCTCTAAAAAAATTGGCTTTCCAATCATTGTTCGTGCCGCCTACACACTTGGAGGAATGGGTTCAGGCTTTTGCCACTCTACAGAAGAGTTGATTGAGCGAGCTGAAAATGCCTTTTCCTATTCCAATCAAATTTTGGTTGAAGAATCGTTAAAAGGATGGAAAGAGGTTGAGTACGAAGTGGTACGCGATGCTTATAACAACTGTATCACCGTTTGTAACATGGAAAACTTCGACCCGCTAGGTATTCATACCGGTGAGTCAATCGTAGTAGCTCCATCGCAAACACTATCTAATGCCGAATATCATAAACTGCGCGAATTAGCCATTAAAATTATTCGCGACATCGGTATTGTGGGTGAGTGTAACGTACAATACGCCTTAGATCCTTACTCAGAAGATTACCGTGTGATTGAGGTGAATGCTCGTCTGTCACGTTCTTCGGCATTAGCATCAAAAGCAACCGGTTATCCACTCGCTTTTATCGCTGCAAAATTAGGTCTTGGCTACAGTCTTCACGAACTGAAAAACTCTGTTACCAAAACAACCACTGCCTTTTTTGAGCCAGCATTGGATTACATTGTTTGTAAAATACCGCGTTGGGATTTAGGCAAGTTTACCGGTGTATCAAAAGAGATCGGCTCTAGCATGAAGTCTGTTGGTGAAATTATGTCCATCGGGCGTAATTTTGAAGAAGCCATACAAAAGGGCTTACGAATGGTAGGACAAGGCATGCATGGCTTTGTAGGCAACCAACCATTTGCCAAAGATGTGAAAAAGGAGCTGGAAGAACCTACCGACCAACGCGTATTTGCCATTGCTCAGGCATTGGAAGAGGGTGCTACGGTGGATGAGATTCATGAAATGACTCGCATTGATAAGTGGTTTCTTGAAAAACTAAAGAACATATCGGACCATGCCAATTTACTTGGTAAGCACGATGGATTAGATAAACTACCCGAAGACGCACTTCTGGATGCCAAGAAAATGGGATTCTCCGATTTTCAGGTGGCACGTTTAGTTATGAAGTCGACCAACATGGAAGAAGGTCTATTGGCTGTGCGCGACTTCCGTAAGGCCAATAATATTCTTCCGGTAGTGAAGCAGATTGATACCATGGCAGGAGAATTTCCGGCACAAATCAATTACCTGTACCTGACCTATAGCGGTGCCACACACGACATCGATTATACTCAAGATGGCAAATCAGTTATTGTATTAGGTTCAGGAGCCTACCGTATTGGTTCATCAGTTGAGTTTGACTGGTGTAGTGTAAATGCACTCAACACCATTAATGCTACCAAGGATTATCGTTCGGTAATGATCAACTATAACCCCGAAACGGTAAGCACCGATTACGACATGTGTGATCGCTTGTACTTTGATGAGCTAACACAAGAACGTGTTCTCGACATCATCGACCTGGAAACACCTAAAGGTGTGATTGTTTCGGTTGGTGGTCAGATTCCGAATAACCTGGCCATGAAGCTACACCGTCAGGAAGTACCAATACTAGGTACTTCGCCTGAAGACATTGACCGTGCTGAGAACCGTCAGAAATTCTCAAGCCTGTTAGATGATTTGGAAGTTGACCAGCCTCGTTGGAGTGAGTTAACCTCCATTGACGACATCTTTACCTTTGTTGATGAAGTAGGTTTCCCCGTATTAGTTCGCCCATCGTACGTATTATCAGGTGCTGCCATGAATGTGGTATCGAACAAAGACGAGCTGGAGCACTTCTTAACACTGGCTGCTAACGTATCGAAAGAATTCCCTGTTGTTGTATCGGAGTTTATTGAACAAGCCAAGGAAATTGAAGTGGATGCTGTTGCCAATAATGGTGAGGTTGTTGGCTATGCTATTAGTGAGCACGTTGAGTTTGCCGGCGTACACTCAGGCGATGCCACCATCGTATTCCCTCCACAAAAACTATATGTAGAGACCATTCGTCGTGTGAAACGCATCGCTCGCGAAATTGCTAAAGGATTGAACATCACCGGTCCGTTTAACATGCAGCTGCTGGCCAAGGACAACGATATAAAAGTGATTGAGTGTAACCTGCGTGCTTCGCGTAGTTTCCCATTCGTATCGAAAGTACTGAAGGTAAACTTAATTGACCTGGCCACCCGTGCCATGCTTGGTTTGCCAGTTGAAAAACTGACCAAGAGCTCGTTTGAATTAGACTACGTAGGTATTAAAGCTCCTCAGTTCTCATTTGCTCGTTTAGCCAAGGCCGATCCTGTATTGGGTGTTGACATGTCGTCAACTGGTGAGGTAGGTTGTATTGGCGATAACTATTACGACGCCATCCTGCAATCGATGTTGGCAGTGGGTTACAAAATACCTGAGAAGAACATTTTGATATCATCAGGGCCTGCACGTTCGAAACTGGAATTACTGCAAAGTGCTCGCATGCTTAAGGAGCGTGGCTACAACTTATTTGCAACAGGTGGAACACATAAATTCTTTGCAGAAAACAATGTGGAAACAACTTTGCTGCACTGGCCAAGTGAAAACAAGTCGCCAAACACAGTGGAATACATCCGCGATAAGAAAATTGACTTTGTGATTAACATTCCAAAGAACCTGAGCAAGGATGAGTTGAAGAATGGTTACTCGATTCGTCGTGACGCCATTGACTTTAACATTCCGTTGATTACCAACGCTCGCCTGGCAAGTGCCTTTATTTATGCTTTCTGTAAAATTGGAATCGACCAAATAAGCATTAAGCATTGGGATGAGTATAAGTAGATGAATAGACTGTTAGATAATAGACTTTAGATTTAAGCCCTACATCTTTGGATGTGGGGCTTTTTTTATTCATAATGAAACACGGAGGCACAGAGCAGGTTTTCTTACTATTAAGGATGCAATCTTGAAACCGATCAAATTAATAACTATCGCATCTTATAACAAAAAAAAAGGCTGCCTTAACAAAAAGACAGCCTCCTAATTTTTCTTTTATCAGAAATTAGTTCGTTTTGTACTCGTACGTCACTTCTTTTAAAGCCTCATTGGCTTTTACAATCTTCTCTTTTAGGCTTTCTTTAAAGTCAGCCAACTTAGCCGATGTTTCAGCATCGCCAGTTGCAATCATCTGAGCTGCTAATATACCCGCGTTCTGAGCTCCGTCGATACCAACTGTTGCTACAGGAATTCCAGGAGGCATCTGTACGATTGCCAATAGTGCATCCAATCCGTCAAGACTTGCTTTAATAGGCACACCAATAACTGGTATTTTCACCATTGAAGCAATTACACCTGGTAAGTGAGCTGCCATACCTGCCGCAGCAATAATTACCTTAACACCTCTATCTTCAGCACTCTTAGCAAATGCCTCAACTTGCTCTGGCGTTCTGTGAGCAGATAGCGCATTAATTTCGAATGGAATTTTAAGATCATTTAAAAAATCAGCCGCCTTCTTCATCACCGGAAGATCGGACGTGCTCCCCATAATAATACTAACTTTTGGTTGCATAATTACCTATTTATTTATTGTTAAAAATTCTCTTAAAGAACCTTTCGTTAATTTTTTCCCGCTACAAAAATAGTTAAGAAAGCAATATAATCATGGCGTTATCTTTATTTTTTATACTTTTGCACCTTAAAATCCAGACTTTTATTTAATTACCGATTGAATTACTTATGTAATTGTCTTAATTTCAGATAGTCGCATTAGTATTGGTATTTTTTAATTCATCGCAAAAAAAAGAAGCCATGAACCGAGTGAAGATATTAGATAGAGAATTTGATTTATCTATACCAGAAGAGAAGTTATTAAAAGCAGTTGATCAGGTGGCTGAACGCATCAACAAAGATTTAGACGGGAAAAACCCGTTAATGATATGTGTTCTGAATGGTTCATTTATGTTTGCTTCTGATTTAATGAAGCGCCTAACCATTGCGTGCGAAATCAGCTTTGTTAAGCTTTCGTCCTATTCAGGAACAGGCTCAACAGGTACGGTAAAAGAAATTATTGGATTAAATCAAGATATTAAAGATCGCACGGTTGTTTTGCTTGAAGACATTGTTGACACAGGCTTAACCATTATCAATACGGTAGAACAAGTAAAACAAATGGGACCTGCTGATGTTAGAGTAGCAACCATGTTGTTTAAACCAGATGCTTGCAAACGCGATGTTAAGCTTGATTATGTGGGCATGGACATTCCAAACGATTTTATTGTAGGGTATGGACTTGACTACGACGGATACGGAAGGAATCTGAAAGATATATATACAGTAGTAGAGTAGAACATCTATTTATTTATTTTTAAGGAGTAACGAACATGCTCAATGTTGTCATCTTTGGCGCACCCGGCTCAGGCAAGGGTACGCAAAGCAAATTAATTGCAGAGAAATTTAACTTAGCACACGTTTCTACAGGGGAGTTATGTAGAAAAGCTATTCATAATAACACGCACGAAGGTGTGATTGCTAAAAGTTACATCGACAAAGGCGAACTAGTGCCTGATGAAACAATTATCGATATGCTGGATTCTTTTCTTGAAAAGCTCCCGATCGATCAAGGCATTATCTTCGATGGTTTTCCACGCACTGTGGCTCAAGCCGAAGCTCTTATTGAAATAATGAAAGAGCATGGTACAAGGGTTTCTGTTTTATTGAACCTAGAAGTACAACGCGAAGAGTTGTTAAGTCGCTTGCTTAAACGTGCTGAAACAGAAGATCGTTCAGACGATAACATGGAAACCATTAACAAGCGCTTGGAGGTTTACGAAGAGCAAACACTTCCTGTAATTGAATTCTACAGAAAGAAGCGTTTATACAAGCCTATCAAAGGCGTTGGTAACATCGATGATATCTTCGGGCGCATTTCTGAAGTATTAAATAAGCTGAAGTAGTTTAATTTAACGATATTTGAGCCACGGTAAGCTTTTTTACCGTGGCTTATTGTGTTTTAAAGGATTAGCATATGGCGAGTTCAAATTTTGTAGATTACGTAAAGATTTTCTGTCGATCAGGAAAAGGTGGTGCTGGCTCAACCCATTTGCGCCGTGAGAAGTTTGAAGCCTTTGGCGGACCCGATGGTGGCGATGGCGGGCGTGGAGGTCACATCATTGTGCGTGGCAATCGCAACATATGGACACTGCTACATTTAAAATACAAACGACACGTTGTTGCCGGTCACGGTGGCAATGGAAGCAAGCAACGATCAAGTGGTGCTGATGGTGAAGACAGAACCATTGAAGTACCTTTGGGAACCATTGCTAAAGATGCCGAAACAGGTGAATTATTGTTCGAAATAACCGAGCACGATCAAGAGATTGTATTGACCAAAGGCGGACGAGGTGGTTTGGGTAACTGGAACTTTAAATCATCGACCAACCAAACACCACGCTACGCACAGCCCGGTGAAGACGGCATTGAAATGGCCGCCATACTGGAACTTAAAGTATTGGCAGACATCGGACTGGTAGGATTTCCCAATGCTGGTAAGTCAACACTACTTTCCGTTATGTCAGCTGCCAAGCCCGAAATTGCCGATTATCCGTTTACCACCTTAGTACCCAACCTGGGTATCGTTTCCTATCGCGACCACCAATCATTTGCCATGGCCGACATACCAGGTATTATTGAAGGAGCAAGCGAAGGTAAAGGATTAGGAATTCGTTTCCTACGCCACATTGAGCGTAATTCCATACTGTTATTCCTAGTTCCTGCAGATGCAGAAGACATCAAAAAAGAATACAACATTCTGCTCAATGAACTAAAGCAATATAATCCTGAATTATTAGATAAAGGCCGTATGCTAGCCATCTCAAAGGCCGATATGCTAGACGAGGAACTGATAGATGAAATCAAACAGGATTTACCTGACCTACCTTCTATTTTTATATCTTCGGTCGCCAATAATGGAATTACCGAATTGAAAGATCTGATATGGGAGCAACTGATGGCAGCCAACGAAACAATGAAAGACTAACAGAATACCAATCGGCTTTAAACGACTGGCTCATTCAAGAATCCAGTCTTAAAAGCCGATTTATTATAAATGGATGGCTGCGACTAAGTGCTTTTGTGGCAGCCTTTGCCTTACCTTTCAGCCTACTGGAGCTCTGGGCCCTCGAATTTTTTGCCTGTTTTACACTTCTGTTCTCTGCTTTTTTATTATTGGTTAGAAGGGCCAATAAAATTTCTGCCCGCCGCAAATACATATCTCATCGCATTGCCTTACTCACAAAAGAAATCAAGTGTATAAATGAGGAGTGGACAGACGATGTTGATGGCTCAGAATTAATAGAGCCAGATCATCTTTTTGCGCACGACCTTGATTTATTTGGCAAAGGATCATTATTTCAGTTCATCAACAGAACATCTACCAGGGGGGCTTATTTAAAACTTGCACACAAGCTCAAAAACTTATCGCTCAATGCTGATGACATTATTGACAAACAAGCAGCAGTAAAAGAGCTAACACCACTTAACGAATTTCGGCAGCACTTTTATGCTTTGGGAGCTTTGGTTGCCGAAGAAAATAAACGTAATCATCCTTACAACCTTGATAAACGACCCGATTTATCTTTCATATCCAAAGCCAGTAAAATAGGAATAGTGCTCTTCCTATCACTCATGACCGTTTCTATTTTATTAATTACATCGGGCATTTGGTCAAGCAGTATACTCATGTACCTATTCTTTACAGGGCTAGGTTTTGTAGGTATTCACTTAAAAAAGATCAATCGAGTACATGGCGAGGTGGCATCTCTAGGCAACTTTCTTCAACGCTACTCGAAGCTCATACAACATGTTGAAAACACCGAGCTAAGCTCCATTTATTTAAACAAGGTTAAATCAGAATTAAAAACCGAAGGCAAAAATGCCAGTGAAGTAATGCTTCTGCTTGCCAAAAACATCAAATTATTCGATCAACGCTTAAACATGCTACTCGGTGTTTTGCTCAATGGATTCTTCCTTTGGGATTTAATTATATGCTACAAACTACAAAAGTGGTATAAAGCCTATGGTGGCGAATTAGAAAAGTGGCTCGACAACTTACACGAACTGGAAGCCATGAATAGCCTGGCCACATTCGCATACAACCACTCTCTGTTTGTTTATCCAAGTATATCCGACACAGTTATTTTTGAGGCAAGCGATCTGGGACATCCATTAATTCCAGATAACGAACGCATTAATAACGACTTTTCGTTCAAACAAGACCAACGCATTTGCGTGGTAACTGGGGCTAACATGGCTGGCAAAAGCACTTTTTTACGCACCATAGGGGTAGCCAAGGTGCTTGCAGGCAATGGCTGTGTGGTATGTGCCAAGCAGTTTATCTACAAACCAATGCCTTTCATTACCAACATGCGCGCCATCGACAACTTATTAAAGCACGAGTCTTACTTTTTTGCCGAATTAAGTCGCTTACAAATGATTTTAGAACAGCTCAAAGAAAAAGGCGAACTCTTCTTTATACTGGATGAAATATTAAAAGGCACTAACTCTTTGGATAAATACCAGGGATCCATGGCACTTATCAAACAGCTTTTGAAACATAATGGATGCGGTTTGGTGGCCACACACGATTTAGAGTTAGGACAACTACCAGATCAGACAAATGGACAAGTTTTCAACAATTGCTTTGAGGTAAGCTTTAACGATGACGGTTTAAGTTTTGATTACAAGCTTAGAACAGGCCTTACTCAAAGTCATAATGCAACCTACCTAATGGAAAGAATGGGACTGATTCCCAGAGAGAACGTAAGGACTTAGAGCACTTGTCAACCAACATTGTTAATAAAGAAATTACGAAACATTTCTTGTTTTAATTATATTTGGGTGGTTTTCTGCAAAATGAGAGCTTTCACTTTTCCGAATTTATTAGTTGATTAAAATATGAGTAGTCAAAATACACAGAACTATTCCGAAGATGCCATTCGCACATTGGACTGGAAGGAACACATTCGTCGACGTCCGGGTATGTACATTGGTAAATTGGGAGATGGAACATTTGCCGACGATGGTATTTACGTGTTACTCAAAGAGGTAATGGATAATTCCATCGATGAATTTATGATGGGCAATGGTAAAAAAATTGAAGTTACCGTGGAAGAAGGGCGCGTAACGGTTCGGGATTATGGACGTGGCATTCCCCTTGGAAAAGTGATTGATGTTGCTTCGAAGATGAATACGGGTGCCAAATACGACTCCAAAGCCTTTAAAAAGTCAGTGGGACTAAACGGTGTTGGTATCAAAGCAGTTAACGCACTAAGTAATGAGTTTGTGGTACAGGCTTATCGCGAAGGCGAAACAAAACTTGTTGAGTTTAGTCGTGGCGAGGTCATTACGGATCACGAACTGAGCACCTCAACAGAAAAGAATGGTACTTACATTTCTTTTACACCAGACACAAGCATATTTGAACATTATACATACCGTGACGAGTACATAGAGACTTTGTTACGTAATTACACATATCTAAATAAGGGACTATCCATTATTTACAATGGAAAAACCTTTCAAAGTAAAAATGGCTTACTCGACCTCTTAAACGAGAACATGGATGCCGAAGGTTTGTATCCAATTATTCATTTAGAAGGCGAAGATCTTGAAATTGCCATCACTCATGGCAACCAGTATGGCGAGGATTACTACACCTTTGTTAACGGCCAGCACACGACTCAAGGTGGCACACATCAGGTGGCATTTCGCGAGGCTTACGTAAAAACCATTCGCGATTTCTATAATAAGAACTTCGATGTATCTGATGTTCGCACAGGTGTTATTGCAGCGGTGAGTATTAAGGTTGAGGAACCGGTCTTTGAGTCACAAACAAAAACAAAGTTAGGTTCTAAAGACATTGGTCCAAAAGGTCCATCGGTACGCAACTTTATATTAGATTTTGTTACCGAGCATCTGGATAACTTCCTACACAAAAACCCTGAAACAGCAGAAGCTCTTCAGAGGAAAATAATTGAATCGGAGAAAGAGCGCAAAGCCATTTCGGGCATTAAAAAGCTTGCGCGCGAACGGGCTAAAAAAGTAAGTCTTCACAATAAAAAACTACGCGATTGCCGCATCCATTACACCGACATTAAAAAAGAGCAAAATATTGACAGCTCTATTTTCATTACCGAGGGTGATTCGGCCAGTGGATCTATTACCAAAGCGCGTAACGTTAATTCTCAAGCCGTTTTTAGTTTAAAAGGAAAACCGCTCAACAGCTTTGGACTAACACGTAAAGTGGTTTACGAAAATGAGGAGTTCAACCTATTGCAGGCAGCCTTAAATATTGAAGACGGCCTGGATACATTACGCTACAACCATGTTATCATCGCTACCGATGCCGATGTGGATGGCATGCACATTCGCTTATTACTATTGACGTTTTTCTTACAATTCTTTCCCGAATTGGTGAAAAATGGTCATTTATACATATTACAAACACCACTATTTCGCGTCCGTAACAAAAAGAAAACCTTTTACTGTTACTCGGATGAGGAGAAATTATCGGCCATGAAAAAGTGTGGCCCCAAACCTGAAATTACGCGATTTAAAGGACTTGGTGAGATTTCGCCTGATGAATTCAAACACTTCATTGGCAAAGAAATAAGATTAGAGCCTGTGCGCTTGAAAAAAGATGTACCGATAAAAGATCTGTTAGAATTTTACATGGGTAAGAACACGCCTGACAGACAAACTTTTATAATCGATAATTTGGTTATTGAGGAAGACCTTGTTACGGAAGAATAAATAATTAAGGAAGAATGAGTTTCGACGATACTAACACCCCAGATACACCTGAAGAAATACCTTCAGAGTCACCAGAAAATCAGCAGAAAGAAGAGCAGCACCTATGGGATGCTGACTCAACTTCCATAAGTCATTTGCCAGGTATGTACCGCGAATGGTTCCTTGATTACGCATCCTATGTAATTTTAGAACGTGCTGTTCCTCACATCAATGATGGCTTGAAACCTGTGCAACGCCGTATACTTCACGCCATGCGACGTATGGATGATGGCAGATACAACAAGGTGGCCAACATTATTGGTAACACCATGCAATTTCACCCGCACGGGGATGCGTCCATTGGCGATGCTTTGGTACAGTTAGGTCAAAAAGATTTACTAATCGACTGCCAGGGAAACTGGGGTAATGTGTATACGGGCGATAGGGCGGCAGCTCCACGATACATTGAGGCACGCTTAACAAAATTTGCGCAGGAGGTTGTTTTCAACCCAAAAACAACAGAATGGAAGCAAAGTTACGATGGTCGTAATAATGAGCCAGTCACGCTGCCTGTTAAATTTCCGCTATTATTAACACAAGGTGTTGAAGGAATTGCAGTTGGTTTGGCATCCAAACTATTACCACACAACTTCAACGAATTGATTGATGCTTCGATCAACTATCTTGAAGATAAACCATTTGAGATATTTCCTGATTTTCCAACAGGAGGTATGATCGATGTTTCTCGCTACAACGATGGTATCCGTGGTGGAGCCGTTAAAGTACGAGCAAAAATCAGTAAGGTAGATAGTAAGACCTTAATGATTTCAGATATTCCTTTTGGACGAAATACAACTTCCTTAATTGAATCTATCCTTAAAGCTAACGACAAAGGAAAGATTAAGATTAAGAAAATTGATGATAATACAGCTGAGAACGTAGAAATACTCATCTACCTACCAGCAGGTTCGTCGCCTGACAAAATGATAGATGCCTTGTACGCCTTTACGGATTGCGAGCTATCAATATCGCCAAACGCTTGTGTGATTCAGGATAACAAGCCCTATTTCATTGGTGTTAGTGAAATTCTGAAGGAGAACACCGACAATACTGTTCAGCTGCTCAAGCGTGAGTTGGAGATTCGAAAAAATGAGCTGGATGAAGCATGGCACATGTCTTCATTGGAGCGCATTTTTATTGAGAATAAGATTTACCAGCGCATGGAAGACTGTGAAACAATGGAGGCAGTAGTGCAAACCATTGACCATGGTCTGGAACCATTTAAAGAACGTCTACGACGCGAGGTTACACGGGATGACATCATCAAGTTAACACAGATTCGCATGATTCGTATCTCTAAATTTGATGCAAAAAAAGCAGATGAATACATCGCCTCTTTAGAGGAGGAAATGGAACAAATAGCCTACCATCTGGCTAATTTAATTGCCTATTCCATTGCCTATTACAAACGCATTAAAAAACAGTTTGGTAAAAACTTCCCGCGTAAAACCGAAATTAGAAGCTTCGCCAGTATTGAAGCATCAAAGGTGGTGGTGAAAAATGAAAAACTATACATCAACCGCGAAGATGGATTTATAGGTACCTCTTTACGTAAAGATGAATTTGTTTGCGACTGTTCTGACATTGATGACATCATCATCTTTTACAAGGATGGAAAATATATTGTTACCAAGGTAACTGACAAAGCTTTTGTGGGTAAAAACATCATCCACATAGCGGTATTTAAAAAGAATGATAAACGCACTATTTATAATGCTGTTTATCGCGATGGAAAAGCGGGCAACGTATACATGAAACGCTTTGCTGTAACGAGCATTACTCGTGATAAAGAATACCACATTACCAGAGAAACACCTGGCACTAAGCTGATGTACTTTAGTGCTAACCCCAATGGCGAATCAGAAGTATTGAAAGTAGTATTGCGCCCTAAAGCACGAATTCGAAACTTGGTATTTGAAGTGGACATGGGTGAACTAGCCATCAAAGGCCGTGCTGCCATGGGTAATATCTTAACTAAATACGAAGTCAAGTCTATCGCGCTGAAAAGAAAAGGCGAGTCAACTCTTGGTGGTCGTAAAATCTGGTTTGAGCACGAAACATTGCGCTTAAATGCCGATGGAAGAGGTCAGTTTATTGGAGAATTCCATGGAGGCGATCAAGTTTTGGTCATTACTAAGGACGGACAGTACTATCTAACATCATATGATTTAAGCAACCACTACGAAGACAATATTCTCATCATAGAGAAATACAAGAACGATGCTGTATGGTCAGCAGTGTATTTCGATGCCGACCAAAACTTCTATTACATCAAGCGTTTCCAATTTGATAACTCAAGTAAGAGTCAATCATTTATTGGCGACAATGCAAAATCGCGTTTAGTGAAAATTATGCACGTTGATTATCCGCGCTTGGAAGTTAAGTTTGGTGGTGATGACAAACTAAAAGAGAAACTGATAGTTGAAGTAGCCGAATTTATTGGAATAAAAAGCTTCAAAGCTAAAGGGAAACGTTTAACAACATTCCAAATCTCAAAAATTCAGGAAATTGAGCCTATCATTAAGGATGAGCCAAAACCTGAAAGTTCAGAGGCAGGCAATAATGAACTTGGCGAGGAAGATGATAAAAACCAAATGTCACTATTCGAATCGTAATGGAAATACAGCGAATATTCCTCATCGGGTTTATGGGCAGTGGAAAGTCCACATTAGGCAAGCGTCTTAAATCAGAGCTTGGCTGGGACTTTCTTGATTTGGATGATTATTTCGAAGACCGCTTCAATACTTCGATCAAACAGTATTTTGCTGAATTTGGTGAAGAGGCTTTTCGCAAAGCCGAGCAACAAATGCTGGCAGAAGTAAGCCATAAAGAAAAGGTAGTGATAGCAACAGGGGGCGGCGCCCCTTGTTATTTCGACAATATGCAGGTCATGAATAAAAGTGGCTTGAGCATTTACATTAAGCTATCAATCAACACTCTGGCCAATCGACTAAGTAGTGCAAAACAGGTTCGTCCCCTCATAATCGGCAAGTCAGGCGAAGAGCTAAAAGAATTTATATCCACTAAACTAGCCGAACGAGAAAGCTACTATAATCAAGCACAAATAATAGCCGATGGTGATGTACTGGGTGTTGATGGTTTTGTTCGTATCATCAAAGCATCTGGCACATTAATTCAATAGTTCACTCTGCACGCAAGAGTTACCTTTGTTTAGACATTTAAGCTCATCAATCAACCCTTATCTATAATTATTCTAAAAAAACAGGGGCGTACCCAAATTAGTTTTGCCTTTCAGATTTGCTACAGATTTCAATTCTATTTTTGATTACTAAGCTGACAAAGCAGCTTGAAGCTAACAAAAACAAGTAACTCAGATTGAAGATATGGTTGGTTTAATTGGTATCAGTCACCAAACAGCATTACTCGAGATACGAGAACAAATGGTAATTTCCAAAGATGAAGTTCCTGGTTTGTACGAGCACCTTAACAGAGCATGCGATATCAATGGAATAATGGTATTAAGCACTTGCAACCGTTCTGAGATGTACTTTGAAATTGATAGCTGCAAGGTCAATGATAAGGATGCATTTATGGAGGAAATGAGCAATGCATGCGTGGCTTACTTCAATCAACCAGAAAGCATCAAAGCTTATTTCTACACACATACCGACATCGACTGTGCCAGACACCTATTTCGTGTTAACACAGGTTTAGACTCACTACTTCTTGGCGAATATCAAATTGTTTCTCAATTAAAAGAAGCTTTTGCAGTTGTTGACAACACAGCCATGGTAGGTCCTGAATTAACAAGAATGGTGCACAAGGCTTTTGAAGCTGGCAAACTGGTTCGTACCAAAACAGCGTTAAACAAAGGAGCTATCTCAGTAAGTTCAGCTGCAGTAGACCTAATGAGCAAAAAACTCAATGGCTTTCCAAACATCAAAGCATTAACGGTTGGAGCTGGTGAAACAGGAACAATAGTCGCATTAAACTTATCGAAAAAAGGTTGTGTACATAACTGGATAGCCAACAGAACAATGGGCAAGGCCGAACAATTGGCCGATCGTGTTCAAGGCGTGGCATTTCCTTTTGATACATTTACCGATCAATTAGCGGCAGTAGACATGGTAACGTTTACAACGGGCTCTTCACGTGTTCTTTTAAACAAAGAAATGCTTGAAGAAGTAATGGAAAGAAGACAGTACAAGCCCATTACAGTACTTGATCTTTGCAGTCCTCGTAACGTAGATCCACAGATTGCTAACATGGAAAATGTGACTTTATACGATCTTGACCACCTGGAAGAAGTTGTTAAGGCTAATTTTGAAAAACGCAAAGGCAAGTTGGCAGAAGCAGAATCTATTATTGAAGAGGTATTAACAGAATTTGACGACTGGTTGAACATTCGTCGTATGAGATCTGCCTTTAGTGCAATCACTGACACGTTTAAAGGTGTACATTCGTTAGAGGCTAAAAATTATAAAAAAGTTAAAGACGATACCGACGCTTCGAAAAAGATTAACGAGTATGGAGATCACTTAAGTGCTAAATTGACGCGTATGCTCATTAAGCAAATGAAGACTGTCACCAACGAAGGTCGCGATTCGGAAAAAGTAAGAATCCTTGAAGAATTTTTTAACTTTAACTCATAGTATAAATACAGATGCAACAACATCTGTATTTTAGTTTAGAATCCCTTAAGTATATGAATAAATCCAATATCAAAATAGGTACTCGCGGCAGCAAGCTAGCTTTGTACCAGGCCAATTTAGTTAAGTCAAAACTAGAAGAAGCTTTTCCCGATAAAACATTCGAAATAAATATTATTACCACAAAAGGCGACAAAATACTGGATGTTGCTTTATCTAAAATTGGTGATAAGGGTTTATTTACCAAAGAGCTAGAGGTAGCCCTATTCAATGGTGAGGTAGATATGTGTGTGCACAGTCTTAAAGATTTACCAACCGTGTTTCCTGAAGGAGCGCAGCTAGGAGCTATTTTACAACGAGCTGAATTTAAAGATGCCTGGGTAAGTAAAGATGGCTTATCATTAGACGAAATGAATGAGACACATACCGTGGCTACGTCAAGTTTACGACGAAAAGCACAGGTTCACAAAATCAACCCAAAAGTAAAAGTGGTTGATATACGTGGTAACGTAGATACCCGTATCAAAAAAATGAATGAAGGACATTGTGATGCCATGGTAATGGCAGGAGCTGGCCTCATTCGTTTAGGATACAACAATGTTATCACATCACTTTTTGATCCAGAGTATTTTGTGTCGGCATGTGGTCAAGGTGCTATTGCCATTGAAATTAGAGAGAATGATAGCGAGATTGATGCAGTTGTAAAAAAACTACATTGTACCAAAAGTTACCAGCAGATAACCGCAGAACGCAGCTTCTTAAACGAATTGGAAGGCGGCTGCCAAATACCGATTGGTGCCTACGCAAAAATTGAGAGCGACGAACTAAGCGTATTAGGATTAGTTGCCATGCCCGACGGATCAAAAGAATTACGCGGTGAATTAAAAGGAAAAGCTTGCGATGCAGAATCAATTGGTCGTAAATTGGCACAGCAAATTGCCAAACAAGGCGGCATCGAAATACTTGATAAAGTTCGGAATCTAAATAATCAGTAACATGGATCCATACTCACGACAAACTTCAGTAGTACTAACCCACCCCTTGGGTAAAGACGATTTGCTGTTTAATGGTTTGAAGAGTGAGGGAATCAATGTCGTCTGCGACCCAATGATTGACACGGAGCAGGTGAATTTAGAAAATGAATGTCGTGAACATCTTTACCAAAGTCGACGCATCATTTTCACAAGCAAAAGGGGTGTCGAGTACTTCTTTCAGCAGGTTAAACCAGCCGATGTACTCGATAAAAGTTTTATTTGCATCGGAAAAAAAACAGCACAAGTACTAGAAAAGCACGGCATGAAACCCTGGTGGGTATCCAGTGGTCGTACAGCTTCTGACCTGGTTAAGGAACTACAACAAGCTCACATTCGCCCCAATGAAAAATGGGTAGGCATGTTGGGCGAATTGGCTGAAAACACCTTGGCTGATGGCTTGCAAAACGTGTGTAACTTTAAGCGATACAATGTTTATCGCACCATTATAGCCGAACAACAAAATAACGAAACAGTGGAACTACTTAAATCCAACAAACCATTATTAGTGGTGTGTACCAGTCCATCGTGTTTCAATGGTTTTATGAAATTATATGGTTCACTCATTCACGATGAAGTGGGCTTTGCCTCCATTGGACCAGCAACCTCTAAAGCCATGAAAAAACAGAATATAAAACCTGCAGTGGTAGCACGCTTATCTACTTACGAGGGTTTGTGGCAAGAAATGAAAATACAATTAAAACCTCAATATCGTTAATCTATAAAATTCAATAACTATGGCATTTCCAGAAACGCGACTACGACGTTTAAGATATAATAAAGTATTACGTAACATGGTAACTGAAACTCACTTGCGAGTTGAAGATTTAGTATACCCATTGTTTGTTTGTCCTGGTGAAGGTGTTAAAAAACCAATTAGCTCCATGCCTGGCAACTACCAAATGTCAATTGACACACTGGTTGAAGAATGCAAGTTAGCCGTATCAAAAGGTGTAAAGAGCGTTCTTTTATTTGGTATTCCTGAGAGTAAAGATGAGCACGGACATGTGGCGTGCCATAGCGATGGAATTGTACAAAAAGCCATTAGAGCGATTAAGGCGGAGATCGAGGATATTATGATCGTAGCCGATGTATGTAACTGTGAGTACACAACCCACGGACACTGCGGAACAATCATTGATGGTGATGTGGATAACGACAGTACCTTAAAAACATTAGCCGATCAATCGGTTTCTTTAGCAGAAGCAGGTGCCGACATTATTGCGCCTAGTGATATGATGGATGGTCGTGTATTACGTATTCGCGAAGCATTAGATTTAGCAGGTTTTGAAAAAACACCAATCATGTCCTACGCAGCTAAATACGCATCAGGCTTTTATGGCCCATTCCGCGAGGCTGCCGAGAGCGCTCCCCAGTTTGGAGATCGTAGTACGTATCAAATGAATCCTGCCAACTCTGACGAAGCCATGCGCGAAATTGCTTCTGACATTGAAGAGGGTGCCGACATTGTAATGGTAAAACCGGCATTGAGTTATTTAGACATCATCTACCGTACCAAAAATGAATTTGAAATGCCAACAGCAGCTTACAATGTAAGCGGTGAGTTTAGCATGGTTAAGGCAGCTGGTGAAAAAGACTGGATCGATGAACAAAGAGTTATGATGGAAGTTCTATTGTCAATAAAGCGTGCCGGAGCTGATATCATCATCACGTACCATGCTTTAGATGCTGCTGACATTTTAAATGCACAGAAATAAAAAAGCAACTTGCGACTTATTAAGAGCTAGTGGCTTCTTTAATAATTTCATAAGACATCAGATCAATCATCTTGATAGTTGTGTCTTAAATCTTGATACTAAAAAACATGAACAACAATAATAGCAAAAGCGCCTTTCAAAAAGCTCAGGAAGTTATTCCTGGAGGCGTCAACTCTCCGGTACGAGCTTTCAAAAGTGTAGGCATCGACCCAATATTTATTAAAAAAGCCAAAGGAACAACCATTTGGGACATTGATAATAACGAGTATACCGACTTTGTGGCCTCATGGGGTCCGCTTATTCTTGGTCATGCTCATGATGATGTACTAAAAGCTGTTGCTGATGCTGCAGCCAATGGCACTAGCTACGGTGCTCCTACCGAGATTGAAACAGAAATGGCAGAGCAAATCGTTAAGATGGTGCCATCGGTAGAAAAAGTACGCATGGTTAATTCGGGTACTGAAGCAACAATGAGTGCTGTACGTTTAGCACGAGGTTATACAAACCGCGAGCTAATCATCAAATTTTCGGGATGCTACCACGGACACGGTGATAGCTTTTTAATTAAAGCTGGCTCGGGTGCTATAACACTTGGTTTACCAGATAGTCCCGGCGTTACAAAAAGCACTGCAAAAGATACCTTAACAGCCGATTACAACAACCTCGAATCGGTGGCCAAGTTATTTGCTGAAAATAAAGACCAGATTGCAGCGGTTATTGTTGAACCTGTGGCAGGCAACATGGGTGTTGTTCCTCCAGCTGAAGGATTTCTTCAGGGATTACGAAACCTGACAACTGAAAACGGCGCTTTATTAATATTTGATGAAGTAATTACCGGTTTCCGTTTAGCAAAAGGCGGAGCACAGGAGTATTTTGGTGTGATGCCAGATTTAACAACGCTTGGGAAAATTATAGGTGGTGGATTACCTGTTGGTGCTTATGGCGGTCGTAAAGAAATTATGGACATGCTTGCGCCACTTGGCCCTGTATATCAGGCCGGAACCCTATCAGGTAACCCCTTAGCCATGGCAGCCGGATTAACAGCTCTTAAAAAGTTAGACGAGACACCAAATGCCTATGAAGACTTGGAGAAAAAAGCTGCATTTGTGGAGGCTGGCTTCAAACTCAATGCAAAGGAACTAGGTATGAATGTTGTTCTTAACCGTGTTGGATCCATGATGACAGCATTCTTTACCGATGCTGAACAAGTGGCCTCTTTTGACGAAGCAATGACTTCAGATACCGGTAAATATGCCACATATTTTAAGCATGCCGTTGAAAATGGTTTATACATCGCACCATCACAGTTTGAGTGCCTGTTTATTTCGATGGCTCACACCGAAAAAGATTTAGAGAAGTTGATTAAAGGCAATAGAGCTGCCTTGCAAGCGATTAAGTAATAATTGTGCATAGTGCCAAGTGCCCAGTTCTTGTCAGTACAGGAACTATACACTTAGCACTAAGCACTAAGCATGGATAACTATGAATAACATATTTTTAGATACAATACACGGTAAAAATACAGAGCGTCCGCCAGTATGGTTTATGCGTCAGGCAGGACGAGTATTACCCAACTACAGAGCGTTAAAAGAGAATTACACGTTTTCTGAGTTGATGGAAGATCCAAAATTAGCAGCTGAAGTAACATGGATGCCAATTTATGATTTAGGTGTTGATGCAGCCATCTTGTTTTCTGATATTTTGGTTGTGCCTGAGGCATTGGGTATGTCATTGAAATTTACAGATGCCGGGCCTGAATTTGGAGCTCCTTTACACACGTTTGATGATCCGGTGGCTCAGCTTAAGCGCGACATGAGCAAGTTGGATCATGTGTATGGTGCCATCGATAAAATCATCGAAACACGTGCCGAAGGAAAACCATTAATCGGTTTCTGCGGGGGCTTGTTAACGACCTTCTGTTTTATGTTCCGCGATAATGTGCGCGACATCACTTTTAAGAATGCCACAGAGTTTTTGTATAAAAACCGTAAGGCGAGTGAGCAGATTATTGACGCATTAGCTGAAGTGTCCATTGAGTATGCTTTAACGCAGGTGAAACATGGCGTACAGGCTTTCCAGTTGTTTGAAACCTATGGAGGCTTGATTCCTGAGGATCTGTATTTAGAGTTATTCTTACCGGCTTCTAAAAAGATATTAAATGCGGTGCGCGATGCTGGCGTGCCAACCATCTATTTCCCAAAAGATTTGGGTAATGGCATTAAAGCTATTGATAAAGAAGTGGCTGATTTTGTTGGAATCGACTGGCGAATGAGTTTGAATCATGCACGCGAAATTGTAGATCCAGAAGTTGGGTTGCAAGGTAATCTTGACCCTCGTTTATTATACGCTTCACAGCCAGAGATTGAGAAAGTATTGAATGAGAAATACCTGCCTTTCGGTCGCGATAACCAGAAATGGATATTCAACCTTGGACACGGCATTTTACCAGATCTTCCGGTTGAGAACGTAAAATTTGTTATCGACTGGGTAAAGTCGGTTGATTGGGGAAGAAAATAATTAATAATGCTTAATGGTAAAATTATCAATGTGAGTGAGCAAAACACTTCATTTGTTGTTTCATTAATAGCAATTAACCACTAATCATTAACAATTAATCATTTAGATTTATGTTACAATTTGATAGAAACCTATTGGAAAAATACAATATTGCCGGGCCACGCTACACCAGTTATCCGCCTGCTACATTTTTTCATGAGGAGTATGGGAATGAGAATTACAAGGAGAGTGTGATTCTATCAAATGACGAGAAGCCTGAGAACGTATCAGTGTATGTGCACATCCCTTTTTGTCCGCAACTGTGTACTTTTTGCGGCTGCACCACTTACACCGGCATGGGGCAAAGTACCATTGAAAAGTACATTGATGTGCTGATTAAGGAAATAGAATTGGTATCTCAGGATGTTTCAAAAGATCGCAAGCTTACTCAGGTGCATTGGGGAGGAGGAACACCAAATGCTATTTCGGCCGACCTTATTCGCAAGGTAACCGATACCATAAAGGCTAATTTTAATTTTGCCGATGAGTATGAAATGGCCATGGAATGTAGCCCGGCTTACCTCGATTTCGACATGGTAGATCAGCTTCGCGACATGGGTTTTAACCGCATTAGTCTGGGTATTCAGGATTTTAAAAAGGAAGTGCTCGCAGCCATTAACCGTCGCCCAGCAAAGGTGCCGGTTGGCGAAATGATTACTTACCTGCGTAAAATTGGTTTTACAGGTATCAACCTCGATTTGGTGTATGGCTTGCCTTTTCAAACGCAAGAAACATTCAAAGAAACAGTTGCTGAAGCACTGGCAGCCAATCCCGATCGATTAGTGACATTCTCATATGCTCACATCCCTACGGTTATTAAACGTCAGCGCACACTAGAGCAATACGGATTGCCTACGCCAAACGAAAAAATATCGATGCTGGAAGATGCCTACAACATGGCCATTGAGGCAGGTTACGTAGCCATTGGCATGGATCATTTTGCTCGTCCTGATGATGAGTTTGCCATTGCTTTAGATGAGAAAAAATTGCATCGCAATTTTCAAGGCTACTGCACACTCGAGAAAACAGGTCAGGTATATGGCTTTGGTACATCGAGCATCAGCCAGTTATTTAATGCCTACAGCCAAAACGAAAAAACCATTAAGAAATACATGGAACGTGTTGAGGCAGGCGGACGAGCTGTGGTTCGTGGCTATCGCTTAAATCAAGATGAGCAGATTATCCGTCAGGTAATTAATGAGTTAATGTGTAACTATTATGCCGACTTCAAGCAAATAGCTGCAGATTTTTCGGTAAGCATCGATCAAGTATATTCAGCAGTTGAGTTTGCCGAAGAAAAAGTGCAGTCTTTTATTGATGATAATTTGCTTGAGATAAAGGATGATGCTTTTACGGTTCAAGGACAAGGACGTTATGTCATTCGTAACATCGCCATGGCATTTGACCCTGCATTAAAGAAAGGTAAAGGCCAGTATTCAAAAACCGTTTAAAAAAAATGTTATAAGCGTGTGTAATTCTTCACTCAATAGGAGGACTATACACGCTTTACCTATCGTTACCACAGAACCTTATCTTTACTCCAACATTAAAAAAAAGATAGTTATCTTCCTTAAAATAGTCCTGATATGAAACCCCAATCATTGGACAAATATCTATTTCTCCTTTATTAACCAATCTATAATCTACAGTAAATTTAAACTCTTGCCTATAACGCTCTTCTGTCTTCTTTGCTGTCCAGCGGTAGTTAGATGTTACATTGAGTCTGTTTTTCAACAGATGCACATCAGCCCCCAAAGAACTTTCAAAATAACTTACATTAGGCTCTAGCAGAGCTGTGAATCCAATACCATAATTCAACTTGACTATGTCCACTGGAATTCGCAAAATAAAAACTTGCCAGTCAAAAGATTTCAATGAACCAGTATAATCATGTATAAGTGAATATCGAAGGTCAGAAGCTACAATACCCCAATTTACTCTGAGGGATGGAGTTAAAGTTAAAGCACTTAGATTGGTTCCGTAATCAACACCAACCACTGTAGAGATCAGGTTCGGATATTTGTCCATATCAGATAAAACATGTCTTTGTGCCTCAACTGTTACTATACTTACACCTTTAATAATTCCTAAAAAGATTTCTGCCATCAAACTTTCACCAAAACTCATATCGTCAGAATAAAAGCTCGACACATTATCATCTTCATCGCTACAAGAACCACTGGTATTCTGATTACTTTCCTCAGCTACATTTTCCTTAATATTCTTAACTTGTGATAAGGTGATAGCTTTGGTTGAACAAAACACCACAACTAAAAATAAATATTTAAAAAAACATTTCATTTTTATAGCTGTTAAGGTTCATTAGTATGACAACTCAAAGTACTTACACACTAATCCTTTTTACACAAAAAACATAGTTGTAATGGCAACAGATGAAAAATCAGGTCTCAATAAGTGTAGTTAAATAAAAATAAGACTTGTTAGAAGAGATTAAACAAACCCTTATTGAATAAAGAACCATTAATTTAACTATACAGCATTGCTTCAAACTCTCCCTTTGCAGGAGAGTTTTTTTATACCCATACTACACCTGAAATTTTTACTCAGGTAAGAAACGATTTTGTCACCTAAGACAAATCAATTTATCACCTGTGTAAAATCATTTTGTCACAGGTGACAAATTCAAGATTCTAAGCTTACAAATTCAACAAACACATATAACTCTCATTTTCTACAACTTATCACCTAACATTTCACACCATATAGCAAGGCATTGAAGTGTATCAAAAGGCTCAATTTTATTTCATTAAATTGTCAACCTTTCTACTTATCTTGTTGTTGAATTGTTGGAAAGAAAAAGTCAACTAAATCACACAATGAACATGAAGGGAATACTATTAGTGAATATGGGCGGACCACAATCAATTAGTGAAATGCGCCTGTTTCTAAAAAACATGTTTAGCGATAAATACATACTACCACTTCCATTGGGATTAAGGCAGTTTGTTGCCAATATGATTGCCAAGAAAAGGCACCCTAAGTCATGGGAAAAGTATCAATTAATAGGTGGCACTCCCATTATTAAGCACACCGAAGCTACGGGTAAAGCTTTGCAGGCGGAAGCCAACATGCCGGTTTACACAGCCTATTCTTATACTCCTCCGTTTATTGCCGATGTGATGGAACAAATGGTAGCGGATGGTATTGATAAAATGGATGTACTAACCATGTATCCGCAGGCCAGCGATACCACTACCTCATCGGTATTTACCGATGTTCGAAAAGCTGCCAAGAAACTCAAGAGCTTGCGTATACGCGAAATTTGCGACTACAGTGTGCATCCCACATTTTTAGAGTATTGGCAAACACTCATTGAAGAGCATATTGCACAGCAAGGCATTGAAGATCCCTTATTACTATTCACAGCTCATGCCATACCACTTTACGGCGTTAAGCGGGGCGATAAATACCCCGATACGGTTCGTCACATGGCTAAACGCTTAGCCGACATTATGGACCGACCCTATGAAGTGGCCTTTCAGTCGCGCGTTGGTCCAGTAAAATGGGTTGGCCCCGATACCGATGACCATTTGGAAGAATTAGTTTCCAACGGAACTAAAAACGTAGTGATGATACCTGTCAGTTTCACTACCGAATGTTTGGAAACAGTTTACGATTTAAATATAAAACTGGTTGATATATACAAAAACGATGAGCGTGTACAGCACATTTCAAGGGTGGAAATACCTGTGGCTCATCCGCTTTTTATTGAAACACTTAAACGAGTGATTAATGAGTAATCAACATTATCAGGTAGTAATATTAGGTGCAGGAGTCACAGGCTTAACCTTAGCTCATCACCTTAAAAAACAAAATATCAGCTTTAAAGTGCTGGAGCAAAATAATCGCCACGGTGGGGTTGTAAATACCCAAAGTGAAAAGGGTTTTGTATACGAGTCTGGTCCCAACTCCGGCATTGTATCGCAGCCCGAAGTAGTGGCTTTATTTGATGACTTGGGCGACAAGATAAAAATTGAAAAGGGCAACGATCTGGTTAAGATACGCTATGTACTAAAAAATGGTCAATGGCAGGCTCTCCCCCACAGTCCTATCTCTGCCATTTCTACACCCCTGTTTTCTTTAAAAGATAAGTTCAGAATTTTAGGTGAACCTTTCCGCAAAAAAGGCAGCAATCCAGATGAATCATTAGCTGAATTGGTAAAGCGCCGCATGGGCAATAGTTTTTTAGATTATGCCATTGACCCATTTATTTTGGGTATTTACGCAGGCGACCCGGCACAATTGGCAACGCGCCATGCCATGCCTAAGCTTTATAACTTGGAACAGAAATACGGCAGTTTTATTGGCGGTGCACGTAAAAAAGCCAAAGAACCTAAGACCGAATTGGAAAAACGTACCGATCGTGCCGTGTTTTCCTTTGAGGGAGGTCTTAGCAAACTATGCGATGCTTTATTAAATAGTGCCGGCCCAGATCACTTTCAGTTTAATACTTCTGAAGCAAGGATTACTCCTTTGGATAAGGGTTATCAAATAAGCTATCTATTAGATGGCGAAACGCAAACAGTAACAACTGATAAAGTTGTTAGCACCTTTGGCTCAGTTGGCCTGGAAAAAACATTGCCTTTTATTGAGCAAAAACAAATGCAAAACCTTACCAACCTAAAGTACGCTCGTGTGGTGGAGGTTTCACTGGGTTTTGATCAGTGGGATGGCAGAGCCCTAGATGGTTTTGGCGGTTTAATTCCACACAAAGAACAAAGGCAGTTGCTTGGGGTGCTGTTTATGTCCTCCTTATTTAAAAACCGCGCTCCTAAAGGTGGTGCCTTACTAACCATTTTTATGGGTGGCATACGTAACGAGCAATTGTGCGATCTCAACGATGAGGAATTACTAGCTGTACTGGAATCAGAAGTATGCGACTTAATGGAGCTACCACATTTTAATCCATCAATGATTAAAATTAAACGATACTCACATGCCATTCCGCAATATGGCATCAATTCCGACGAACGTTTTAAAGCCATTGAAGAGGTACAAAATAACTACCCTGGATTAATCATTGCTGGTAATCTGCGTGATGGCATTGGCATGGCCGACCGCATTAAGCAAGCCACTTTGATCGCTAAAGAAATTCTATAATGAAAGGTTTTATACTTATACTTCATATTATAACAAGTATAATGGCCTTTATTATTACAGGCATTATCCTTTTTAGAGCCATTGGTGGCCTGCTAAAGAAATATGAACTTAAGCAATTGGATGTTAAGCTACCTTTTGTGGCCACTATACTGCTTTACCTCCAATTTGTTTTGGGCACCATCCTCTTTATTATGTACATGGTCGAATTTAGCAGTGGAGAAGTTAATGTGTATCAAAATCAGGTATTGAAAGGACGCTTTTGGGCCGTCGAACACTTCATCCTAATGGTTTTTACACTTGTTGTGAGCCATATTGGTTGGATTTTTGCCAAAAGCAACCATACACCACGACTCATATTTAAAAAGAATTTTCTGTATTTTGGCATAGCATGTACCATGATAACTGTTTCTATGGTGATGAACATTGTCAGGTATGCTATTTAAATTTTGAACCCCGACCGCTGACGATTGTCTTTGGTCTATCCGCTTGAAGAAAAAATGAAGATACTAATAGTAGAAGACGAACCGCAACTGGCACAAAGCATTCAGCAATTTATTCTTTCTGAAGGCCATAGCTGCGAATTGGCCGACAATTTGTCTACTGCCCTCTACTTAGTAGATAATCTGTTTGACATCATCATTCTTGATTTAAATCTACCCGATGGCAATGGACTGGAAGTTATCAAGAAAGTAAAAAGTAAAGGCATGCAAACAGGCGTTATTGTGGTTTCGGCGCGCGATAGTTTGGAGAATAAAATTGAAGGTTTGGAGTTGGGTGCCGACGACTACCTTACTAAGCCGTTTCAGATGGCAGAACTCAATGCCCGTTTAAAATCACTGGTACGACGCGTTCACTTTAAAGGTGAAGAGAACATTGTGTTTAATGAATTAGAGATAACACCAAGTGAGCTTTTGGTAAAAGTTAATGGACAAGCGATAGACCTTACCAAAAAGGAGTTTGATTTACTCATGTACTTTATTGCGAATAAAAACAGGGTACTAACAAAAACAGGTATTGGCGAGCACATGTCAAAAGATTTTATGGATTACGGCTTTACCGATGACCTTATTTATTCGCACATTAAAAACTTACGTAAGAAACTTATTAAGGCGGGCTGTGATGACTACATCAAGAATGTATACGGTGTAGGCTATAAGTTTACCGATTCAAATTAAAAACCACTTATACTTATTCCATCATTAATTATTAAACTTAGTTGAATGAAATTATTAACGAAAACCGGACTCAACTTCATATCTGCCAGCATCTTTTTCTTTTTCATTGGTAGTTTAGGAGGTTATTACTTTATCCGCTATGCCGTTAATAAAATGTTTAATAACGAGCTATTGGAAGCACAACAACAAGTGGAGCAGCATAACAATACCTTATTAACTTATGCCGATGTTTCCATTGACACCTTAGCACTTTCACTTAATACAGAACAGTATAGCTTTACCGACACAGTAATGCATAATGGCGATGGTAATTTTGAATTCTATCGCAAGCTCTCCTTGCTAAAGCCCATTAACGAAGCACAGGCGGTCAACTATACAGTCATCAGATCCACTGCACCATCTGACCTAATGGTGATGAAGTTTACACTCATGCTCACTGTGTTTCCAATTATCTTCTTCCTGATTTTATATCTGGTCAACAGAGCATCAACCAAATATTCGCTTACGGTCTTTTACGACACCATCAATAAATTACGCGTGTTTGATGTCAATAAAGAAAACCGACTTGACTTAATGACCTCTGACATTGATGAGTTTGAACAACTCAATGAAGTGTTTAGTGCCATGGATAAAAAGATTAAGGAGGATTATGAACGTTTGAAAGAGTACACCGAAAATACATCGCACGAACTACAAACTCCCTTGGCCATTATTAACACTAAGCTCGATGAATTAATTCAGGCTGATAACCTGCGCGAAGAACAGATTCAATCCATTGCGGGTTTAATTGAAACAACCAACCGACTATCAAAAACCAATCAGGCCTTAATATTTTTAGCCAAACTGGATAACCGCGTATTTGCCAATGCGCAAAGTGTGAGCTTTAACGATGTTGTACAAACAGAGCTTGAAAATCTGGAGCCACTTATTTCGGAGGCTAAGTTAAAAGTTGAAATGACATCGACAGACCGCTTATTGGCAAACATGAACCCATCGTTGGCTCATACATTGATGCAGAATTTATTGAAAAATGCTATTCGCCATAATATACCTGATGGATATATTCGCATCTCCATTAAACAACAACAGCTTGAGATTACCAACAGTGGACAGGTGGTAAGCTACGAACCGGAGCAAATGTTTGGCCGATTCAAAAAAAACAGCCAACACCCACAGTCCTTGGGCATTGGCCTTTCTATTGTAAAACGTATTTGCGATATCTCCGACATAGTGATCAACTATGATCAAAAAGATAAAGAACACATATTTAAACTCGACTTTAGTAAGTAGAAAGCGCAGCACGCAATCCCTCAAAGCGATTTTCGTAATCAGTTAATGACAATTTAATCACTTCCTTTGCTTCCTCAGCATTGTACACATGTGTGATTTCCGATTCGTTACTCAAACCTGGCATATCTTTGTACGTTAGAAAATAGTGTTTCAAACGCTTAATTACCATTTCAGGTAATTCACTAATATCTTTATACTCGCCGTACACCACGTCATTCTGCAGTACCGATATAATTTTATCATCGGCCTGGTTACCATCCAGCATTCGAAAACCTCCAATAGGAATGGCTTGTGCCAACACATCCCCATGCGGAATATCTTTTTCTGTCAACACCAAAATATCCAATGGATCACCATCCCCAATAATGTCTTTCTTACCCGATTTTTCGGCACAATACTTACCCACAAGTGTACCACAGTATGTTTGAGGTATAAAACCATAAGGAGCAGGCACCACGTTAGAGTATTTCTGGGGACGATCAATACGAAGGTATCCACTTTTCTTATCTACCTCGTATTTAATGGTATCGGTGGGCACCACTTCAATAAAACAAGTCAGCTGATCAGGTGCTTTATCACCGATATCTACCCCATGCCAGGGATGAGATTTATACCGTAAGCCCATTAAGCGTCCAATCGGATCCATTAAGCTATTTGAAGTCATATTTTTCTTTTTTGTTGATTTTGGAATGCTTATTAAACAAGCATACTACTCGATTGTTTATCGAAGCCCAAAATGAGATAGAAGTCATGACTTATTCCGATGCGGCAAACTGTTTTTTCCACTTTAATATTGTTTCGTAGCGAATACCGGTGCTCTTTGCCACTTCAACCGGACGAAACTTCATTAATAACTTACGTACCATCTCTTTATGCTCTTGACTGTAGCGTGGCGAGGCGGATTTTTGCTTGCAGTAGCGTTTACGTATGCGGGCAATACTCATCTCAGACACCCCATATTCGGCACTTAGTACTTTCGCCGTTTCACCACCATCCAAACGTGCAGCAATTTTAACCGCATCGTCGCCACTTAATTTTGAAGTACCCCTGTAATTAGGATTTTTCAGCTCTTCCTTGCGAGTAGCACGCATCCGCTCTATGGCGTCCTGCCTATTACCCCATTTAAGGTTCGAATAGTGGTTATTCAAGGTATTGTGATCGATATGAAACACCATTTTATTGGATACTGGCTTAGGGTTGCGTACAAATGCTTGCGCCACCAAGCGGTGCACATATAAGCGTTGTCCTTCAATGGATACCTGCATGTAACCATAGCGATGACTCTTATCTTTGATTAAGGATTGGTGTTTAAGCTCTTGATTATAGCGCACCTCACCATTTTCAGAAACAGACACTTCGCCCCTAACTCCAATTACTTTAATTATTTTTGTTTCCCTTTTCATCCCGTGAGCCTTTAAAATTCCCTGTTCGAAAGGCACTCCTATTAATAATAACTCACAAGTACTCAGAATGTTTAATCAACACGCTTTTGGAAATAATAACTAGTCCATAAAAACCTCTACATACCCCAGTTAGAGCGGTCTAAACTTCGGTACTGCACCGCTTCCGCCACATGGTGTACCTCAACCGTTTCACAGTTTTCCAAATCAGCAATCGTTCTCGATACTTTCAAAATACGGTCATAAGCTCTAGCCGATAAGTCCAGCTTCTCCATCGCCATCTTTAATATTTGCATACCTTCTTCGTTTGGCGTTGCGTATTGTGCCAATTGCCTGCTACTCATTTGTGCATTGCAATGAACGGTGTCATGCGCCTCAAAACGTTGATTCTGTATTTTTCGAGCACGCATTACTCTTTCTCGAACAGCAACGCTATTTTCTGATGGGGCCGCTTCTGCCAACTTATTAAAGGGGACAGGCACTACTTCAATGTGTAAATCAATTCGATCCAATAATGGTCCCGATATCTTACTCAGGTATTTTTGCACAACACCCGGACTACAAACACACTTCTTCTCTGGATGATTAAAATAACCACATGGGCAGGGATTCATTGATGATACCAGCATAAAACTAGCAGGATAATCAATGGTAAAACGAGCACGTGATATACTAATTCGACGATCTTCTAATGGCTGTCGCATTACTTCCAAAACAGTTCGCTTAAATTCTGGTAATTCATCCAGAAACAAAACGCCATTATGAGCCAATGATATTTCTCCTGGCTGTGGAAATGAACCTCCGCCCACAAGCGCGACATCGCTTATAGTATGGTGGGGCGAACGAAATGGTCGCTGAGTTACTAAGGCAGTTTCATTACCAGTTTTGCCGGCTACCGAATGTATTTTAGTTGTTTCCAAAGCTTCATCTAAGGTTAAGGGAGGCAATATATTAGCCAGACGCTTTGCCAACATGGATTTACCAGCTCCCGGAGGTCCAATCATAATCAGATTATGACCGCCAGCAGCGGCTATCTCTAATGATCGCTTAACACTTTCTTGCCCTTTTACATCGGAGAAATCGAAGTCAACAGCCTGTGTGCCTTTTTCAAATTCCTTTACCGTATCAACTCGCACAGGCTCACACTCCTCATCATCTTCTAAAAACCGAATAACCTGTTTAATATTTTCAAAACCATAAATATCAATCCCTTCAACCACTGCTGCTTCACGCGCATTCTCCAGTGGTAAAACACATCCCTTAAAACCCTCTTCCTTTGCTCGAATGGCCATTGGCAACACCCCCTTAACAGGTTGCAAACTGCCATCCAATGACAATTCTCCCATCAGTATATAATCACTCAATTTATGATGAACAATTTGTGTTGATGCCGCCAACACTCCAATGGCCAAAGGCAGGTCATAAGCAGCTCCCTCCTTACGAATATCAGCAGGGGCCATATTAATAACAATCTTATGTCCCGGCCACTTATAACCGCACTCTTTCAAAGATGAGTCTATGCGCTGATGACTCTCTTTTACAGCATTATCGGGCAATCCAACAAGAAAAAAACGGATACCTTTAGAAACATTAACTTCAATAGTTATGGTGTAGGCATCTATGCCGCTAACGGCCGAGCCAAAGGTTTTTACAAGCATGGTTAAAAATTTTATTGTTAAGATATTAAAAATACTTTACAACAACACACTTGATTATTGAGTTTCTATAGGACTGATGACACCATCACTTAACAGACTTATTATAAAATCATTTACCACTCAAGCTGACCTCCACTACCCATATACTCCACCTTATTTGGAAAGTAGCTTTCAAAAACCTGAAAAGCCTTCGCGCCGGTGCAATGATTCAGAGCCCATTTCTCAATGTTAAAATTAGACAGCTCATTTACAATTGGTAAAATAAAATCGGCGCTACACCCGTGCAAATGAATACCGCCCGCCACGCAGCTAAAAACTTCGACATTAAATCGCTCTTTCACATGATGCAGAATATTAACGATACCCGTATGCGCACAGCCACATAAAAGCAACGTTTTGTTGCCATGATCAGCTACCAAAACAATCTCATCATCAAATGGATCAGGAACATAAGCACCTGCTTGTTTAACAACTAATCGATCATTAACGGCATTAAAACCCTCACGGCGAGGTATGGAGCACACCAAATTTAAACCCTCAGCTAATTGATAATCCTCCGTAATAAAAACAATTCGATGTAAATACTTTGCCAAGTCACTTCGCCAAGGAGTGCCATTTTCTTTAACCATTACAGATGATCGAGAGAAGCGTTGCCTTAAAGTGTTTTTATGAACCAATAGTTTGGCTTTGCTATTCAGCTTAAAAAATTCAGGCAATCCACCCGAGTGGTCGTAATGACCGTGACTCAAAACCACAAAATCAACATCGCTCATGTCAATACCCATTTTTAGGGCATTGGATAAAAACTTACCCGACTGCCCAGTATCAAACAGCACATTAAGTCCATCTTGCTCCAGCAAAAAAGAAAGGCCGTGTTCGCACTGGACTTGTTTACGGCTCTGCTTATTGTCAATTAATGTCGTCAGTCTCATAGTGTAGCAAATGATTATACGAATGTAGCAATTCGCTTTACTAATTAAAACCATTAACAAAAGCCTTATCCGTTTAACCCGGATTATGAATTAGAATGTCGTTATGAACATTGGAAGTGCAATTATTGCGATAAGTGAAAGTAGAGCTAAGCTTGCTTAAGCTATGCTGAACGAAGCAAGAATCAGATACTAATAAAAAAAGGTTTTATCGAAACGAGGCATAGCACCGTTCTGGTGAGTTGAGATGAAACAACGAAGTGACTTGTTTTGAAGCAATTTCAATGTGTAATAGATTTTCTAATGCATATTGCGGGTTTAAGCGGCTTCTCTCATAGGACTACCTAAAAAACGAATGAACTATTGTATCTTTACCACCTCAAGAATAATGCATGAATTACCAACCACTATTTGCCGATATTATATTACCTGTGCCTTTACCAAGGCTATTTACCTATTCTATTCCAGCCGATCAATCTCATTTAATTGCAGTTGGCAAACGAGTAGTGGTTCCTTTTGGCAAGAAAAAAGTGTATTCAGGCATTGTTTATCACCTGCATCATAACAAACCCGAAGAGTACGAAACCAAGGACATCAGTTCAATTTTGGATGAGGAAGCGGTGGTAAATGCTTTTCAACTAAAATTTTGGGACTGGATTGCCGACTATTACCAGTGTACACTTGGGGAGGTTTATAAAGCAGCCTTACCCTCAGGCTTGAAAATGGAAAGTGAAACACGCATTATTTACAATGCTGATTTTGTTGCGGAGTCCCCCTTATCCGATAGAGAAAACAAAATACTTGATATTATAGCAGGCAAAAAAGTATGTTCCATTAACGATGTTAATCAACTAAGTGGATTAAAAAACAGCTTACCAATAATTAAACGTCTGCTAGAGTACAATGCGGTTTTTATTAACGAGCGGCTAAAGGAAAGTTATAAAGCCAAAACCGAGAAACTAATTTCACTTCATCCAAAATGTCAATCGGAAGAGGTACTTCAAACTACTTTTGATCAATTATCGCGTGCTCCCAAGCAGCAGGAGTTATTAATGACCCTCTTATCGCAAGTTGGTGGTTTAAACGGAGCCATTACCAACAATGTTGTAGCCAAGGCCGAATTGCTTAAAAAGGCCAATGCCAGTGCTGCTGCCTTAAAGGAACTCTGCAACAAGGAGGTTTTATTAGAACAAGAGCGAGCGATCGACCGAATTGATTTAGCTGAGAAAGAAGTGCAAATGGCCAATGCCCTTAGCGAGGTTCAACAAACCGCTTATGACGAAATTAAAACAAGCTTTGAAACCCACGCTGTAACACTATTACATGGCGTTACCTCAGGTGGTAAAACCGAGATATACATTCACCTGATTGAGGAGCAACTCAAATTGGGCAAACAAGTACTGTACCTCCTACCAGAGATTGCACTAACAACGCAAATAACATCGCGATTACTCAAGCACTTTGGCAATAAAATGGGCATCTACCATAGTAAGTTTGCCGATGCAGAACGGGTAGAGGCATGGCAAAACCTTCAAAAGCAAAAAAATTACCAATTGATTGTGGGCGTTCGCTCATCCATCTTTCTACCGTTTAGCAATTTAGGCTTAATCATTGTTGATGAGGAACATGAAAATACCTACAAGCAATTTGATCCTGCTCCCCGCTACCATGCACGCGATGCTGCCATCGTATTAAGCAGTTTGTTTGGTGCCAAAACACTTTTAGGAACAGCCACCCCATCTATTGAATCGTATTACAACGCACAACAGGGCAAATATGCTTTGGTTGAGCTATTGCAACGATTTGAGGGCATTGAAATGCCAGAGATTAAGGCTGTTGATGTGCGTGAGGCCAAGCGAAAAAAGCAGATGAACTCACATTTCTCACCCATGTTATTAGAGAAAATTGATGAGGCACTGCAAAAGGGCGAACAAGTCATCTTATTTCAAAACCGCCGGGGTTTTAGTCCGTTTATTGAGTGCGGACAATGTGCTTATGTGGCCAAGTGTACCAATTGCGATGTAAGCATGACTTACCACAAACACTTGAATCAATTGGTGTGTCATTATTGTAACCATAGTACACCATTACCTACTGTTTGTCCGGCATGTCATAGTCCTGCCATTGAAACCAGAGGTTTTGGAACCGAGAAAATTGAAGAAGAAATGAGCCTGCTTTATCCCGACCATAAAGTTGCTCGAATGGATTTGGATACAACCAAAAGCAAGGCAGGCTACGATAAAATCATCAAGAAATTTGAAGATGGCGAAGTACACATACTAATTGGCACTCAAATGATTTCCAAAGGACTGGATTTTGACAATGTGAGTGTGGTAGGCATTCTTAATGCTGATAACATGCTTAACTACCCAGATTTCAGAGCTTTTGAACGCAGCTACCAGTTAATGACACAGGTAAGTGGAAGAGCAGGTAGAAAACGCAAAAGAGGCTTGGTAATTTTACAAACATCCAACCCTAAGCATCCGGTAATTATGGATGTAATTAACCACAACTTCATTCAGCATTACAAGGGGCAATTGGAAGAAAGGCAAGCGTTTAAATACCCACCATTTTATCGCCTTATCTACATCACCATCAAACACAAAGAACCGCAAGTATGCAACAAAGCATCAGCTTTACTTGCCGACCAATTGCGTGTAATCTTTGGCAGTCGTGTCCTAGGTCCACAAGCACCCGTTATTAACCGGATTCAGAACTTGTTTATAAAAAAGGTATTAATAAAACTGGAAAAGAAAGCATCACCCAACAAGGTTAAACACCTTATGCGTGAAGCTATTTTTAGCTTACAGGCACAGCCGCAATTTCGCTCTGTTACCTTCCAGATAGATGTTGATCCTGCTTAATTATAATACCGCATACTCATCAAAATATGCCTTTAGTGCATTCCAGTTCTAAAGCCACTTTGATGATGTAACGACATTACACCAGCACATAATGAAATATAAATGTTGTAAGACTGTGCTATACAACTTTCGATTCAATGTATTGAATTAATACATGAATTATTTTAATGTGTATCTCCTGAATGCGGTCTGAATAACCCTGATGAGGCGCGCGCAATTCAATATCGGCCACTTCAGCCAACTCACCGCCACTTTTCCCGGTTAAAGCAATCACCGTCATTCCTTTTTCTTTAGCGGCCCTGGCCGCATTAAGTACGTTTGTTGAGTTGCCACTTGTGCTAATGGCCAACAAAACATCATTACTTTGTCCCACAGCCTCAACATAACGTGAGAAGATGTAATCAAAACCATAATCGTTACCAACACAGGTAATGTGCGTTGGGTCGGCAATAGCAATAGCAGCCAAACCAGGTCGATTATCACGAAAACGCCCCGTTAGCTCTTCAGCAAAATGCATGGCATCACTCATTGACCCGCCATTACCACACGAAATGATCTTCGCAGATTTATGCAGAGCACTCACCATTAGATCACCAGCAGCAAGCATTTTCTCCCAGTTACTATCCTCAGCCATAAAACGCTCTAATACAGCTTGTGCTTCTTTAAATTCCGTGATTATATCGTCTCGTGTCATAATTGTGTTTTACGCTGTAAAAGTACAATGGCTTTTCTAAACTTAAAATTTTTTTTCGCTGAAAGGCTTCTTATCTTTGAGATGACACATTCAGCATAAAATTATGACCTCACTTCAACGTCGCTTGCACAAAGTCATTTTTGAAGCAGATACCAAAACAGGTAAACGCTTCGATATTTTTCTAATTGCCTTAATAGTCTTTAGTATTGTTGTGGTAATGATTGAGAGTGATGATCAAATTGCTCCGCAAGCCGACAAGTGGTTAAATATAGCCGAATGGATTGTTACGATACTCTTTACTGCAGAATACTTCTTGCGTATATGGATCGTTGACAAACCACGGAAATATATCTTTTCCTTTTTTGGCATCATCGACCTACTATCCATCCTACCTACATTTTTAGGCTTAATACTTGGCGGCACTCATTTTCTTATTGTAGTTCGTTCATTACGCTTAATACGAATATTTAGAGTTTTAAAACTAACGCGCTACGTTAAAGAAGCCAGCGCTTTGTGGAAGGCTTTGGTTCTGGCACGTAATAAAATTGGTGTTTTCCTGTTTGTGGTACTTATTCTGGTAACCATACTTGGTACCATTATGTATATTATTGAAAACCCACACAACGAGGGGTTCCGCAGTATACCCGAAAGTCTCTATTGGGCCATAGTTACCCTCACAACAGTTGGCTACGGAGATATAGCTCCAATTACCGTATTCGGTAAGTTTATTGCTGGGTTTATAATGATTATTGGTTACGCTATTATTGCAGTACCAACAGGTATTGTTACCAGCGAACTCATTAACACTCAAACAACACCAAGCACTTCACGCTCATGCCCATCCTGCCTCGAAGAAGGACATGATCAAGAAGCTAGTTTCTGCAAATATTGTGGTCATAAACTTATTTGAAACGAGCCATGAGAATAGCTTCTCACACAGGAGCATGATTAATTTGGCGAGTTCCATCCCGATAAATCGGGACAAGTAGTGGCAATTAAATACAAAACGATAAACACATGAAAAAGTTATTAATAAAATCTTCACAATAGCTGTTGGTAAATCACTAATGCCTCACAATCAATTCATATCAGACACTTAATCAACACAAGCTCACCTGCTTTTCTTATAATTAACGATTACTTGTTATCTTTGCATTGGTGCAGATGCAAACAACTATTTGTTGCATAACAATGGCCGAACTCTGAAAACAACATAAAGTGTTTAAATACACCTTATACTCAATCAGGTTCTTCCATATAAAATTAAATAGGATGAAGTTTACATTTTCAAAAGTTTCACGTCATCGTGTTTTTCAACACGACCCCATCTATTACGATGAGCAGAAGGAAAAACAAGAAGCACGCCAACGAAGGATAAAGGAAGAATTGGGTCTTTTATCGGAGGAGGAAAAGGAAACAGGTTATGCCAATCGGATAAAAGGAGGCATGCGCCGACGCCTGAAATCGCATTACGAAGTATCGAGAAGTGAAAAAAAACGTTCCAATCTGCGCTTGGTGGCTATTCTAATTGTCTTGATGATACTGGGTTTTTACCTCATACAAGAAGCCATGACATGGATGGAAACATTCTTTGTTGAGTAAACCATCTATTATCAACATAATGATACGATGCCTCAAGGGGCATACGATTTCATGCCTAATTGTACCACACCTATTTACAACAAATTATCTGCCCAGATAAAACACAAAAAAGAGATAGTAAGCACATGTCGAATGTTATACAGTTGTTACCCGATTCGGTAGCAAACCAAATTGCCGCCGGTGAGGTAATTCAACGTCCAGCGTCTGTAATTAAAGAGTTAATGGAAAATGCCATTGATGCTGGCGCCACCGAGGTACAAGTTATTACCAAAGATGCCGGAAAAAGCCTGATTCAAGTGATTGATAATGGCTGTGGAATGGCTGAAACAGATGCTCGTATGGCATTTGAACGACATGCTACCTCAAAAATTAGGGAAGCAAGTGATTTGTTTGCTCTACAAACAATGGGTTTTAGGGGCGAAGCACTGGCATCTATTGCTGCCATAGCTCAAGTTGAATTAAAAACAAGGCGGGCTGAAGACGACCTGGGTGTTCAAATCAACATTGCTGCTTCGCAAGTAGAATCCCAAGAGCCAATTCAATGTGCCGTAGGTAGTCAGTTCATTATAAAAAACCTGTTTTATAATGTGCCAGCACGTCGCCGATTTTTAAAGAAGACCTCAACCGAATTGCGTCATATCATCAACGAATTTCAGCGTGTGGCATTGGCCAATCCACTTATTGCCCTATCGCTTTACCACAACGATGTACCAATGTTTACCCTGCCTGCAGGAAACAACAAACAGCGCGTGGTAAATATGAATGGTAAGCAAATGGGTAACAATCTGGTACCCATCAATACCGATACCGTTATGATTAAAATAAGTGGTTTTATTGGTAAGCCCGAATCGGCTAAAAAAACCATGGGCGATCAATTCTTTTTTGTCAATAATCGTTTTATGAAACATCCGTATTTGCACCGAGCTATTATGGATGCTTACGACAATATTTTACAACCCGAAACCATTCCTGCTTATTTCATCTTCCTCGAAGTAGATCCTCAGATTATTGATGTTAATATTCACCCAACTAAGACTGAGATTAAATTTGAAGATGAACGTGCCATATGGCAAATATTAAATGCAGCCATCCGCGAGAGCTTAGGAAAATTTAACGTGATGCCATCGATTGATTTTGACACCACAGACCAGATACAAATTCCTGTTTCGGGTCAGGAGATGGCTATGACTGAGCCAACGGTTGAGATTAACCCTTTTTACAATCCTTTTGAAGAGGAAAACAAACAAAGTGGTGCATCTTATAGTGGTGGAGGCACTACCACATTTCAATCTAAAGGATCGACTCAAAATTGGGAAAATTTATACGCAGACAATAACTCTAACGATCAGGCCAATTATAGCAATGGCCCTGAATCTCAAGAGCGTTCATTTGAACAAGCTCAGCATGAACCTGTTCAGCAAACCATTCTATCGTCGGCCAATACGGAGGAAACCAATAATAACAGTCGCTTTTTTCAGCTTAAGAACCGTTACATACTGACCTCGGTAAAATCGGGTCTAATGATGATTGACCAAAAGCGTGCTCACGAGCGCATCGTTTTTGAAGGCTTTATTCGAACATTACAAAGTGGAGCCTCATTATCGCAAAAAAGTTTATTCCCCGAAGAACTAAGCTTTGGCCCCGAAGAAATGGGAATGGTAAGTGAACTTAACACTGATTTAATGACATTGGGCTTGGAACTTGAGAAGTCGGGCGACGACACCTTTAAAGTACTATCAACACCAGCTGGATTGGAAAATGTTTCTGCCGCTCAATTAATTGATGGTATATTAACCGATTTTAGGGATGGCGAAGTAGATCTTCAAAAGGAAGTTACAGAACAAGTAGCAACCTCCATGGCACAGCGTGCCGCAATACCATACGGCAAAGCGCTTTCAGGACTTGAGATGAGTGAGCTATTTGATCAGCTTTTTGCCTGTCAGGTACCTAATTTTTCGCCTACGGGTAAAACCATCATTTCCATTATGGATATTGAAGAAATGCAAAAACGTTTTTAAAAATGCCATAATGTCAGAAACTCAGCCTCTTTTAACCAACAAAATTGGCTGATTTTGCGTTATATTTAAGATTATAAAATTGGCACTGATGTTGTACGTCAAAGCCCAACTTAAAAATAATAACAGATGAACTATCGTCCATCACCCTTAGCGGGCTTGCCGCCAGTAACAAAGAACTTATTAATCATCAATGTGCTTTTTTTATTGGCAACTTGGGTGATAGAAAATACATTCGGCATTAATTTATCAAATTATCTAGGTTTACATTTTCCTCTTTCTGAAAAGTTTAATCCAGCTCAATTTGGAACCTACATGTTTATGCATGGAGGTATTACGCACTTGTTTTTTAATATGTTTGCCTTATTTATGTTTGGTCGCATATTAGAATCTTACTGGGGACCCAAAAAGTTTATAATCTATTACATCGCAACAGGGGTAGGTGCTGCAGTTATCCACATACTATTTAATTATATCGATTACCGATCGGCAATAGCACAACTTACGGAAGAGCAAATAGCCATCGTTTTTGAACAGGGAGCCCAAGCCCTAGGGCAAATGAAAAACTTTACCAATCCTGGCATGGCTAAGTTAAACCTTACGCTTAACATTCCTACCGTAGGAGCATCAGGAGCTGTATTTGGTATTCTTTTGGCATTTGGTATGTTATTTCCAAATACAGAGTTAATGCTATTATTTCCGCCTATACCAATAAAGGCCAAGTATTTTGTGATAATTTATGGTGTTGCCGAGTTATTTATGGGCGTTGCTAACTTCTCTTATGACAACGTGGCGCATTGGGCCCATTTGGGTGGAATGATTTTTGGTTTTATCTTAATAAAATATTGGGAGAAAAAAGGCATCTAAATTAAATGAACATGAGCATACTTGATGAAATAAAGTTATCGTACAAGCAGGGAGGCGCACTTACCAAATTGATTTACATCAATGTGGGTATATTTATTGCCCTACGCTTAATTCAAGTATTCTTTAGTTTTTCAACAGGGTCGGCCAGTGTTAATGATTATCCCGTATTAACATGGTTATCGGTGCCAGCTGACCTTACGGCACTTTTGCTAAAACCCTGGACACTTATTTCTTACATGTTTGTGCATTACGATTTCTTGCACATTCTAGTTAACATGTTGTACTTGTATTGGTTCGGGCGCATTTTTCTCGAATTTTTAAATGCACGCCAATTATTAGGCGTATATATTCTAGGTGGTTTATCAGGTGTAGTATTTTATTTACTCAGCTACAACCTGATACCTATTTTTCAAGAGCAAATACATTATGCTATTTTAATGGGTGCTTCGGGTTCGGTTATGGCCATACTATTTGCCATTGCCCGCTACGCCCCCAATCATAAAATACACCTCATGTTTTTTGGTGCTGTTCCTTTAAAATACATGGCTTTGGCAGCTCTTATCATCGATTTAATAAGCATACCAACTCTATCCAATACAGGAGGTCATATCACTCACATTGGCGGTGCCTTATTTGGTTATTTTTATGGAAGTCAGATTTCAACAGGTAAAGACCTAACTTTAGGATTTAATAGAGTAATGGATCAACTGGCCAGTTTATTTAAACCAAAATCGAAACTGACGGTAACACACCGCAAGCCAATGACCGATATGGAGTTTAATGCTCGTAAAAACTACAAGCAAAAAGAAGTTGATCAAATTTTAGATAAAATAAAGTCAAGTGGATACGACAGCCTAAGCAAGGAGGAAAAACAAACATTATTTGATGCCAGTAAATAATTAATTGTGGTACGACGTTTTTTTAAATCAATAGTAACCGTAATCAGTCTCATCGCTTCAGGAGCTTTGCTTTTTTCTGCTGCAACGGCCTACGTAAGTCCTACTCACACATCAGTTTTGGCCTTTGCTGGCTATTTATTTCCATTTCTTTGGGCGGTTAATTTTGTACTATTTGCCTTTTGGCTGATAAAACGACGCTGGCAATCGCTTATGCCTTTAATTGCAATACTTATCACTTGGGTGCATTGGCAACACACATTTCAATGGAAAGCAACTGAAAAGGATCAATCGGAAATAACGCAAGCATTAAAGGTTATGAGCTTTAATGCTCGTATGTTTGATTATTACGACTGGATAGGCGATGGAACCAATGAGAAGATTTTTGATATGATCAGAAAGGAAAATCCAGATGTACTTTGCATTCAGGAATTTTTCACTTCGCGAAACTCAAAAGACTACAACGAAAACTACATACTTAGGCGGCTCAGTCAGTTTAGGTATCAACACATCGAATACAGGGCAGGCACCAAAAGCAAACGCAATTTTGGCCTAGCTACTTTTAGTAAATATCCCATCGTTGAGAAACACAGTCTAAAATTTAAGCAGTCGAATAATTTTAGTATCTACACCGATGTAAAAGTAGGTAGTCAACGTCTACGGATTTTTAACAACCACCTTGAGTCGATCAAATTTAGCAGACAGCAATTAAATTTTATGGATAGCCTTAATTATGCCGATGAAAACGAGCGAAACGAAAAAATAAAAGCAATTTCGAGTAAATTAAGTACGGCCTTTGAAAGCAGAGCCACACAGGCCGAAAACATTGGACAATACATTGCCAACTCTCCCTATTCGCCTATCGTTTGTGGCGATTTTAACGACACACCTGTTTCGTATGTGTATCGAAAGATGAGAGGCAAGTTAAATGATGCATTTGTTAGTTCGGGACAAGGTTTTGGCGGAACATACAATGGTCCCCTACCATCTTTTCGCATCGATTTCATTTTTCACGATGATGCGTTTCAATCGTATAATTTCAAACGCTTAAAGCTCGATTTATCAGATCACTACCCAATAATAACCACATTGGATCTCAGTCCCGATGAAAACAAATAAAAAGCAAACAGTCACATTTCTGCAGTATTAAAAAACGCCACTATAATTTTATAAAAACGTAAGCATGTTTTTTCATAGACCATAAATCTTAATAATTTCTCTATTTTTACACTCGCTTTTTTGAACTTGAACAAGTTGAACTAAATGCTTGTTTGCTTCTAAAAAAGCATAGCTGTTGCTAATTAAAACAACAGTTTATTTACCGCCAAACATCAATACAATGAAGCAGTATTTAGACCTGTTAGACAGGGTTTTAGAAGAGGGTTTTAAAAAGGAAGATAGAACAGGAACAGGTACAACCAGCGTTTTTGGTCATCAAATGCGTTTCGACTTAAGCGAAGGCTTTCCATTATTAACCACAAAAAAGCTGCACTTAAAATCGATCATACACGAACTCATTTGGTTTTTAAAAGGCAGTACTAATGTCAAATATCTACAAGAAAACGGTGTTCGCATTTGGAATGAGTGGGCTAAAGAAAATGGGGATCTGGGCCCTATTTATGGCTACCAGTGGCGATCGTGGCCCGATTACAATGGCGGTCATATCGATCAGATAAAGCAAGTGATTGAGAGCATCAAAAACAATCCCGACTCGCGCAGGCACATCGTTAGTGCATGGAATGTAGGAGCGATAGATGATATGCAACTACCGCCTTGTCATATTTTATTCCAGTTTTATGTAGCCGATGGTAAACTAAGTTGTCAACTTTATCAGCGAAGTGCGGATATATTTTTAGGCGTACCATTTAACATTGCTTCCTATGCCATTTTAACCATGATGGTGGCTCAGGTTTGTGATTTACAACCAGGCACTTTTGTGCACACCTTGGGCGACGCCCACATCTATCAAAATCATTTGGAGCAAGTTAAATTACAATTAACACGCGAACCCAAAACCTTGCCTCAATTGAAAATTAATCCAGAGCGAAAGTGCATTGATGACTTTGTGTTCGAAGATTTTGAATTGGTCAACTACGAGTCACATCCTCATATTAAAGGAGCAATCTCTGTTTAAACCATCTATTGACCAATAACATCAGCTTATGAAACTTGCAATGATTGTTGCCATTGACCTTAACAATGGAATTGGTAAAGGCGACGACCAACTGGCCTACATATCAGCCGACTTAAAACGCTTCAAAAACCTAACTACAGGCAACACAATAGTGATGGGGCGTAAAACTTTTGAAGCACTACCCAAAGGCGCCTTGCCCAACAGGCGAAACATAGTAATTACTAGGCAAGCAGAATACGATGCCCCTGGAGCAGATATCGTAAATTCACTGGAAGCTGCACTTGACATCTGTCAAAACGATGAAAAAGTATTTATTATTGGAGGTGGCGAAATTTACAACACTTTTTTACCGCAAACAGTTGAACTTTACCTAACAATTATAGAACATACCTTTGAAGAAGCAACTGTATTCTTTCCAGAAATAAATTGGGACGAATGGAACATCAATAATGAAGAGGGACCATTCATCGATGAAAAAACGCGACTACAATACAGCTACAAAAACCTGATTAAGAAATAGCCAAAACGCCAAAATCGCTCATCTGAGGGTAATGTTGCTGTACCAAGGCTTCAATCGTTTCCTCTAAATTATTGGGGTAATAAACATGGACTCTTTCATTGGATTGGGTCCATTTCTTAAGCAAGTCTACATCATTACTCAAACTTTGCAAACAGCTTACACCCATTGATTTCAAAAACTCAGCATTACACAGCTGCTCGTATTGGCCTTTCATAGGAATCACACATAGTTTCTTACCTAAAAACAAAGCTTCGGCCGGCGTTTCAAAGCCAGCATTACAAAATACACCTTCGGCATTTAGCATACTGCTTGTAAATTTCTCTTTATTAACCGGTCTTATTTTTATATTCTCTGCCCTATAGACCTGCTGGGTATGCTTAGAAAAAACATGCCACTCTATGTTCGGAAACTGAGACAAGATCTTAATAATTTTCGCATCGGAATAAGCTGGCAAATAAACGGTGTAATGACCTTTATTCCCTTTATCGGCTAATCGAATATCGTCTCTGATAACAGGTGTTGTAATGTCGTTTCCAAAAGCTTGAAAGTGAAAACCCTTAAATGAACTAACGGGAGCGTAATATTTAAGAATAAGCTCACCCAAAACATTCCGCTGATAAGGTTTTGGCGCTAAAGGGTGTAACACTGCACTCTGATGGCTTAAGCCAACACAATTAACCCTGCGAAGTTTACATGCCCACGCGGTTACTGGTTCAAAGTCACTAATCACCAAATCGTACTGACGAACGGGCAGAGCCATCACTTCCTTCAGCAATTCGTAAGGACGCCAGCGCATGAGAGTCTCTTTAAAATCAACACCCCCATTCTTACCAAAAATAAAACTTAAACCATAAAAGCGGTATTTAACTTTCCACGGAAGCTTAATATCGCTCTGAATACCACTTACTAGAATATCAACTTTACCATAGCGTTTTAAATGCGCTATAACATCAAAAGCGCGGGCAATATGCCCATTTCCTGTTCCTTGAACAGCATACAATATCTTCATGGCTTAGCTGTTAACAATATCGTTATACATGGTTTGAAAAAGAACCTTATGATTTGGCAGCAAATAATCATCATTAACAAGCTCATCCGTATTCGTGCTCACCGCTGCCTGCTTTGGTTTAAAATGCACCAGGTGCCAATCTCCATTGTAATATTCCAATGCAGTCATGTTTTCAACCCAATCACCGCTATTTAAATAGCAAACCTGTCCTAATTCATTTTCCATTACTTTCTTTTCTGGCCAGTGAATATGACCACAAATAGCGTATTCGTAACCTTTGATAATAGCCATATCAGCCACGGTACGTTCGAACTTTGAACTCAGTTCACTTCCTCCTTTCTTTACCGAGTTTTTGATATCTCTGGATAGTGAAACTCGCTTCATCTTAAAAAAGGATAAACAAGCGTTTATAAAACTATTGATGACCGTAAGCATGCCATAACCAATTGCTCCTAACTTGGCTAACCACTTGGAGTGATGCATAAAAGCATCAAAAACATCTCCATGAAAGATCCACGACTTTTTCCCATCCAACTCCAAAATCATCTTGTTTTCAATCACTAAATTCCCCAGACGCATTCCAATTAAACGACGCAAGTGTTCATCATGATTACCAGCCAGGTAATGCACTCGAGTGCCATTCTCCATCATTTTAATAATCTGACGAATTACCTGAAGGTGGCTTTTGGGAAAGTACGATTTTGAGAATTGCCAAATATCTATTATATCACCATTCAATATTAAAATTGGTGTTGATACAGATGTAAGATATTCAAGTAAGGCCTCTGCTTTGCACCCATAGGTACCCAGATGGGTGTCTGAGATAACAAGCGCTTCTAAGTTCTTTTTTTCTTTAGGAATATGTGTTTCCATAACCAATTACAATTAATTGGTTCAAAAATATGGGAAGCTTATAAGGGCTTGATTAAGCTAGTGCGAAGTATTTACTAATTAAATGATGCACTTAATACAATAGTGAAATAGCGGTAACTATAAATTAAAAAAGCCGTCTAAAACAGACGGCTTTATCACTTATATGTTTTTATGTTTGCTAAACTGCCATGGGCTTTATACCAGCTTTACGACCAGATAACATCTTCTGCCAATAACTATACAAATCCTGAGTATACGATCGGGAAATACCCTCCGTTTGAACTAACTGGCTGCGCCTTGCTAGAACCACTGAACTAATTGAACCTTGCATTCCATTACATACCATGTAGGCAATATTAAGTTCGCGAACAATGTTCAAATCCATCGGTTGACGACGACATTGTACAATTAACTTAATTGATGATTCAATTAATATTGATGCAATCGCATTTATCGTTGCCAGGCATCGTTGCGAATTAACATCATCGGATATCAATATATGTGAATATTGACGTGTTTGTGTATAAGTAGATAAAATTGCCTCCAACTCATCTTCTGATTGAGGTAAGTTTACAATCGTGCTACTAACACCATACATGTTGCATAACTTCTGAATGTGCAGATCATCATTATTGTTAGCGACAATTAATAAATCTTTATCAAAAGGTACTACCGAGGAGATGACAGTTTCTAGGGCAAACTCACGCGTTCGCTTGAAGCTTATCGTTTCGTAACCAGTCAAATAAAAATCCTCTGGATTAATAGGCGACTTTGTCATTAACGAGATTAAATTCTTGTCAACAACATCATCAAGCTCTATTTTATCAGATAAACCGTAAAATGTTGAATTGATAACTCTCATCATCCTGCTGCTTCAAAAGTTAGTATTAGGTACAAAGGTATTGTCTGTTCAGACTTTGCAGTTAAGGAAAACTTAGCTTTTCATTAACGCTACATTAATTGGACAAACAATGTGTTTTTCACACGTATAAAGTTATGGGCTTTTTTTAGCAAAATTGTAAGAATAGTCCATGCTTAACTCAAAGCATTTTAATTAATAACCCTCAAAAAACGTCAGTTCGTCAAAATGAAAGCTAAAAATAGCGAATAGATGATTATTGTCAGTTCAGATCTGAAGCAAATGGAAGTAATAAACAAGGTAGAAACTAAAATCGGATAATACCTTTAAATGTATCCGCGGGCTTTTAGTTCCAGGTATTTATTAATGGTTTCAACCGTTAAGTTTTCTGGTGCCGTAATAACCGAATGTATTCCATAACGTTCCAACTCAAGTACAATTCGCTTCTTATCGTAGGCAAACTTTTCGGCAATGGTTTTAATGTAGATGCCCTCCATATCATTGGCTTTCGCACTTGTGAGTTGCTTTAACTCGGTATTTTCAAAAAAGACAACAACAACCATGTGCTCATTGGACAGCTTTTGCAACATAGGCAACTGTCGTTTAGCGGCGCTCAAACTTTCGTAGTTAGTATAAATAACCAATAAACTACGCTGATGAAGCTTTCGGCGAAGCGTTGTATACAAGGCCTGCATACTATGCTCTTGAAACAAGGTATTCTGCTTATACAATGCCTCCATAATAACCTGCATCTGCTTGCTATTGCGCTGAGGAGGAACAACTGTTTGAATTTCATTATTGAATGTTACCAAGCCTGCCTTGTCTTGTTTAAGCATGGCTATTTTAGATAATACCAAAGAGGCATTAATGGCATAATCCAATAAAGTCATACCCTCAAAAGGCATTTTCATTGTTCGCCCCAGGTCGATAATGGAAATAACTTGTTGCGATTTTTCATCCTGGTATTGATTAACCATTAAACTGCTTTTGCGCGCGGTCGCTTTCCAGTTAATCGTTCGGTAGTCATCTCCTTTGGTGTATTCGCGTATTTGATCAAACTCCATTTGATGACCAATACGACGAATCTTTTTAATACCAACCTCAGTTAAACGGTCTGAAATAGCCATCATCTCAAATTGACGCATTTCTTTAAAAGCAGGATACACCTTAACCAAGCGATGCTGATCGCACTGCATACGTCGCTCAACGAGGCCTAGAGGCGATTTTATAAATACATTGAGGTAACCAAATCGGTATTCGCCACGTGTAACAGGACGCAAAGAATAGTCAATCGTTTTGGTTTGACCAGGTTTTAAGCGCATTGATAATTCAAAATCACGCTTTTGAAATTGATGTGGCAACTCATCAATAATGGTTATTTTAACAGGAAAAGGGAATTTATTACTCAGCTCTAATTGAACTGTATTATCGTCTCCATTCGAAAATCGTTCATCCAAACGACGCTTGGCAACGAAAGTTCCCTTTGGCTTAACAAATAATAGTAAGCACTCTACAACAAAAAGCAAAATGAAAAGGCCAAGGCTCATCAACCCAAGCTGCCAAAACAAAGCACCAAATTGCCCTAATGCCAAAAAAAAGATGACAGCACCCATGGCGTAATAGAACAAGGGACTAAAATAAACGTGCTTTCTAATATTAATTTTCATTCAGTACAGCTTAGCGTGGAACCTCAACTGAGTCAATTATTTGTTGTATCACAACCTCGGGCTTCACACCCTCCATCTCTTTTTCTGGAGTTAGAATAACACGATGATTTAGTACTGGTAAAATAACCGTTTTAATATCGTCAGGAGTGGCGAAGTCTCTTCCTTCAAGAGCAGCATAGGCTTTTGCAGCACTCAAAATGGCCAATGAAGCACGCGGACTCCCTCCTAAGAACAAGGCTGCATGGTTACGTGTTTTATCAACAATTTGAGCGATATAACGCAACAAATCATCTTCAACAATAACTTTGGAAGCCATTTCTTGATACTTCACAATTTCTTCCCCTGTGACAACCGCCGATATCTGGCTTAACTCATCTTTATCTTCGCGGCTTTGAGCGTTTGAAAGCAGGCTTACTTCCTGTTCCAAATTCGGGTAATCTACCTTTATTTTAAAGAGAAAACGATCAAGTTGAGCTTCTGGCAATCGGTACGTTCCTTCGTGCTCTACAGGGTTTTGAGTTGCCATCACTAAAAATGGCGGCGACATCGGACGAGTTGTGCCATCAATAGTTACCTGTCGCTCTTCCATCACTTCAAATAAGGCAGCCTGTGTTTTTGCGGGAGCTCTATTGACCTCATCTATCAATACTAAATTTGAAAAGATAGGCCCTTTGTTAAACTCAAACTCCGATTTGCCTGTGTTAAAAACCATGGTTCCCAACACGTCAGATGGCATTAAATCGGGCGTGAACTGGATACGCGAAAAGTCCGATGAGATTGATTTGGACAATAACTTCGCCATCATTGTTTTAGCAACGCCTGGAACACCCTCAATAAGCACATGACCATTCGCAATTACAGCAGTTAATAATAGATCGAGCACTTTTTCCTGCCCAACAATTATTTTATTAATCTCGTTACGAATACGAAACGAAGAATGATTTAGCTCTTCTAAGGGTAAACGGTTTTCGAATGGTGTTTGAGTTTGTTGGTCCATATCTTAAAATTTATTTACACTGTTCATAAAAATACTCTATTCGCCTGTTGAACTGCTCCAAATCCTCTTCACTAATCCTCTTCATCAGACTCAGGTTATTGCCTAATTCAAACAGTTGTTTTACGGTTCTAATAGGTATACTTGTCTTATCCGATAACTGCTGGTAAAAATCCTCATTAGCTTCGGAAGTATTAATGTAATATTTAGCTCTGATAAACTCTTGCAGATAACGAAAGCGTTTTTGAGCAATATCCAAATGGTTTTTCCGACTAAAATACAAACGCCCAATTGTTTCAATAAAACTGACGGTACTATTAACGGGTGCTTTTACTATGGGTACTACTCTTTGTCGGCGTGCCGATTCAAATACAAAGAAGATAAACACGCCTATAAGAAATACATACCAAGCTATGCGCAAGGGTGTACGGTCTAAAATAAAACTCAGAATAGATCGGCTGCCATCATCTGAAATTTGGCCCGTTAAATATTTGTATTTATAGTGCTCATCCCATACTGTAGCTTGATTGGGCAGGTACGACAAGCACTTAAAAGCATATTCGTAATTATCGTGTACCAATAAATTATAATTGGTAAAAGCCGTTGGATTTAAGTTGAGAAACAAATTCCCATGCCCTTGTTTAATCTTTACAAAATTGGTTTTACCATTATTATTGATACCAAGGACTGATGTTCGTAATGTATCGTAAGAGGTAAAGTAGTTATCTGACACACCCTTCTTATACCAATAACCCAAATGAGTCCTTAGCTTACGATTGGCCAGATTAAAGCTAACAGAATCGAGAAAGAAACTACCGCCTCCATATTGTTCTCTATAATCGATAGAAAATAAACTTCTGATGGTATCAGAAATTGAACTGGCCGATAAAAACACTTGATGGCCGTTATCTAACATGGATAATAAACGGCCTATATCTTCGTCTTCAGGAGCAAAATGATTATTGATAACAATCAAATTGGCAGATGTCAAAGTATCATCGCTAAAAAAGGAATTAAAGGTACCATGCGATGTTTGGATCTTTGTTTCATCAACAAGCTCTGGCAATAACTCATAGAGCAACTGGCAGCCAAAGGGTTTTGTATCCTGCTTTGAAAAGCTAAGCGACCAGTCGATTGACTTAGGCGAGTTGGCCAATACAAAAACAACAAGTAGCACAATAAAAGACATGGCTATAATCAGTATTCTATTTGATGATACCCCTCCCATTACTTTATTCTTTGTTGTTTAATTCGTTTTATAAAAAACTCAAAGTCATGTTGTATCGGCATGTATTCTACTTCCCCAATATCAAACTTACCATACCATACAAATTCGTATTGCCTAATGATGCTTTTAAACTGCTTTTGTATAGATTGGTCTTTTACTTCGTAATAATAGTCGCGATCTGTTTTATAAACATTCCACTGAATATGATCGCTGCGATGCAGCTCTCTTAAACACAATAGGAACAAGGTGCGAGTTGCCTCACGATAAGCCATGTTTTTAACAAAGGCTTTTAACAGTTTTTCCAGTTCTTCCGTTTCAATGTTGGCATTATCCAAGCCAAATTTTAGTTGTGTAACCTTTGTTGATTTCGAGAAAACAAACAATCCTTTTATAGGAATACCTAACAATTTAACAATGATAAAAACAACAGCAGCGACTCCCAGAATTAAGATGATCCAACCAAATAAACTCAAAGTGCCATCGCTAATTTTAATAAAGGATAGTAACCAACCCCATAGTTTTTGCCACCAGGTTAGTGCATCGGCATTTACACTGTATTGATATTCGGGTAATGCTTTATAGTAACTAATCGTATCAGCCGATGGACATCGATAGTCTACCATACTATTATCCCAAGCCTCAACGGAATCCTGAACCGCTAATTCGTGCACATCTGCCAACATGGTTTGTGTTAGGGCAAATACAAGTATATTTATCAGATATTTTATAAAACTCACTATTTCCTTAAAGCTTAGTCGTTTCAGATGTATTCTCTGTTCCTATTTGATTGATGCGATCCATAATCGTACTTGATCCCTCATTTTCGTTAAGACTAAAATATTGCAGCCCCGTTACTACGTAAACAAAAGATCGCAGGTAAATAGACAATACAATTAATAAGGAGTAGGTTATAATAACAAATGGTAAGTTTAAGGATCCCCAGTCTCCTGATTGAGCTATCATTGGTATTTTAAACTGAACGTAAAACTGCAATGGCACACTGATAATGCTACCCACAATACCTACTAAAATAGATGCCACAAGAAGCACACCAAATGTTGCCCACCAATTATTTCTTATTACTTGAAAGCAACGATTAAAATTCTTACCCAATCCTTTGTCTTCGATAAACATGATGGGGTAAATCAAACTTAGAATAATAGCAAAATAAATACCTGGCAAGAAAAAGAAAACAAAACCAGCCATAATTAGTATGGATATAACAAACGTATAACCAATAATTGGAAAGAAGTTGCGCGTAATCTGTGAACCAACATCTGACATTGAAAAATTACCTTTCCCCTTTTCGTGATAGACTTTTATGTAACCATAGCTAGCTGCAACCACCATAATTTGAACAATTATACCAAGCACTATCAACAAGAATAAAGGCACAAACAAATTGGCTAAACTAGAAAAATCAGGTGCATTCACAACATTCGCAAACTGTCCGTTTACCGCTTGCATTACCATGTAAACTAACATGGAGATCATTAAAACAATGGGAATACCGGTATAGCTTATCATTGTTTTTGCAAACAAAACACCCTCCTGTTTATAAAATTCGAATGCAGCGTTTATTACACTACTAAAATCTCTCTTCTGATTGAATTTAAGTTCAGTCATTTATTTTTAAATTTTGAGTATACAATGCTGGGGTATATAAAAAAGTACCAAACAATAACCAGCATAGAACCAGCAATGATTAGCACATTAAGCCAATTATCAATTGTATTATAATGTCGGGTAACAAATCCCTCTAACAAGCCTGCAATAAAAAACACAATCGTTATAGGTATCATCACTTTAACACCTACTACCGATCCATGTATAAAAGATTCCTTGCGTGGATACGTGCCAGGAAAGAGTAAAAATTTTCCGAGCATTATACCAGCTCCACCAGCCAATACAATGGCCGACAACTCGAGGGTTCCATGTATCATAATGGCATAAGTAGAGACCCCTAACAAGTTCTTCTCAAAGAAAAAAGCCTGAAAAGCACCTACCATTACCCCATTAAAGAACAAACGATAAATAGCTCCAAGGGGAGTTAAAAAACCATATAAAAACACTTGCCAAGCTACAGTAACGTTATTAAAGATAATATAGAAAGACATGGGCATTTCGCCCATTTGGCCATACACAGCCATTGGGTCGCCCTTTTCAATATTATCCAAAGTCATATTGACATAAGTATCGCCTAATATCGTTCGAACGAATTCAATATCGGTAAGCGACGATACAACTCCCAATGCCCACGAAGCCATAAACACAAAAAAAGATATAATAAAGTATGGCCTGGCAGATCGTAAAACTAATGGTAGTTCGGTTTTAAAAAAAGACGGTATTCGGCTACCCTTTTCGCGTTTATTACGATAAATTTCCTGATGAGCTTTTTGCGATAAGCTATTAAGGTAGGCAAGAGTGTGCGTTCGTGGATAAAAAGTACGCGCGAAAGCCAAGTCGTCCGTCAACTGAATAAACTGATCGGCCAATGTATCCGGATTAATCTTTGACGGCTTTTTTAGTTGCTTTTCAAATTCTCCCCAGCGAGCCTGGTTTCGATTTATAAACGTGATTTCTTTCATAGGGTTGCTGCCTGAGCCTTGCGAATAAATGAATTTTTTTACACATAAAAAACTTATTTTGCTACTTTTGATTATCTAATTATCGATTCGCATCTATTCTGAAGCCCAACATGGAGAATTTAAGCATTTCTACAACCCAAAATGTATCTATTGATTATCAATTAGCCAGTGTTGGCGATCGCATATTTGCCTACATTATTGATGGTTTTATACAATTTATCTACATCCTAATTATAATCTTCGCCTTTGCCGTATTTGACCGTGAACCTGAATGGTGGATAAGTCTTTTTTTCTTACCAGTTATCTTTTATCATCTGTTGTGCGAAGCCTTTTTAAATGGCCAGAGCTTTGGTAAAATGATGCTAAAGATAAAAGCTTCGAAAATTGATGGAGGCGAACTACGCTTTATTGATTGCTTTTTACGCTGGATATTTCGCTTGGTAGACTTTAGCTTACCAATTGGAGGTGTTTTGGTAGGTTTATTAACCATTATTATTGGCGGCAAGGGTCAACGCGTTGGCGACATTGTAGCCAAAACAACCGTATTAAAAATTAATCCTAAAGGCAGCCTCAACCAAACAGCCTTTGTGCAAATAGAAGCCGACTATCAACCAATCTATCCAGAGGTTAGTAAACTGTCTGATTTAGACATGCAGACCATTAAGGAGGTTTTGATTATCGCGAATAAAAATAACGAATACAGTTCTATTGGGGCTCCTCATCCCTTAGTTATTAAAACAAAAGAAGTAGTACTCAAAAAGATGAACATCACAACCAAAGAACCTGCAAAAGAATTCTTGAACACCGTGCTAAAGGATTACAACTACTACCATCAATAAAAAAAGAAGCAGAGTCAATTAAATCAACTCTGCTCTTGTATTATTTCAATCGCTTTTCTTTAATCTCTATTACCAACAAAAAGCATCACATAATAAAGTAAGGTAGCCAGTGCCGATAAGGCAGCCACCACATATGTATAGGCAGCCCATTTAAGTGCATCTTTGGCTTTTCCATGTGTTTCTTGTGTAGTAATGCCAGCCGTATTTAACCAGGCTAATGCTCTTCTACTGGCATCAATTTCGACTGGCAGGGTAATAAAAGCGGCCAGAGTAAATACTCCATAACAGGCAATTATTATTTGCAGTGCTAAATTATAGCTAATCATGCCCGGCAAAGCAAAGGCCCCAATAAACATGGCTATAAACATAAAATTAAGCACCTTGGCACTTATATTTTGTACTGGCACCAATGCCGATCTAAACTCAAGGAAAGCATAACTTTTCGCATGCTGTACAGCGTGGCCTGTTTCGTGAGCAGCAACAGCTGCAGAGGCAACACTGCGCCCGTTATAAACATCGGGGCTTAAATTAATACTTCTATTGGATGGGTTATAATGATCACTTAATTGCCCACTTACACAATTAACCTGCACATTCATTAAACCATTTTGATACAACATCTTTTCGGCGACTTCCTTACCTGTCATTCCAAAATTAATTGGAATTTGTGAGTAAGCCTTAAACTTACTTTTCAGTCGTGAACTAACAAGCCAGCTCAAAGCCAAAAAGAATATGAAAATAAATAATAAACTTGATGAAAACATAGTCGTTAAATTTTAGATGACTGACACATCAAAAATGTTGCCATTTTTTACTTTGGCAGATATACTTTAAAAGTAGTGCCTTGCTCTAATATGCTATCGCACTCTATTGTACCTCCAATGCTATCAACATAGCGCTTAACAATGTATAAGCCCAAACCAGAAGATACCCTGTTTCGAGCACCTGAACCAGGTAGTTTCTTATATTTTGAAAATAAGAACGGTATATCCTCCTGCTTAATACCACATCCCTCATCTGTCACACCTATTACAATTTTGTCTTCATGAGACCGAGCCGATAGTGTAATGGAAGTACCAATAGGAGAGAACTTAATTGCATTGGAAAATAAGTTAGAGATTACTTTTTCTAAGATCGAATAATCGCTAGATAAAATTACCTCATCCATCTCCCATTTAACCTCTATTTCATTCTCATCCAGTTTATTTTGATATTGTGTAACAACCTCCTTCATTAAGGCCTGAATAGATAAGGGTGTATTTACCACACTAAAGTCACTCGTTTCCAAGTGTTTGATTTCACTTACCTGATTAACCATTTCTTTAATTTGCCACAAAGCATCAAAAGCAAACTGCAGCGCTTCATCCTTTTCATTTTCATCAATACCCTCCTCATTTTTAATACTATTGATTAATTGTATCGATGATGTTATCGGACGTTCAATTTCCTTTGTAAATAAGCTAATCAAATGATTATTTTCATCGTTTAAACGATCAACATCGGCTTGTTGCTGCAATATTAATTGGTTCTGCTCAAAAGCATTTTTATTGACTTCTTCTAATGATTGGCGCTGAGCTTCGAGTTGATTAAACGCTTTTGCATTTTCCAAAGCAATGCTAGTATACATACTAATATTTCGCAGAAACGATAAATGATACGAGCTGTATGCCTTTTTACTTGCACTTTGCACGGTTATAACACCAAAAGGCGCCTCATTTACTTTCAACGGGATATAAATAATTGACTGGCTGTTAATATCTCCTGGAACGGGCCTTATTTCCTGAACGTAATTCTTGTACTCAACATCAAAGTCGTTAATAAAAACTTCTTTATCCTTAATTAAACTATGGATGGATAAACGCTCTACATCATCAAGTGGAAAGGTAATAAACGGCATGCGCTCGCCATTTAATATAACGTTGTCAAAATCTAAAGAGTTAGTCTCCTGCTTATACAAACCAACGCCAAACAAATAGGTATCCATCATTTTACTCACCGCCTGATGTACTAGATTCAAAATGTTATCGGTTGACAAATTGGCAGTCAATATTTTTCCTATTTCTGTTAATTTCTCTAGATCATTAAGAGCATTGGAAATTGATTGAGCTTGCTTCTCAATTTTTATGTTTTGCTGGCTCAACTGTTTATTCTGACTAACAATCTCCTTCTTTTTATCACTAATCTCTTTGGTTTTAGCATTAATAAGCGTTTCTAATTCAAAGCGTAAGGTTTTGGTACGCTGTTGCCACGATATTATTAAAGCCCCAAATAAGCCAAGTATTAACATGATGATTAATGCTCGGAAAGAAGCTGTTCTATACCATTCTGGATGAATACTAAACTTATAAATAGCCCCTTCATCATTCCATATATTACTATTATTGGCAGCACTTACTCTAAAAGTATAGTCGCCCGACGGCAATGAGGGATAAGCCACAGTATTAATGTCTCCTTCAATCCATTCTGTTTCCAAAGGCTCCAAGCGCCAGCGGTATTTTATTTTCTCGGGTACAGAATAGCACAGAGCATCAAACTTAAACGAAATGTTATTATCGTTGCTCGACAAGCTGAGTTGATTGGGTATATTAAACCAAGGAACTATCGAATCAAAAGCACTTTTATATTTCTTGGCTTCCCAATCGGGTTGCGTGTATGACAATTCAATATCCCTGATATAAATATTTGGCGCTAGAAAATTTATCCGCCTTTCCTTTGGGTTGTAGCGCATGGCTCCTTTAATTGTTCCAAACCAAAGATTATCATCTTTATCCATGAAGTTGGCGGTACCATTATTTTCTATTCCCACAAAACCATCATGTTTGTCATAATGCTCAACTCCTATTACTTCGCCAGATGAAGAAATTGATAGTTTATCTATACCATTTTGAGCACCAGCAAATATATCACCCTTTCTATCGGCGATAATGGAATAAATATTGTCGCCTGACAAACCTTTATCACTATCAAATACTGTCCAGTTACTACCATCGTAACGCAATAGACCATCTGTAAACGTGGCAAACCAAATATTCCCCAGTTTGTCCTCAGCTGCTTGCAATATGTATGACGATCCTATTTGCTGCCCTTCAATAAATTGAGTAAACTTACCTTTGTCATATAAGATTATGCCTCTACCTGTCGACATCCATAAACGATTTTTACTATCGAATAGCATGTGAAAAATGGTATTATCTTGCATGTTTGCATTGTAGGTGTTATAAAAGGTTGCATTCCCTTTATAGCTCTTTATCAATCCGTATTTATAAGTTGAAAAGAACAAAGTATCATTTTGCACAGCAATATCACTAAGAGGGATGGTCTTTTTCCAGCCATACCGTTCGTTCACAGGATAAACATCTTGTCCATCAAACTCCCATAAACCATTGATTGTTGCTAATAATATTTTACCACTAGGCAGCTCATAAAATTCTTTAACTGCGGCTAAATCGGGTAAATCTTCCTTGTCATAACGCGTAATATTTCTACCATTTAAAGTACTAAAACCGCCCTCTCCATCTGCAAAATAATAAACACCCTTTGAGTCTTGATATATGGCACGAATAATATCATCGCTTAGGCCATTACTGCGATTAAGGGATAGAAACAAATTACCACTATATCTAACTAATCCTGCACCCAATGTTCCTAACCAAATGTTACCCTCGGCATCTTGAAGAATATTAAATACCACATTAATAGGCAGCCCATTTTGTTTATTAAACACTTGCCAGCCACTCTTTTTATTTAAACGAAAAACCCCTCCATTTTCGACCAAAAACCAATAAGTTCCTTCACGATCCTGAAAACCTTTAAAAATGGTTTCACCCCTAAGTTCTTCGGGTAGAGTAATAACTTTTTCGCCTTTACCTTCGATATGAATTACCAACTCACGCTCGTTATTACGACCAAACAAACTCAACCAAAGGTTATTATTTCGATCTCGAAATAATGGAAACTGCATGAGGTCATCACGTGCCCCTTCAGGATTGACATACTCACTGAGCTGATCATTATTATAAATAAACAATTGTCGAGACGTAGCAATCAGTAGGCCATCTTTATTGTTGGGCAATATTTTGTTAACAGACCCCGTATTATTTAACTGATCGGCAAATCGTTCAGATACATTTTCAACCTTATTATTTTGAAACTTATATAATCTCCTGCCACCAGAAATCATTCTTGCCAAACACCATACGGTACCATCCAAGGTTTCACAGAATTCAACATTATCGCTAAAAAGTGTAGTGTCTGATTCAATTACAGATAGATAATTACGACCATCGTATTTTTGAATGCCCTTAGGACTAGCAATCCACAGGTTATAATTGCGATCATGCAGTATGCCTAAAATAATATTATCAAACAGCCCATCTTTCTTGGTAAAGACTTCAAAGGTTTTACCATTAAAACGACACAAACCTCCTCCATTGGTACTAAGCCATAAGTAACCAAATTGATCCTCCTCCAACGCAGTCACCTCCGATTGTGGCAAACCCTCTTCCAGAGAATATTGCTTAAAATGAAAATGTTGTGCTTCACTAAAGTGAGGTAAAAGCCATAGTATGAGTATGGATAATAGTAAAGACTGTTTCATGGGTTTGAAATTACCTCATAAATATACCGTTTTAGCATTAGCATAACAAATGACTTTTGGCAATTGCCATTTCATTATCCACTAATCATTTATGCTTAGGATAAGTTCCTTTAGAAACGGAAATAAATAAATGGTAAAATGGTGTTTTCGTGCAGGGAATAGATGCCATATAAAACAATGGCACTAACAATTATTTTTAATACAATTGGAGATTTCACAAAGCGTATTTTAAGGTAAGCACGTAGTTTATCAGGCATCCAGTGAAGACCATAGCCAACTACTAACAAAACAAATAAGTAGGGCATTGAGCTAATCACATTCATCAGGTCATAAGGAGTAAAAGCACGAAAAAGCCTATCGACCATAATGTGTGAATTTTGCATTGAATCAACTCGAAATACAATCCATGTCAACACAACAAAATTAAATGTTACGAACCATCCCAAGGTGGATACAACCCAATTATTCGAGGTAAAAACTTTAGTCAACATGCGATTCACGCCTAAACCCAAACCATGTAAACCACCCCAAATAACAAACTTGAGTGCAGCACCGTGCCATAGGCCACCCAATAACATCGTCAGCATTAAGTTAATGGATGTTCTAATATACCCTTTACGACTTCCCCCCAATGGAATATACAGATAATCACGAAGCCAAAGGGATAAACTAATATGCCAACGACGCCAAAAATCACTTAAGGACTTTGCCTGATATGGATGATTAAAGTTTTTGGGTAAGCGAAAACCCAAAAGCAAGGCAACTCCTAAAGCGATATCGGTATAACCAGAAAAATCACAATAAATTTGTAAGGCATAAGCATAAATGGCGATTAATATTTCAAATCCAGAGTAGGCTATTGGATGTTCAAAAATCCGATCAACATAGTTAACCGATACAAAATCTGAAATAACCATTTTCTTAAACAGCCCACCTAATATCAGTAAAATCGCCCACCAAATCCACTTTTCTGACAAAACAAGCTTTCGATATATTTGCGGAATAAAGTGCTTGGCCCTTACAATAGGACCTGCTATTAATTGAGGAAAAAACGAGACATAAAAACCAAAGTCGATAATATTCTTCACTGGCTTTACTTCCCCCCTATAAACATCAATACTATAACTAATGGTTTGAAAGGTAAAGAAGGAAATGCCAACCGGCAATACAATCTTATCAATGCTAAACGAGGTACCAAAAAGTTGATTAACACCTGCAGCCAGGAAGTCATAAACAGGTATATCTATTTGCCTAATTTGGGCTAGGACATCGCCAAAGAAATAAGTGTATTTGAAATAAACCAGTACACTTAGGTTAAGTAGAATACTGACGCTAACGAATACTTTACGCCACAAACGTTTTTGAGCGGCATGAATTGACAAGCCGATGCTATAATCAACTAGCGTTGAGAATACGAGCAAGCTAAAAAAATATCCCCCTGTTTTATAGTAAAAAAACAAACTTGTGACAAACAGGAAAGCGATTCTAAGCATTCTTTTATTGGCTACCAAAACACTCACCAATAAAACAAAAGCAAAAAACACCCAAAAAGCCGCATGGGTAAACAGGAATATATCCGATTGGTCAACTATTCTTTTTAATATATCAGACATGGCTTGTGACTTTCGGTAAACAAACAAGTATCAGATGACTGCGGCTGTTCAATGTGCTGCCACAATGCTTTAGAAAGATAAGCAGCAACCTCTTTTCCACCTCTTCGCGAAAAATGCAAGTAATCAGTCAAGGCCCAAGGAGGATTTTTCTCCGTCCATTTAATGATGGATCCCTCACCTCCCATAGCCTGATAAAGATCAAAAAAGGCAAATTTGAACTCTAAAGCTATAGCCTTTTGAGCATCACGTATTCGGCTAAGGTGTTGATAAGAGCTTAATTGCCCCTCATTAATGTGTGCTGCATCTGAAATGCCAACAACAACTACGGGCACATTGGGCAAATACTCTTGTAAAAATTTGAATTGCTTTGACAACTGCACTTTATAGAAATGATAATTAGGAGCAACCGTTGGAATAATATTAGCACCAAACTGAAAAATAACCATACCAATATCCATGTGTTCGCTCATGGCTTTATATAAATCACCATTGGTACGATGCAGTAGAGGAGAACTTTGTCCTCGTAAGGCAATATTATCAACCGATACGCCATTAATGCTATCCAGGGCACAGCCTAAAATGTGAACCCTCCCTAAACTATTAAGTTCAAACTTTATCGTGGGCGATAGTTGCTCAAACTCCCAGTTGATTTCGGTCAGAGCGCTTGAGGGTGGCAAAACATCATTTATTACTTCTGTATCTTTTATCGTGCCTTTAATATTTAAACTGTCGGTATGTGGAGCAATAAATAACCTGACCTTTTGATAGTGAGAGGCATGTTCCTCGGCCCAATGAGAAGCACTAATCTTAAAAATACCATAGGAAGAACCATCTAAGGAAGCCGTTTGCCCCATTAAACCATACGATTTATCAGCAATGCGATGCTTGCGATTATACACTGTACTAATCTTCCACTCTCCTTTATTATCTAACCAGACAGATGGATTAATACGCTGAGGATCGAACACGGTAATTAAACCTGGGCCACTTCCACCATAACGTTTTTGAAAAGCCTCACGCAAATAGGCTGTAATACGATCTCCCTCAATTTGAGAGTCGCCATAATGCAGTATGCGTATATTTTTATTGCTTGTAGATGTTTGTTGAAGCGCCGCATTTAAACGATTTAGCTGCTTCAGAAATTGTGATGGGCAACTTAAAAATTCCTTGGTTATAACTGTATCTTTCTCGATTGGCACAGGCTGAACAACTTCAGAATCAACATCTAGCTCTGATAATTTGGCTGTGCTATCCACATCAACCACAACAACTTCTTCAAAGGACTTTAAACGCCAGCTTGCAGGATCAAAAGGAAACTGGACATAACGTACTAAACAAAAAGCCAACGCAAATATCAAGGTAAAATAGATATAAATACGAAATTGCTGCTTCATTGATTTTCAGTTTGTTCTAAAATAACAATTATCTTTTAACAAAAGAATAAGGGGCGAATATTATGTTTGTTATATCCACCCCTTTAGTTTTATCATATTTTTAAACCACTATGATTTTGGTCTGATTTTCAAACGCTGACCAACCCATAGTTTGGACGATTCTGACAAGCCATTTAATTGCATAATATCCTTATTGGATATTCCAGTGTACTTTTTAGCAATCGTCCACAAGTTATCACCCGATCGAACGGTATAATAATCATACCCTGCTTCAATGGGTTCATTCTTTTTCGGCTTTGACGAATTACTGGTCACACTCTTACTGCTTAACTTCTGTTTTTCTGAGTAAGACAAATCATTAATTCGTCCGTAATATTCCGTTTTATCGCGAGGTACATAAACCCTAAGTTTCTGTCCCACACGTATCATGTTTCTACTGACATTATTCCAATAGCGCAAATCCGATGTTCTTACATCGTACCAATCGGCAATTAAACCAATGGCATCACCCGACTTTACGGTATAATAAACAGTGGCCTTATTTTTTGGCGTATCAGGCGTATAAGTTGTGTACTCAGGTTTTACGGTTGACTTACCATGTACAAAGTAGGTGTCACGCTTGTAAGCATAAATTGAATCTTCAATAGCCGCAAAATCTGAGGCATCATTAATAGCCAAACGCAGGGCAAAATCGTTGCCCGATGGAATAAGGTCTTTTCGATATTGCGGGTTGAGGCTTCGTAAATAATCAACATTAACATCTAACATGGCAGCCACCTGCTTAAAATGCAAGGGCTGATGAATGGCAATTGTGTCGGTTACCACAGGCAAGCTATGAGGTACGGCAACAATATCGTGCTCATGAGCATACATAAACGCATAGGTTGCTGCAATAAATGCTGGTACATAACCACGGGTTTCTCTAGGCAGATGATAATATATTTTCCAAAAATCGCGATGACCTCCTGATCGGCGAATCGCTTTATTAACGTTTCCAGGACCACAATTATAAGCGGCAATTACCAAAAACCAATCCTTATAAATGGCATACAAATCATCTAAAAAATCAATGGCCGCCACTGTTGATTTATATGGATCGCGACGCTCATCAACATACGAGTTAATGTTTAAGCCATATTGCTTACCTGTATAATACATAAACTGCCACAAACCCGATGCACCTGCACGTGAATAAGCTTTTGGATTTAGAGCCGATTCGATGATTGGCAGATACTTTAACTCCAATGGCATCTGACGGGCATCTAACTCATGCTCAATCATTGGGAAATAATATTCCGATAAGCCTAACATGCGTTGAACCAACTCGCGTCGTCTGATGGTATACAATTCAATATGACCTCGCACAATGGAATTATAAGTATAAGGCATTGGCGAGCTAATGGCTTCGATGCGTTTGATATAAACCGAATCGGGTAACTTACCAACGGGCTTAGTGCGGTCTGATCTAAAGTTGACTTCATCAGATTCCATGCTGATATACCACTGATTAACCAAGCTATCTAAACATTCTTCTAAATATGGTGGCGTATCAATTTGAGGGATAGAATCAACATCACTTTGGGCGTTTACAATTAAACCCAACACCATCATACAGGCCAATAAAGCCAGTTCTTTCACCTTTTGCATAAACGCTAAAATTTAAATTTTAATTGCAGGCCAACTCCCGCAAAATCACCAGGCACAGGAGGCATCATAGATGGCTGCACCTGCATCGACAAATCATCACTGATATCGAAATTATTAAAATGAGCATCAACAGAAGCATCAACAATTTGCAAAACATAAAGGCCTATCATGCCAATGTAGCTTAAATCGCGATAACGACGATAGTATTGTTTCTTACTATTCAATGCCTCTTCAAACCACTGCTCATATTCGCCATAAATTTGCTCTTCGCTTAGGTTAGGTGGTATAAATTCCAGATAACTTTTATTCCCTGGGTCACGAATTACAAAATCGCGATAAGCTGCTTTATACTTATTGTAGTACTTGGTATTGAAATGAATACCGTAAGCAACACCTCCAATACCAGCATATAAAATGGGTATCTTCCAATATTTTTTATTGTAGGCCTGCCCCATACCAGGCAAGATAGCAGCATAGAAAGATGCTTTGTGCGGCGAATGCTTTTTCTCAACAACAGGAGTATCTACCACAACACCTTTTAATATTGCTGTATCACCTTGCGACACAAACTCCTCAGTCCGTTGCGCTGTAAGAGGCAATGACAAAAAGAAAAGTGCTACACAGCACCATAGCCAGTAATATTTATTTGTTACGGTCAAATCTCATGGTATTTAAAGCAAATAAACTGCTATTATTTTGCTTTATCCAAAATGCTGATAATTTTTTCCAAATCTTCATCTGAACCAAATGGAATAACAATTTTTCCTTTTCCATCATCAGCTCTTGAAAATTGGATATTCGTTCTAAAGAAAGTAGACAACTGAGACTTCAATGCCTCGTACTCTTTAGGTAGATTTTTTTTCGATTTGACAGGGTTTTTCTCCTCACCACCATTATTTAAATCACGCACCATCTGTTCAACTTTACGCACAGACAGGTCATTTTTGATGGTTTCGGCAAAAATCATTAGTTGAGCATTTGAATCTTCAACACTAACAATGGCTCGGGCATGCCCCATGCTAATGTGTTTTTCAACAAGTCCTAACTGTACTTCGGCTGGTAATTTTAATAAACGCAAATAGTTAGCTATCGTCGATCGTTTTTTACCAACACGCTCCGACATGCTTTCTTGCGTTAGCTTACATTCATCAATTAATCGTTGATAACTAATCGCTACTTCTATTGGATCCAGGTCTTCGCGTTGAATATTCTCAACCAAAGCCATTTCCAACATGGTATCATCGTCGGCCGTACGAACATAAGCTGGCACTTTTTCCAAACTGGCTAATTTCGAAGCACGGTAACGACGCTCACCTGCAATAAGCTGGTATTTATTAGGTCCAATCTGACGTAAAGTCAATGGTTGAACAATACCTATTTGCTTTATTGATTCTGATAGCTCAAGCAAACGCTCCTCATCAAATTTAGTACGTGGCTGCCATGGATTAACCTCAATTTTATCAATCTCAATTTCGTTAATTGATGCTGCTGGCTTGGTTTCTCTTCTTTGAGTTACCTCATCTGCATTCTCAATTAATGCTCCCAATCCACGTCCTAAAGCGCTCTTTCTTGCCATCTTATTATTTATCGTTTGTTCTTTTTATGTGTAAGTCAGAGAATAATTATTTCTTCTCCGACAAATTATTCTTCTTTAATAATTCACGAGCCAAATTCAAGTAATTAATGGCTCCCTTTGAAGTTGCATCATACATTACCACGGCCTTACCATAACTTGGCGCCTCACTTAATTTAATATTTCGTGATACCAGTGTTTCAAAAACCATGTCTTGGAAATGACGTTGCACTTCTTCCACCACTTGATTTGATAAGTTCAAGCGCGAATCAAACATCGTTAACAAGAAACCTTCAATTTCCAACTCAGGGTTTAAACGGCTTTGAATAATTTTAATTGTATTCAAAAGTTTACCCAGCCCTTCCAATGCAAAATACTCACACTGAACTGGTATTATAACAGAATCGGCTGCCGATAATGCATTTACTGTAATCAAGCCTAAGGATGGAGAACAGTCAATTAAGATGAAATCGTATTGATCGCGCACTTGCTCCAACACCTTGCTTAATACCTTTTCTCTATCTGGCAAATTCAGCATTTCTATTTCTGCACCAACCAAATCAATATGCGATGGTAAAACATGCAAATGCTCTATTTCCGTTTGTAGTGCAGCTTGTTTAGGATCTGTCCCGTCTATAATACACTCATAGATGCTGTTCTCAACCTCTCGCAAATCAAAACCTAGTCCTGAAGTAGCATTAGCCTGTGGATCAGCATCAACAATTAATACTTTATATTCTAAAACAGCCAAACTAGCTGCCAGATTGATCGCTGTTGTTGTTTTTCCAACTCCTCCTTTTTGGTTTGCTAAAGCAATGATTTTCGCCATATGATGGTGTTTTTTAATATTGAAGTTAAGGGGCTACAAAATGGTTAATTATTTTCAGAAAGCCAAAGTTAAAACTTTCTCAAACATATAGGCTAGCTACGCACAAAAATAGCTGATGTTACATTTTTAATGTGCTTAATTACTTAGTTTCACAAAACACTCCTCAAGTAACTCATGCTTATCAATAGATACAACTCCCGGATGCTCACACACTAAGCCCCCAGCCAAATTAGCTATTCCGGCCACTAATTTTTCTTCTAAGCCAGACGCTAAACACAATGCGCTTACACTTATCACGGTATCTCCTGCACCAGAAACATCGGCTATATCCCTAACTTCGGCCGGAATAAAATGATGCCCCTTTTGATTGAGAATCATTACCCCCTTCTCTGCCATCGTCACCATAAAATGATGGATATTATGCGTCTCAACAAAAGTTCGTGCTGCCTTCACCAGCTTACTCTTGTCACTGCCATTCAATTCCACTTTAGCACCCTCATTAAACTCCTTAAGGTTTGGCTTAAAAAATGTTACACCACCGTATGCCAGAAAGTTTCGTTTTTTGGGGTCAACCAAAGTCGGTATTCCCTTATTTTGAGCTGAAGCAATGGTTTTTTCTATCGTGGATGGTGTTAGTACACCTTTGTCATAATCTTCGAAAATAATGGCATCAATCTTATAAGTATTCAATAAATCCTCGATATGGGCTTGTAATTTCTTCTCCAGAACCGTATCCAAAGGTGTATTCTCTTCCTCATCAATACGTAACAAATGCTGATTCTGACTAATGATGCGTGTTTTTACAGTCGTCTTTCTACTTCCCGAAGAAATAATTCCCTGAGATGGTAATTGATGCTTATCTAAAAGCTGCATAAAGATATTGCTAGCCTCATCGTTGGCAATAACGGAACACATAATTGGTGTTGCTCCCAAAGACTGAATATTTAATGCTACGTTAGCAGCTCCACCAAGTCGATTTTCTCTTTCGGTAGTTGCCAAAATAGGCACGGGAGCCTCCGGCGAAATACGGTTGACATCACCCCATAGGTATGAATCTACCATTACATCACCAATAATCAGTATGTGCATCTTATCAAATGCATCAAAAATTTGAGTAAGCTCCTTTCTAATCATTCCGCTAATTTTGGCCCAAAGATAAATAAAACGAAATTGATGTTAAAGTTATTATTCGCTGCAGTTTTATAGCACATCCATTGGCTGATGATCACGTCCAATAATTGATCGGTAATCGGCTTTTAACCATTGATGTATAACACTGGCGTAAATTGATCGAAAATCAACCGTATGTAAAAGGTCGTTATTACTATGCATATCCAAGTTACTCGGCGAATTGTAGAAACCCGGTTTCTTTAATCCGCCACCTATTAGCCAAACGTTGTTCGCTTTGCCATGATCAGTTCCCTTGCTTCCGTTTTCTTTTATACGACGACCAAATTCTGAAAAGATTAATATTCGCGTATTATTCCAGTTACCCGAAGCTTTTAGGTCATCCTTTAATGCCTTTAATCCTTCATCTAACTGCAATAAAAGTTGTTTCTGTCTGTTAAGCTGATTAGAGTGAGTATCAAAACCACCTATCTCATTATAAAATACATTGGTTTGAATGCCAGAAGCCATTAAGCTACCTATTACTTTTAATGACTGCCCAAATTTGGACTTGGGATAATCAACTATGCTTTTATATTGCCTGGATGTATGATATAGATAATCAGCAGATTGTTGTGTATTCACCAGGGTCTTATATAAAAAGCCAACATCTGTCTTATTAGATGCAGGGGAGCTGGCCAAAGCTTTCAAAAATGGCTCGTTACTGAAATTATAAAGCTGTTGCGGGTTTGTTAAAACCATGCCCAAGCCCTTTTTACCTTTTAAAGCCAAGGACTTATGAACACCATACTGAATTGCAGCATGGGGGTAAGTACATTCAGCATCAAGGTAACGTCCCAACCAACCGCTTTGCAAATATTGATTCGCCCCACTGGCTGACAACCAAATATCGCTCGCCCTAAAATGAGATTTATTTTGATTGGGGTAGCCAACTTGGTTAATAATATTTACTTCTCCATTATCAAACATATTGGCCAGCTGAGCCAAGGACTGATGAAAAGCCATTTCTGAATCGCATTTAATTAACTCCTTAGCTGAAAGGCCAATATTGGGTCGTAAATTGTAATAAGAATCATTGCGATAAGGCACAAAAGTGTTGAGCCCATCATTACCCCCTGACAATTGTATCACAATCAACTTGTTATTCCCCTGCCCTACAGTTTCTTTATTAAGAGCCTGTAAAAAACCAGGTATCATCAGTGTTGATCCAGCAACAAAACTTGTCTTTATAAAATTTCTTCTTTTCATGGCAGTTGGGCTTGATTAACACATTTGATATTCAGGTATAGAAATGAGTTTTAACAGATACTTCTGAATGTCATCTTCTTCAACAATTGCTTTGACCGATGCCTTTGGCTGCTCACCAATCACAATTTCATTGAGCATAAAATTATCTAACAACGATAGGGCAGCGCTTAAATAATCCCAATCAACACTGACTTTCAATAGTGCCTTTTTTCGTTTTCGTTCTTTTTCGTTGGCCTCCATTGGTAGGTCTGACTCAATCATGCCCCCGTTCAAAAGCAAAGATGGCAAGCGTAGTCGCGTCATAAGCGTATTGCTATCGATCCATTCTTTTCCACCTGGCCACCCAGCAACATTGGGCGGTTCATGCAGCACCTGCCCCAGCATTCGCTGCACCATAATAAGTTGTTTGGGTTTATCAACACGATAAGGAATCAGGCGATTTAAACCAACCAATAATTCAATGGGAGACTTAATCTTGGCATTGATATTATTGTTGGAGTAAAACCAGTTAGCGTTAAATACAAAACGCATCAGCGCTTCAATATTATAGTGAGGATAAAACTCTTTAACCATTGATTGAACATTACCCTCGTCGACCTCATCATTGACAAAATGCTTATAAATTCGTGTGCACAAATAATAGGCACATTCCTTTTGTTCCAGTAGAATGCGAATGATATCATCGCCGTCAAAATTCCCCCTTTGATTCAAAAAAAGCTTTTCACCGTCATCGTGCTGCCTCTTAACATTAATAAACTCACCCTCGGCGTTATATCGCCAGCCTGTAAAAGCCCTGGCAGCTTCTTTAATATCTTGTTCGGAATAGAGCACATCGCGTCCCAAGGTAAAAAGTTCCATCAGCTCACGGGCAAAGTTCTCGTTGGGCGATTGCTTTTTGTTTTTGTTATTATCGAGATAACTAAGCATATTGGCTTCCTTTGACACTGCTGTTATCAATATCTTGAAATCATCCAAGGCATAGTTTCTTAGTGTATTATTAAAGGATTCAACAAAGCGAATATTCTTGCCTGAAGTAACAAAAAGTGTGGACCAAAAAAGGTCATTCGTTCGCGCAAAAAACTATCTGAATACACCATTCGATTGAGCCAAGCCATGTTATGCTCCGCAATCTTTTTCCGATTTAGCTTCTGTAAATCCTTTTTCTGTACTTCATTTAGGTTCCTTATTTCCTCTTGAGTAAGCTTAGGGTAATCGATTAGCAATGGTTCCACCTTTGCCTTTTCTTCGAAAAGGCGTGCAACAACTTGTTCGCGATCATCATTAAGCGCTTCTTCCAATTCTAGTTTGGAACCAAAACCAGCTCTCCGTATAAGGTGGTAGTAATGTTCTGACTTCATGCTGCAAATATTTTATTGACCCAACACTAAACCACTGCTATAAAAACAAATAGCATAGATATGGTAATATAAGCTTAATTCATCATTTGTCAAAAACACGGCAGTGGAACGAACAATGTACTTAACCATAAGTTATTTTGGCAGGTACAAAAAAACCATTTTGCGAATCGTAATGAGTATTACGATTCGCAAAATGGTTGTATTTTTTATTGGGGTGCAGCTACCGAGAGCTGCCTTATTTTATTTTTTTACCAGTAACCACACATCACTATGATCTTCACTATTTCGAGCAGTTCTTAACTCGGCATAAGCTTCTTTTCTATCATAAAATCCTTTGTAAGCTACCTTATAAAACTCTCCGTTGGGGCCACCTGGACGTTCGATTACCTGTGCATTATAGCCATCGGCAATCAACTTTGTTTTAAAAACATTGGCATTATCCATGCTGGCGAAACTTCCTGCAATTAAAAAGTATTTGTCGGCAGGTTTTGGAGGAGCAGGCTTAACTTTTGGCTTTTCAACCACTTTTTTAACCGTGTCTTTAACAACAGGCTTCTGAACAACAGCTGTTTTTACTGGTTTTTGAGGTTTCTTGGTTGGTTTATCTTTACATCCAACTGTTACCAAAAGACCAACAACAGCAATAATTGTAAATAAATTTCTCATATACATAGCTTTGCAAATTAAGACAGCAAAATAAATACCTTGTTTTTTATAAGACAAGGATAAATGTAAGGAAATTGCAATTGTAGACCAATTTTTATAACAAGTATATTGTTTTGATAAATCAGGTATTAAACAACGTATTTATAACCTACTCCTTTAATGGTTTTAATATGATCTTGTCCTATTTTCTCGCGTAACTTACGAATATGAACATCTATGGTTCGATCTCCAACAATAATGTTATCGCCCCAAACAGTATTATATATTTCATCACGCGTAAAAACTTTCTCGGGCTTAGAAACTAATAAAACAAGCAATTCAAATTCCTTTTTAGGCAGAATTAACTCTTCGCCGGCATTAATTACCAAATAGCGCTCACGATCAATGGTTAGATCGCCTATTTTAATGATGTGGCTTTCATTTGTTTCTGGCATTTCATCTCCTGACCTATATCTTTTCAGCAAAGCTTTGGCGCGTGATATCAACACCTTAGGTTTAATAGGCTTTGTTATATAATCATCTGCTCCGGCATCAAAACCTGCAATTTGAGAATAATCCTCTCCTCTGGCGGTTAGAAACGCAATGATAGAATTCTTTAGAGCAGGAATCTTTTTCATTTCCTCGCACGTTTCAATTCCATCCATTTCTGGCATCATCACATCCAAAATAATCAACTCTGGTAATTCGGCCTCCGCAATAGCAATAGCCTCTTGTCCATTATTCGCCGTTAATACCTGAAAGCCTTCTTTTCGCATGTTATAACTGACAAACTCTAGTATATCAGGCTCATCATCAACTAAAAGAACTTTGTAATCCTCTACTTTCATTATATAAAGTTTTAATACGAAATTAAGTAATGAGTTTAACAAATAGTTTCGTATAGGTTATGATTGGGTTAAATTAATATTAAGCCGGCTTTTCAAGTGTGAATGAAAAAACAGTACCCTGCCCCACTGTGCTTCTAACATTTATGCGCTGCCCATGAGCTTCAATCAAATGCTTTACAATAGCTAAACCAAGACCTGTACCTCCCTGCTCGCGGCTACGACTTTTATCAGCCCTATAAAACCTTTCAAAAATACGTGGTAAATTCTCTTGCGAAATTCCAATTCCAGTATCTTTCACCTCTACCAATATTCGATTGTTCATATCAAAAAAACTAACTTCGGTTGAACCACCTTTTTTACCGTAATTAATGGAATTAACAACCAAATTACTAAGCACCTGAAACATGCGTTGCTTATCTGCCTTTACAGCTGATGCTAACTCTACACCCTCGCCATATTGCAAGGTAATTTTCTTTTCACTCGCTCTTATTTCCTGTAGTTCAAACACATCATCTACCAGTTGGTTTAAATTAAATACCTCAGGGTACAACTCTAGTTCGCCAGCCTCTAGCTTGGAAATAGATTCCAAATCTTCAATAATGGATATCATGCGATCAATACTCTTTTCGGTACGCGTGAGGTAGCGCATATTAATGTTCGGATCATCTATACCTCCATCTAAAAGAGTTAAAATGTATCCTTGAATATTAAAAATGGGTGTTTTAAGCTCATGCGATACATTGCCAAGAAATTCCTTTCGATACTTTTCCATTTGCTTTAATTCTTGTATCTCTTGCGTTCGGTCGTGCATCCAGCTAACCATTTCCTGATTCACATTCTGCAGTATATCATCGGAAGAAGTATCAAGTTCTGCTTTATCATGATTAGGACCATAAAGCGTTTGGTACAAAGGATTGATTCTGGCATGAATAAAAGAATTAATAAAATACCGCACCATGGCAAAAGAAACAGCAAAAAACAAAGGCACAGAAATAGTCATGCTATAAAAAAGATTATGACTAAAATAATTCACACCAAAAAACACAAAAGCCAGAATTAAAAATCCCAAGGCAATGTATCCTGCAATTTTCTGTGGTTCAATAGACTTTATTTGTTCCATTTTATAATATATCGATGATGAAAGTGATGTTTAAATCAATTTTTTATTCGTTCGCTTACCAACAAAGTTATACGAATTATTGCCTTATCGACTACCTGATTATACAAATAGGCATGTTAAAACAATGTTAAGCACTTATTTCGTTACATTACTGATATTAGATACATTTGCATAAGTGCGCTCATCCATGAAGATAACATAAACTTAATATTCGCTTTGAGTTTATGCATTGCGCATCGGCCTATCTTTGGAAATTAACAATAGTGTATTATGACATTTATTTGGATTGCAGTTATTCTTTTAGGCTTATTGGCTGTTGTAGATCTGGTAATAGGCGTTTCTAACGATGCTGTTAATTTTTTGAATGCAGCCATTGGTTCGCGAGCTGCTCGACGTAAATTAGTATACTGGGTGGCAGCATTAGGCTTGCTCATCGGATCACTGTTATCGGCCAATATGATGGAAGTAGCTCGTAAAGGAGTTATTTATCCATCAAGCTTTGCCTTTACAGAGCTTATTATTGTTTTTGTGGCCGTAATGTTGGTAGACATAATGCTAATCGATGGTTTTAACACCCTTGGTTTTCCGACTTCAACAACTATTGCAGTGGTATTTGAGCTATTGGGAGGAGCCATGGCTTTATCCATTTTAAAGAATCGCGAAGCCCGAATGGATGGCATTGAAGTGGAGCAATTAATAAATACAGATAGGGCATTTGTAATTTTAGCAGGTATCTTATTATCCATATTCCTGGCTTTTATTGTTGGTATTTTGGTTCAATTTTTCACAAGAATCATTTTCAGCTTTAACTACCATAAAAAGTTTAAATACCTCTTCTCATTGGTGGGAGGATTAGCCATTGCCACCATTTTATTCATGATCTTTAAAAAAGGATTAGGAAACCATGGCTTGTTTGACAGTTACCCTTGGTACGAAACAGTCTTAAACTATCAGGCTGAAATCCTTTTTGGGGTGTTTGCCCTTTCTACCTTTCTATTTTTGTTTTTGAGTCTATCGTTTAATGTTGATATACCGCGTATTGTAGTGCTTTTTGGCACCTTTGCCCTGGCCATGTCATTTGCGGCCAATGACCTGGTCAACTTTATTGGGATACCTTTGTCGGCCATTGAAAGCTTTAAAGTATTTGTTGCCTCAGGACACAGCAGTCCAGCCGATTTTCCAATGGCTTTTATCAATGATGATGTGGTGCGCAAAGATATTTTTAATGATTACACCTACACGGTCATTTTTGCCCTATCGGCACTCATTATGACCATTACCCTGTTCAAATCAAAAAAGCTACGCGGTGTAACCGAAACAGAAGTATACCTTGGCAGGCAATCGGCAGGATACGAGCGATTTGAGCCCTCCCACTTATCTCGGGTCATAGTGCGTAACTTTCTACATTTACACGGCATCGTTTTAGGCCTGATGCCCAAAAAGGTGGTGTCATTTTTCGACTCGCGCTACAAAAAAACCGAAACAGCAGAAACGCGAACCGAAGACGGCGTCATCTATTTCGATACTGTTCGAGCATCAGTCAACCTGGTAGTTGCCAGCATTCTTATATCCCTCGGAACCTATATGCAGTTTCCACTGTCAACAACCTTTGTTGTATTTATGGTGGCAATGGGTACTTCTCTGGCAGATCAAGCCTGGGGGCGAGAAAGTGCTGTTTACCGTGTATCGGGCGTTCTATCTATTTTAGGTGGATGGTTTTTTACAGCCTGCCTGGCTTTTATTGGCGCTTTCATTTTTACCTATCTTATTTGGTATGGCGAATGGATTGCTACCATTATTTTAGCAGTCATAAGTGGTGCTACCATTTACTTAACACACAAATACCATCGATCAAAACAAAACGAGAAGCAATTATTGAAAGAGGATTTTCAAGATGAAGAAGATAATAACCTCGATCATTTGATGGAATCAGGTGGCGAGCAAATTCGTCTTCATTTACAAGAGGCTTCCAAGGTATTTTACCTGAGCGTGCAAGGCTTTATTGAAGAAGACATAAGGCAATTACACGAGGCGTATAACAAAGCACAGCTCTTAGATAAATACACGCGCAGCAGTAAGTCAAAGTTTTTCTATGCCTATGCCAAAGTAACGGAAGAAGGTATTGATTCGGGACAGTATTTTGTGCAGGCCTTTGATTACCTTACTGAACTTGTGGGATGCCTGAGTAATATCGCTCAGCCATTATACCAGCACATCGAAAACCAACACAAAGGCATGACCGACTCTCAGCGAAAGGACTTACAAGAGCTACTGGACGAGGTATCGGGTTACTTTAACCACATTATACACATCGAAAAAGAACAAAAATTTGAATTGGTTAATGAGATGGTAAGTAAGCAGAACTTTCTACTGAGTTTTCAGGATACTCTGCGCCGCAATCAGATTAAACGCATTCAAAAAGGCGAAGGACGCACACGTGTCAGCATTTTATTTATGGATGTATTGGCTGAAACTAAAAACGTACTATTATACTCCATCAATCTAATAAAGGCACACCGAGATTTTGTAAGTTCTTATCGATCGAATAATTAAACACCATTTGACACCTGGTTCCTTTTCGAGTTAAAACTTCAAGCATTTAACCTGAGGTTGTTTCTATGTGCTTGTTGAGTCATTTGTATTTATTCTTACCTGGCATCACTAATTGTCAATATTAAGTTTTGATAATAGTATTGATTTTAAGCCTTTTTTAGCAGCAATCTTTAGGGAATAATTTCTCTATTTAGCACAAAATAGGCGTAATGTTAAGTCCTTGTTAAAGGAGTATTAACTACACCTCTTCTAATTGCGCCTTCATTTTCCAAAAGAAAACACTACACCCTGTACATCTGCAAGTTACACACTCCTTTGGCTTAACATATATTTAAAGTTCTATTAATTATCTCTTATCAGCCATCGCCCGACCTTGCTATACATTTGCTCACGAAATATTTGAATTATTGAGAGGGAAAAATGAAACGTCTGCGATTTTAATAGCGATAAACTCATAACAGTATCAAAATTTTAAATCACAGAAAGTTCCATCCGACCACAAAAAATAAACAATTAAACGGATGAAAAGACAAGTTTTTGGAATTGTTATTCTATGTCTTGTGAGTCTTACACAGGGATTTGCACAAACAGGGATATTGAAAGGGAAAATAACAGATAGCAAAACAGGAGAAGAACTAATTGGAGCAGCTGTTATTATCGAAGGCACCACAACAGGTACAACCACCAACTTTACTGGTAATTATATAATGCCAGCAATGGAGCCAGGTGTTTACACCATTCGTTGTCAGTACATTTCGTACGAAGCTCAGGTTAAAGAAGGCATTGTAATAAAAGATGGTGAAGAAACTAGCCTGAACTTTTTAATGGGAGAATCATTGCTTGATTTGGCCGAGGTAAAAGTTGTAGCGAAGGCCAACCGCGAGTCGGAGAACCTTCTAATGCTTGAACAGAAGAAAGCCGTTGTTGCCACACAGGCAGTAGGAGCACAGGAGCTATCGCGCAAAGGAGTAAGTGATGCACAAGGAGCTGTTTCAAAAGTATCGGGTATATCAAAGCAAGAAGGTGTTAAAAACGTATTTGTACGTGGTCTGGGCGACAGATACAACGCCACTACCTACAACGGTTTGCCAATACCATCAGAAGATCCTGAATACAAGAACATATCTTTGGATTTTTTCTCCACAGACATTATTCAATCTGTTGGCGTGAATAAAGTTTTTAACGCAGCCAACTACGGCGATGTAGGTGGTGCTGTAATCGACATCAACTCCAAAGAATTATATAAAGACAGTGAATTTACAGTTGACCTGGGCCTGGGTGTTAATACACAAACATTCAATCGCGAGTTTCTACAGGCCGATGGAGTTAATGCTTTCGGTTATACCCAATCGACCAACTTACCAACACCCCCCACAACACCATTACCAGGTGCACAGTTTAACCAAATAGATAATTACAACTTCACCTATAGCCTGGATCCATCATCACGCAATACACAAGTCAATGGTAACTTTGGTTTATCAGGTGGTAAAAAATTCTATTTGGGCGATAAGCAAAATACCCTATCATTATTTGCAGTCGGCAGCTATAGTAACGACTACGCCTATTCCGAGGCAGCAGTTAGAAGAATTACTACAGACGGAACTATTGATCAGAATCAAGTAGGAGATAAGTACACTCAAAACACCAGCCATTTAGTAATGGCCAATGCCGACTACACAACAACTAACAAAAGCACCATAGCCTATAACTTTATGTACCTGCACACCACCAACCAATATGTTGGCGACTTTTATGGTACAAATAGTGACTATGAAGCGGGAGTAGGACAAGAAGGTATGATGCGACGTCAGCAACTGAACGACAACGCATTATACATCAACCAAATTACAAGCAACTGGTTTGTAAACGACAAATTAGATATCAACGCTGCCGCCTCGTACAACCTTGTGCTAGGTAAGGAGCCCGACAGAAGAATTAATAACCTTGAGAAACGTAGCGATGGTCATTATGGTTTGCAAGGTGGAAACGGTAAACAGCAACGTTTCTTCTCCGACCTAAACGAAGGAGATATGAACGTAAAAGTCAGTGCCGATTATAAATTAAGTGATGAAGAGGATAGCAACTCCTTATTGAGTATAGGTTATACTGGTCGATTTGTTAACCACGATTTTGAGTCGGTTGAATACGACATGCGTGCCAGTAGTGATGGTGAATTTTACCCTCCTAACATTGTGTTGGATGATTTCTTCAATCAGGAAAATATGAATATTGGCGATGGCAATGGTGGCGATTTCAGAGTATTATACTCAGATCAAAGTTACAGCGTAGCACGCCAAATACATGGAGGCTTTGCTGATGCGACAATTGAAATCAGCCCACGCTTTATACTCAATGCCGGTTTAAGATTCGACCAGGTTAACATGGATGTAACCTATAACAAGTACCAATCCAACACACCTGAAGAATCGAATATCAACGAATTCTTTATACTACCAAGTTTCAATACAAAATACGACCTCAACGACAAAAATGCGCTGCGTTTAGGACTTAGTAAAACATACACTTTACCACAAAGCAAAGAGATTAGTCCGTTTAGATACAATAACCTTAGTTACACAAGCCAGGGAAACAAAGACCTGCAGCCATCTGAAAACTATAACCTGGACCTGAAATGGGATAACTACTTATCGGCAGGAGAGCTATTAAGTGTTAATACATTTTACAAACGCATTAATCAACCCATTTCACGGATTAATGCCAATAACTCAGCAGGTGTTTTAACCTACGAAAATGTGGCTGACTTTGCCACAGTCGCTGGTCTTGAGCTAGAGCTAAGAAAAAATATCTTCAATCAGCCTTATGGCGTTGATGCCAACGGAATAAACAAACTTAGTTTTGGACTCAATGGCTCTTATATCTATTCAAACATTGATTTTGATAATCCTGATTCAGATGCCATATCAGGCACCTTTACACATTCAACATCACAGTTAGAAGGGGCAGCACCCATCATCGCTAATATCGACCTAACACACACCCTTAAAACGGGCAATAAAGCATTTTCAAACGCCTTGGTTTTTAACTATACAAGCCAAAAAGTTTTTACCATTGGTCGCGATGGTTTTAACCCAATTATGGAAAGTGCCGTGCCTACAATGGATTTTGTATCGAGCGCCAAACTCAACCAACACATGACCATAAAATTTAAAGCTCAAAACCTGCTTAATCCTAAATATCAGCTAACACAAAAGCCAATTATTGATGGGCAAGACCAAGCGGAAGTTACTCTTTTAGATTTTGAAAAAGGAATGAATATTAGCATTGGCTTCAGCTATACTTTCTAAGCTAATTAACGGCTATAACAACAAAAAGAGCTTAACAATTACCTAACAATCTGGTAACTCATAGTAAAGCTTAAGCATGCATCAATCACATACATTTGTGATAAAGAATTAATAATAATTGAAACAAATTGATTACAAACAATAAGCTAAAATTTAAACAATGAAAAAGTTATTTTTTGCCTTAGCCATTTTCTCTGCACTACTTGCTTCATGCAACGATGATGATGACAAAAAGACCGATCAAGATGAAAACGTTTTAAAAGGAGATATTACAGGATTAAAAGAACTCGACCCAAGCGTTGAATACACTTTAACAGGTGCATTAAACATTAAAGATGGAGGCGAATTAGTAATACCAGCCGGAACAATGATAAAAGCCGAAATTGGTTTTGACAAATACATTTTAGTTGAAACAGGTGGTAAAATAATGGCCGAAGGAACAGCTGATAAGCCCGTTACATTCATGTCTGGCGCCGCCAGTCCTAAAGCTGGATATTGGGGTGGTATCATTATTAATGGTAAAGCAAAAGTATCAGGTGCAGGCGCCTCTGGTACTAACCGGGGCTCAACCGAAATTGATGGTAACATTAAGTATGGTGGCGACAACAATGCCGACAATTCGGGTAAATTAATGTATGTCAAACTTTTTCACACTGGAGCTAAAGTTGATGCAGATACAGAACACAATGGTCTAACACTTAATGGTGTTGGTAGCGGAACAGTTATTGAAAACGTATACATTGCCGAAGGTTCAGATGACGGCGTAGAGTTTTTTGGCGGTTCTGTTAACGTTAAAAACCTACTTGTTGTTAACTCACAAGATGACATGTTTGACATTACCCAAGGATGGACCGGAACACTTGATAATGCTTATGGCATTTGGGAAGCACCATTCTTAACCGATGAAGGTGACCCACGTGGCATTGAGTCAGATGGTAACCTGGATGGTAAAGGTCCTGACCATGTTGATCAATCGGACTTCACGCTTAAAAACATATCAATTGTGGTTAACGCACCTAAAGCCGACGATAAAACATTTATGCACGATGCTATTAAGGTACGTCGTGGCGCTAAAGCATACATCACAAACTGCTTGGTATGGAACATCAACGGAGAAGTTAAAGATTTTGTTGATGTAGTAGATAAAAGAGGCGGAGCAACCGATGACACAGTTATTGAGTGTACCTACAAAGGCATTGCATATGTAGGTAACGAGGTAACACGCGAAACATCAAACGAAGCTGGTGATGGCACCATTACTTCAGATGCAACAGTTACTGTTTCAGACTCTAATACAGGTGCTGACACAAGTGCATTTAGCTGGACTGGCTATACATTTCCTGCTAATTAATACAATGAGCTAAATGGTGAGTGGTAGCACCAAGCAACTCAAGCATATCTAACCAAACACCATAAAAGCGGCAGGGATTCATCTCTGTCGCTTTTTTTTCTCAACACCAAACTCGCCCAAAGAACTATTCCTTATAAGCACAATCACCTTGGGCGCGGCACCCATACAGCTTGGGCAATATACCCAAGCCTATTGGGCAAGCCAGCCAAGAACATTGGGCAGACCACCCAAGAGCACTGGGCGTGGCACCCAAAATCGTTTCAAACGTTTGCAGTGTATCATCAATAGGCATTTCACATTATAACTCATTGATTATGTGAGTACACAAGATGATCACACTTGCAATTTCATCGGTGTATAAGTACTTTGCAAGTGCAAACACTCAACTTTATATGCCATGATGAAGCAATTCACATTAACCCTGATAGTAATTCTTAGCCTGTCAGCCTGTCAACAGCACAGTCAAAAAAGCCTTTACCAAGCAGATAACTATACCATCTACACCGACAAAGTAAGCCAAGGCGAGTATACTGCCCAAGTGCTTTCGCCCACCCACATAACCTCTGATTATCAAAGCCCTGCCAATGCCACATTCCCCAATTTCATAGAGTTTAAATTTGCCATTAACGGCAAGGACAATGAGCTACCCATTGGCGTGAATCATACTTTTTTGCTTGAAGTTAACAACAAAGGAAGCATTGAAGTTCCCACCCTATTTTTCGGGAAGAAGCATAATAGTGAAACAAAACAAGCAGCAACTGGAAGCATTGAACCCAACACGCCTATTAGCATTCGTGTGGATGCCTCAAATATTATAAAAGCACTTAAAGAGCAAGGTTATTATCAAACCTACCAGGGCGATAAAATTTACCAGGAAGATTTTAAAGGCATCTACATTGCTGGTAACCTGGCACCCTTAAGTTGGGATTTTGATAATTTACCAGGCCGCACAGACAGGCAGCTAACGGATGACAACAACGATGGTATTTTTGAAATATCATTTGAACTAAACCCATACAATGAAGATGACTTTACAGCCAAGGAATGGAAATTAGAAAACGACATTAGCAATTACTCTCAAATACAATCGGATGTACCATTAATTGATGCCTTGTATAACATGGCGCTTGACGAAACCGAAATGAATATTGAGGATGATGGTACATTTCGAACGGGCGAAGAGTGGCCTGGGGTATGGACGCGAGATGTGAGCTACTCCATTGTGCTGGCTTATGCCTTTACCAACCCTGAAGTAGCCAAAACCAGTCTCATGCAGAAAGTTAAAAACGAACGCATTATTCAAGACACTGGCACAGGAGGTGCCTGGCCTATTTCATCGGACCGCACTACATGGGCCTTGGCAGCATGGGAAGTGTACAAGGTAACAGGCGATGAGCAATGGTTAAAAACCATTTATCCAATTATAAAAAATTCGGTGCTTGATGACATGCAAACACTTAAAGATCACCGCTCAGGCCTGATTAAAGGAGAGTCATCCTTTTTAGATTGGCGCAAACAAACCTACCCCGACTGGATGGATGGCGTAGATATTTTCGAATCACGTTGCCTGGGTACCAATGCCGTGCATGCTCAAACCTATCATCTACTCGGCCAAATGGCACAACTACTTGGCGATGATGGACAGGACTTTCAACAAGAGGCGGAAAAAATAAGAAAAGCCATCAATAATGAACTATGGATGGACGACAAAGGATATTACGCCCAATACCTTTATGGACGTAACAAGCTAATTCTGTCCCCTCGCAGCGAAGCATTGGGCGAGGCATTTACAGTGCTGTTCAACATTGCCAACGAGCAACAAGCAGAAAGGGTAATTGAAAACACACCAGTTGTTGATTATGGCGTTCCATGCATCTATCCGCAAATACCAGAGATACCGCCCTACCACAACAATGGCATATGGCCCTTTGTACAAGCCTACTGGAATTGGGCTTGTGCTAAAACGGGTAACACCTCGGCAGTGGAGCAAGGACTAGCAGGCATGAACAGGGCCGCTGCTTTATTTTTAACCAACAAAGAAAACATGGTGGCCGATAATGGAGATTTTCGTGATACCGAGGTCAATTCAAACCGACAGCTATGGAGTGTGGCCGGTTACATGAGTACTATCTACCGTGTTTTTGCAGGCATGAACTTTGAATTGGATGGTCTGCACTTTCATCCTCACATACCATCAAGCTATGGTAAGCAATTGGCGATAAGTAACATCAAATACCGCGAGGCTACGCTCGACATCACAATCAAAGGCCATGGGTCAATTATTAAGAGTTGCACCATTAATAACAAAGAAGGCAAGGCATTCATACCGCATAATGCCCAAGGACACCACCAGATAGTGATTGAACTTCAAGAAAGCAAGCAAGTGCAGGCAGTAAAGCATAGTCAAGACAATCAATTCTCATTAGTAACACCACGCTTACAACGCAATCGCAACAAACTCATGTGGAACGAAGTTGAAGGAGCTACAGCCTATCAGGTTCTGCAAGATGGAAAGCTGATAGCTAGTATTAACAATAACGAGTTTGTTACCGAGCCATCATCAGTTTATCACGAATACAGCATAAAAGCCATTAATCCATCTAATGAGTCATTTAGCAGTCAGATAGAAGCTATACATCCATCGTCAAGCATTACTGTAGACGCCACCTTAATGAGTAAGCTAAGCGACAACACAACAAGTGGCTACTCAGGCAAAGGATACCTGGTTTTAGATAAAAAGCAGAATACCAATATTCAATACAGCATCAAGGTTGATAAGGCAGGAACATATCTTATTCAGGCTAGATATAGCAATGGTTCGGGGCCCAATAATACGGATAACAAATGTGCCATACGAACTTTAAAAGTGAATGGTTCAAAAGTAGGTGTGCTGGTCATGCCTCAACGCGGAAAAGATGAATGGTCAAATTGGGGACTGACTAATCTGGTCACTATAAACCTTAAGAAAGGCAACAACACCATCCAGCTCAGCTTCGAAGACTACAACAATAATATGAATGGAGAAGTGAACCGTGCACTTATTGACGAAATCAAATTAATCCCTAGTAACAAATAATACCATCTATATATGCGAATAGAACACATTGCCATTTGGGTTAGTAATCTTGAAGTATCCAAAGATTTTTACAGCAAGTATTTTGCAATGACTGCCAACGAAAGATACGAGAATACGAAAAAACAATTCACCTCCTACTTTATGTCTCACAAGGAAGGAGCTCGCATAGAACTGATGCACACACCTGAACTGGCCGACTTAATAAGTACTAAATCAATAGGCCTTGCACACATTGCTTTTACAACAGGAAGCAAGCAAAAAGTGGATGAGCTAACCAATCGACTTCGTGCAGATGGCTACACCATTGAGGGAGAACCACGGATGACAGGTGATGGCTATTACGAAAGTGTGGTGCTGGACTCCGATGGTAATCAACTGGAAATAACTGAATAAGTAAACTAAACTTTGATGCAATCAACAAAAACGACACATATGCCAATTAAACCATTAAGCGGGTTAGTACTATTGTTTAGCCTGTTTTTGTTTACCAGCTGCAAGCAAAACAAAATACTTCAATCGCCCGATGGTGAAATTCAGGCCGTTGTTCAACTTACAAATGGTAAGTTATCGTACCAGGTTATGAAAGATACTGAGGTACTTATCCAACCCTCTTCTTTAGGTTTTCATCTGAAAGAACATGGCAAGCTAATCGATAATTTTATCTTGTTAGATCGCGACAAAACGGAAAACAAAGAGGAATGGACAGCCATTTGGGGACCCCGCAAAGAAATGATCAACCATTATAATCAGGACACATTGAAGTTGGAACACGAACCAACTGGCATACGCATGAATATTGTTTTCAGAGTCTATAATGATGGCGTTGCTTTTCGTTATGAGTTTCCAGAACAGGAGAAACTTAAGCAATTCACAATAATGAATGAGCTAAGTGAATTTGCCATGGTGGGTAACCCAATTACCTGGTGGCAAGAGGCTGATTTTGACAGTTACGAATCGCTTTACCACGAAACACCCTTATCGCAAGCTCACTGGGTAAATACACCCGTTACCTTGCGTAGCAATTCGGGTATTCACATCGCATTGCACGAAGCAGCGCTGAGCAATTACAGTGGCATGACCCTAAAGCTTAAAGAGGGCAAAAAGATCAACACCTACGTATCGGAGCTCGTGCCCTGGGCCGATGGATCTAAAGTAAAAACACAGGCCGGTATGACAACTCCCTGGCGCACCATTACCATAAGTGATCAGGCAACTCAATTGGTGGAATCAAACATGATTGTTAACCTTAATGAACCGTGTAAAATTGATGATACATCGTGGATTGAACCAATGAAATACATGGGCATCTGGTGGGGTATGCACATTGGCACAGAAACGTGGGTTGAGGGTCCTCGACATGGAGCCACAACCGAAAACGCCATGCGGCATATTGATTTTGCCAGCACCAACAGCATACAAGGATTGGTGGTTGAGGGCTGGAATGCCGGGTGGCACCGCTGGGGTGCCAAAGATGCCTTTGACCATGTAACGCCAGCTGCAGATTATGACCTCACGAAAGTAGCTGCTTACGCCAAAGAAAAAGGGGTTGAACTAATTATGCATCATGAAACTGGAGGCGATGCCATTGGTTACGAAGCCTTAATTGATTCGGCCTACGCCCTGTGTCAGCATCTGGGCATCAAAGCCCTTAAAACAGGCTACGCAGGAGGCATTTACCCACGAGGAGAACACCATCATGGCCAATACATGGTAGAACATTACCAAAGGGTAGTGGAGAAAGCGGCGCAATATGGCATAATGATTAATGCCCATGAGCCTATTAAACCCACTGGCAAGCGCCGTACATGGCCCAATATGATGACACGCGAAGGCGTGAGAGGCATGGAGTGGAACGCCTGGAGCGATGGCAACCCACCAGCACACACAGTCACCATTCCGTTTACACGCATGTTAGGTGGTCCAGTGGATTATACACCCGGTACTTTTGATTTGCTATTGAAAAATTTTGAAAGCGAACGAATGGCATGGAATACCGATGACATCAGCCAAACACGCACCCACACCACCTTGGCAAAGCAACTGGCACTCTTTGTAATACTATATAGCCCTATGCAAATGGCAAGCGATGTGATGGATAATTACATCAATCATCCAGCCTTTGAATTTATTGCCAATGCCAATATCGACTTTGACGAAACAAAGGTATTAAACGGAGAAGTGGGGCAGTTCATTACCACTGCCCGACGCACAGGCAACGATTGGATGATTGGAGCTGCCACCAACGAGAAAGAACGTCAGCTTACTATATCACTCGATTTCTTAGATAAAAACAAACAATACGAAGCCACTATTTATGCCGATAAAAAGGGCTGTGATTGGTTAAGCGAACCTGAACAATACACAGTAAGCAAAAAAACTGTTAAACACGGCGATCGACTAAACATGAAACTGGCAGCAGGTGGTGGTCAGGCCATTGCCATAAAAGCGAAGTAAAAACATAAGCGTAATAAATGTTTGAATCCCATCAGGGTTCATGATCAAAAGTGATTTATAAGCCCGGATTGCATCCGGGCTTATTTACCTTAAACTCTTTCAGGGTTATCTTTTTATAAACCGCAAAGAACGACAGGCATATTTCACAATCCATTGCTTTACCGCAGAGTAAAAGGAGAACACCGAGAACTCACTAACCGCAACTAAATCACGGAGTGATACAACATGAATAGCCATAGATGAAATCTATGGAGAACAAGATACCTGTACCTAAACCACAAAGTGGTTTAACTCGCAATATGCTTTTGACAAAATTTTAGGTTCATAGGTCTTTTATGTACTTATACATGCTATATCCCGCTACACATAAGCAAACCTGGAAGTTCAAACCCCCCTTAAAGTACTATCGAAATCAACCCTTTTAGCCAAAACAATATAAAACCCATAACCGTATCACCCTACAAAACTACATTACAAATAAATTACACCAAAAACAGTTACACCTGTGAAAAAGAAGACTAACAATTCATTTCTAACTTTCATACTCAACAATGAGTTTTTTGCATTGGGGGTAGAAAAGGTATTAGAGATTATTGAAACATCGGAAGAGAATACATTAACTAACTTACCTAAAGCGCCAGAAAGCGTTGAAGGGGTGGTCAACTTTAGAGGCAATGTAATACCTATTGTGAACACTCGCCTAAAGTTTGATATGCCAGCTTATGCAAGCAATGAACGATTTGTGATTATGGTACTTCAATTAAACATTGGCGGCGTACAGCAAATTATTGGTACCATGGCCGATAAAGTTGTTGATGTAATAGAAATACAAGAGAAGGATATTCAAGCCGTTCCTGAAGTCGGTCAAGGCGTTAACTCGGATTACATACAAGGTGTGGTACACCGACAGGACAAGTTTATTATGCTACTAGATTTAGAATCTGCGATACAGAGCGATGAAATAATTCGTCTGGAAGATACTGTGGAGACCGAAGAGGGGGCTGAGGATGCAATCGTTGAAGAAACTATTGAAGTATAGCCCAACATTTTTTACAGCATCATACAAAAGAAGAAAATAAAGTATAACCTAGAATCGAAAAAAAACAACATGAACATTAAAGATTTAAAAATCGGAACACGATTAATCTCCAGCTATATTATTATAGTAGTATTAACCATCTTAATTGGAATCATTAGTTATACAGGCCTGTCAAGTATCAATAATGAAGCGGATATAGCATCAGATATTAGTGACTCGCAAACAGCCATGTTAGCAGCCAGGCAAAGTGCATATGAATACATGGTTTATGGCGATTCTGATTACATAAGTGAATGTAATAAAGAGTTAAGTGATAGTAAAGAATACTTGGTCTTAGCTGAAAAGAGCATGCAACTTGAGCAAAGTAAAAAGGACTCGAAAGACACTCGTACAAACATTGAGGATTATCGTAATGCCGTGTCAGTTTACGTAGAGCTTGAGGAGCAACAAGTAAGTTTGCTTGAAGAAATTGATAGATATGCCGACGAAAGCACAGCTGATATCGAGCGCGTATTAAATACTGTTCAGTCTCAGTTTAAAGCCAGCACAAACACTGAATCAATGTTGGAAAGCTTTGACGACTATGCTGAATTACAGCAGGCCAATGATGCCTTTAACGAAGTTCGTGTTTTAGCGTGGCAATTTATTGCTGATCCAACAGATGAAGAAAATGGAGAATTTGATCAGCAGAAAGCTGATATTGTACAAGTGTGGGTCGAAGAGTGTCGTAAGCAGCTGGAGGAATCATTAAAAATAATGGATACCCAGGAAGATGTGACAGCTGTAAAAGAAGCCATAGAAGGTTTGGAAAACTACGACCGTGCATTTGATACCTTTGCCAATACCATAAGAAGTCAGAAAGATGTTCAGGTTAAGTTAAGGGAAGAAGGAAATAGCGTTATTACCTTATCCGAAGTTGTTGCCGATGGTGCTGCCGAATTAATGGACAAAACAATGGCATCAGCCAATTCAATGATTTTGTTATTTACCATTTTGTCTGCCATTTTTGGTGTAATTATTGGATTTTTCATGACCAGAAGTTTAACACTACCAATACAAAAAGGTGTTAGTTTTGCGAATGCAATTGCTGGTGGCGACCTTACAAAGACACTCGACATCGACCAGAAAGACGAAATAGGAGAGCTAGCCACAGCAATGAGTGAAATGAAGGACAAATTGACCGACACTGTTCACTCTGTTATTGAAGGTGCTAACTCAATTGGAAGTGTAAGTAGTCAGGTTAAAGGTTCAGCCAACCAAATGGCAGGTGGAGCAAGCGAACAAGCTGCCTCAGCTGAAGAGGTATCCAGCTCAATGGAAGAGATGGCTGCTAACATTCAACAAAATACAGATAACGCTATTAAGACACGTCAGATGTCATTAAAAGCATCGGCTGCCATGGAAGAGGTTGCAAGTGCATCAGAAAATAGCATGCAAGCTGTAAACGATATCTATAAGAAAATTAATGTTGTTGTTGAAATTGCTGAAAAGACCGACTTATTGGCCATTAATGCAGCTGTAGAGGCAGCACGTGCAGGCGACGAAGGAAAAGGATTTGCAGTTGTTGCAGCTGAGGTTCGTAAACTAGCAGAAAGAAGTCAGTTGGCAGCAAGTGAAATTGTTGAGTTGGCCGATAGAGGCATGAAACTTACAGAGGAATCAACCAATAAGCTAAACCTTATTGTACCAGATATTAAAGAAACTTCCCTTTTAGTTGATGAAATTACAACTTCAAGTGAAGAGCAAAGTAGTGGTGCTAATCAGGTCAACGGTGCAATACAGCAACTGAATGTAATCACTCAGCAAAATGTTGAATCAACCGATGAAATGACAAAGAGTTCAGAGGTAATGGCTAATCAGGCCATAGAATTAAAGAACATCACTGAGTTCTTTAAGTTATCACAAAATGGTTTTGGACGAAATTAATTTAATGGGTACCACCTAATGGAAAGGCATTCAATAGCACATCGCTGTTGAGTGTCTTTTTTATAAGACCAAAACAATGACACAAAATCTCGGAACCAATTCCCCCTCTTTCTTAAGAGACATCAAAATATTTAGATCAATAATACTTTTGCTGGTATGCATTAGCACCTTTACACAGGGCTTAGTTGCCCAAACAACAGATGCTCTATCCTTTGAAGCATCGTATCTTAGTGATTATGTAAATAGTCCGTACAGCACTTTAAGTACTGGAACTGCCTACATGGGCATGATCGATTTGGCTGCTAGTTTAAACACAGAAACTGCCAACCTATGGCCAGGTGGAGAGTTCTTCTTTCAATTACAAAACACCCATGGAGCAACAGCTTCGGAGAGTTTAGTAGGCGACTTGCAAGTATTCTCAAACATTGACAATGGCAATTACACATTCTTATACCAGCTATTATACACGCAATCGATCGGCGCCTTATCCCTAACCATAGGCAGCCACGATGTTAACGAGTTGTTTGTAGCCAGCGACTATGGCGGAGAATACATCAATAGTTCGTTTGGCTTAATGCCAACTGTTTCGATGAATGTGATGATATCCTCATTTCCAAAACCCTGCCTGGGAGCCATATTGCAATACCAGTTTACACCAGTGTTTACGTTTAAAACAGCAGTATACGAGGGCGATCCATTGTGCTTAGACGACGAACCATACAACACTAAATTCTCAATTGACACCAACCAAGGTTACTTCGCCATTGCCGAGGGAAATTATACTTATTCATTGGGCGAAAATTTTTCTAACACCTACACATTTGGCGGATACTACCACAGTAGCCAATTCGATGATATTGTTAACCCCAACACGGCACATAAGGGAAACTACGGACTATACTTTATTGCTGATCAACAGTTAAGCGCTAGTCATAAGAAAGATAAAAAACTTGGCAGCTTTGTTAAATTCGGCATCGCGCCAAAGAATCGAAATGAGTATCCATTCTTTTGGGCACTGGGACTCAATTATTATGCTCCGTTTACAAAACGAGCAAACGATGTTTTGGGCTTAGCCATGGCTTCCCTCAGCATCAACCGTTCTTTAATCGGCACTGAGCTGCCCTACCAACATAAAAATGAGCAGGTAATCGAATGCTTTTACAAAGCATCCATTGGCGACAATATTTCCATTCAACCTGAAATTCAATACATCATTAACCCAGGTGCTGTATTAGCTAATAACAATACAACGATTGGCCTCGTTAGAACGCACATCACTTTTTAAGTGAATCCACAGGAATCACATTATCACGAAGTGATACAACATAAATAGCCAAAGATGGAATCTATCGGGAACAAGATACCTGCGCCTAAACCACAAATAACGTCAAGAATCTAACAAACTTAGCTAAACCGCAGAGTAAAAAGGGAGCGCTGAGCTACCCATAGCGTCACAAAATCACGGAGTGATCCAACATGAATAACCATTGATGGAATTTATAGTGCACAAAAACCTTGCGCCAAAACCGCAAATAACGACAAGATTTTTTCACAATCCATTGCTTTACCGCAGAGTAAAAAGAGAACGCTGAGACTTTCATACTGCCAATAAAATCACGAAGTGATACAACATGAATAGCCATAGATAAAATCTATGGAGAACAAGAAACCTACGGCGAAAACCACGAAGTGGTTTAACTTTTAAACAACCATAGCTATACTTCAACAGTGAAAGCATGCAAGGTCAAAGTCAAGCTCAAGCCTTTATATTATTTACTATTTTTACACCAACATTAACCACAGCATACAAGCATGGAAGCAACTATAGAAGCGGGATGGAAACAAGTATTACAAACTGAGTTTGACAAACCCTATTATCAAGAGCTAAGCACTTTTGTTGATGACGCCTACCAACACAAAACCATCTATCCACCCAAGGAACAGGTATTCAAAGCTTTTGACTTGTGCCCTTTTGAACGAACCAAAGTGGTAATATTGGGACAAGATCCTTACCACGGTCCTGGTCAGGCGCACGGCTTATGTTTTTCGGTTAACAAAGGCATTAAAATACCGCCATCGCTGCTTAATATTTACAAAGAGCTAAACCAGGATGTGGGCTTTATTATACCCGACCATGGCAACCTGGAACAATGGGCTAAGCAAGGTGTATTACTACTCAACGCTACCTTAACTGTAGAAGCGCATAAGGCGGGCTCACATCAAAAAAAGGGCTGGGAAACATTCACTGATCATGTGATACAAACCATTGCCGAGCAATCGGAACATGTGGTATTTCTTTTATGGGGGGCTTATGCGCAAAAAAAAGCCAAACTAATTGATGAAACAAAGCACTGCATTCTGTCATCGGTGCACCCCTCTCCTTTATCGGCCTACCGTGGTTTTTTAGGCAACCAACATTTTAGCCAAACCAATAAATATTTGACATCTAAAGGAAAAGAAGCAATTGAGTGGCAGTTACAAATGGATAGTCCCAAGCTTTTTTAACATGGCGTAAACGGATGGGATCTTTATCTACACCCCGCAAATAAAGATCGCATCCTTAAAACACAAAAACCGCTCTCTTTCGAAAGCGGCTTTTATTAAGCATTTAGTTAAGATTTCAACCTATAAATCAAATGCCACTAGACACCTACATTAATCAGCTACAAAAAGTAAATACTGGCTCTCATTTGCGTAAAAAAGAAGTAATTCTCCCAGATCATTGATCTGGTACGAATGAACCTGTAAAATCGCTTCAACATATTGCCTTCCATCAAAGAGTTCATTTATTTCAGTACCTCCAAAATTGGTAAAACTAATTTGCTTTAACGAGGGGTTTACCTCATAAAAACCCATGACTTCATTAGTGGATGTTTGACCTGCTACCGTTCCATTTGATTTTAATTCCAGAGTGTAACAACTTTTACAATCCTCAGGCATTATCTGTTTAAATGATTCTGGATTTGAAGTGTAAAAACCTTTGCATTTCCATATTCCTAGCAAAGGGATATTAGCTTCTTCCTCACATCCACTTCCCATCAATACCAACACAATAAGCAGGGTGAGTTTACTAAAACTTAAAAGTTGTCTTTTCATTTTTCTGGCGATATAAAAGTGCATATAAATATAAGATCGTTAAATAATTAGATGGTTGCGTGCAGGATGCAATCTTTATTTGCATGATGCTTACTAAGATGCCGTGCTGGCCCGTGCTAGCGCGGATTTGCAATCCGTGCCATTTACTTAATAAGCAAAACCTTTCTTTTCTTGACAATACTTCAGACTTTCAATAAGTATGTCTTTGTAACAATTACGAGTGAACACATCAATCCAGCCCTGAACGGCAAAGCTGATAAAATAAATACCTTCAGGATTGTGGAACTTATACTTGCGGCTCATAGGTAGTGGTTTGGAATTTAAGTATACAAAAGTCCGACTGCAATAGTTAGCTTTTATATTAAAGCCTAATAGCACAGATTACAAATCTGCGCTAGCGAGGGTACCTGGCTTAAATCTACATGCTCAAATATGCTATTGATTTTTTCTTGAAATGTTTGTGCATCTAAAAATGAGCACATGCAAATAAATGTAATGAGTGTAAAATATTTTAATTTCATGGTTTAGGTTTTTTGGAGTTATTCAATAAATGGATTATAATTTGGAAATTTTAAATCAAATCGTCCTTCCCGTATTTTAACAACATTGCCATTGTCATTTATAGCGTCGAAGTAAAAGGTGCCGGCGATAATTAGCTCTTCTAAATCAAATCGAGTGATAATCAATTGTCCGTTAAAGGCATCTCCATCTGTCCTATATTTCTTGCTTTCACGAGATTCTTCCGATTCATCATAAAAGCTTGCAGTGGAACAATTATCTAAAGACTCAATTAGGAATGTTGTTGAGCCCTTAAGTAGTGAGTCCTGGCACATATAAAAATAAATACTTTGTTTTAAATTATTGGCTATAATGAGCCAGCGTCCGTCATCATATTGATAATTGGACACGCTAAAAGGAGGTGTTGTAATCATACCTTTTTTTGGCAGCCACACTTCTCCATCAACAAGGCAGCCAAAGGTATTTTCACCACTTTGTGTTATGGGTGGTAGTTCGGGTTTTTTGTCGTCTTCCTCACATCCACTTCCCATCAATATTATACCTATAAGCATAATGGGCAGGGTGAGTTTGCTAAAATTTAAGAGTTGTTTGTTCATTTTTCTGGCGATTTTAAAGGTGTAATTTTTTGTGTTTATATGGTTTTGGTAGTGTAGTCGCCATGTAGATAGGTTGAAGGAACATCTACAGTGAAACTCTGTGCAATACTACTTGTGCTTGCACTTATTAGTAATAAGATAATTGAAATTTGTATAATGTTTTTCATTTTGTTCGGTTTTAAGTTAGTCTTTAATGCAACGGATGGAAAATCCGTTGACTATAAAATGGAATCCAGGATAAGTTTTAGTGCTCCAAGTGAAAAGCTGAATATAGGCCGCAGATTCCTGTCCAGCTTGTCCATTTGTCCACCAGACACCATAACGAGAAAAAGCTTGCATGCCTTTATCAATATGTCGCCACCCACCCGGTTGGCCGGTAAAACCACTGCTGTTATCTGCTTCATTGGGTGATTCCCAGTGTTCATCTCCAGCTTCCTTGAGTTTGCCTCCGGCAAGGGCATCGCCCCCGAGGTGGTCTATCAGTATATTCCAGTCCTCGGGAGTGGCCACGCGCCAGCCCTTGGGTGCAATGTTACGGCTGTCGCCTGCTGCATACCAGTTATAGAGTCGGCCATAGGTAGCTATGGTGTCCAAGTCCTCGGTATTATTGTAGTTGCAATAGGCAGCTACTTCCTGAATACTCCACATGTCGTTGTCGGTAATATTGATTATGGCATCACCATTTCGGAAACGGGTAACACGCAGGTTTTCAGCCATCCAGGTTTGGTCACCAATCTTGATGGTTTTGTACACATTGCCATCAATGTCACTCACATTTCCGTATTTTTTATCCGGGTTAAAAATGGCTGTGCTGCGCCCATTCATTTCATTGTAGGGTGGTGGATTGTTTTTACTGCATCCTACTCCCAGTATTAAAACGCTTAGGATGGCAATAAATACTTTAATTTTCATTTCTTTCATTTTTCTGGCGATTTTAAAAGTGTTAATAAATATAAGATTAATTGATTATTCTTTGCTTGCGTAACAGGATGTTATTTCAATGCCATATGTAAGCATGACAGCGCCATATGTAAGACCGACAGATTGATATGTAATGGTGCCAGTGCTGTATGTAAGGCTGCCAGTGTTATGTGCAACACCGCCAGCGCCGTATGTAAGACCGGCAGCGTAATATGTAACTCTGCCAGCGGGCTATGTAAGGCCGGCAGTTGTGTATACATAGGTGCTTGATGGAATATGTAAATGCGTCAGCACGATATGTAAGCATGGCAGTGGCGTATGTAAGGCGGTCGGTTGTATATGTAAGTCCGCCAGTGCTATGTGTAAGGCTGCCAGTAGTGTTTTATTCTGTTAAGAAGTTCACTTACGATCGCATGCTCGCAATCAGCCTTCCTAACCAAGCTGTCAATTTCTTCGATCTTCGGACTTCTAATAAAAGCCCCACACACAAGGATGCAGGACTAAATCTAACATCCATTATCTCACAATCTATTAACAGGGAAATTGCTTTTAAAACTAATTACACCACCCCGCCTGTCGGCACCCCTCCTAAAATTCAGGAGGGGAAGATTTTTCATCCCTCTCCTCCTTGCCAAGGAGGAGTACCACGAAGTGGGGAGGTGGTTAGAATGCTTAAAAGCGAATTCTCTGAATCTAACAATCTATTCATCAGTCTTTCAAGCAGTTTCCCCAAAGCGAGCAATAAATAGCTCTGCGGCTCCGTGCCCCTGTGTTTAGTTTTGAACAAAAAGTAAGTACAGTTTGGGCGGATAGCCAAATAATTAGGCCATTGGTATAAAAGAAACAAAACGCCTCCTCTTGCACGTTATACAAGCAGGAGGCGATTACTACTAACTACACCAAATATTTTTACGAATCACAAGCGCAAAACACTCTAGCATTCTGTCGTTCATCGAGCGCAGTCGAGATGATAAACACCTCGACTTTGCTCAGTGAACAAGATGTTGAACTTTTGGACACTTTTCTCGATTCAATTTTTTACTTCACAATTACCTCATCGGAAAACAACCAGGCTTTACCGCCTGCAGCCGGATGCCATGATGGACACACTCCCACACTCTCGGCTACAATGTGCACATAGCGCACTTTCGTTGGTTTAAAATCAATGGGGTATTGTACAATTTCATTTACATCACTCTCGGTAACGCCAGGCTCAAATACCGCCACATTGGTATATTCATCACCCGTGGCCGACACGTGGTAGCTTACCTTTTGTGGGCCAAATACCCACGATAGTGGCGCATTTTTAAAGCGCGAATTAATATGGCTGATCTCCGTTACTTCGCCCAAATCAATCACCAAATCAATGGGCTTTTCTTCTACACCCACTTCAACACCCAAAAAACCATTGGTTAAACCATAGCGTCCACCACCATCGTACTGCGGTGCATAGGCATACTTAAGCTCATAGGGTTTGCCAAATGCTTTATGAAAAATCAATTGTTTTTCTGATATGTAAGTGGTGCTACCATCCCTTTTAAACTGACAGGCTTTAATGTGTGCATCGGCTTCCAACACAAAAGGTGCTTTATACACTTGGCTGTTGGTAGTGGGCTCGCTGCAATCGATGGTGTAATAAACAGGATTAGAGCGTTCGGTAACGAATTCTATGTCTGCCGTTTTATTCTCATAATTAGGACTGACATTAATGCGTACATGGTAGCTTATTTCACCTGCTTTAACACCATGCTTTTCGAGCATTGGCAGTGTAAGCTTCACGCGTTGATGAAAATCGTCCCACTCCCGTATGGCCGGGCTCCAAGCCACCTCAGCAAGGGCATACACACGGGGGAATAAATTATGCTCGATGTGCTTAAATAAGGGCATGTACTCGCTCCATAAATTAGCCTGCACACCAATCACATGCTGCCTTTTATCGGCCGATATATCCTGTGGAATAGATGGAAAGGTATACACATCGCGCAGGGTGCTAATGCCTGGATGCCCTGGGGATGTTGGCAAATGGTTTTGTGTATGGTTAAAATAATACGGAAACATGGGTGTCATCACCACATCGTGACCAGCCTCGGCAGCTTTAACACCACCTGCTACACCACGCCACGACATCACGGCCGCACTCTGTGCCAATCCACCGTCCAGTATCTCGTCCCAACCAATCAGGCGCCTATCGTGCTTATTCAAAAATTTCTCAATACGGTGCACAAAATAACTCTGCAACTCATGCTCATCATGTGCATTTTCCTGCTTCATGCGCTTGCGGCAATCGGGGCAAGCCAGCCAGGTATCTTTGGGTGTTTCATCGCCTCCTATGTGAATAAACTCACCCGGAAACAGCTCCATGGTTTCGCTCAATACATCTTCTAAAAACTGAAAGGTAGACTCCTTGCCAGCGCAGTACACCCCTGCCGACACACCTGCCTGATCCCATATCTTTAGTTCGCCTGCATTATTACAGTAATACTCGGGATATGCAACAAGAGCAGCAGCTGAATGCCCCGGTAATTCTATCTCAGGCACAATAGTAATATTACGTTCTGAGGCATAAGCCACTATCTCTTTTACATCTGCTTGTGTATAATATCCTCCGTATGCTTCGGTATATTTTTCGTTTAAACCTTTGGCCTGGTTGGCATTAAAACCAACATGCTCGCGCCAGGCTCCCACCTCTGTTAGTTTCGGGTATTTCTTAATCTCTAAACGCCAGCCCTGATCATCAACCAAATGCCAATGAAAAACATTGAGCTTGTTCATGTACATGTAATCTAAAAACTGCTTTACCTCATCAACACTAAAGAAGTGGCGCGACACATCGAAATGCATGCCTCGCCAGGCAAAACGTGGATAATCACTAATGCTTACATGCGGAATCTCAACCCGACCCTTGTTAAGCGTAATCAGCTGACGCAAGGTTTGTGCAGCATATAAGTGACCGCTTCTTTCTGAGGCTTCAATCAGCACGCCCTTATCATTCACCTTTAAACGGTAAGCTTCGGCAGGTAAAGCATCATCATTAAGCTTTACAAAGCGAATAAGTGCCTCATCAGCATCAACCAGCTTAATTTGGTGCTCTGTGGCCAATTGCGAACTAAGTATTTCCTTAATGCTTTCATCCTTAAGGGAAATCGTCAATTCCTTGGCAGGGATGCTTAAAACATCGGCACTTTGCTCCAGCTCAGCCGGATAAGGAATAAGCTTAAGTGGTGCTAACTCGTGCTTTTGATTGCAAGCGCCAAGCAGGCTAGCAATTATGAGAAGTATAAATAGATTTAGTCGCATAGATTTTTGTTTAGTTCAATTCATCAGTCGTTGCGGGATAAACAACTAATATTTATTTATACCGCCAGTTTTCTGTCTTAGCATCTTTCTATTAAGTCACTCACTCCATTTAATAAATAGCATAGATAGAAAACCTAAAATGACTACTTGCAAAAGTACCTTGCCTGCCACATTTCGAGTTGAAATCTTGTTACAGATAGTTGAACAATTGTGTCAACTATTGTTACACACACACATGCAAGAGGGATGATGAGGCACATTATCAAGATCTTAAGAACAAAACACCAAAACTGAGCTATGCACTGGCATTTGAGAGCAATACTTGGTCTTTTCAAGTCAAACAATCGCATCAGGTATTCCGCACTTTGAACAATCGGCCGTTCTTTTGTTTCTTTTGATAGAACGAATGCTGATGATCTATGATGCAAAAAGACGACAAAACAGAGGTGTTAATTATTGGTCAGGGTTTAGCCGGCACCATGCTATCGTATCACCTGTTGAAAAACAATATTGCGCACAAGTTGATTGATGTACCCAAAAACGGAAGTGCCTCCCGTGCGGCAGCCGGTTTAATTAACCCCATTGTTGTTAAGCGGGTAACTAAAACCTGGCAGGCCAACATTTTTCAGCCCTATGCCCATGCACTCTATCAGGAGTTGGAGCAACATTTAAACACACGTTTTTACTACCCCATGCCGGTTTATAAATTATATGGTAAAGATGATGAGCAATTTTGGCAGCATCGCCAGGAGAAAGAACAGCTGGGCGATTACCTCTCAGTTAAAGCACAACATGACTTGCCCCAAGGTTTTCATCAGCCATTTGGCTATGGCACTATACATCCTTGTGCACGCCTAGACATGGCTCACATGCTGGATGCTTATCGTCAGTTCCTTATTAAAAACGACAACCTTATTGAGGCAGACTTTAACGATGATGACCTGGAACTACACAGCGAGGGTGTTAAATGGAGAAACATCAAGGCCCAAAGAGTAATCTTTTGCAGAGGCAGTTCTGATGCTCAAAGCCGTTTTTTCTCTCATCATAAATGGAACAATACCAAGGGCGAGCTACTGGATGTGAAGATAGCAGGACTTGAACTAAAGAGCATTATTAGTAAAGGAGTGTTTGTTATGCCGGTTGGGCCTCAGCAATTCAAGATAGGCGCTACTTATGCTCACCATTGGAACGATCTGGCTCCATCGGCCAATAAACAAGAGGAACTATTGGATAAATGGCAGCGAATAGCCGACCTGCCCCTTAATGTGCAAAAACAAATTACTGGCATACGCCCCACATTTGCTGACAGGAGACCAGTTACACAACAATCGGATAAACACCCACAAATTGGCCTTTTTAATGGACTCGGCTCACGTGGTGGCCTAATGGCTCCTTATCTAGCAAAGGAGATGGCAATGAATATTTTGAAGCAATAAAAAAAGGCTACTCACCTAATGAGTAACCTTTCTTATATATTATGGTCTGAGTAACTTACTCCTCAGTAATCTCGATAAATTCCTGCTTTTTCTCACGCTTGCCATTAAACACAAAGTTGATACCCAAACGGGCATTCACATATTTGGCCGTTTCAGGCTTTAAGGCGGATGACAAATTATCGGTAACAGCATAGAACTGTAGTGCTCCCAGGTTAAGGGCTAAGCCAGCCCCTAGGTTAGCCGGAGCATTTTTCATGTATGAATAGGTAATGGCGGTTGATAATATTCTACCAGCCTGTACACCTGTTGCCAAAGTTACCTGTGGCACTAACTTCTCGTCTAACCAATAGTTTTTCGATACCACACCAAAGTTCAACCAACGTTTTAACTGGTAATCAGCCGACACGTTAAAGCTGCCCATTAAACCTGTTTTATAATCCTCCACATCGTTATTGAACTTAAAGGCATCTTCAAAGTCATCTGCTATCTGATCAAGGTACTCACCGTCTCCATCATCGCCAGTTAATTCGTCCGACACATCAACACCACTGTATTCAAATGAACCTTTGGTATATAAACGTGATGTTTCACCAGTCCATTTAATAAAACCAAGATCGTTAACCGCAGCACCAAGCATTAACTTATCAGTTACCTGATAGGTAGCTCCAAAATCAAATCCCCAACCTACATTATCTGTAGAAGTTAAGTTATCTTCTACTTCATCACTCACATCAAAACTACTTACAAAACCATCGGCATCGTAACTTATGTCCAGAGGTATGTTAGTACGAAAAGCCATGTCTGAATTGATAAGCATGGTGCCATTATCCAAAGTTTGCATTTCCAGGTTCATGTATTCCGATTGCACATTAGCTACACCCAATATGTATTTCACGCGCATACCTAGCGTAAGCTTGTCATTAATAATGCGTGAGGCTCCAATAGCGACTTCATGATAGTCGATACCATTAACATACATATTCGAAAATGAGTGGTTGATTGGCTTGTCATCTTCAAAATTCCAGTTTCCGTAGCGCAGGTTCATCAGCGATAAAGGGTAATTCACTTTTGCCTTTAGCTTGTGGTTAATATCAAAACTGAAAAACCACTTATTGGCTGCGAAACCAAAACCTAGCACCTGCAATGAGGCCTCTGTGGCAAATAAATTGTTCTCTTCCATTTGACTGGCCGCATAATCCAAATCAACTATCAAGGAATCTGAACGCATACCTGTTCCCTGTCTAATCACATCGTCCCACGAAAAGCCACTGTTTGCACCGTTCATTTGCACACTTCCCAAGGCGGGCATAGACAGGTACCATTTCTTAACCGGACGAAAAGCAACATTTAACTGATTCGATTGCGGAATACCCTTGGTAAACATTAGTGAGTTATCTTGTGCCATAGTGGCAACACTCACTAACATTAAAAGCGCACTTATATATAGTTTTTTAAAATTCTTCATCATCATACTCTCCCTACAAGCTTAATTCTTAATCTGTCCTTTAATAGAAAAATCTACTGCCAATGAATTATCGGTTAGCAACACTACAGGCTGTCCGCTTTCATAATTGGCCGACTGCAGCTTAAATCGAATACGTAATTGATCAGCAACCGCTAATTTCTCAATTTGATCAGGTGTAAGTTTAATGCGCTCGGTGCGTGTCACTTCATTCACAACAATACCTTTTTCATTTACCTCGGCAGCATTTAATACAATAGCATGTATAGTTTCTGTTACCTGGTCTGAGCTTTCTTCATAAAAATCGATAAAGGCCTCTGCTTGTAAAGGAAAATTACTTATGCCGTTAATATCTATTTGTGCATTCTCAAAGTCACGAATAAAATCATTATCATTTAAATCAACGGTTTCGGTATCAAACTCAGCATTGACCAAGAACTCAGCAGGCACTTCAATCATATAACCAAAATGCACGTTACTGGTCTCGTCCAGCTCCACCTCTTCGGTAACGGCATTATTAGGGTTCAGCACTAAATCGGCTGAATACGCAATTTGATCTGGCACATTTGAAAAGAACTCATTAAGGTTAGAGCGATCTGATAATGAAATGGTATCATACAGTACTTTACCATCTTCCATCTGCTGCACAATAATGTCTTCACTAACGTTCAATGCCATCCCATCAACGGCACCCCCTTGCGCTATAAACTCAGGACGTATTAATCCTCTAAATGGAGTTGAATTAGTGATTAACAATTTAAGATTTGGCTTAACAAACTCTACGCCCTCAGGTAACTCTTCAAAAATATCAAAGTCAAAATCCAAAATTCCCTCATCAAAGCGCGTAACAATTTCTTGCAAGCGTCCTTTGGCAGAATCAAAATGGATCTGATCCATTGACAAAGAAACATTACCAACCTGGTACATATCAAACCACAGGTTATTATCATTGGTTTTAAAAGTAAACACAGCTGGTATAGAGCCATCGACCAAGTCAATAACATCATCTTCGTGTAATTGAATAACAGGCTGATTATTATCAACCAACACATCAATTATTTTCCCACCCTGATCAGCATTAACACTTGGCATACTTATTTGAAGACTCAATGGTGCAGCCATATCAGATCCTTCGACACGCAACTCGTAATCGACCTGAATGCTACTAAGCACACCATTTTGAACATTAAAAGGGATGTTGACATCAATCGAATGTTCGGCACCGTTATTTAATAAACTAAAAGGCACTGGAATGGAAGTTGTTTCGCCATTAACAACAAATAAGTCATTAAGGCCAATACGTGATACAGAATCCTGATCTTGATAAAGCATGATGCGTTCATTACCATCTTCATCCATATAATACTTTACGTAATCGGTATTCTCAGAGAAAACGTCTCCCATGCTTACCGAAGCCTTAATAAGTGGCACGGCCAATCCGGTTTCCCATTCTACTTCTCCCGATAACTTTTCGGTATTAAAAGCATCTCCAACACAGCCTGCCAAAAGTATGGCAAGCATCACTAATAAATAATTTCTTTGCATAAATTGGTACTTTTCTTATCAGATAAACAAATACAACATCAATTGTGTATTACTGTTCACAGTTACTTATCTTAAAGAAAAAGGTTACTATTTAATGGTGCATAATAGCAGATTTCACACAAAAAGTATAGTCAATAAAACTTTATAGATGGAAGGAAAAACATATTAACTGACTATCAAACACTTTTCAATAAGCAAGTGCAAAACTTATGAACGGTGCGTTTTTAAAAAAGCGGGTAAACATACAGCTTAAGCGTTAGTTGAAAATCTCATAAAAAAAGTTCGTATTCTATTTGGTAGGTATACCAATAAAAAAGGGCACCACAACGGATGCCCTTTTAATTTTATCTTCGTTTGTTTTAATCAAACATACTGCGCATACGACTAAAGAAACCTTCAGACTGTCCTTCTTGCGGCTCAAAGCTTTCAGCTCCCTGAAGCTTCTCAATTACCTTGCGTTCATCTTTGGATACTTCTTTTGGTATAAATACCTGTATGTGTACAAGTAAATCTCCTTTTCCGTAGCTATTCACCTCTGGAAGACCTTTACCTCTCAGTCTCAAAATCTTCCCAGGCTGTGTGCCAGGTTCAATTTTAACTTTAACAGCACCATCAACAGTTGGTATTTCCACAGCCTTACCAAGTATAGCATCAGGAATACTTACATTTAAACTATAAATTAGGTTGTTGCCGTCACGCACAAGATCAGGATGCTTCTCTTCTTCAATCAAAACAAGCAAGTCGCCATTCACACCACCTCGGCGAGCCGCATTACCTTTACCAGTTAAAGATAACTGCATACCCTCTTCTACACCTGCTGGAATATTTAAGCTGATGACTTCTTCATCGCGCATAACACCCTCTCCGGCACAAGGCTTACATTTATTGGTAATAATTTTACCTTCTCCTCCACAAGTAGGACATGTTGATGCTGTTTGCATCTGACCCAATATGGTGTTGGAAATCCGAGTTACCTGCCCACTACCATGGCAAGTTGAACAGTTGCTGTATGAAGAACCATTTTCAGCTCCCGAACCACTACAGTGCTTACACTCTACATGTTTCTTAACTTTAATTTTTTTCTCAGCACCATTGGCTATCTCACTCAAGTTAAGCTTTACCTTAACACGAAGATTGGAACCTTTATTTACGCGTCGTCCACCACGTGATGATCCGCCGCCAAAGCCACCAAAACCACCAAAGCCGCCGCCAAAAATGTCGCCAAAATGTGAAAAGATATCGTCCATTGACATGCCACCGCCGCCAAAGCCACCACCAGCTGCACCACCAACACCTGCATGACCATATTGATCATAGCGCTGACGCTTTTCTTCGCTCGATAGCACTTCGTAAGCTTCTGCTGCCTCTTTAAATTTTTCCTCAGCTGCTTTGTCGCCCTGGTTCTTATCAGGGTGAAACTTAATCGCTTTTTTACGATAAGCCTTTTTTATTTCTTCTTTTGAAGCACCTTTTGATACCTCCAGCACTTCATAATAATCTCTTTTCGACATAATACAGCTATTTTACTCGCCTACAACAACTTTTGAAAAACGCACCACCTTCTCGTGCAAAGTATATCCCTTTTCGATACAGTCAATAACTTTACCCTTCATATCCTCTGTTGGAGCAGGTATTTTTGTGATTGCCTCGTGTTGGTCAGTATCAAATTCCTTATCCTTGGCCTCAATTTCTTTCATTCCTTGCTGACCAAGAAAATCGTTGAATTTCGTTTGGATTAATTTCATGCCTTCTTTCAGAGCTTCTACATCCTTGGCATCATCCATGTGGGCCATCGCTCTATCTAAGTCATCAATTACTGGCAACAATGCTAAAAGTAAACTCTCGCCAGCTGTTTTGGTCAACTCCATCTTCTCTTTAAGGGTTCTTCGACGGTAATTGTCGTATTCAGCACTTAAGCGCAAATACTTATCATTGGCTTCATTCAGTTTTTCCTTTGCTTTTTCCTCTTCAGACTGTTCTGGCACTTCTTCTGCTGCCTCCTCTTTCACTTCTTCCTTTTCAGTCGCCTCGCTATCCTCATTCATCTCAATAAGCTCTTCTGCCGCTTGTGCATCCATTTCTTTTTCCTTAGCTCGCTCCTTTTTAGATGACTTCTTATCCATTATATCTTTCTTTATTTTGTTCTCAGTTTATACCAAGATTTATTAGCCTTGGATTTCCGCGTGCAAAATTACAATTATTCTGCCAATATATTTTAATAAGGACAAATTGACAGAATTAGGCCTCAAATAATTAATTGGTAGGCCATAACATGACAAAAGGCACTAACATGCGATATGAAAGTGCCTTTTTGCCATCTGTTTTTTAGTTTATTTCACTAAAGTCTGTAAGGTCGATTTTAAAGCATGTCCCCTTAAATTTTTAGCAATGATGATTCCATTTTCATCAATTAAAAAGTTCATCGGAATACCATTAACTCCATACATAGCGGCGGCTCTACTATTCCATCCGGCTAAATCACTAACATGATAAGGCCAAGTTAACTTATCGTCTTTAATGGCTGCCTCCCACGAACTTTGTTTTTTATCCAAGGAAACACTATAAACAGTAAATCCTTTACCGCTGCTAAATTTCTTATCCTTAAAACTATTGTAGGCATCTACAACTATCGGATTCTCACGTCGACAAGGGCCACACCAGCTGGCCCAAAAATCAATGAGCACCAATTGCCCGCGCAATGATTCTAATTCCATCATTTCGCCATCAGGATTTCGCAACTTTATATTAGGGGCTACATCGCCAATATCAGTTCCTTTCTTTTGTGCCTCGGCACCCATAGCTGATAAAAGCAACAAAATAATAAGTACCCCAAATGGGTATTTAAACAGTTCTTTCATACTAAAAAAAATAATGGGTAATTAAATAGCTGCCAGGAAGGCTAGCGATCTTTCAATCGTTGAATACTCGACGTCTTTGTTAACTATACGTCCTTCGCCATCAATAAGAATATTGACAGGATTATTGATGTTATACATCTTGCTAATGCTACCGTTAGCGCCCTTGAAATCGCAGATATGCAAAAATTTCATGGTTTCATCTTGCTCTATGGCAAGCTTAAGTGGAGCTTTAAAGCGGTCAAGTGAAATACTTACTACTACAAACTCTTCGCCATTATGGAAACCTTCATTCCCATATTCTGTAAGAAGTTGATTCAAGTAGTAATTATTCATGCGTGACTGCGAATCGTATGACGCCCAGAAATTTAAAAGGACCATTTTTCCCTCTAAATCGTCTAAATTAAAAGGCGTATCATCGATAAGTTCAGTTTTAAATACCGGAGCTTTATTTCCAGCATCTAAACCAACTTCAGCTGTCTGATTATCGTTAATGAACGACAAAAAGAACAAACCCACGGTTATAGTAGCTAATATTAACTTTAGCTGCTTCATGATACATTAAATTGAATTAATTTTCGGTGTAAAGTTTCAGAAAAATAAACGAGGTTTTTTTTCTTTTTAGATGAATATGCGGTTTTATGTGATGAAGTGTCTGATTTGTGTATGCAAATGTAAATTACATAGCATCATCAGGCAATTTTATAACGATAGGATTTGTAGATACAATTGTTATATTAGTCATTACACAAACGCAACGCACTACACATCAGCAATTTAACAAATGGAAGGTGTGAGTTTTTAGTGTAAATTCATTCTAAATAAGCTCATAAACAGCTCATTACATCCACCATAGAATGTTAATAATTCCTAAACTCGTTTTATTTTAGCACCAAGCTGTTGAAGTCGAACATCAATATTTTGATAACCACGATCAATTTGTTCGATGTTTTGAATTGTACTTTTTCCATTTGCAGATAACGCAGCTATTAGCAAAGCAACTCCTGCACGTATATCGGGCGATGTTAAATTGGCTCCTCTTAAAGAGTTTTCTTTGTTTAAACCAATTACAGTTGCTCTATGAGGATCACAAAGAATTATTCGAGCTCCCATATCAATTAGTTTATCAACAAAGAACAAGCGGCTCTCAAACATCTTTTGATGAATAAGCACACTCCCTTTGGCTTGGGTAGCTACAACCAGGAATACACTTAGCAAATCTGGCGTTAAACCAGGCCAAGGTGCATCTGCAATGGTCATTATTGAACCATCGATAAAAGTATCAATTTCATATGACTCCTGCTCAGGGATAAAGATATCGTCGCCAATAACTTCGAGCTTTATGCCAATACGCTGAAACATCATTGGAATGATACCCAAATGTTCAATTCCTACATTTTTGATGGTAATTTCAGAGCTAGTCATAGCGGCCATCCCAATAAAACTACCAACCTCAATCATGTCTGGTAATATTTTGTGTTCACAGCCTCCAAGCTCATCAACACCCTCAATTACCAACAAGTTAGAACCAACACCAGTAATTTTAGCTCCCATGGATATTAACATGCGACTTAACTGCTGCAAATAAGGTTCACATGCCGCATTATAAATTGTGGTAGTTCCAGGGGTTAAAACGGCTGCCATTAACACATTTGCTGTTCCTGTTACCGAAGCCTCATCAAGCAACATATAACAGCCTTTCATTTCCGATGCTTCTACTGTATAAAATACATCTTCAGCATTGTAATTGAATCGTGCTCCTAGTTTCTCGAAACCAATAAAGTGAGTATCTAATCGACGACGCCCAATTTTATCTCCACCTGGCTTTGGAAAATAAGCTTTACCAAATCGCGCCAAAAGCGGCCCCATAATCATAATGGACCCTCGTAAAGACGATGCGCGTTTTTTGAATTCATCGCTTTGAAGAAATTCAAGATTTACATTAGCAGCTGTAAATTCGCATGTATTTCGATCGATACGATTAATAACAACACCCATAACCCCTAATAAATCAATCAGGTTGTTAACATCTACAATGTCAGGAATGTTAGAAATAGTTACTTTTTGAGCAGTAGATAAAACAGCACAAATAACTTGTAATGCTTCATTTTTAGCTCCTTGCGGCGTAATCTCTCCCTTAAGGCGGTGTCCTCCTTCGATCTCAAAGCAATTCATGGCAACACGGTTTAGGTAACGGCGTGGTTACTTTTTATGTGGTCTATTCTGTGATTTATGCTGTGGCTTATTTTGCGGACGCTTTTTATTGTTGCGGTTATTTCTGTTCTGCTGCTGCTCTTTAAATTCCGTCAATTTCGTCCCTTCTTCAGCTACCAGTTTACCCTTTGACAAACGTTTAAGATCATCAAAAATACGCTCATCGGTTACTGAATCTTTATTCCACATGAACAATGATTTTTTCATATGGTTGGCAATCATCACGATTAAGTGCTTTCTTTCCGTTTCATCTTCCAACAGAATAGCCTGCTCAATCATTTTCTCAACCAACTCTCCATAGTGCTTATAGCTAATGCGGCTATTCTTATATGGAATCTTATCTGGTCGCTCGGCCAAGGCTTCTTTTTCTAAAGGCTCATATGGATAATCAATATCGAGTTTAAAATCAGACATAATGGCTAAATGATCCCACAGTTTGTGCTTAAAATCATTTACATCACGTAAATGAGGAAACATATTACCCATGATTCCAATAATTGTTTTAGCACACTTGGCTCTCTCTTCACGATCCTCTATGGTAACAGCATGGTTAACCATTTTTTGAATATGACGGCCATATTCAGGCAGAATCAAATTTTTACGATTAGAATTGTAATCCATTAATAGATATTAAAATCTTACTTGTGTTTTTATCCTTCAAACGGTGGTTCTACGGAATTTTCTTTTATAATCCCTTTCGGAGTAGTGTTACTGTCTTGTTAATTAGTGCAGTAACTGAATAGCACAAAACTAAGTCAAAATTTTTAGTTTGGCAAATTTGAGTAATAATTGTTTCTGACCCGCATTAGTGAATTGCACGGTGGCCTTCACATTAGGCGCAACTCCCTCTACGTTAACAACCTCGCCTTGTCCAAATCGTTCGTGTTCAACCCGCATACCCGCCTGAAGTTCGTTCGTATTTGAACCTTTAAAATTAATCTTAGGTTTCGAACTAGCACTTTCGGATGTATAATTCATTTTTATGCGAGGCTTTAAACTTGGGCTTGCCTGCGATCCCAAAGGTTTTCGGAAGCTTGGCTGTGGTCTATCATTACCCACAAAGTCCTCTGGATTAATATCCAAATACTCCTGATCGATGTCGCCAATAAAACGACTTGGCTTGCTATACGTTAACTCGCCATACTTATATCTTGATCTGGCAAACGAAATGGTTGCGTTAATTTCGGCTCTGGTAACGGCCACGTAAAACAAACGTCTTTCTTCCTCTAGATTTTTTTCGCTGTCGGTAGATTGAGTGGCTGGGAAAAGCCCTTCCTCAACACCAACGACATACACGTTCTTAAATTCCAATCCTTTGGCCGAATGAATTGTCATTAATGTAACTTTATTAATATCATCTTCTTTATCGCCATCCTGATCGGTTAATAGGGCAACATCTTCCAAAAAGTTAACCAAATTAGCTGGCTCTCCTTCTTCTTGTTTTGATTCAGTAAACTCCTTGATACCGTTTAGCAATTCGTCAATGTTATCAATTCGTCCCTGACCCTCTATCGACTTGTCATTATGAAGATCTTTCATGATACCACTGGCCGACACAATTTCGGCAGCTAACTCGTAGGCCGATAAATTCTCGAGCTGAGCTTTAAATTGTGCTATTAAAGCCACAAAATTGGCCAACTTCTTTTGTGTACCCGCGTTAATGCCAATTTGCCCAATGTTCGGATTAATCAGTATATTCCACAGGCTTTGATCGGCAGAATCGGCAGCAGTAATAATTTTATCCATGGTAGTTTTACCAATACCACGAGCTGGATAGTTAATCACACGCTTTAGTGCCTCCTGATCCGACGGGTTGATGGTCATTCTGAAATAGGCCAAGAGGTCTTTTATCTCTTTACGTTGATAAAACGACAATCCTCCATATATTTTATATGGCAGGTTTTTCTTTCGTAAGGCCTCCTCAAAAACCCTTGACTGAGCATTGGTTCGGTAAAGGATGGCGAAATCCTTATACTCCATATGCTCTTTCATCCGTTTTTCGAAAATATCATTGGTGATTAAAAAGCCTTCCTCTACATCGGAATAGGCCTTTAAAACACGTACAGGCTTACCAACATCATTGGCCGAGAACACGTTTTTCTGAATCTGTCCTTTATTTTTGGCTATAATACTGTTAGCTGCATTAACTATATTTTGCGATGAGCGATAATTCTGCTCAAGCTTAAATAACTTGTAACCTGGATAATCGTTTCTGAAATTAAGAATATTCTCGATTTTGGCACCTCGGAAACTATAGATACTTTGTGCATCGTCTCCAACCACACAGATGTTTTTATGCTTTTCGGCCAGTTTTTTTATAATCAGGTACTGCGAGTAGTTGGTATCCTGGTACTCATCCACCATGATAAAGTCAAATTGACTTTGGTATTTTTGCATGACATCAGGAAAGTCGCGAAATAAAATATTGGTATTGAGCAGTAAATCGTCAAAATCCATTACCCCAGATTTATAACACTCTTTCATGTAGCGAGCATACACCTCGTAAATCATAGGCATTTGTGATGCTTTATCATGTGTAGTTCGATGCGGATCGCGAGCATAAACAACAGGAGTTACCAGGTCATTTTTAGCAGCTGAAATCCTAGACAACACAGCACCAGGCTTGTATGCTTTTTCATTCAGCTTCATTTTTTTAACAATGCTTTTAATCAAATTCTTAGAATCCTGTGAATCGTAGATGGTAAATGATGAAGGATAACCTAGGTGTTTTGATTCGTGACGAAGTATTCTGGCAAAAATTGAGTGAAAAGTACCCATCCACAAACTGGCCGCAATATGTTGCCCAACCACGGAACCAATTCGTTCTTTCATTTCTTTGGCAGCCTTATTGGTAAAGGTTAAGGCCAAAACACGATACGATTTTACTCCTTCGGCCAACAAATGAGCAATACGATAGGTTAACACACGCGTTTTACCCGAGCCCGCTCCCGCAATTACCAACGACGGCCCATCCGTTTCAACAACTGCACTACGCTGCGCCTCATTTAAACCTTCTAAATAATCCTGCACTATACCTTGTTTTAATATTGATAAACTTCGACCTACAAAAATAGGAGTTCATTTTAAACCATCGAGTACCAATGTAATAATATTATCCTTTTTATCGTTTGAAGATTTATTATAGCTTTGAAAAGCATAAATAGTTTATTTATGTCTCGAGTTCAATTATTACTAAAAAACTGATGCAATGCTTTGGTCGATCAATCGAATCCTATTATTCATATCGCTTTTTATTCTCTCGGCTACGCTGACTAAAGGACAAATAACGTCCAATGCCTTTTACTCCGAATCAACAGCTTACGGAGGCGGATTTACTGAAGATCCAATCTTTTTTTACACAGACATAAACACAGCTACACTAACGGCACCTACTGGCATCAACTTTCAGTGGTATCAATACTCATCAGCCAACATGGCTTTTGAACCCATTGCTGGAGCTACTCAAAATACATTAACTAACCTTGTAGAAAATGGCTTCAGAGTGGATGTAGATGGGGTACCTCATTATTGTTGGAATTTTGTTCCCATCCCGATGGTTAATAATATTGATAATGAATTTGAATCGTGCAACAACATCCGATTAACAGCCTCGAACGATAACAAAGCACTCAACTACTACAACCATCGCAACACCCACGAAATAATTAGTGTGGATTATGGCTATACATGGACTTCATCTCCCCAGGGCGATGTGGAAGGTCTAACTGACATTTCGGTTTTTATTGATGCCCCAACAGAAGACACAGAATACACCGTTATAAGCGGAAGTAAATTTGCAGCAGGCATTCCTGCTGCTGAGGCAGATTATTCATACACGGCTATCGCTGTTAAAGCCGCTTTCTCATTTGAAACCGAAGGAACAGCAGATAACGAAGCAACAGAGGGTTCAGCACCGATGATTGTACGTTTCACAGATGAATCGTTGGGAAATGTAACGGATTGGGAATGGACTTTTGGCGATGCTGGAAAGGATTTTGTTCCGGATCCAATCTTTACCTTTCAGAAATACAACGAAGACGGCTATCCTGTGGTATTAAAAGTTAAAAATCTGACGTCGGAATGCGAAGATGAGACAGCCCCGGAAGTTTTCACTGTTAATGAAATGGTTATTAAAGTACCTAACGCATTTACACCATTTAGCAGCCCTGGCCAAAATGATGAGTTTAGAGTATCCTACCGCTCAGTTAATAAATTTACCATGATGATTTATAACCGTTGGGGAAGAAAGGTATATCAAGGCAGTAATCCTGAAACAGGATGGAATGGCCGCATTGGAAATCAGAAAGCAGAACCTGGCGTTTACTTCTACAAAATAGAGGCTGAAGGTTTTAAAGGGGAAAAAGAAGAATTAGAAGGTGCCGTTCATTTAATTGTCAATTAGAGGAAATTATTTACAAATAAAAAAGGAGGGCTAAACCCTCCTTTTTTTGATTATTAATTAATCATCTTTTTGCTCTTCTTCAAAAGCCTTCATTAAGTCAACCTGAATTTCTGGCGGCACTTTATCGTATGCCGAGAACGACATTGAATAGAAAGCTCGCCCACCCGTAATACTACTTAGCGAAGTAGAATACTTGTTCATCTCTTTTAAAGGCACCTTGGCTTTTATTACCTCAAAACCCTTTTCACTAGACATGCCTTCAATCATGGCACGACGCCCTTGCAGGTCACTCATTACATCACCCATTCGATCACTAGGCACTTTTACCTCTACATCGTAAACCGGCTCCATAATCTTAGGCTTGGCATTTTTAAAGGCTTCACTAAAAGCATGACGACCTGCCAACTTAAATGATATTTCGTTGGAATCAACAGCATGCATCTTTCCATCGTAAACAAACACACGAATATCGCGAGCGTAAGACCCTGTTAACGGACCTTCTTCCATTTTTTCCATAATACCTTTCATAATGGCAGGCAAGAATCGCGCATCAATGGCACCACCAACAATACAGCTGTTGAATACCAATTTACCACCCCAAGGTAATTTTATAACTTCTTCGTTTTTAACATTCAGTTTTATCTCCTGCCCATCAATTTTCATGGTCGCAGGCGTTGGCATATCCTCGTAGAATGGTTCAATAATCATGTGCACTTCACCAAATTGACCAGAACCTCCCGATTGCTTCTTATGGCGATAATCGGCCCTGGCTACTTTTGTAATCGTCTCTCTGTACGGAATACGTGGATTATGGAACTCTATTTCAATTTTATCGTTATGCTCAAGACGCCATTTCATCGTGTTTAAATGAAACTCCCCTTGCCCATGCACAATTATCTGCTTTAATTCCTTTGAATACTCAACACTTAAAGTAGGATCCTCCTCATGCATGCGCTGTAGTACTTCACCTAATTTCTCATCATCAGCATCATTTATAGGCGATATGGCCGAACGATATTTAGGATTTGGATACTTGATGGCATCAAATAAATAGTCGGTCCCTTTTTCATTTAGGGTATGGTTGGTATGTGTTTCTTTAAGTTTAACAGTCACCCCAATATCACCAGCAACAAGCTGCTCTATTTTATGACGAGTATTACCCGCAACACAGTACAACTGAGCAATTCGTTCTTTGGCTTCACGGTTGGCATTAATTAAATCCATTCCTTCTTCAACCTTACCCGACATCACTTTAAAGTAAGATACTTCACCCAAATGAGGCTCTATACTCGTTTTGAAAACAAATAAGGATGTTGGTCCTGATGGATCATAAGGTACTTCATCGCCTGTACTTGTAACTGGCGTAGGCATTTCAGATACGTTTGGCACTACATTACCTAAAAATTCCATTAGACGACGACCACCCATATCCATTTTAGCCGACACACAAAAAACAGGAAACATATCGCGAGCAATTAAACCCTTGCGAATCCCTTGACGCATTTGATCCTCATTAAGCGTACCCTCATCAAAGTATAGCTCCATTAAAGGCTCATCATTTTCTGCAGCTGCTTCAACTAAAGTATTATGCAATTCATCAGCTTTAGCTTTCTGGTCAGCTGGTATATCTAAAATCTGTGGTTCACCTCCATCGGCACCCCACTGATACATTTTCATTTTTAAAACATCAACCACTGCATTAAATCCAGGCCCAACATTGACAGGGTACTGAACGATTACAACTTTACTCCCAAATACATCGGTCGCATTTTCAATTGTTTGTTCGTAGTTTGCTTTTTCATGATCCAGCTGATTAACAACAAATACAACTGGTTTTGAATACTCTTCGGTATACCTAAAAAGGTTTTCTGTTCCAACCTCAACGCCTTGAGTTGCATTCAACAACATAAGAGCCGTATCAGTTACATTGAGCGATGTTATGGCACCTCCTATAAAATCATCAGAACCAGGACAGTCGATAAAATTAAACTTACGCCCTTGATATTCGGTAAATAAAACGGACGAAAAAACCGAGTAGCCATATTCATGCTCGACTCGGTTATAATCAGATACAGTATTATTACTTTCAACGTCGCCACGACGTTTAATGACACCGCCTTCGAAAAGCATTGCCTCTGCGAGAGTGGTTTTACCTGAGCCGCTACCACCGAGCAGCGCAAGATTTTTAATTTGATCAGCTTGATATACTTTCATAAAAGCTAAATTTAAGAGTTTGTTAAAATTTTAGGTAAATTTGTGGGTACCTGTAAAATTAGTAATATTTAGATAACATACAAGTAAATCAGGGTCAAACTCGATACCCCTAACAACATTTTATACTCCTGTATATCAAGCAACAATTAAGACTTTTACATCTTTTACTAAGGCTTTAAAATTCAATGATACAACTCCAGAAGGTTGATTAAGCAAGTTAATATCCGTAATTTGACCTTTCATGTTTAATCCGCACACAATGGTATTAGAAGGAGACGCTCAAAAGCTAAAGGTGATTATCGGAGAAGAGGACAGAGTTTACCAGCGACCATTGTTTGAAGCAATTGTTTTTGCTGCGAAAAAGTATAAAATGGCAGGTGTTACGGTTTACAAAGGAATGTTATCCTATGGAGCGGATAGCATAGTGAATAACCGTAAAGTATTTTCCATTTCCAATGAGGTACCAATCATTATTGAATTAATTGATAGAGCAGAAAGAATTTCAAGTTTTGCTGAAATTACATCTAAATTACTTGAAAAGGCTCAAAGTGGAGGTATTATTTTTACAGAACACGTTGATGTTATTTCATATAAGAGTGGACTCAAATAAACACTTCTATTTATATATTTGTTACAAAGCAAGTTATTGACCCGTTTAAACCTATATTCGATGATAAAAAAAATTCTTTCATTAGCCATTTTATTACTTGTTGTTCAACTTTCAATTAGCCAAGCTCCATCTCAACGACCAAGATTAGTTGTTTTTATCCTGATTGATCAACTTAGCACTGATCAAATTGTAGCCTTTAGAGATCAATTTTCAGACAATGGATTCAACAGGCTCATAAACGGAGGTGCTTTTTACAGAAATGGCTCCTACCCGGCTGGATCAACTTATTACGGAACCAATCTGGCGACCTTAGCTACCGGCGCCTACCCTACTACCCATGGCATCGTGTCTAACTGGTGGTACGATAGATTAAGGGGAAAAGAAGTAAATGCTGCTTATGGCGATATCTTTATCAATCAGAATGAAAGTGAACGCTACCCCACCGCAGATCGTTTATTAACATCTACAGTAACAGATGAATTAAAATGGATGAACAATGGTACATCAAGAGTTACAGCCATCGGGTTTAACCGTAACTTTCTTGTTTGGGCAGGAGGTCATAAACCCGACTACCTTTACCGAGTTGACCCTAACTCAGGCGAGTTTGTTATAGTACCTCAAAGCGATAACATCAAACAGATGCCAGAGTGGGCTCGAAAATTCAATAAAAAAAGACTTCTGGACACCTATAGCAAGCGCAAGTGGGGTCCATTTAAAGATTTAAACAATTACCATCAGATGAAATTCTTTAGCGAGCAACGCATTAAATCTGAAGAATTTATGTACACCCTCGAAAAGCAAGATGGTAAAAATGCCTATATACCCGTACTCCATTCTCCGTATGGCAATAAACTCATTCGAGATTTTGCTATGTCGCAAATAATAAATGGCCAATATGGCAAAGATGATGTGACTGATGTTATTACACTCCAATTTACAGCAAGAGCAGTACATGGTGATATACACGGTGCCTTTGATGTTGAAACGGAAGACATGATGGTTCGGTTAGATGCTGAAATTGCTGACTTACTCAGAACCATAGATCGAGAAGTTGGTCTGGAAAATACACTTGTTGTTACCACTTCAATTGCACACCCTGTTAGGCCCGTTGAGGATAATTCTAAGCATGGCATTCCTACTGGTGTTTTTAGTGGCGACAAAACAGCCTCCTTGCTAAACCTATTTTTAATGGCTAAATATGGTCAGGGAAAATGGGTAATGGCCTATCATGATGCTCAAATCTACTTGAACCATGAATTAATTAAGGAGAATAAAATTGACCTTACTGCAATAAAATTAGAAGCAGCAAGTTTCATTAGTGACATGCGGGGGGTAGCTTTTGCCATGCCTTTCTCAGAGTTAAAAGTGGCATCGTCAGACTTTTCTTCATTACGAAGCCTAAAGCTCAACTACCACCCACGTCGTTCGGGTGATATTGTGATAAAACTAAGACCAGGATGGAGTGAAGAGCTGGACAATGGAAAGAAAATAAACAGAAATTGGGATGCCACCCATTTGCCAGTAATTTTTTATGGATGGAAGATTATGCCTAAGAATGTATACCGCTCTGTACCAATGACACACATTGCTCCAACGATCAGCTCATTTTTAGAAATACCTTTCCCCAATGGCTGCGAAGGACTACCCCTTGAAGGGCTTACTTATTAAATTGATGCACTGTATCGCAAAAATCATTAATTAAGGACAAGTCTTTTTCGAAAATATTACCAACTACAACGATGTCGGCGCCTGAATCACAGGCTGCTTTGACATCGTTTGTTGTTTTTAAACCTCCTCCAATTAACAATGGAACATCAATCGCATTACTAACAGCAGTAATCATTTCTTTACAGATGGGAGTTTTTGCGCCCGAGCCCGCATCTAGATAAATCAGTTTCATACCTAAATATTGTCCGGCTAATGCGGTGGCAACAGCAATATCTTTTTTATCAGCTGGGATAGGCTGTGTCTGACTCATATACTGCACTGATGTTTGAGAACCTCCATCAACTAGTATATAACCTGTAGAAATCGCCTCTATCCCTTTTGCTTTAATTTGTGGTGCCACCGCCACATGATGACTGATTAAGAACTCGGGATTACGACCCGAAATGAGAGAAATGAATAGAACAGCATCGACATCATCGCACATTTGACTCGAAGAGCCTGGATATAATATGACTGGCAAGGAAATAAACTGCTTTAACTTCTTAACAAAGACACCAATTTCTACACTTACCAAGCTACCTCCAACAAACAAAAGGTCGGGCTTAGCCTTTTCTATAATAGACTGAAGCTTGGGCAGCATCTCCCACGAAAACTTATCTGGATCAATAAGAAATGCCAGTTGTTTTTGTTGGCTATTATATCGTTCTATTACCTGGTCGTAAATCATAAACTCATTATTTAGCAATACACCAAAACAAAATTTTCTAGCAGTACATAGTTCAAATTCATCTTCTTATGAACCCCATCATTGATGAACTCACTTTGAAGTATGCCATCATTCTGAATATCAAAAGCACTAATCTTAAACTGCTCGTTAAAGATAACACCCGCTACGTTGTAATATTTGTAAAGGGCTTCTTTGGCAGACCACAGAATTGTTAAGTAAGTACGTAAGGATTTTTCTTGGATGTATTTATTCTCATCGGTATGAACAAAGCGATTTGCAACGCGCTCTACACGAGATCCGCAAACTTCAATATCTAAAGCGGTTGGTTTGTTTGACACACTTACTGCCACCATGGAATCACAATGGCTGATGCTAATATATTCTGTTCGATTCGACAGCTCGGGTTTGCCATTATGGCCATAACGCACGTGCGGATATTCTTCTAGCAACTCCTTTAACAATAACCTCGATACCAACCACTCTTTCTTGCGTTTATCCAATTTAAAACTCTCCAAAATACTCTCGCCCTCTGCAGATAAATGCAATGAATCCATTAAGAAAGCAACACTTTCCTCAATCCTCCAGAGTGCAACAACATGTTGCTCCGTAACCTTTATAGTCTTGTAGAGTGGCATCTTGTTTTAATTATCCCAACGAATTGTTTCCATCAGATGTACGACATCATCATAAACAAAATTTACAACGGGTGCTAAGCTATCTTGATTGGGAACTGCATTAAAATACAAGGAGCCACGAATAAAATGGTTGAGACTATCTGTTGCTAAAAATTGCAAGGGTGAGGCGGCATTCCCCTTTATTTCATACAAAATACCTGTTACTCGATTGTCAGAATTATAAAACATGCGCTCATTAATGGCGTCAGCTTTTACCGTATGCTTGTAGGCCAACTTCCGACTATCTTCTATCAGCTCATTAAGATTATTATCAATTGCCTTATAACTCAAGTGCAACTGCCCATTTAACTGCGGAAACATCAGGTTTAACCAATAGCTTTCGGCATTTTTACTAGTGTCGGGAACTACCGTAGAATAAGTGGCGTATTCGAAAGTATATGGGTATGTACTTTTAAAATTGACATATTCTTTTTCAGGGAAATCAATTCGAAAATAACCACGCGGCTTGGGCGTGTGTTTTTGTTTGCATGCAAAAGAAAACAACACCAAAACTAATAAAGCAAGTACTTTCCCCCTATTCATATCTATTACTTTTGTTCAAACTTAACTTTCTTAATTCGTCGGTTATCGGCAGCTACAATTGTAAAGGTACAGTTACGAAAAACAACAACTTCATTTTTTTGCGGCATCTCTCCTTTCAATTCCAAAATTAGACCTGCCAGCGTTTCAGCTTCCCCACGAGCTTCTGAAAATAATTGCTCATCGGTGTCTGTTATTTTATGAAAATCTTTCAATAAAATCTTTGCTTCAAAAACAATTGAGCCATCCACCATTCGTGTAAAAAACTCCTCTTCTTCATCGAGCTCATCACTAATGTCGCCTACAATTTCTTCGAGCACATCCTCTAAAGTCACAATGCCCATTGTGCCGCCATATTCATCCACCACAATTGCCATATGAATTTTCTCCGACTGAAACTCCTCCAGCAAGTCATTAATCATTTTTGTTTCTGGCACATAATACGCTTTGCGAATTAATTTCTGCCATTCAAAATCGGTAGATTTATTTAAATGTGCCAACAGATCCTTAACGTATAAGATCCCTTTCACATTATCGGGCGTCTCATCAAATACAGGAATACGAGAAAAACCCGAATCAATAATTACTTGCAATACTTTATTGTAATCACTTTGGATCTCAACATCAATAACATCAACCCTCGAAGTCATTATCTCAGAAACATCAATGTTTCCAAACTTGACGATTCCCTCCAAAATATCTTTTTCATCAGAAATATCATTCCCCGCCAATTCAAGAGCATGAGAGATATCATCCATTGACAAGTTGCTTACTTTTTTAGCAATTCGTCTGTTAACAATACTCGTTGATTTGGTTAAAACTAAACTCAAAGGCTTTAACAAACGTGTTAAAAACAGTAATGGAGATGCCATAAATGCGGCAAACCTACGTGACGATTGCGATGCATAAACCTTTGGTAAAATTTCGCCAAAAAAAAGTATTAAGCCAGTGATAAAAACAATTTCAATACCAAATTTCAGCAATTCATTATTTCCAAAATCAACTAATCCGGTAACTATAAATGAAGTAAGAATAACGATAGCAACATTAACAAAGTTATTACTAATCAATATAGTAGCTAGCAACAACTCTTTATCCTTAAGATGTTTTAGCACACGCTTACTTCGCTTCCCCTCATCATCTTTAAGATCCTGTAAGTCTTTAGGTTCCAAAGAAAAATACGCCACTTCTGAACCGGATATCAATGCCGACAACAATAGCAAACAACAATTAATTAAAATTGCCGTTAGCGTTCCTCCTGTAAGAGGTAAAAAATCGAAGCCTTCAAAAATGTTTAGGATTACTAAACTTATACTGTCAATTTCCAAAAAAGAAGATTTATAATAGATGATTAAAATGGAAGATCGTCGGTTTCATCATTTCCTAAAAACGTTTCTTCTTGAGCAGTGGTATTAGAACTTGCCGTATTTTGAACCGAAGCTTGTGGGCTAGACGCTCCACCTATGTTTTGATCAGCTCCACCAGGATTATCGCCTTTACGCCCCAACAGCTGTAAACTATCAGCATACACCTCTGTTATATAACGCTTATTACCCTCTTTATCGTCGTACGAGCGTGTTCGTATTTTACCTTCTATGTAAAGTTGTGTTCCTTTTTTAACATAGCTCTCAACCACCTTCGCTAATCCACGCCAAACAACAACATTGTGCCATTCTGTGCGCTCGGGTATCTCTTGCCCGTTACGTGTTTTGTAAGCTCTTTCGGTGGTTGCCAAAGGGAAGTTCGCAACAGCACTATCATTTTCAAAATGCCTTACTTCTGGATCTTTTCCAACATTCCCAACTAAAATTACTTTATTAACAGACATGGTACGTTTTTATATTTTGATGAATTCTAAAAATAATAAAATTAAGCACAAAAGTAGATTAATCCTCCCAATCAGGTATTTTTTCTTTAAGAAAATTCACTAGTAATTGCGGGAATGGATAATTTTTTAAATCAGAAATTTTCACTTTTTGTTCATTACCATTTAAAATATGACTTCCAGAACCGCCAATAAAGAACCGAGCATTTATAAGCTGATGAGACAAGACGTGAGTACAACTTTGAAAAAGTTCAATCTTATTTTTCTGGTACTTTTTAATTTCTTCCTTCGACAAGGGCTGTTTTGTTTCCAACAAAGGCAACTGATACAAGTTTTTCCAAATATCTTGTTCAGTTCTTTTTTCGATCCATACTTCTTCATCCTTAACAAACAGGAAATAGTTAAAATACCGCGATCGCTGCTTTACTTTCTTACTTTTCACCGGTAAAGAACTAACATCATTTTTAGCATAGGCATAACAATCATTTATAAACGGACACTCAGCGCAAACAGGATTGCTAGGCCGACAAACCAAAGCTCCAATTTCCATCATGGCCTGATTATGCAAACCGGGGTTATGTCTATCTAACAAAGCATCAGCTAAAAGAGCAAATTCCTTTTTTCCTTCGGTACTATCAATTGGAGTATACACTCCTTTATACCTGGAAATAAACCTGTACACATTCCCATCTACCACTGCATTGGGTAAATTATAGCAGAAAGAGGCAATAGCACTTGCTGTATAAACACCAACACCCTTTAATTTTAGAAGATCATGATATGTATCGGGAAATACACCATTTAATTCTTCATGAATAAAATTGGCCGTAGCGTACAGGTTTCTTGCACGACTATAATAACCTAAACCTTGCCATAGTTTCAAAACTTGATCTTCGGAAGCCTTAGCTAAATCAGATACCGTTTTGAAATTATTGATAAAACTAAGGTAATAACGCTCTCCTTGTACCACCTGCGTTTGCTGCATAATAATCTCAGATAACCATATTTTATAAGGGTCGTTTGTCGATCGCCAAGGAAGGGCTCTTTTGTTAACTTGGTACCACTGCTGTAATTTTATACCGAAATCAGTCATTATTAAAATTTTATGCAAAAGTAAAGCATTTGTTTTTTTTTCATGAGATTTCATTTATCTTTGCATTCTGAATTTCTGAAAACGACCGTAAATAATTGATAATTAAATAATTTTAAGAAAAAATGACAAAGGCTGATATCGTAAACGAGATTTCAAAAAATACTGGAATTGAGAAAGTGACAGTTCAGAAGACTGTTGAGGCTTTTATGGATACTATCAAAGGTTCTTTGGTTAAGGGTAAAAATGTGTATTTAAGAGGTTTTGGTTCTTTCGTAGTTAAGGAGCGTGCTGAAAAAACAGCTCGTAACATCTCTAAGAACACGACAATCATCATCCCAGCTCATTTCATACCTTCGTTCAAGCCTTCTAAGAGCTTCGTAACAAAAGTAAAAAACAACGTAAAGTAATTATAACCATTTAAAACGTTACGCCATGCCAAGTGGAAAAAAGAGAAAAAGACATAAGATGGCTACGCACAAGCGTAAGAAGAGATTAAGAAAAAACCGTCATAAGAAAAAGAAATAATTTTCTTTTAGTCTTAAGAATTTAAACAAACAGAAAGTGTATACTTTCTGTTTGTTGTTTGTATTTATATACAACGATCTTTGAAATAAAAATGCGATCATAAAGTGAATGCAGAACTGTTTGTAGATGTCACTCCTGATCATCTTTCATTAGCACTAATGGAAGATAAGCGCTTAGTTGAACTCCGCAAGGAGACAAGTAATGTTGAGTTTGCGGTTGGTGATATATATTTGGGCAGAGTTAAAAAAATTATGCCCGGTCTTAACGCCGCCTTTATTGATGTAGGATACGAGAAAGATGCCTTTTTACATTATCTAGATCTTGGACCACAATTTCGTTCCCTCAATAAATTCTTAAACATTGCACAAGCGAAAAAAGGAGTTGTGTCATTGCACAAGCTAAAATCGGAACCCGACATTAACAAAAACGGGACTATTCCGGAAGTTTTAACAGCAGGTCAAAACGTATTGGTTCAAATTGCAAAGGAACCAATTTCTACTAAAGGCCCCCGGTTAACATCTGAACTTTCAATAGCAGGAAGAAACATTGTTCTATTACCATTTTCAGACAAGGTGTCGGTTAGTCAAAAATTATCTTCTTCGGAAGAAAAAAGTAGACTTAAACGCCTTTTAACAAGCATCAAACCTAAAAACTACGGAGTCATAATAAGAACCGTTGCCGAAGGAAAACAAGCCGCCGAGCTTGATAAAGAATTAAAAATGCTGGTTAAACGTTGGGAAGATCACACATCACGAATTAAAGATGTGAAAGCTCCTGGATTGGTAATGGGAGAAATTGGACGAACTTCTGCTTTGTTAAGGGACATTCTCAATCCATCATTCAATTCTATTTATGTGAATGATGAGGAAGTATGTCAAGAGATAAAAGAGTATGTGGGATTAATTGCCCCAGACCGTCAAAAGATTGTAAAACATTACAAAGGTGCAGCGGGAATATTTGATCAGTTTATGGTAAACCGACAAATAAAAGCGCTCTTTGGCAAAACCGTTTCATTTAAAAGCGGCGCCTATTTAATTATAGAGCACACCGAAGCACTGCATGTTATTGATGTTAACAGTGGTAATCGCTCAAAATCGGCTTCTAATCAAGAAAACAATGCATTAGAAGTTAATCTGGCAGCTGCCGACGAAATGGCCAGACAATTGAGATTACGCGATATGGGAGGAATCATCGTAGTAGATTTTATTGATATGCAGAATAATGAGAACCGCCAAAAGGTTTTCGAAAGAATGAAACAGGCCATGTCGTCTGATCGAACTAAGCACAATATTTTGCCATTAAGCAAATTTGGTTTAATGCAAATCACACGACAACGCGTAAGACCTGAACTGAATATCAAAACAATCGAAGGATGCCCTACTTGTAATGGAACAGGCACAATTGTTCCATCCTTATTTTGGCCAGAGAAGATTGAAGCTGCTATTAAAAAAGCTGTGCAAGACCTAAAAATGAAGAAATTGACCCTGAATGTACACCCAATGGTGTATGCGTATATTAAAAAAGGATTTCCTTCACAAGTATTAAGATGGAAATTTAAATTTACGCATGGCTTAAAAGTTGTACCTTCCGACTCACTAGGAATACTAGAGTTCAAGATATTAGATAACGATAAAAATGAGGTTGACCTTTCTTAGGTCAGCCTTTTTTTGTTTGTAGTGACAGAAGTCATACAATTCCCTTCCAATACATGTCACCCTCTTTTAAAGTTAAAGTGTCTTTATTCATACACAGTCGCAATTACGATTGTACGCATGAAACACAAAGGAGAATGCGTAAAATCATGCTTTTTCAAGACCTATTAACGTTTCTATAACAGATTAGTATAAGTCTTGAACAAACTAAATATTGTAACTTTGTACACATATACAGATGTAGATATGAATTGATAATTTAGCATGCTTTATCAATTATGGCACTATATCTGTTAATGTAAAATATTTTGCTGAAGCATTGCTATTCTAGCTAAAGCACAAGCATCATTATAGGAACAAACAAAGACAAATGAAACAAGCATAAGGACCTTGCTTAACATTGCAAATTCTTTTTGCGAATTTCAAACGGCAACTGAAACAAAATTTAACGTATGAAAAGGACATTAGCAGCGTTGGTACTTATGTTGGCTGTTTTCACAGGCAGCTTTGCCCAAATGGAGCAACATATTACCTGGAAGTTTTCAACTAAAAACATCGAAGATGGGAAAGTTGAAATTATTTGCGAAGCAAACATTGATGAAGGATGGCACGTTTACTCATCAGAATTACCAGAAAACACAGCTGTACCGACTGGTATTGAATTTGAAGAGACTACAGGCTTTACCGTAATTGAAGGTATCATCGAAGAACCTAAACCAACGGCACATTTTGATGAAACATTTGGTGCTGAACTTAAATGGTTCGAAAAGAAGGCAACTTTCAAAAAAGTTATTCAGCTAACTCAAGAAGGTAGCGTAACGATCAAAGGCTATATCGAATCAATGATTTGTAACGATGAAACATGCATGCCTCCTGAAATGGTTGACTTTGAATTGACTGTCAATACATCAAGCCCGGCTACTACTGAAGTTTCCGAGACTCAAAGCACCGATGAAACAGAAGAGGATGAGTCGTATTGGGGAATCTTCTTATTAGCATTTGGTGGTGGTTTAGCAGCGCTATTAACACCATGCGTATTTCCAATGATTCCTATGACTGTTAGCTTTTTTACCAAAACAAGTGCGACTAAAGCTGCAGGTATTCGAAATGGTATTTCATATGGTTTATCCATTATAGCTATTTACGTCATTCTTGGAGTGGCTGTATCGGCAATATTTGGAGCGAGCGCACTAAATGCACTCTCAACAAATGTTTGGTTTAATATATTCTTCTTCTTATTGTTGGTTGTTTTCGCAGCATCATTCTTTGGTGCGTTCGAAATTGTAATGCCAAGTTCATGGGTCAACTTCACCACAAAAAATGAAGATAAAGGTGGCTTCTTAGGTATCTTCTTCATGGCATTTACACTGGCCTTGGTTTCATTTAGCTGTACAGGACCAATTGTAGGTGCATTACTTGTAAAAGCAGCCACAGGAGGATATATGGGACCAATAGTAGGTATGTTAGGATTTTCATCTGCATTAGCCTTACCATTTGCATTTTTTGCAGCTTTCCCTGGTTACCTTAACTCATTACCAAAATCAGGTGGCTGGTTAAATTCGGTAAAAGTTATCTTAGGCTTTTTAGAATTGGCATTTGCATTCAAATTCCTTTCAATTGCCGATATGACAATGGGATGGCACATTCTTGAGAGAGAAGTATTTATTGCCATCTGGATAGCTATTTTTGGCGCAATGGGTTTTTACCTACTTGGCAAAATTCGTTTACCTCACGATTCTCCAATGGAATACACGCCTGTATCAAGATTTTTACTTGGACTACTTGTCTTAAGTTTTACAATCTATATGATTCCGGGTCTTTGGGGAGCACCAGTTAATTTAATTAGTGGTTTCCCACCTCCGAAAAACTACGCTGAATCTCCATTTGGTGTAGGAGATCAAACGCCTGTTCAAGGGATAGTTAGTGCCGATAATCATGGTGGCATGCCTGAAGGAATGCATTATGGTCCACAGGGTATACCAGCCTTTAAAGATTACGACTTAGCATTGGCATATTCAAAGAAAGTCAACAAACCTCTTCTGCTTGATTTTACAGGCTTAGGTTGCACTAACTGTCGTAAGATGGAAGATAAGGTATGGTCGAATGAAAAAATCAAAGGCATGTTAGCCAATGACTACATTTTGGTTTCATTGTATGTTGACGATCGTAAGAAGCTAGAGGAAGCGTATATTTCTGACATTACAGGTAAAAAGATTCGTACGGTTGGACAGAAATGGGCCGAATTTCAGATGGCTCGTTACCAGCAACAAGGTCAACCATACTACGTGATTATTGACGAAAATGAAAAGACCTTAAACTCTCCTACAGCATACGATCCGGATACTAAAAAGTATTCGAATTGGCTGCAAGACGGCTTGGAGAAATATAAGAACAGATAAGTATTAATAAATATTTAGACCATATTAAAGCTCTTTCTTAACAGAAAGGGCTTTTTTTAGCTTGTAGAATCAGGCGTTAATGGACGAAATTGCTCTATTAGTAAAAATCTTAATCACAACTCTTTTAACGAATTCCTAAATAACTTAGCTTTAGTTATTTATTGAAGCAAAAAGGGATTTATGGTTAAGTCATTTACTTTCTTGGTAATAGTTTTAGGTCTCACCCTATCAGCAATAGGCCAAAACAATGCTGGTCAACTCTCCGAGGAGCAAATATACCGAAGAGGAAACAAGTACAACAATTGGTCGGTAACCATTGGTGGAGGCCCAATCATTTATTATGTAGATGTCATCGATTATACGGCCATGCCCTCGGGCGATAAGTGGAAGTTTGCTCCAACCATAATGGTTAGTAAGCAATTTAACAGACCTTGGGGAATCGACTTCCAATGGATGATGGCTGACATGTATGGTGAGAAAAACGGTCGCTACTTCAAAGGCGATCTGCACGACTTTACAATTAATGGAACACTTAATATTAATCAACTCGCAATTTTTGGTCCCATAAGCGATCATTGGAATATATATGCCAAATTAGGCATTGGACTTAATTACTTCAGAAGCCGTCAACACTCACTGGAAGACGATCGTGTATTAATCGTATCAGATGTATATGAGACCGTAGCAGGTTACCCTACCCCGCATGGATGGCTACCTGACGACTACCTTGTTTTGGGTTACGAAAGAAGAGGCGAAGGTGCTCCAGATGAAGAAACCAAGCGACGATCAGAAGTTGTTATTCCATTTGGTATTGGTGTTAAATATCGAATCAACAAAAGCTTTGATGTTGGTACCGAAATAATGATGCACCATATGAATGCCGATAATCTGGATGTTAACCTAACGGGTGCCGACAACGATGGCTACATGTTAGCATCACTTAACGTCACCTATAAAATAGGGAAAAAGAACAAACGCCATTCATCATGGACATACAAGGATTTCAACATCAACTACAAACGTCAGCGCGAAGACGACCCAATGGCGCACAAATTAGACTCATTAAAACGCCAAATTGAGTTACTTGCACGAGTTGATTCAACAAAATCGGATACCAGTACTATTGTTACCTATTCAATCGAACGCAAGAAAAACATGTCGGCGTCGGTATTTTTCGACTTCGACAAATCAGACATTACACAAGATGCACACATGACACTTGCCAAAGCCGCCTATGTTATGTCAAAAGACCCAACATTAAGGGTAAAAATAGTTGGGTATTGTGATGAAAGAGGATCATATGAATACAACGTGAAATTAAGTCAGCGTAGGTGTAATGCCGTAATAAAAGTTTTGGCTGAAGAGTACAGCCTGGATAGAGATCGATTTGAGGTAGATTACAAAGGAGAAACCGAACTTTTATCCGACACACAAAAATTAGCTCCACGAGGCTTACACCTTGTGAATAGGCGCGTTGATTTATTTGTGATAATAGAATAAATAAGCTGTTTAGCCAAATTGATTTATATAGTGGCTTTAAATTTTAAGCGAATGAAAGCGAATCACAATCAGATTTATAAAATCTTATATACGGCTCTAATTAGCATTATTCTGCTTGGCATTAACACATCCTTGCTTGCGCAGTTTTCTACCGACCATAGAAATTTAGAAGAGCACATGCGCTATTCGAGAGATAAAAAATTCAACACATGGTCGGTGGCATTTGGATACGGCCCTTTGATCATGCACAACGATCTTACATCCTATGCGGTAATTCCCGATCAGCATTGGAATTTTGGTCCTATGCTTAAGGTTTCGAAACAGACACATCCTGCATGGGCAATAGATGGTCAGGTTTTAACAAGTGATTTTCGTTCGGGTAATGACGCTTACTATAGCATGGGAAACATTTTTGACTACTCGATTAACGCCATTACATATATTAATCAATGGTTTACTTACCCAGGACCAATGCGGGATCACTGGAACATCTATATGAAAATAGGTGTGGGAGTAACATCATATCGAACACGAGTACATTTTACACAAACGGATGAAGTGATACATTACAGGGATATTGCTCCAGAAAACGAAGCTGACGGCTACATCGTTTTAGGTTATGACCCCGAAGATCCATATAAAGAAATCGCACGTGTGAATGAACTGGTAACACCACTAACATTTGGCGTACAATACCGCATCAACCGTAGTTTCGACCTTGGTTTTGAAACTTCTATGCGATTTTCTCTTGAGGATAAGCTTGACAACATTTTATCTGGAGCTGACAACGATCGATACTGGCATTCAAACATTAACATATCATACAAAATTGGTAAGAAAAACAAGCGACATTCGCGTTGGACACATCGTGGATACGGATTTAACGTATTTGATAAACCAAAGAAAGATCCCTTAGCTGAAGAGGTCGCATTACTTGAGGAACAGCTGAGACAGTATGAAGCACAGCGCACAATTAAAATAGATACGGTAACCATTAAACACAACGCCAAGCGCATTTACGGAAGCGATAACATGGTTTCTATTTATTTTGATTCGTTTGAAAGCATCCTTGATACCAAAGATCAGGTAACACTAGCCACTGTAGCCCTATACATGACAAAAAATCATCGATCAACAGTAGAAATTTATGGATATAATGATAGCAGAGATGATCCTGACGAAAATATGAAAATCAGTCAATCAAGATGTCAAGAAGTACTTTCGTATTTTGTGGATGATCTTGGATTAGATGCTAATCGTTTTAAGCTCCTTCCAAAAGGAGAGAACGACTTACTTCTTCCTAAAAACAAGCAAAAAAGCGGTGGCATTGAAGTCATTAACAGGAGATCTGACGTTGTGATCTTTGATCCATGATGAACCTTTAATAAAAGATCATGTTTACCTTATAGCAATAGTTACCGGCCCCACCACCCTTTTTATTAACACATTAATAATGCAGGCTTAAGGGGAGTTGTTAATGAGAACCGTAAATTGCTCACATACTTTTAATAAAAGCAATCACATGATCTTAAATAAAAAATTACCCTGTAAAAACATGAGTGATAAAGACTTTATCTTTACCATTTTTCAAGATAACGGCTTTGTTACCAACGCCAATCTATTCCTACAAAAAGGAAGTAATCAAGAAAACAGCAAGCTTGAAACTGACAAAAATGAACAATTAAAGATTGGCGATATTGATCTATAGTTTTATCAATGGAATATTCTGACAAAACCAGCGACCTACCCATTGTTTATTACGATGGACAATGTAACTTTTGCTCAGGTTTAATTCGGATATTTAGGAATCTAGGTGGAGAACAAAAAACTCATTTATTACCTTCTCAACTCGTAAGTAGCAATAAACATAGCGAAGTAATTGTTATTAAAAACAATTTATATTACGATGCAGGCGAGGCTATTATTCAAATTTTACTAAGCGCCGGCGGGCTTTTTGCAATACCCGCTTACGCTCTCCAATGCCTACCTGGCAAAATGCTTAATCGCCTCTATTACTTTATTGCGAACAATCGATACAAATGGTTTGGCAAAAACAGCTGTAGAATTGACTAAAGCTCTAACTTTCCAGCCTGTTCTTCCTTGTATTTTTTCGCCAGCACACTCAATAACTTGCTATAATTTTTAAGCGCATCTTCGGTCCCTTCTGAAACCTTCTGCTTGTTCAATTTCATTAGAAATGAACTATAGATAGCTGTTAAGCAAATTTCAATATCGTTAGATAAGGTATTACCTGACTTATTATCAAATTCTTGAATAGTAGCAGATAGTCCATTATATAAATGTTGGTATGCTACTTCATTGGGCGATTTCAAAAGCTCGTTATGCAAACGATTCACATCGTTAACAGTATTCACGTTTATTTGCAAGTGACCCTTTTCAGCTTTTTGCTCGATACGCATCATTTCAACAAGGTTGGCCCACCAATCTCGTATCTCCAAAGTAACATCTTCGTTTTGTTTATAGCCAGTGATAATATGCTTATCAATTAGTTCCATATCAAGCTTATTGGCTCGAATTAAATCTTCAACCTGCCACATGTACAAGATATACTCAGCTATATTCTCTTTCTTCTTTTGATTTGCTACTATCATACTAATATTTTTAAATATCCCAATCTCCGTCTTGCAGTCGCTCTAAATCTCTTCTATCCTTCTTTGTTGGTCGTCCCATCCCTCTATCACGATTAGCATTACTTGCTAACCTGGCTAGTTCGAGCATTTCCAATTGATCAGGAGGTGTAATATCTTTGACAAAATCAGGGGTCAGCTTAGCACCCATTCGCTTTTCAGCAACATCAAGCACCTTAAAGCGTCGTGTTATTGGAGCAATACGAATATCAATTTCTTCACCCTCCTTAATAATGCGCGATGACTTAACAGACATACCTCCAATGGTAACTCTTCCCTTCTTGCACGCTTCAGCTGCTATACTCCGTGTTTTAAACAAACGGACGGCCCATAAATATTTATCAATTCTTACGCCTGCACCCATACATCACAGCTTTTATTGGTAAGTACTGTTTTTTATTTATTGTTATACTGGCTCATGGTTTGTCCAGCTCCAATTGTAGCAAATGCCTTAACTATATCTTCGGCAACCGTAACTCGATTTAAAAGTTCAGACCATTCTTCATCAGTCCATTTTCCCAAAACATAATCCACCTGTCGTCCCTTTGAAAAATCGTTTCCAATACCAAAACGCAAACGAGAGTAGGCAGTCGTTCCCAAAGTATCCTGAATACTTTTTAAGCCATTGTGTCCAGCATCACCTCCTTTTGTTTTCAGTCTTACGGTTCCGAATGGCAAAGCCAAATCGTCAACCACAACTAACACATTCGACAAAGGTATTTTCTCTTTTTGCATCCAATAATTAAGTGCCTTACCACTTAAATTAACATAGGTGTTAGGTTTGAGCAAAAAAACATTTCGTGCTTTAAACTTATATCTAGCTACAGCACCATATCGTTCGCTTTCAAATTTTACCTTATTATTTTTTGCAATGGCATCCAACACCTCAAAACCAACATTATGGCGCGTTTGGTCATATTCATCACCAATATTACCCAAACCAACAATCAAATACTTCATGTCTGATAGAGTCTTATCTTTTTCTTGTCTTGAAAATAACTTAAACAAGCGAAACATATTTCTACTACGATTTTTTTAAACAAATGAATGACTAAAATACAAAAAACCTCCATATGCAATATATGGAGGCTTCTTTGAAAGTATTTTATAATTACTCTGCAGCAGCTTCGCCACCAGACTGCTGAGCAGCACGAGCAGCACGTGTCAAACGTACAGCAACTACTACCGCATTCTTAGCGTTAAGCAACTCTAGATTGTCATATGATAAGTTACCAACCTGAATAGTTTGACCTAAGCCAATTGAATCAATGTTGATATCTAAAGTATCAGGCAAGTTTTCTGCTAAAGCTTTCACTTTTAACTTACGTTTTTCCAATTGCAATTTACCACCAGCTTTAACACCTTCAGCAAATCCGTCTAATTTAACTGGAATTTCGATTGTTACAGGCTTACCTTCACGAACCTCAAGGAAGTCAGCATGTAATACTTGCTCCTTTACAGGGTGGAATTGTGTGTCCTGAAGAACAGTAGGATATACAGTTCCGTCAACGTTTACATTAATAAGGTAAACATTTGGAGTGTAAATAATTTTGCGAAATTCAGCTTCAAGAGCAGTAAAGTGAATTACTTTGTCTCCACCATAAATAACACAAGGAACTTTACCTTCTGCACGTATCGCTTTAGTTGATTTTTTACCTAACTCGGCGCGAACATTACCTTTAATTTCAATAGTTTGCATAATTCTTTTTTTAAGTGCTACTCAAAATTATAACCATGTGAGGCTTAATTTCCCATCACACGCTTGCTTAAAAGCGGCTGCAAAGATAATATATTATAATAAAAATTGATTACTTATCGACTGATAATTATATACTTTCTCAATTGTATCGGCAAAAAGCTGCGCTACAGAAAGCACTTTTATCTTATCACTTTCTTGTTTTAATGGAATAGAATCCGTTACATAAAGCTCACTCAAACCAGAGTTCTCGATACGTTCATAGGCTGGTCCTGATAGTACCGCATGAGTGGTAAAAGCGCGAACACTTTTAGCACCTGCTTCTAACATCATGTCAGCAGCTTTTGTTAATGTTCCAGCTGTATCAACCATATCATCAACCATAATAACGTTCTTTCCTTTAACATCACCAATTACACGCATTTCATCAACCACATTGGCTTTTGAACGATGTTTGTGACAGATAACCATTGGCGTTTCTAAGAACTTAGCATAGGTATTGGCACGCTTAGTACCTCCAACATCTGGCGATGCAATAATAAGGTCGTCAAGATTCATGTGCTTAATATGAGGCACAAAAATAGACGAAGCATATAAGTGATCAACTGGGATATCGAAAAATCCCTGAATCTGATCAGCATGTAAATCCATGGTAATTACACGATCAACACCAGCGGCTTGTAACATATCTGCTACTAACTTGGCGCCTATGGCAACGCGTGGTTGATCTTTACGATCCTGACGTGCAAAACCAAAATATGGCATTACGGCTACAATCTTATAAGCCGATGCACGTTTAGCTGCATCAATCATCATCAATAACTCCATCAGGTTATCTGAAGGAGGAAAAGTAGATTGGCATAAAAATAAGTGAGAGCCTCGAACAGTTTCTTCAAAAGCTGTTGTAAATTCACCATCACTGAAGCGTAGGCAGTTAACACTTCCTAGTTCTCTGCCTGAGCAAAGACTAATTTTTTCAGCAAGATATTTCGTACTCGTTCCCGCAAAAATCTTAATTGGAGCTTTTGGTGGCATTTAAATTGATGTTTATCAGATTATTTCAATGTTGCTTTGTGGCTGCAAAGGTAATCAATTCATGTTTTCTTAACATGTACAAACATCATAAAAAAATATAATTGTTTCAATCACTACATAAACACCTAATATACTGAATCTTAAAACTTAGAATTTAGATCATCTATAAAAGAAAGAATCTCTCCACTGCCTAATCCATTTTTCGACGAAGTATAAAAAACAGGCGGCAACTCTTCCCAAAATTCCAGAAGCTCCTCTTCATACTTTTTCATATTAGTGGCAAATTGCTCCTTATTTAATTTATCGGTTTTAGTAAACACAATGGCAATTGGCACACCATTTTCGATCATCGAATTCATAAAAGCTAAATCAATTTCCTGCATTGGAATACGCGAATCGATTAAAACAAAAAGGCACATTAAGTTTTTCCGATTTGCTAAATAATCGGTAATTAAAGCTCCAAATGTAGCTCTAAGAGTTTTGGAAACCTTTGCATATCCAAAGCCAGGTAAATCCACTAAATACCAACTATTATCGATATTAAAATGATTTACCAACTGTGTTTTACCAGGTGTTGAGGACGTTTTAGCTAAGGCTTTACGCTTGCATAGCTTATTTATTAGCGACGACTTTCCAACATTTGAACGACCAATAAATGCATATTCTGGTCGATCTTCTTTAGGACATTGACTTACTTTGGCACTACTCTTGTGAAACTCTGCTGATATTATTTTCATCGAGATGATATTTTAGACAAAGGTAAAAGCATTTTTTTTAAGTTAAAACTCACAATTCATCCAAAAAGACATAAATATTAACAAAAATAATGAAAATAAAATTTGTTGTTAATTATTTAACTTTTTGTTATTTTTGGTTGTTTTTGCGAAAATCACGTGTGATTTGTTAATAATCAAAATTTCGCCAGCCGTTTTTCTTATAATTAGTTAGCCCATATGCCTATAAAACTTTTAATTTTGCATCGTTAAGTTATTGTAACACGTATTACAGGATAAAAATGAAGGTACTTAAGTTTGGAGGAACATCAGTAGGTTCAGCTCAGCGAATGAAAGAAGTTGCTGAAATAATTAGCGATAATAGCCAAAAGATTGTGGTATTATCAGCTATGTCGGGCACAACCAACAGTTTGGTAGAAATTGCAAATAATTTATACCAAAAGAAACACGATGAAGCCAATACCATAATTTCTACGCTCGAAAAAAAATATGAGCAAGAAGTTGAATTGCTTTATTCTGCAACAGAGTACAAGACTAAAGGCAAGGAGCTCATCAAATCCCATTTTGATTTCATCCGCTCGTTTACGGTAGATATGTTTACCGTTTTTGAAGAGAAATCAATTTTAGCGCAAGGTGAGCTAATATCAACCGCTTTATTTCATTTCTTTTTACAAGAAAACGGACATGATTCTGCGCTTTTACCGGCGCTAGATTACATGCGTATTGATAAAAACAATGAACCTGACATGGACTATATTAAAGAGAATATAGCGAATGTTATTAAGGAACAAGGCCAAAAGAATATATACATAACTCAAGGATACATTTGTAGGAATGCATTTGGCGAGATAGACAACCTGCAACGTGGAGGAAGTGATTACTCTGCATCTTTAATTGGTAGCGCTATTGCAGCTGATGAGATTCAGATTTGGACCGACATTGATGGGATGCACAACAACGACCCTCGTTACGTTGAGAATACCAAGAGTTTGTCTGAATTATCATATGACGAAGCGGCGGAGCTGGCATATTTTGGGGCAAAAATTCTACACCCAACAAGTGTATTGCCTGCAAAACTAGCCAACATCCCTGTTAGGCTTCTTAATACAATGGCACCAGAAGCTGAGGGAACCCTTATATCATCGAAACAACGCAAACATCGCATGGCGGCGGTAGCGGCCAAGGATGGCATAACAGCTATCAAAATAAAATCGGGTCGCATGTTACTTGCATATGGTTTCTTGCGTAAAGTGTTTGAAATATTTGAAAGCTATAAAACACCAATCGATATGATTACCACATCAGAAGTGGGTGTTTCTGTAACCATTGATGAAAATCAACACTTGGAAGAAATTGTAAATGATCTAAAGAAATACGGAAGTGTTGAAGTAGATACTGATCAAGTTATCGTATGCGTTGTGGGCGATTTAATTGCTGAAAACAAAGGTTATGCAAGTACTATTTTTGAGGCAATGCAGAATATTCCTATCCGAATGATTTCATATGGCGGTAGCAACTACAACCTATCGCTGCTGATTAATGCCCAAGACAAAAAACAAGCTCTAAATCTATTAAGTGATCAACTATTTAATTAGTAAGAAAGATGAATTTTACTTTTCCTATTGACGCATTGCAACAGCATCAAACCCCATTTTACTATTACGATATGGAGTTGTTGAATGCCACATTAAATAGCATTAATAACGAAGCAGGCAACTATGGTTTTAAAGTACATTATGCCGTAAAAGCCAATGCTAACGATCGTATTTTATCAACCATTAAAGAAGCTGGTTTTGGCGCTGACTGTGTTAGTGGCAACGAAGTTAAAAAAGCATTAGAAACTGGTTTCGATGCACAAGGTGTAGTTTTTGCCGGAGTGGGTAAAGCTGATTGGGAGATTAATTTAGGTCTGGAAAATGACATAGCTTGTTTTAATGTAGAGTCAATTCCTGAATTGGAAGTTATTAATGAACTGGCTGAAAAGAAAGGCAAAATAGCACGAGTAGCATTACGCATTAACCCCAATGTTAATGCCAATACGCACCACTACATAACCACAGGACTGGAAGAAAACAAATTCGGCATCAACCAGTGGGATCTTGAAAACGTGATTAAAGCATTGGCTACGCTAAAGAATGTAGAGCTAGAAGGCTTACACTTCCACATCGGTTCACAAATAACAGATTTGTTATCGTTTAAAGAACTATGCCTGCGTGTAAATGAAATACAGAAGTGGTTTATTAGTCAGCAAATTTTACCAAAAGTAATTAATGTAGGTGGTGGTTTAGGCATCGACTATGAACAGCCTGATGAAGGATCTATTCCTGATTTTAAAAGCTTTTTTAAAATATTTGACGAGTTTCTGGAGTTACAGCCAGAACAGGAAGTACATTTTGAGCTTGGCCGCTCTGTGGTAGCTCAGTGTGGTGCTTTACTAACTCGCGTATTGTATGTTAAAAACGGAGTAAATACAAAGTTTGCTATTGTTGATGCTGGCATGAGCGATTTATTACGCCCAGCTCTTTACCAGGCTTACCACAAAATTGAAAACCTTGTTTCTGCCAAAGAAACAGAGAAATACGATGTTGTTGGTCCTATATGCGAATCGAGTGATTGTTTCGGCAAAGCTATTGATTTACCTCAAACTGGAAGAGGCGATTTAATTGCCATTCGATCAACAGGTGCCTATGGCGAAATAATGGCTAATCGCTATAATTTACGGGAATTACCATTGGCTTATTATTCAGATGAAGTTTAAGCCTATTTAAAAATAAAATGATAAACCCGTTCATTTCAATTACATAGTGAACGGGTTCTTTTTTTATTGCTAGTTCGACTCTACTATTGGGATATGATTAAAGATAGCAACCTCTTCATTACCGGCCGAGTTAGCCCAAGCCCTAAACATTCCTGTTGAATTCATCTCAAGTACTACCTGCCCATACTTATCAACTGCAATAACGCCTCCATTGCCCTCGGTATTTGATAACTTACCATTCACAACCTGTTTAGCTGCCTCCATTACACTGATCCCTTTGTACTCAACCAATGCAGAAATATCGTGTGCCACCGTAAAACGAATGTAATACTCGCCATGTCCGGTTGCAGAAACAGCACAAGTAGCATTGTTGGCATAGGTACCAGCACCAATAATTGGCACATCGCCTACCCTGCCGTAACGCTTATTGTTCATCCCACCAGTAGATGTAGCAGCGGCCAGATTACCACTTTTATCTAAAGCCACACAACCAACGGTCCCATTCTTTCCTGCTCGTTGTAATGTTCTCTGCAGTAATTGCCATCTTTTTTCGGTGTAGAAATACGAACTATCAACCATCTCAATCCCATTCTGCGAAGCATAAAGAGAAGCTCCCTTTCCGATTAATAATACATGAGGCGATTCATTCATAACCAAACGTGCCGCACTAATTGGATTACGAATATCTCCCACACCTGCAACTGCGCCTGCATTTAAATTACGCCCATCCATAATGGCTGCATCCAATTCATTACGCCCATCATGAGAAAAAACAGAACCTTTACCTGCATTAAACAATGGATTATCCTCTAACTCTCTTACAACTAGTTCAACCACTTCAATCGCTGTAACACTATCTTTTAGTGCATCTTTACCAATTTCCAAAGCATCTTGCAAAGCTTTTTCATATCGCAGAATATCATCTGCTGAGAACTTAGTACTATCCATATTGCCAGCACCGCCATGCAATGCTATAGCCCAATCCATTTGAGTTGGCTCAGGTTTTTGACATGCGGCCAAAAGAATAATCAATAGAGGAATAAAATATCTCATGGTTAATTAGTTTTTGTGATGCTTAAAAGTAATGATTTATTAAATAACTCAACTTGGCACTAACTTCAACCATGGACACATACACTTTATACATTAATAAACGCTCCAATAATTATCGCATAACAGGCATTCTAAAGTTCGTAACTTTAACTCTTAGATATGAATAATTATAAACTTAGGTACTTTGCCAATTGTTAAATCGACAATTATTTAATGTAGAAAGGGATTAATAGCCATTAAAATTGATTTATATTTGTTTATAAAAACACACGCATGACACTTATTCAATACGCAAACTTAATTCTCGTTAATCTGGTGGTCTTAATGGCACTGAGCTATTTTTGGAGCTTCTATACGCACAAATTATTTAAACCTTTTGCATGGTTAGATGCTCAAAAAAAGAAAGAACACAATCGATCAACATTAAAATTAGAGAAAGGGTTTAAGGATAAGATGCGGTTTTACGCCTTGTGGTTGCAACTAAAACGTATTAAGGAACAGAAAATTGAAGGAGCTATCGCCGAGCTAGGCGTATACAAAGGCGAAACGGCCAAAATGATCCATGATTTTCTGCCCCAAAAGAACTTTTATCTTTTTGATAGTTTTAGCGGATTACCAAAACAGGTAATCAAGGAAGATTGTGACGGAACTGTAAGGCCGCAAACTGTTCATTTTGGCAACACATCCCCTGAGGAAGTGCTTAAATACATCAATGGTAACAATGAAAAACTAATCATCAAGGAGGGCATATTTCCTGAAACAACAGAAGGGCTTAATGAGGATGGATATGCTTTAGTTCACATTGATGCAGATCTCTACCAGTCAACTATAGATGCACTCAATTACTTTTACCCAAAATTAAATCAGAAAGGCGCTATTATCGTACATGATTATAATCACGATTGGTCGGGGGTAAAAAAAGCCGTAGATGAGTTCGAAGAAGGAATACCTGAATGTTTTGTTGAACTTACAGATATGTATGGATCTGTGATACTGATTAAGAACACCCAATAAAATTAACATGACTAAACTACTAGGCTCCATACTACTGGTTCTATTTTGCCTCAATAGCATACGGTTGCTGTCGCAAGAGGAGCCAGCTCGCCCAAAAATAGGACTTGTGCTTAGTGGTGGTGGTGCAAAAGGCCTCGCACATATTGGTGCTATCAAAGTTCTGGAGGAAGCAGGTATTCGACCTGATTATATTACTGGAACAAGCATGGGTAGTATCATTGGTGGACTTTATGCCGCTGGCTATTCGGCAACAGAGATGGATTCTATTGTTAGAACAATTGATTGGGCGGTAGTTTTAAGTGACCAAATACCACTTAGCGATGTGGTACCTGAAGAAAAAGCAGATTATAATCGTTTTCAATTGGAGTTCGACATTACTCCCAAAGGCATAAAACTGCCAGCTGGCATGGTTCAAGGACAACAAATTTCGAGAATGCTTTCTGACCTCACTTGGCATGTATCCGACTGTGCAACATTTGACGATTTGCCCATTCCCTTTCGATGTGTAGCTGTTGATTTAGTGACTGGAGAATCTTATGTATATAAAGATGGTGACTTAGTCCAAGCCATGAGAGCCAGCATGGCCATACCATCGGTATTTACACCAGTTGAAAAAGATAGTATGTATCTGGTTGATGGTGGTGTTCTGGATAACTTCCCAACTCGTTTGTGCCGAGAAATGGGTGCAGACATTATTATTGGGGTGAACGTTGGCAGCAGTGAAAAACCAGACATTGAAGATTTAAAAAGTATTACTGAAATACTGATGACCTCGGCCATGATTGGCAGCAGTACAGTCTTAGATGAGTCCATTGACGCTACTGATTATCTGATTACACCTGAACTGCATCCTTACACATCAGCAAGTTTTACCGATGGAGAAGGTATTATTGAGCGTGGAGAAGAAGCGGCCCGCCTGCAAGAAGAAGCATTCAGACACTTGGCTGACTCACTTGGCATACAAAAACGTACACCAAAAACAAATAATTATACTGCCAACACCTTGGTGGTATCTAAAATCATCATAAACAATCGCCAGCATGTCTCTCGCAATTATTTTCTATCAAAACTTGGCATAAACGAGGGCGATACGATTAGTAAAGAAAGAATTAATACAGGCATTAGCCGACTGATTGGCACCCGCTTTTACAATTTGGTAACCTACGATATTGAGCCCGACGAATCGAACTACATCATCACATTTAATACCGAAGAAACAAAACTTGCCAGAACCAAATTCTCAATCCACTACGACAATGAGTTAAAGGCTGGCCTAATTGCCAATATTACCCTACGCAACTTAATTTTTAAGAATAGTCGCCTATCCATAACTACCGACATATCAGAAAACCCGAGAGCACACGGAGAGATGATAAGCTACTTGGGAGAGAAACAAAATACTGGATTTATTGCTGATGGATACTTTGAGTACACACCTTTACCCATATACCAAAACAACCTAAAAAAAGCAGGAACACTTAATTATAGTCAAATAATGGCTGGAGGTGGCATCTTCCTTTCTTACAAAACAAGATCAATGATTGCGGCCAAAGTTTCCTGGGAGGAAATTAGAGTAACCCAAGCCTCGGGTTTATCAAATGTATTTGATCAAGGTGTTGAATTGTTTGGAAATGGATTTGTTTACGGTACATTGATTGCAGATCGGAACACACTTAACAAACGTTTTTATGCCACTAAAGGACACCACATACACCTTAAAGCAAAGCTCAATTATAAGGCATACGAATTTTACGAAGGCGAGTCAGATGCCAAAGCACTTATAGAACCATTTATCGACGTACCTGAGCAATATTACTTAGCAGGATCGCTTCATTATCAAAAGAACTTTAGTGCATCAAAGAATACGCATATTGAAGTAGGTGCTTCTTTAGCCGCATTTTCAGCTGATGCCCCATTTTTTGACATGCACCACATTGGTGGTACGGCATACAATATTAGTACGGGAGACGCTGCCTTTATCGGGTTAAATTACCGGGAAAAAATAGCCGAAAACTATGCTTTAGGTAGTTTTAAAATAAATTTTAACATTACTCCAACCATCTATGCTCATGCGGCAGCTAATGGTATTTACTCTCCCAACTACGGCAACAAAACATTTGAAGGGCAAAACTTTTACCTAGGAGCGAATGAATACATCATTGGTTTTGGAGGAGGTCTTTCTATCAACTCCCTAATTGGGCCAATTACTGTTGGTCTAGGAACCAATCTTGACGACTGGAAAGTAAGGGCATATGTAAATGTAGGCTTTCCATTTATGTAAAAATTTACCCCTAAAATAAGGCACTGTATTTAATTATAAAAACATTAATCCAATGGCTTACGACGAACATTTAGCAGACAGAATCAGGTTGTCATTGCGCACTAAAGGCACTCTATACCAAGAGAAAAAGATGATGGGAGGGCTTACGTTTATGATAGATAATAAAATGTGCATTGGTATCATTAAGAATGACTTGATGGCGCGCATTTCGCCAAGCATCTACGAAGAGGCACTAAAGGAGGAAGGCTGTAAAGTGATGAATTTTACCGGCAAGCCCATGAAAGGATATGTGATGATTGAGCCACGTGGCATAGACATGGATGAAGATTTAGACAAGTGGGTACAGCGATGCATCGATTTTAACCCCTTTGCTAAGTCAAGCAAAAAAAAATAAACAATAAAACTAAGCGATGTAATTTTCAGAACTCTATTTGATAGTTTAATCTCCAACACTCATTCGGTTAACGATACTCCATCTGTCTTACAGTTAAACTCTTGGCTGGTAATACCTAAAAAACTTAACACCGTCGGCGCTACATCTACTTGTGAACTAACGTGCGATTGTTTGAAGCAAATGCTTGGATGATTTGCATAAAAAACCGTATGTCGAATATGGTAGTTGTTATATCCACCTGTATGACTTTTATTGGCGCCTCCATGATCAGAAACAATCATTATCAACCAGTCTTCACCAAGATCTCGTTTTGCATTTACAATAGAAATAACATCCTCAACATAGGTGTCAATTCGGCCTAATGCTATAGTATATTCGGTACATTGAGCACTAAACCCATATTTATGTCCTGCCCTATCAAGATCATGAAATGACATAAACATCACATTTGGCTCAATTGGCTCACCCTCCGTCAGGAGCTGCTTCGCAATATTATAAACCTCTTCATCGTTATAAACGAATGTGTGCGCATAATCGGCATTTCCCAATACAATTCGTTCGTTTATTATTTTCCAACTCGACACCGAAATAGTATTCAGTCCACTATCGGCCAATTCAATATAGTCAAACACATGAGGATACTCTCGTAGATTGTGATATCTTAAATCATTCGTTCTTACCTGATGTTTTTGCACATGTACCCCAGTTAGTATACTTGTCCAATTAGGACCACTAAAAGTTAATCTTTCAACTAGATGCTCATTATTAAAGTAAGTTTCATCTCGTTGAGATAATTTAAATAAAAAGGGTGAAATATCAGCTTGCATCGCATCTGCTCTAAAACCATCGATACCAATGATTAACACTTTTCTGTTTTTTGAATTGACGTCAATAAATATTTCATCACCACAATCATCATTGCTACACGCAAACGCAATGATAAAAACAATACACTTAAACAAAGAAGTTACCAATCGATTCATGTACGTTATTCTTAGTAAGGTAAAATGATTGTTCCCTATTCATGCCTTTGGACAATGAATCCTTTCTCTGCCGCAATAAAATCAACACTATAATTAGAGTTGTATTATGCAGAGTTACATAAGGTACATGTTTGTGATGAAGAAGTAAATAATTGACCGAATTAAAGAAATCTGTTACACAAAAAGAGTAAAGCACATTTACTAGTAATTAATACCCTAAATTCAAACAAGGACTAAAATAGAATGCTATTCAATAAAAACAGTCCAGCTCTATTTTATCTCAACTTTAACTGCATTAAGTTGAAAGTAAAAAGCCAACAAACGCGCCATTGCAAAACTTTAAGCATCTATCACTCCATACCTTTAAACCTTTTGTACTTCAAATTGTCAATAAAGGAAACTTCTAAACCATGGATCTGAAAATAAATAACCACAGCTTTATCGTATGCGGTGCTACCGCGGGTTTTGGTCGTGCTACGGCCATTGCATTAATGATTGAAGGCGCTAAAGTAATTGGCATTGCACGCCAGCAAGAAGGGCTGGATGCGATGGAACTTCAATTCCAAAAGTTATTTACTGGCATTAAAGGAGACGTAACTCAATCAGATACGATTAATCAACTGGTTAGCCTCGCTAGCGGTCACCAAATAAATGGCATCCTCATTAATTCGTCAGGCCCACCAGCCAAGCAATTTGAAGAAACGCGTTTATCGGACTGGGATGATGCCTACAGGGGCATATTACGTTGGAAAGTAGAACTAACGCAAAAACTTTTACCGCACTTTAAAAACCAGGGTTATGGTCGCTTGGTTTATGTCGAGAGCTCATCGGTTAAGCAGCCCTATGAGAATCTCGTACTGAGCACATCGCTGCGTTTAGCTGTTTTAGGCATGATGAAAACGGCGTCTCAAGAAGTAAGCGGTCAGAATATTAATTTTAACATGATAGCTCCAGGTGCGCACGACACTTCTGCCATCAACCGTCTTATTGAAAAGAAAAGCCAGATGACAGGTATAGATTTTGAAACCACCAAAGCTAATTTTATTGAGGACATACCTGCTAAACAATTTGGTAACCCAGAGTATTTGGGCAATTTGGCAGCCTGGCTACTATCGCCCATGGCCGAATTTGTAAGCGGTCAAGTTTACGCTTTGGAAGGTGGAGCAGTAAGATCAACACTCTAATAAGTTAAAGTCATAAGCATCCTGTTTAAGGACCAAACATCTTATTCTTTAGAAATGTGGAGACTTATTGATTGACAGAAAAGTACTGTTCGAAAAGCCAACAAGCAATTGTTTACAATAAGGGACTAAATAAACGAGCGAACGACTCTTTAGCTTTCTGCCAACGCGGTCGTTTTTTCCATTCATCTAAATTAATGCAACGCGATTGTTTCTGATCTTCTAAGAAATAACCTTTTACTTCAATACTTTTTTCTTCATCAAAAATAAAGGCATTCACCTCATAGTTTTGCTCAAAGCTTCTGAAGTCCATATTAGTGGTACCAATGGTGCACAACTCATCATCCACCACCATCATTTTACTATGTAAAAAGCCTGGTTGATAGAAATAAAATTTAACGCCAGTAATAAGCATCTCCTTTATATACGATTTGGTACACAAAGCAGTAAAATAAGCATCGCTTTTCTCAGGAATTAGTATGCGCACATCAACACCACTCATGGCCGATGCCTTAAGTGCCATCAAAACGCTTTCACCTGGCATAAAGTATGGCGTGGTAATGTAAACGTATTTTCGCGCATTGGCAATTGCTTGGTAGTAACCCATCATAATGCCTGGCCAATCAGAATCCGGACCACTGGTAACAATTTGAACAGCCTTATCGCCAATAGGATTTTTAGGTGGAAAGTATTTCGGATCTGCAATGTCTTTCTGACTCACAAAATACCAATCGATAAAAAACACTGATTGTAGAGCATTTACAGCATCTCCCGTTATACGCAAATGCATATCGCGCCAAATACCATAAACAGGATTACCTTTTATGTATCGATCAGCCACATTTAGGCCTCCTAAAAAGCCAATCTCTCCGTCTACTACCACTATCTTACGATGATTTCGATAATTTACTTTGGAGGTTAAAGAAGGAAAACGAACAGTTAAAAAGCTATAAATCTCAATACCATAACGCTGTAAACTCTTAAAGAATGGACGTTTCAACTCCCAACTACCCACATCATCAACAATCATGCGAACCTCAACACCTTTACTTGCCTTTTCCTTTAGTATATCCAGTATCTGATTGCCAATTTCATCCTCATCAAAAATATAATATTGCAGATGAATGCTTTGACGGGCATTCTTTAAGGCATCCAGGATACAAGCAAAAGTGGCCTCGCCATTGTTTAAAACATCTACCTGATTACCAATAGTTAATATGGATGATGAGTTATTTAAAAATAACTGAATGAGCTTTTTATTATTAGCCACCATGGACATATCATCCATGTTTCCTTCTGCTAATTTGCTACTTTGTGAGTGTGCAATCTCACGCACCAAATCATGATTCTTCAGTCCCTTACGCCTAATAATCTTCTCTTTTCGAAGGTTTTGCCCAAAGAACACAAAAAAGACCACACCTAAAACAGGCACAAAAAGCAGTACCAACATCCAGGGAATGGTTTTAAGTGGACTTCTGTTTTCGAGCATTACCACAAACACAATGGCCAGCATGGCAAATACATAAGCCACCTTAACAATGTTAATTACCAGAGGAGGAATAGAATCAATAAAATCCATAGAGTTGAATAAATGTTCGTAGTTGGTAATTTACAAATTATTACGATGCACCAATAGTTTACTGGAACCAAAACTTTCCTGACGAATAAAAGTTCCTTTGACCTTTGGAGCTGGTATTCCCGCCTTAAAAACCACATCGCCAACATACTGATGTGCCTCATCCCATAAATTAGATGCAATTAAATGTTGTAAGGTAGCCTGGCCTCCCTCTACAATCACAGATTGAACACCTCGTTGCCAAAGGTCGGTCAATAACTGATCCTGCACTTCTTCCTCATTTACTTTTACATATTCAGTTAGTCCATCTATTTTTGATTGTTCACAATTATAAACAACCGTTGCACACGAACCATCAAGCAGTTTCGATGATTCATCCAATTGACACTTTTTATCAATAACACATCGCAAAGGCTGTATGCCCGACCAATCGCGCAAGGTTAGCGAGGGATTATCTTTAATAGCGGTATAAGTACCAACCAAAATTGCTTGTTCTGTACTGCGTTGTTTATGCACAGCTCGTCTGGCCCATTCGTTTGTTATCCAGGTTGGTTGCCCGTAATTTTCTTGTGTACGTTCAATATCGATAAAACCATCAAGCGTTTCGGCCCATTTTAAGATAATGTATGGACGTTTTTTATTGTGATAAGTAAAAAAACGACGGTTCAACTCCAAACTCTCGGCTTCCAACACTCCGCTTATGACCTCGATACCTTCTGCTTCCATCATGGCGACACCTTTGCCCGAAACCTCAGAAAATGAATCGATACAGCCAATAACAACTTTGGGAATATGATGGTCAATAATTAATTTGGAACAAGGCGGTGTTTTGCCATAATGTGCACATGGCTCAAGGTTGACATATAAGGTCGATTCTTTTAATAGACTTTTATCTTTGACCGAATGTACCGCATTTACTTCGGCATGGGGCTCGCCTGATTTTCGATGATAGCCCTCTCCTATAATCCTACCATTGTGCACCACAACACTGCCAACCATTGGGTTCGGATAAGTATTGCCTTCAGCCAATTGTGCCAATTGCAGGCAACGCTGCATGTATTTTTCATCAATCGATAAATGATTCATTGGAGTTTCGTAATTTTGCCGTTCAAGATACAAAAAATGAGCGGCACTACGATTCATCAATTCACTTCTAAGCTACTAACAGAGCTTAGTGATTATTATCCAGAGTACGAGATCAGGCAAATGGCAAAACTCTTACTACAAGAGGTATTGAAGGTTAGCAACACCGAGTTATTGATGATGAATCGTGAGCAACTTGATGAAAAGCAACTTCAAATACTTGATGGATATAAAGAGCAGCTAAAGCAACACATCCCTCTGCAATATATCATTGGACACACTGAGTTTTACAATCTTCAATTTAGCGTAAGTCCTGCCGTGCTTATTCCACGACCCGAAACCGAAGAGCTGGTTAATTGGATATTGACCGATCAACTTCCGATAAACAGCCTACTTGATATTGGAACAGGGAGCGGATGCATTGCAACAGCATTAAAAGCAAACATGCCCAACACACAGGTTACGGCATGGGACATATCGGAAGAAGCTCTTGCAGTAGCTAAACAAAATGCTAAACACTTAAAACAAGAAGTTCAGTTTGAGTTAATTGACGTACTCAACCATCAACCCAACGCCGAAAAGTTTGATTGCATTGTAAGTAACCCACCATATGTTCGTGAGTTAGAAAAAAGCATGATGGAGGCCAATGTTCTGGAGAATGAGCCACACACCGCTTTGTTTGTAAAAGATACCGACCCATTACTTTTCTACCGTAGCATTGCCCTACTGGCAAAGCAAATACTCAATCCTCAAGGGTATTTATATTTCGAAATTAATGAGTACCTGGCAAAGGACATGGAGGCCATGTTAAGTACTGCAGGATTTAACAACATTGAATACAGGAAAGATATTAATGGCAAAGACCGTATGATGAAAGCACGTTTAAAGAGCTAATTGCAACTCTTCATTGGCCATTATTCGAGCTTCCTGAAAAAACGCCATAAACTCATCGTTCAAGGCCTGATAATGCAAATCCATCTGTTCCATTGCCCAATCTGTTTCGGCAGGTAATGACGAATAGTTGGCCATAATTTCTAAACTTCGCTTAATGCCCTCTTTAGTTGCATAGGTTTCTAAACGACGGCTCTTAACCATGAATGGTAGAAAGCGCTTCACATTAGCAGGTAATTTAAAGTAGTTTCGCAGCAATGTTTTATGTACAGCAGAAACATATTGCGACAAACTCACATCGCTAAAATGCGACCAATTAACACCTAAAAAATGATCGTAAAACACATCCATCACAATGCCTGAGTAACGCCCATATCCATCGTTCAGTTTCCTGGCACTTTGCTTAACCAAAGGGTGTGTGTCGGTAAAATGATCAATTTTTCGATGCAAAAGAATACCCTGACGAATTGTTGGCGCATACTTCTCATAGTCGCGTCCTTTCACATGGTCGCCAATAAAGTTACCAATCTGGATGCCTGTATTATCGCCCGATAAATATAGATGAGCCAAAAAATTCATACGACAAACTTATTAAATTACGTGAACATGCTCACTAAATCAACATTACCATTCTGTTTCTTAACATGTTTACTCCACTAGCCATTTAATACTGCTTCCGGTACATTTATAGTAGTCAAGCTACAACTAGCTACCCAATCAATTAATAACCAAATCAATAAAAAATGAAACGAGCCATTATCATCGGCGCTGCCGGAAGAGATTTTCACAACTTCAACACTTTTTTAAGAAACAACAGAGACTACCAAGTGGTTGCATTTACAGCTGCACAAATACCTGATATCGACGGTAGAAAATACCCTGACGAACTAGCTGGCGAGCTTTACCCACAAGGCATACCCATCTACGCCGAGGAAGAACTGGAAAGGCTCATTAAAGAGAATGAAGTTGATGTTTGTATCTTTTCGTATTCGGATGTTCCTTATAATCGAGTGATGAATGTGTCGGCGAGAGTTAATGCGGCAGGTGCCTCGTTTATGCTTCTCGGCCCAAAGGACACGCAAATCAAAAGCAACAAGCCAGTCATATCTGTTTGTGCCACCAGAACTGGCTGTGGCAAAAGCCAAACTTCGCGCAAAGTAATTGAAATATTAATGGAGCAAGGCTTAAAGGTAGTTGCCATACGCCATCCAATGCCCTATGGCGATTTACTTAAGCAAAAAGTTCAACGTTTTGCCAGCCTTGACGATTTAGCATTTCATGAATGCACCATTGAAGAAATGGAGGAATACGAACCTCATGTTGTGCGAGGCAATGTAATTTATGCTGGCGTTGACTATCAAGCTATTTTAGATGCGGCTGAAAATGATCCAGATGGCTGCGATGTGATATTATGGGACGGTGGCAACAATGATTTTTCATTTTACCAGCCCGACCTATTAATAACCGTGGCCGATCCCCATCGTGTTAACCACGAGCTGAGCTATTATCCTGGGGAAGTCAACTTGCGAATGGCCGATATTGTGGTCATCAACAAAATGGATAGCGCCGCTCCCGAAGACATTAACCAGTTAAGAGCAAACATAGAAGCGACTAATCCAAAAGCAATCGTTATAGATGGTGCTTCTCCTATTCGCGTTGAAGATATTTCTGCCATAAAAGGTAAACGCGTATTGGTAATTGAAGATGGCCCCACCCTCACGCATGGTGAGATGAAACTGGGTGCAGGCACGGTGGCTGCTAAAAAATATGGAGCAGCTGAAATTATTGATCCACGCGAATATGCGATAGGAAAATTGGCAGATACCTACCGAATTTACCCAAACATTGGGGCTTTGCTTCCTGCCATGGGTTATGGCGAAGAGCAAGTAAAAGATTTGCAAGCAAGCATTGACAATGTGCCGTGTGATTCCATCATCATTGGAACGCCAATTGATTTAAACCGAATTGTAAAAATCAGCAAAGCCAATACTCGTGTACACTACGACTTACAAGAGATTGGCGATCCAACCTTACAAGATTCATTAGAAACGTTTGTAAAAACACATCAATTAAACCTTAGTAAAGTGTAGAATTTAAAGAGCGGTGGATATCGTTTTATCTGCCGCTCATTTTTTTTATGACCTTACCAAAACCAATATCAATCAGTTTTTTTAACATGGATTCATTGCCATTTTCTAACACAATCTGGTAAGCTTTAAACTCTCTGCGCACAGGGTATGCACCACGTAGGTATTCAAACTTCGCCAAGTCACCACGCAAATCAGCATCATCGTTAAATAATGGGTAAGTATGTAGAATTGCACGGGCAATAACTTCGTCTTCTGTTAAACCCACGCAATTAATCTCTAGTTGTGCCTGCTCAGGAAGTGGCAGTCCGCTTGCCTCCCAATCATCCATTCCCAATTTAAAAAAACGACTAATAGCTTGAACACTCATTTGGGTGCCTTTAGCCTTTCCGTCTTTTGAATACCCAGCAATATGAGGTGTTCCAATCCATACCAAATCAACTAAGTTTTTGTCAATGGCAGGTTCATTCTCCCACACATCGATTACAGCTCCACCAATCTGCTTTTCTGTTAAAGCCGCTTTCAAACTCTGCCCATCAATCACTTCTCCGCGCGAAGAATTAACCACTATTGCATCCGATTTCATACATTTAAGCAAGTTATCATCGCACAAATGCAAGGTTTTATCTTCTCCTGTTTTGCTTAGTGGCGTATGAAAAGTAATAACATCGGCTTTATTCACCACATCAGTTAAATTAACGAAATGCATATTGTTCTCTTGCCTTGCCCTTGGCGGATCAATTTCATAAACGGTCATGCCTAGCGCTTTTGCCATAGCACTCACCTTACTCCCTACGTTTCCTACACCAACAACAGCAATACTTCTATCTTTCAGAACCCACTTTTTTTCACTCACTAGCAAAGCCAAAACAGCTCCCAAATATTGTTTTACCGATTCTGAATTGCAACCAGGTGCATTGGTCCATTTTATATTGTTTTGCTCACACCAATTGGTATCTATATGATCAAAACCAATTGTTGCTGAGGCTATCATTTTTACCGAAGTTCCGTTTAACGAACCCTCATTGCATTTGGTTCGGGTCCTTGTTATTAAGGCATCAGCATTTTTTAAATCTTCATTGGAAATATCTCCTCCCGCCATATATTTCACCTCAGCCTTCGGCTCTAAAGCGCCAGTTAGAAAAGGGATTTTATCATCAGCAACAATCTTTAACATAGCAACAAATCGTATTAATTTATAATTCAAAAGTAATCATTATGTCGTAGTTATTTGGCTACGTTGCTACATCCAATTACTTCCAGCTACATTATAAAGAGTAGCTAATCAACTAAAAACAACAAAAATCATGTTGATTTAAATTAATATACAAGGGAAAAAAGTGTATTTTTGCGCCAAGTTTGAAGACTGTTCTACTGTTGTTTATTTACAGGGTAAATTATCAACAATAGAAACTGTTAGTAGCTCGGTTCGCTGAGCTATTTAACAAGTTCCATACAGCACAGGTACTGTATGAAATTTTTAATTTTAAAAAACGTAATGGACAAGAACATTTCAAAGCGCGCAGCCGATAACATTCGGATTTTATCAGCCGCAATGGTTGAAAAAGCAAAATCAGGTCACCCAGGTGGTGCAATGGGTGGTGCAGATTTTATGCATGTATTGTTTTCGGAGTATTTGAACTACGACCCATCGGATCGCACTTGGTTTAACCGCGACCGTTTTTTCCTTGACCCAGGACACATGTCTCCTATGTTATATTCTGGTTTAGCTTTAACTGGTACATATAGCATGGACGAATTGGCTAACTTCAGACAATGGGGTAGCCCAACACCAGGTCACCCAGAGGTGGACTTTGTAAGAGGTGTTGAAAATACATCTGGCCCATTAGGACAAGGTCATGTAATGGCTTTAGGTGCTGCAATTGCTGAACGCTTTTTAGCGGCTCGCTTTGGCGACTGGATGAGTCATAACATCTACACATTTATTTCGGATGGTGGTATTCAAGAAGAAATTTCTCAGGGCGCTGGTCGTTTAGCTGGTCACTTAGGAATGAGTAACCTTGTTATGTTCTACGATTCAAACGATATTCAGTTATCAACAATTTGTGATGATGTAACGATTGAAGATACAGCTAAAAAATATGAAGCTTGGGGATGGGCTACCATGACTATTGATGGTAACGACCACGATCAAATTCGTAAAGCTTTGGATGCTGCACAGGCTGAAACAGAGAAACCATTCTTAATTATTGGTAAAACAGTAATGGGTAAAGGTGCTGTTAAGGGCGATGGCGATTCATTTGAAAAGCAAGTTTCAACCCACGGACAGCCATTAAGTGCTGCTGGTGCATCAATTGATGATACAATTAAAAACTTAGGTGGTGATGTTGCTAACCCTTTCCAATTATTAGAGGGTGTTGAAGAGCTATACGCTGAAGCACATGCTAAAAAAGCTGCTTTTGTAGCTGAAAAGAAAGCTGAAGAAGCTGCATGGGCAAAAGCAAACCCTGAGTTAGCTGCTAAATTAGCTCAATTCAAATCTGGCGAAACAAATGTTGATTATTCAGCCATTGAGCAAAAAGCTGGTAGCGCTACACGTGCAGCTTCTGCAACGGCTCTTGGCGTATTTGCCGAGCAGGTTGAAAACATGATTGTGATGTCGGCTGACTTGGCCAATTCAGATAAAACAGATGGTTTCTTAAAGAAAACAACTGTATTTAAAAAAGGTGATTTCTCAGGAGCATTCTTACAGATTGGTGTTGCTGAGTTAACAATGGGAGCTATCGCTAACGGTATGGCACTTCACGGTGGTGTAATTGCTGCTTGTGGTACTTTCTTTGTGTTCTCTGACTATATGAAGCCAGCGGCTCGTATGGCAGCCTTAATGCAATTACCAGTTAAATACATTTGGACACACGATGCTTTCCGTGTAGGTGAAGATGGCCCAACCCACCAGCCAATTGAGCAAGAAGCTCAAATTCGTTTGATGGAGAAGTTACAAAACCACCACGGAGAAAACAGCATGTTAGTTGTTCGTCCTGCTGATGTTAACGAAGGAACTGTTGCCTGGAAAATGGCAATGGAGAACACAAAAACACCTACTGCATTAATTCTATCTCGTCAGAACATTCCTAACTTACCAGGAAGTTCATACGAAATGGCTTTGCAGGCAGAAAAAGGAGCATACATTGTGGAGAAAGATGCCGATACACCAGATGTAGTGTTATTAGCGTCGGGTTCTGAAGTTGCTACTTTGGTTGATGGTGCTAAATTACTTCGCGAGCAAAAAGGCTTAAAAGTAAATGTTGTATCCGTTATCTCTGAAGGATTATTCCGCACACAAGATGCAGCTTACCAAAATGCTATTCTTCCGGTTGAAACACCACGTTTTGGTATGACAGCTGGTTTAACAGTAACATTGGAAGGCTTAGTTGGTGCCAATGGAAAAGTTTGGGGACTTAACCATTTCGGTTACTCAGCCCCTTATACTGTACTTGACAAAGAATTTGGCTTTACAGGCGAGAATGTTTTCAACCAAGTGGTTGAGATGCTTGGATAAAAAGGTCAAGCCTCTATAAAACTAAAAAAGGGTGATGGTTACGTTTAACCAATCACCCTTTTTTTTCAGGTTAACAATCATTCATTCTCAACATGTTGTAAAAAGCAGAGCCGACTTTGACATTAATTTGTCAAAAGCCTCATTAACCTGATTTACCAATTTATTAGAAAGCAATGGAAATGGCATAATATGAGAATACGGATAGTTTAAATCCCATTCCTCAAAATGCATCCCCTTTAATGTTTTTTTTACCGTATCGGCAATTACCACCGAATCGTTTTTAAGTACAACCGCCGATAAGCGATCTTTCATAAAGGCAAAATAATGTTCTCCTTTTTGCCTAAGATTGCTTAAGGAAAGCATATCTACAAAGGATTGTCCTAAGCGAGTATTACTTAATAAATCATTCACTTGTTCACTCCCTTCCACTTTGGCTTTATTATAGTAGCTGTGTAAAGTTTCAAAAGCACGGCTATCCATTATGTATTTCGATATGCCTTGCCAATCGGCAAAAGCACTTCCTCCACAAAAGATAAAGAGCTTGCTCTTTGCTAGTTCTCGTTCACCATGAGCCAAAAACATAATTTGAGCTAAAAAGGAGCCAATTGAGTACGCGAAAAAATCGATGCGCCCGTCTTTTTTAATACCCGCATGTTTGCCCAATTTTATTTCTTTAACCAAAGCCAATATATCATTGGCAGCCTGGAAGCCAGAAAGAAGAAAACGTTCTGGATGATTTGTTAAACGTTCGCTCAATGCCACATTGGCCACACTCAATCCTTTTACTTGCGGCAGCTGTACCTTTCTATTCTTAACAAAAGCTGTCATCTGACGCGGATCGCACCATGCTTTTGGTGAGCGATTCATATGATAGGCAATAGGAAATAAGATGACCGATTTATTGGTATTATTAGCTAGCTGATAGGCCCAGGGCAAATACTTTTCCCAACTACGTTCATTTAATCCATGCAAAAGAATAATGCACCCGTCAGTTGGTGTGTTATTTAGCGGCCTAAACATTGGATATGTAAAGTGATTGTTTTTCTCCTGCTCGCCACTTTTCAAATCAAAAGCACTTGGTGCGGTTGTAAACGATGCCACAGAAGATTTGGAATGAAACTCTTCTATAGATATACCGAAAGCATCTTTATCAGGAGGTAGTGTGGCTACTCCCGATAAAAGATGTTCTTTCAGAGTTTGATATAGAAAAAAATAATTCATGGAGTTTCGAATACGATAGGATGTTCTGCCTGTTTACATCTTACGAATGCAAACCAAGTCAACAAAAAAGGAATGTGCAATTTTATGTGATTTCCACTATCAATCAGGGCTTAAATTCAAAATATTGGGGTGAAATTCGATAGTGTGGGGTGAAAAACAGCCTTACTAATCTTTAAATAATACGTAAATTACCAGAATTGTCTTCAAAAATTAAAGTATAAATTGCATCTTTAGCCCATTATGGATTTTAGCAAAGCATTACCATCCTATCAGGTAAAAAAGAAAAACATAGTTCGCTTAATTCTTTTCACGGCGACCTTTGCTTTGGTATTCATTAATATTTATCAACCATTTGATGTTAGCAATTGGTTTGAAATCTCCAAACTTGAACTCTTTTTATACTCAAGCCTTGTTATCCTAACAGGCGTATTGGTTGTGGTAATTAGCCGAATTATAATGTACCACCGGGCAAAAAGAGGCAAACACATTTCAATAGGTCGCTATCTTCTTTCAATAGCCATTGAAATTATTTGCATGTCGTTGTTCTACACGCTTTACGAACTAATAATATTACATGATCCTAGAACTTTCGAAGAGGCTTTTAAAGTATCAATTCTTAACACAGCTCTGGTTCTATTAATACCTTATACAGTATCGTGGTTGTTTTTTGCATGGATGGATAACAAGGAGAAATTAGAAGCTTTGGAAGAAGGTGACATAGATACTATTAAGCCAGAAGTGAACGGTATGGTGATGTTTAATGATGACAAGGGCACTATGCGTTTATCTATTAAACAGGATGATTTACTATACCTGCAAGGCGCCGATAATTACGTAACTATTTATTATTCACACCAGCAGAAACAGGAGAAATTTCTACTTCGAAACACGCTTAAAAAACTTGAAGATACGCTTAAGCCACTCAACATTATTCGATGTCATCGTTCATACATGGTTAATTTTAGAAAAGTTAAGATGATTGAACGAACAAAAGATGGCTTGAGAATAAAGCTTAACACACAACCTCTTGTAGAAATACCCGTATCAAAAACTTATACCGAATCCATCTTCCAATTATTCGGACAAAGCTATTAAAGATATTCGCATCTTTTTATTATTGCAACATTGTTGCATTTCTTCGCCAGTTCAAGTACTTTTGTATGGTTAACCGTCCAAATTATTCAAAACACACTAGCGCGATTATACATGATTAACAAACTATTATTTACATTCTTAATTTCCATACTTTTAGTTGGATGTAATTTACAACAAGCAGATCAAAGCAAAGAGATATTGACTGTCAGCATAGCTCCGCAGAAATACTTTATTGAACGCTTAATAGGAGATACCATTGATGTGAACATTATGATTCCTCAGGGATCTGATCATGCTACCTATGCTCCATCGGCAACACAGATTAAAAAATTATCAAAATCGGTAGCCTATCTAAAAATGGGGCACTTAGGTTTTGAATCTGTATGGGTAGAGAAAATACAGTCGGCCAACCCAAATTTGAAATGGTTTGACATGTCCAATGGTATTTCGACTATTCATGGAGACCACAGTCATCATCACCATGATCATGATCACATCTGCAGTGCAGGCGTGGATCCTCATATTTGGACATCGCCTAAAGAAGTGCAACAAATAATAAAAAATACACGTCAGTATTTAGTTGAACTATTTCCTCAGCATAAGGGTGTAATCGCATCAAACTACGAACTGTTAATGTCGGAATTAGACGAAATGGATGAGCGTTTAAAAACCGTTGCCTCACGAAATCCAAATCTGGCCTTTATGATCTTTCATCCGGCATATACCTACTTGGCACAAGCCTATGGTTTTGAGCAAATAACCATTGAATTTGAAGGTAAAACGCCAACTCCTGGCCGATTAAAAACAACCATAGAAAATGCCAGAGAGAAGCAAATTAAAACCATTTATATTCAACAAGAATTTGATCAATCAAATGCGCTGGTAATTGCCAAAGAAATAGGTGCCACCACCGTTCAGGTAAACCCCTTAGACGAGCAGTGGAAAAATGAAATGGAACGTTTCATCAATTATCTTGAGACACAGTAAGACTAAAGGCTATGAAACCACTAATCCGACTAAAAAACATTTCTGCAGCTTATGACGATACAACTGTTCTCAAAAATGTTGACCTAACAGTGAATGCTAATGACTTTATAGGAATTATAGGACCAAATGGGGGTGGAAAAACTACCCTACTAAAGCTTATTTTGGACTTGCATACTCCTTTATCGGGCCAAATAGAAAAATCGCAAGATCTCAGAATTGGTTATTTGCCACAAGTCAATACCATTGACAAACAATTTCCGATAACAATTAAGGATGTTATTTTGTCGGGAAGATCGAGTACAAAATGGTGGCATAAAGCAACAAAGGCACAGCTAAAACGTGTTGATGAGTTATTGGAATTTATTGGTTTTGAAACGCGTCATAACCTACCCATTGGAGAACTTTCGGGTGGACAAATGCAACGTGTATTTCTTTGTAGAGCACTTATTAGCGAACCAAACTTATTAATTTTGGATGAACCCAATACTTACGTTGACAAAACCTTTGAGGCCAATCTATATCATCTACTAGAAGATTTGAATAAGCAAATGGCTATTCTATTGGTATCGCACGATGTGGGCACCATATCATCAATGGTTAAAACCATTGCCTGCGTTAACGGCGGCTTGCATTACCATAACAGTAATAAAATTACCAACGAAGTGCTTAAATCCTATAACTGCCCAATTGAATTGGTAAGTCATGGTAAAGTACCTCATCGCGTTTTAAAGGACCACGACCATGAATGAATTGTTTGAATTATTCACTTATTCATTTTTTAGAAATGCCTTGCTGGCCTCATTGTTCACCTCAATTATAGCAGGAATTGTTGGCAGTTATATTGTTGCTAAGCGAAGTGTTTTTATTAGTGGAGGCATCACACATGCTTCATTTGGCGGAATGGGAATCGCTTATTATATGGGCTGGCCTCCTTTTTTTGGTGCAGCCATATTTGCTCTTTTATCAGCACTTGGCATTGAATGGAGCAGTACAAAAGCAGGTATTAGAGAAGATAGTTCAATTGCTATTCTTTGGTCACTCGGAATGGCGATTGGTATACTATTTGTTTTTATCACACCTGGTTATACGCCCAACCTAATGGGCTTTTTGTTTGGCGATGTATTAACGGTGCAAGTATTAGATTTAATTTGGCTATTCAGCATTGCAACACTCAGCATTGTGCTGGTTTTAATATTTTACCCAGTCATTCTATCAGTTGCTTTCGACAGTCAATTTGCAAAAGTATCAGGTTTACCGGTGCAGGCAATTAAATACGTCATCGCCGTTTTCGTTGCCATATCCATTGTGCTATCGATAAAAGTAATGGGTATTATTCTCGTCTTATCCTTGTTTACAATTCCGGCTTCGGCAGCTAATTTGTTTGTCAAAGACCTAAAAAAGGTAATGTTTGGATCAGTTATAATTAGTGTGCTTGGAAGTATTAGCGGCTTGTTAATGGCTTATTTCTTTGACTTACCATCAGGGGCGACCATTATTTTTACCTTAACAGCCATTTATCTGATTCTTCGTATAATTAAATGGATCAAATAACGACCTGAAAATTATCCTTGTTATTTATTAACCATTGATCATAGTCGAATAGAACCTCCGTTATATTTCGAAGAGAGATTTTATGACTTATAGTTTCTAAATACACTTCAGACATCCCATATTGCTTGAGAATCTCATTCAAACTTTGATAATTATTACTGACTTCTAACTTGGTTAAACCCAATTGAGAATTGTACAAATAGTAATCTTCATAAACAATAATCTTGGCTTCTATCCGCTCTTCATCTAATTGCAATTCGTTTCTACAAAGCATTAAAGCTCCGCTATAAATAACATTTAGAAAGCGATCTTTTTGCCGGTCTATTTTAATAATACTTTTATAATGAAGGGTTTCACTAATGAAAAAATGATCCTCACCCTTAAATTTAAAACTAAAAGATTTTAGTTCATCAGGATAATAAATATGACTTTTATTGTCGGGCCCTCGGAATTTAACTGCATAGTATAAATAAGACAGATCGAAGCCTTTTATGAACCATCCTCCTGTATAAAAGTCGGTTTTAGGCAACTTAATTTCACCAACAATTCTCACACTATCCTTGGTCTGAATATAGCCCTCAACCCATTTACTCCATACAGAAGTAAAGGTAAACATGAGAAATAGTAAAATTAAAGCGCGTTTCATCATAATAATTAAGCACAAATATAACACTTGCAGATACTATTCATTAGAAAGCAAGTATTTAAATAAGAAAATACTTGCCTTTAATCTCAAATTCATTTATCATTGTGATACTATTTTAATATCATTATGAGACAAGAACAAACTACCAACCCCAAAAGTGGATACGTCATGTTGATCGTATTCCTCGTGTTATTTGCAGCTACTATTGCAAATATTGTGATCTTCGGCTTATTTATTTTATTGGCCGCTCTACCTTTTATTTTAGCAATTCTACCAGGTTTCTTTATCGTCAATCCGAACAGTTCAAAAGTGCTTGTATTATTTGGTGCGTATAAAGGCACGGTAAAAGAAAATGGCTTCTTTTGGGCCAACCCATTTTACAGTAAACAAGCTATTTCTTTACGTGCCCGTAACTTTGACAGTGATCGTGTTAAAGTGAACGATAAAATTGGTAACCCTATCTTAATCAATGTTATATTGGTTTGGAAAGTGAATAACACTTACAAAGCAGCATTTGAAGTTGATCATTACGAAGAGTTTGTGCGTGTACAAACCGATGCTGCAGTACGAAAATTAGCAGGCTCTTACCCGTACGACAATTTCGACGATGCTCAGGCGGAGATGACATTACGATCGGGCATGCACGAAGTGAATGAAGCATTAGAGAATGAAATTACAGAACGACTTGCCATAGCAGGTATTGAAGTAACCGAAGCACGCATTGGCTATCTGGCCTATGCTCCTGAAATTGCTAGTTCGATGCTAAAACGACAGCAAGCTGTGGCCATTGTGGCAGCTCGTAAAAAAATTGTTGAAGGCGCTGTTGGTATGGTTGAGGATGCTCTAACTCAACTATCGGAGGATAACATTATTGACTTTGATGACGATAAAAAAGCTTCGATGGTTAGCAATTTAATGGTAGTTTTGTGCGGCGATAAAGAAGCTACACCAGTTATCAACACAGGTTCATTACATTCTTAGTAGGCATGAGTAAAAAAAAATCATTTGTATTACGAATTGACCCAGAAACATTTAAACAAATTGAAAAATGGGCTGATGACGAATTTAGGAGCGTCAATGGACAACTCGAATACATGATTCATAAAAGCCTAAAAGATGCCAAACGCTTAAAGAGTAATAAAAAAACATCCACAGATAAAGATGAATAAGAAACAAGAGCAATTCCAGATGGAGTTGCTCTTTTTGTATTATTATGTACTATGATTAATCAATATTTTGTTAAAATTTTAAGCTGCAATTGTACCGTACCTCATTAATTTTGAGAGTCGCCTTTTATTTATTCGTGTGTATGCATTAATCCCGAACTCATTAAAAAAATAATCAAGCAGTAATGTGTTATGGTTTACTGTTTTAACATATGCCAGTGCAAATGATTTTAGTTGTTATTTGGGGATGCTTGACCAATGCGCAGCTTAGCAAGATTCATGGCTATTAATGACGCATTGAAGTGAAAATCGAGCTTATTTTCACTTCTTGCCTGGCAATCAATTAAACCTACATGCTGTTTTCCATCTAGATATAAGAATACGATCTGAAATCTACTCTGATAAAAATCCCCCTTAATCAGATCGTAATATTTTTGGTTTGGACCTGAAACCCAATTTTAAGTTTATGGATAGAATGGTGGATGAGACGCCTACAACTTGTTTATTAATACGTGATTCGTGGCTTCGGATAATTCTTGCCTAAAAGAAATACACAAGAATAACAGCATCGTTTCGCTTATTATTTTTCTCCAAGACCTAAGCGAAGGTATAGCTGCTCAACTTCCTCTCGGGCCCATGGAGTTCTTCTCAAGAACTTAAGACTCGACTTAACTGACGGATCCTTGTTAAAGCAATTGATATTAATATTATAGCCTAATTGCTCCCAACCGTAATAGTCAACTAAGGCCTCTACAATATCTTTCAATTTTACACCATGCAAGGGGTTGTTGGGCTGTTCATTTATAGGCTTATCCATTATACTGCTTTAGTGGAAAGTACTTGCTTACTACTTTTATCTGCCACAAAGTTATAAACTTCTACCAGCGTTGATAGCATTTTTTATTTCTTCAAAGCTTTTCACATCAACTTTGCCATTGGTGGGTAGCATATTCCTCCACACCCAATTGTAATGTTCAATCACTTTTGCGGCTGTCAAATGCGGACGTTCTCCAGTTGTATGGCCATTCTCAACAACGGTAAGCTGATAAGCTTTAACTAAAGCAGATTGAATAGTAGACTCCACACAGAAATCAGTGGCACAACCAGTAATAATCAATTCGTTGACGCCCAATTCATTTAATTTCGCCTGCAGTTTTGAGTTGTAAAAGCCATCATTCGCATACTTATCAATCAATATATCTTTTGCTTCAACAATTAGCTCATCCAGGTTTTCCCAATCCGTTGAATTCTTTTCAAATTCTCCAGTTCCAGTACCGTCGTGTTGAATATATATAACAGGATAATTGTGTGCCCTACAGATAGAAGCCAGTTCGTTGATCCTTCTCACCACACCTACAGTATCAAAGCGTGGCGTGGCAGGTGTAAAGGAGCCCTTTTGCATGTCAATTACTAAGAGTGCTTTTGTATATACCATAATGGTGTGATTAATCCTTAAAATATGTTGAGTAGGATAAAGCTAAATAGTCAAACCTTAAAAGTGACTTAGGGAGTTGATATTCAGTAGATAATACATCTCATTAAGTTTCTTGTTCTGCAAGCAATTGTGTATTTTAGTAACAAAGCTTGCAGATATGGTTGGAAAACAAGACAATACCCC
>NZ_VKDE01000019.1 GCF_007097485.1 Carboxylicivirga sp. M1479 | reverse complement strand
GGGGTATTGTCTTGTTTTCCAACCATATCTGCAAGCTTTGTTACTAAAATACACAATTGCTTGCAGAACAAGAAACTTAATGAGATGTATTATCTACTGAATATCAACTCCCTAAGTCACTTTTAAGGTTTGACTAATTAATGTTCAGTGTCATCAATCGATAGGGATTTTATTGCGTCATCTAATTTCTCGGCCAAATTAGATGTTGCCTGAATATGGTTGGAGATACTTTGAATAGCTCCATTAATTTCATTCGATTGTGCAGCTTGTTCCTGACTGTATTCCTGAATTTCAGATATGGCGGATACAGTTTGGTTGATGTATTCCTTAAGCTCAATTATTTTATCGTTGGCATTCTGAGAAAGGGATAATCCCGAGTCAGATAGTTCTGTAATGTTAACAGCTGCTTTCTGAGACTTTTCGGCCAAGCTTTTTACCTGTTTAGCTACTTCAGAAAAGGTTCTTCCATATTCTCCTACTCGTGCTGCTTCAATTGCCGCATTAATTGACAACAGGTTGGTCATGCGCGAAAACTCCGACACAAAACTAATTTCAGATGTGATGTGTTCAATCGCTTCAACAGTTTTCAAAACGGTATCAACACTCTGTTGGGCGTTTTCTTCAACACTTTTAGCTTTTGTGAGCATTTGTGTTGACTTTACCGCCGTATTGTCAATGTTTTCAGCCATTAAGCCAATTGACGAAGCTAACTCTTCAACAGTGCTTGCTTGGTTATTTGTTGCGTCCCTAAGTTCTACTGATGTTTGTCCAAGTTCTTCTTTTACAGCCGACATTACTTCGGTTAATTGCGATTGAGCCTCCTTTAATTTAGAGTTTTGTCCTTCAATTCGGTCGGTCGCCTCCTTAACAGCTTGTTCTAGCTTTTTATTGTTCTTACGCAAACTTCGCAGGCTAATGAAAATTATCAGGTAAATAATGGATGTCGCTGATATGAAATATATTAGGTATGCATACCATGTACGGTACCAGGGCGGTTGAATAACAAACCGATAGCTAGCCTTTTTACTAATTGCACCTCTTGAATCGCTGCAGAGTAAATCAAACGAGTATTCGCCTTCGGGTAAGTTGGTATATTCTTTTTTCGTTTCATCAGAATATGAGCTCCAGTCATCGTCATAACCTTGTAACTGATACGAAAAACTTAAAGCGTTCTCTTTGTCGTAATTGTTTGTACCAAACTCAAACGATATTGTGTTGTCTTCGTATTTAAGTTCAGGAATCATTGACTCAGGTTGAATAAACGAATTGAAGTAATACAGGCTATCTTTGAACTTGGTGTCATCCACATATGTTCCATACTGAATTAACGAGTCGCCATTAATCGTAACTTGTCTTACAATTGCATTAAAAAGTGTATTCTTTTTGGGTTTAAATTCACGATCTAAATTAAAAATAGCATCCGAACTAATTCCCCATAAATCACCGTCAAAACAGAAAAATTCTTTTAATTGATTAACACCTATAAATTGATCTCTGTTTAATTGAAAGTTGGATTGTTTGTCTTGCGTAACGATAACAATACCCTCGTCTGTACCGACAAAAAGTTCATTTTTGTGAGTTTTTAAAAAGGTTACGTAGCTAGAGCTTAACGAATCAGTTAGTTGGTGATTTACTAATTCAAAGTTACCAAGTTTTGTTTTATCATATTTTAAAGAAAAAAGCTTTCCGCTTTTACTAACCAATAATTTTGAATCGTAAAAAGCTATTTCATTCAAGATCTCTTTGCTGCCATCATTAATTTGATGAAGCTCATAGCCCTTTGTCGTGTTTTCATTTATGCGTAGAACAAATAACTCAAAAGGGTTTGTTCTAAACCAAATGTCACCGTTGTCATCTTGAACGATGATGCGTACATCATCTTTTATTTCATTGATTTTTAAGGTGTCGCTGATGGTGATGGGTCTTCGTGAGCTTGTCTTCTTGAATTTTAATAAAGAAAGTCCTTGCTCTCCAATTACCAGCCAATCAGGCTTTTTATCTAACTGTTGAATAGCATATATAGTTGATTGTTTACTTTCAAAGATTAAGTTTCGCTTTTGATTATAAAAGTCATAAATACCGACTGTTGTACCGTATAAAAGTCGATCATCCATAGGACAATAAGACCATGCCTGTTCATTTTGTAAGGTTTCAATAGCATAGTTGTACTTAGCATATTTATTAGGTTTGAGCGTAACCATTTTATCCCATGCACTGGCAATATATTCACCTTTAAATTTGGTGAAATTCATGGTGTATTCATCGTATTCCGATCGTTTATCGTACAATGCAACAGGTGAGTTGAGTTTAATCATACTAATACCCTTGCTATGGGTACACCATAAGTTTCCAACATTATCGCAAAGCATTTTATAAATTATTTCACGATCTGTTCCAAGGTTTTTATCAATAGACTTACGAATTTTTAAATCATTATCTGTGATAATTAACAAGCTATTACCAGCAAAGGCATAGCCATCTCCGTTTAATGAAACAGCATAGCGCCTGTGTAAATTGCGTAAAAAATCATCTAGCTGGTTGCTGATGTTTTTTAGAATTGAGGGCTGTATTGTTGTTTCTGACCAATTAGTAATAGGTGTTTCTAACAGCTTTTTTAAATCATAAACAATAAATGTATTGCTGTATGTGTAGATAAGAATTTTATCATTCTTATATGGTAACACATTTTGAACTCTTTCATTGTTAATGGCTTTTGCCAAATGTGGAAGTGTGTATTTTTTACCATTTTTTAAGAGACTAAATCGAGCCTCAGTTTCGAATAAAAATATATTGCTGCCAACTTTATTAACATGAGGCCATGCGGGTTCAAATGTAAGAGGTTCAACTTTGTTGTGATCGTAATAGTATACTTTTTCATAAGTTGAAAAGTAAGCTTCTTTATCTGTCGCTTCACAGTGCCAGACTTCTTCTTTGGGTTGATCTTCTTTTTTTAGCTTATCTAATAATGATACAAATTGTCGACTACCATATTCATCGTAAGCTAAATAACCGAACTCACCATAGGCAGATAGAAAAATCCGTCCACTTTCCGTTTTAGAAAAATTTCTTAAACGGCGCTGTTTAACCGAAATATTCCGCCACTCGACGCCATCAAATTCTTTTATGTTGGTATTGTTACCAACGAGCAACATTCCGTTGTTATCTTGAATAATATCCCAATTTTGCGAATCCCCATAGAATTCCGATGCTTCGTAAATATCTACAATAGGATATCCCAAATGTTGTTTTTGTGCCTGTGAAGTGAGGGCATAACTCACCAATAACAGGGTGTACAATAGATGTAAATTCTTCATTTTCCCGATTAAACTATTCCCAATTAACTAATATGTAACTCTTTGGTGTTAGGTGAGTGGTTGTGATACGCAACAACCAGGATAAAGTTCTCAAATTTGGAATAATTTTGCGTTTTTATGTGCTTGCAAAAGAAGGTTATTATTTTGGTTTGAAAGTTCAGTTTAATTGCTCTTATCAAATTATAAGTTCTCTTTCAGGAGTCGAGCAGTGAGTTTTATTTTATCAAAATACAGGATCAAACAATCTGGGATTAATTTGCTTTTGATTTGAAATGATTAATTATTAAATGATATGATTTTGCAAGTAGATGTATTCCTTTATTTACTAATGAGTTTCGGGCGATATTATATGATATCAATCAGGTAAATAATTCTGGTAATTTATTGCTTAAATTGCGGTAAAACTTCTAATTTTGAGACTTAGAGTTAATATTGGGACATCAGCAAATACATTAGAAATGTCAATTATTTATAACCCTCAACAATATAAGTTGGCCGATAAGCCAATGGAGAATTTTATTGATCCGGATGAGATACATGAAATTCTCAAAAGTCATCAGAACCCTACTTTGGATCAGGTGAACGAGGTTATTGCCAAGTCGCTTCAGAAAAAGCGCCTAAGTCTTCAGGAAACTGCTGTTTTAGTGAATGCTAACGAGTCAGAAATGGTCGAGGCTATCAAAGAGGCTGCTAAGCAATTAAAAGAGCAGGTGTACGGTAAGCGTATTGTTTTGTTTGCTCCATTGTACATTGGTAATTTGTGTATAAATGATTGTACTTACTGTGGTTTTCGTTCATCCAACAAAAAGCAAGAGCGTTTAACCCTGGGGAAACAAGATATTGTTGATCAGGTAACAGCATTGGAAGATACAGGGCATAAACGATTGATTTTGGTTTATGGCGAACATCCACGATACGATGCTAAGTTTATTGCTGAAACGGTTAAGATCGTTTATGGTGTTAAGCACGAAAATGGTGAAATAAGGCGTGTGAATATTAACGCTGCCCCCTTGGAGATTGAAGGATTTAAAACTGTTAAAGAAGCGGGGATAGGTACCTATCAGATTTTTCAGGAGACTTACCACAAGCCTACTTACGAAAAGGTACATAAGAAAGGCACAAAAAAGCATTACGATTGGCGTGTTACAGGTTTAGACAGAGCACAGGAAGCGGGAATTGATGACGTTGGTATTGGTGCTTTAATGGGGTTATATGATTGGCGTTTTGAAATGTTAGGATTGGTTCGTCACGTAAACCATTTTGAAGCTGTTTATAACGTTGGTCCTCATACTATTTCTTTTCCACGCATTCAGTCTGCTTCTGGTTTTGAGGTGGATAAACGTTACGATGTGAGCGATGCTGATTTTACAAAGTTAGTAGCCATTTTACGTTTAGCAGTTCCGTATACCGGATTGATTTTAACGGCGCGCGAACCAGGTCATATTCGTGATGAAATTTTACAGTATGGTGTATCTCAAATAGATGGAGGTACTAATATTGAAATGAAAGGTTATACCAGCCATAAGGAAGAACAAGATTTAGATCATGAGCAATTTGAGATTAGCGATGATCGTTCATTGAATGAAGTGATGGAAGAGCTGGTTGACAATGGATATATTCCATCGTTTTGTACAGCTTGTTACCGATTGAATAGAACTGGGGAGCATTTTATGGAGTTCTCTGTACCTGGATTTATCAAGCGATTCTGTCAGCCAAATGCTTTACTCACTTTAGCTGAATACCTCGAAGATTATGCTCCTGCCAATACTAAAGTTAAAGGCTACGAGTTAATAGAAAGTAGCTTGAAAGATTATGAAGATGAGCGTTTCAAAACTAAGTTAATTGAGCGCTTAGGAAAAATAAAGAATGGCGAAAGAGATTTATATTTTTAGATAAAAGTACTACTAAATAGAGAGATGCCTGATGAGTTTTACTGATCAGGCATTTCTTATGTGGTAAAAAAGATAAAAAAATCTTAAATTCTGCAGGTTTGATAAACTATTAGTGCGTTGAGTTGTTTTCATAGGTCTAACAGGATAGTTAAGAATAGGATTCTCTGTCATTAAAGGTGTTAATGCACCATCAATTTCATTGCCATCGCAATTGTCCCCAAAACAAAGTATCAATGCAACAAAATGAACCGTCAAATATTGACAACAAGGACTTGAGTAGCCAGTTTACAAAATTGTTAAATGGCTTAAAGCATAAAATGAATAGTGTTTATCACGAACGAAGTGATGTAAATAAATTAGCAATTAATCGCGGTATGCCACCGTTTGTAATGCGTGAAATAATGTCTGTTAACCCATTTTCAGCGGTTATCCCAACCGAGTTTGGTGGATTAGGAGGAGATGTTAAGGAAAGTATCGCATTAATGGCTGCTGCATCATATGAGTCTTTAGCTTTATCGTTAACCTTTGGAATTAATATGGCTTTGTTTTTGCAGCCAGTGATGAAATCGGCTCAGCCTGAAGCTAAAGCTGCTGTTTTAAAGCGTTTTATTGAGCAGCAGAACATGGGAGGTTTAATGATTACAGAGCCTGATTTCGGAAGTGATGCACTTAGTATGCGTACTTCATACACCGAAAACGAATCGTATGCGCACTTACAAGGGACTAAGCATTGGGCTGGCCTAACAGGGTGGGCCGATTTTTGGTTGCTTACTGCGCGTAAGAATACAGGCGATGATCGTTTGGCAAGAGATTTAGACTTCTTTATTTGTGATGTAACGCAGCCTAACCAGGGCATTGTGGTTGAAGAGTTTTTCGAAAATTTAGGCTTGTATCAAATTCCTTACGGTCGTAATCGTATCGATGTTCAAATCCCTGGAGTTCAAAAATTAGTGCCCGAAAAGTCAGGTGTAAAGCTTATGCTTGATTTATTGCACCGTAGTCGTATGTCGTTCCCTGGTATGGCGATGGGTTTTATTCAGCGTATGTTGGATGAGGCCATAACACATTGCCAGAAACGTTTTGTGAGTGGCAAAAACTTATTAGGCTATGATCAGGTACAACAGCGATTAAGTCAGTTGCAGGCGTATTTTACTACTGTATCGGCTTACTGTGTTAATAGCAGTAAAAAAGCTGGTTTGGCTAATGATTTATCAATGATGGGTGTTGAGGCTAATGCTGTCAAAAGTTTGGCCACTGACATGATGCAATCAGCATCGCAAACATTATTGCAATTGGTGGGAGCAAAGGGGTATAAATTAAACCATATTGCAGGTCGATCAACAGTAGATAGTCGACCATTTCAGATTTTTGAGGGTTCTAACGATATGCTTTACTCACAAATTACAGAGAGTGTAATTAAGTTAATGCGCAAAGCTAAACAGGGTAACTTGCTCGAATTTTTGAAGACTTATGATATAACAGCTAATGCGGCAAAGGAGGTAAAAGAGCTATTTAATTTCGAATTAGATTACTCAATTCCGCAGCGTAAATTGGTTGAAATGGGACAAATACTTAGTAGGGTAATTTCACTTGACCATGTGTTACAGTTGGCTAATGAGGGATTCTCTCGAGAGTTAATTGATGGCGCCATAACCCATTTAAAGCACGATATGAAACAATTATTGGCTTCATTTAATGTTAAGAATAAAACTAATGTAATAGAAGATTATTCAGCATCATCCGATTGGTTGAACTTTGCTGGGGTAACAAAATAAAGTTTTCAAAACTGAACTACTGATAAGAGGCATTCATAGTTTGGATGCCTCTTTGTATTTTCTATTTATTCTTCCACAGTGTTTTCTGAAAGATGAGACCGTAATATTTTTCATTTGAATCACTCATAAAACAATACTCAAAACCCAACTGTATGCCACCCAAAGCTTTAATGTTGTAATAGGCATCAATCCAGTACGAGTTATTTGCATAGCCCTGCCGATTAAAGTTTGTTGTTGTGCCAATGGCAAAATCAAATCTGCCGCCATAGGTGTAATACAAGCCATTAACCAAGGCTCCATTTTCCCAGGTTTCTATATCGTGGTTATACGTAAAATAGGGCTGAAACGAGTGATTCTTTAGCCTTAAATCATAACCATATCCCAATCCAATACCAAAATACTGACTTTCGAAACGTTCGTGCGACAGTCGGAGATTGAAACTGTGGCGTGCGTCATCAAACGCTGTTAACCAAAAACTAGCTTCGAAATCGGAGTAACCAATTGTGTTAAAAAACTGTACACTTACAGCATGAATGTTTGTTTGTGTATGGGCAAAATTATCTTGCCCATTCATTCGTTGTACATTAGCTGACGAGATAAGCAATGAACACACTAATAATAAAAATTGTTTTTTCATCTTCACCTGGCGACACCGTTTGTGTCGCTCACTACAAATTCAACAAAAAGTTATAATTAGATTTTTTTTCGCGTTTTGGGATGCTTGTTTTCTTATAAGAGCTTGATGGACTCCTTATCGATTTCAATAAGGCGTTGCTTGTATAGTGTACCAATCGCCTTCTTGAAGTTCTTCTTACTGGTTCCAAATACTTTATAAATTACTTCAGCAGGGCTTTTGTCTGATATATCCAGTTTGCCCCCTTTAGCCTTTAATTGTTCAAGTATTTCGCCAGCCAAACCATCTATCTTCATTCCATAGCCTGGCTTTTCAAGGGCTACGTCAATTTTATCATCTTCGCGTACTTTTTTAATGTACCCAGTTGTTTTATCACCAATTTTAATGGGCCTGAACAACTCGTTATAATACAGCATGCCTGTATGGGTATTATTAATCGCTACTTTATAACCTAAATCTGTTTTGTCAATAACCATTAACTCAACTTCATCACGTTCATGGTATTCTGGTATTAGGTTATCAAGGGCTGAGTTCAGTTTGGAGGTAGCTACAATTCGTCGGCTTTCATCATCGAGGTATACATATACCACATACTTTTGACCTTCAACCATGCGTTCGGCCTGCTCTCTGAATGGAACCATCAAATCTTTCATTAGCCCCCAATCTAGAAAAGCCCCAGTTTTATTAACCGAAACGGCTTCTAAATAGGCCAATTCTCCAATTTGTGCATATGGCTCTTCAGTGGTAGCTATCACACGATCTTCAGAATCGAGGTAGATAAATACTTCAATTTCATCTTCTGGTTTTAAGCCAGGTGGGGTGTAGCGAATTGGTAATAGTATTTCGCCAAAATCTTCGCCTCCATCCAGATAAACCCCAAAATCAACTTCCTTAACGACTCTTAAAGTATTGTATTTCCCTATCATGTTCCTTCTATTTGAAGTGGCAAAGATAAGTAAAAAGCCGATGTAAAAGCATAACAATATTCATGATTCACTACCTGTTTTTCTTTGGTTGACCTTTTAAAATAGAAGCAGTAATTTATAGATAATAAAATAAAAAAGACTTCGAGGTATTTATATACCAATTGATTACTAGAGAAATACAATATTATTGACACATCCAAACATCTAGAAAGTTGGATATGTAGAAAAGTGTATATATATTTGTAACGTCATTCAGCTTTTGAGTGAGGATACAGAAAAAACAAACAAAAAATATGAACACAAAAATTTTACAAGGATTGGTGCTGAGTAGTCTATTATTGATAGGCTCATTCACACATGCTCAAAACGAAGTTGATGATGAGGTTATGTCATTAACACGAGCGATAGAATTGGCGAATGAAAACAATCGTGAAGTGCAAAAGGCTTTAGCTGAGCTTGAAGCAGCTAAGGCTGGCAGTCAGCAGGCTAATGCTGCATTTTTACCATCGGTTGAACTGTCAAGTGGATATAGTATTTCTAATGATCCGCTTTATGCATTTGGATTTAAACTACAACAACAAGGCGTTACCATGGCAGATTTTGATCCAAGTGTTATTAATGCCCCAGGGCAAACCAATCATTTTGCAACACAAGTAATGGTTGAACAACCACTTATTAATGTGGATGCCTGGCAAGGTAAAGGAGCCGCAACAAATCAGGTAAAGGCTACTGAAAAAAAGACTGAGTACACGAAAGAGTACGTGCGTTTTTTGGTAAAGCAAACGTATTATGGCTTACAATTAGCTAAAAACCGAGTTGAGGTTTTAAAGAAAGCACAAAAAGCAACGGATGCATTTCTTTCGATGGCGGAAGATAATTTAGGACAGGGATACCTGAAAGAGGTGGATGTTATGGCTATTAAAGTTCGTCAATACGAGCAAGCTGCAATGGTTCAAGAGGCCGAGAATCAAGTTGAAAACGTGAGTGAGATGCTTAATTTTTTACTTGGAAGAGAATTAACGAAGTCAATTGTAGTTAGTGATTCAATCACACAGGTTAGTTTTTCGTTTAACAACGCTACATCCATTTTTAACCGTTCCGATGTGCTAGCCATGCAATATGGTTTAGAGGCACACAAAAAAATGAATAAGAGCGACATGCTGAAGTTTGCACCGCGTATAAATGCTTTTGGTTCATACAATATGTACGATGCCGATTTTGGAGGGTTTGGTGCCGATAGTTATATGGTGGGCGTTAAGCTACAATGGCGAATTTTCAATGGAGGAAAAAATATAGGTAAGTACAATCAGTCAAAAGCGAATTATAATAAAGCCATGGTTTCTTATCAGGATTATGTAGCGAAAGAGAACATGGAACTGTCTAAGGCATCGCGAGCAATTGCTGTTGCCGAAAGTCAGTTGTTAAGTTATAATATGGCAGCTGAGGAAGCTTTAGAGTCGCTTCGTATCAGAAGTAACAGGTATGATCAGGGATTGGAAAAAACATCTGAACTATTAATGTCTGAAACCAAAGCTGAAGAGAGCTTACTGAAGCAGTTAAATGCTATTTATACTTACAATGTGGCTGTATTCAAATACCAGATGTTAGCATCTGAATCGAATCAACAATAACTCAAACAAAAGAAAAAATTAAAAAATTATACCAATGAAATCGATCAATTTATTCATATCTCTAATGGTGGTTGCTGTTCTTGCTCAAGCGTGCGGAAGCAATGCATCAGAAAAAGTAAAAGAAGTAAAAACACTTAACGCAAAGGCTGAGTTGCTAACAAGTACAATTGTTCCAAAAAAGTTTCATTATACGGGTACCGTTTCTTCGGTCAATCAGTCGACGTTGAGTACTCGCATAATGGGTCAAATAAGTAAGGTATTGGTTCACGAGGGCGATGAGGTAAAAAGAGGACAATTACTTGTCTCTATTCGAAGCAACGATATCCAAGCCAAACAAAAGCAAGTGGAAGCGAATATTATCCAGGCAAAAGCTGCCTTTAAGCACGCTAAGGATGATTATAATCGAATTCAGACTTTACGTAGCTCAAACAGTGCCTCGCAAAAGGAATTGGATGATATAACAGTGCATTACGAAATGACAAAAGCACAATTGGACGCTGCTGAAAAAGCAAAAGAAGAGGTGCTGGAAATGCTTTCGTATGCGAATATCAGAGCCCCTTATAGTGGTGTTATTACACAACGTTTTGTTGATGGTGGTGATATGGCTAACCCAGGAATGCCACTTTTGGCTATTGAAGCTCCTGGATTGTTTGAAGTAAATGCTAAAATTCCAGAATCAGAAATTTATAAAGTGGAAAAGGGTGATGAGGTAGAGGTAATACTGGATGCTTGCCAAAAGCCTGTTAAAGGAGTTATCGCTCGCATCAGTCCTTCAAGTCGCTTCTCAGGGTCGCAATTCGACGCTCGTATTAACCTATTGCCTAGTAGAGAGCAGCGAAGTGCCATCCGTAGCGGGGTATTTGCGCATGTAAAGCATCTTAAAGGCGAAGAGTCAAAGTTGCTAGTTTCAGAAGATATGATTGTTGAACGTGGTCAGTTAAAAGGAATTTGGACAGTGAGCCAAGCCGGAGATGCTTTGTTGCGCTGGGTACGTTTAGGAAAAACATATGGCGATAAAGTCGAGGTATTATCTGGTTTAAGTGAGGGTAATCAATTGATTACTTCTGCTCAAGGTCGATTGTTCGATGGTGCTCAATTAGAATTAAATTAATGTTCCACATCCAAAATTTAAACACATGAAAACAGGAATTGCAGGAACATTTGCCCAAATGTTTATAAAATCAAAGCTGACACCACTACTGATGGTTATCTTTATGATAGTTGGTGTTTACAGCTCGTATTTGACTCCACGCGAAGAGGAACCTCAGATTGATGTACCCATTGCTGATATATTTATTGCCTATCCAGGGGCTAGTCCCAAGGAAGTTGAGTCAAAAATAGTTACACCTATAGAAAAAGTTATTTCCAATGTGAAAGGTGTAGAGTATGTGTACTCACAGTCGCTGAATGAACAAGCCATGTTAATTGTTCAATTTTATGTGGGTGAAGACATCGAACGCAGTTTGGTCAAACTCTACAATGAAATAATAAAAAATATGGACCAGATGCCAGCTGGTATTAGCTTACCGCTGGTTAAAACACGGTCGATTGATGATGTGCCTGTAATGGGTCTAACCTTGTGGAGCGAAAATTACGATGATTACCAATTAAAGCGTGTGGCGCAAGAGTTAACTTCCGAGATAGAGAAGATAACGGATGTGTCAGAAACAAAAGTAATTGGTGGTCGTAATCGTGAAATTCAAATTGTGTTGGATAGAGATAAGATGTCAGTGTTAAATGTTGACCCTTTATCCATTACGCAACAATTGCAAGCAGCCAACCAACAGGTGTCGGCAGGTAGTTTTAGCAGTAATAACGTCGAATATGCTGTTCAAACAGGTAAGTTCTTTGAAAGTGCCGATGAAGTGGCGAATTTAGTAATTGGCGTACATCAGAATTCGCCAGTTTATTTACACCAGGTGGCAAACATCGAAGACGGGCCCGAGCTGCCGTCGTCATATGTTGCATTTGGTTACGGTCAGGCGAGCGATGCTAAAAGTGTATTTCAGGGTGAATATCCTGCGGTAACAATATCTGTAGCTAAACGCCGAGGAGCTGATGCGATGCGATTGGCTGAGCAGATTAACGAAAAGATTGAGATTTTGCGTCATGAGTTACTTCCCGCTGATATTCAGGTTGAGGTAACTCGTAATTACGGTGAAACAGCTTCTGATAAAGTAGGTGAGTTATTGCTGCATTTATTAGGTGCTATTGTAGCAGTTACTTTTGTGGTGATGTTGGCCATGGGCTGGCGCGGTGGATTGGTCGTATTTATTTCGGTGCCCATCACGTTTGCATTAACCATGTTTAGCTATTACTTTTTAGATTATACTTTAAATCGTATTACTTTATTTGCTTTGGTTTTTGTAACAGGTATTGTGGTGGATGACTCCATTATTATTGCCGAAAACATGCATCGCCATTTTAAAATGAAGCAATTGCCATTTTGGCAAGCAGCACTTCGTTCTATTGATGAGGTAGGTAATCCAACAATATTGGCAACATTTACTGTTATTGCAGCTGTTATTCCTATGGTCTTTGTATCGGGCATGATGGGGCCTTACATGAGCCCTATGCCAATTGGTGCCTCAATTGCTATGATCTTTTCCTTATTGGTGGCCTTAATGATTACTCCTTGGTTAGCTTATCGTTTATTGCGTCATGATGATGGTAAGGATGATGAAAAGGATTACTCATTGGAGAATACTTTCATCTACAAGATGTATAATAAAACCATGCGACCAATGATTGAAAGCTCAACCAAGCGTTGGGTATTTATTATTGGGGTAACGTTTTTATTATTTGCATCGGCTAGTTTGTTTTTATTCAAGGTGGTAACTGTTAAAATACTTCCTTTCGATAATAAAAATGAATTTCAGGTAGTAGTGGATATGCCAGAGGGCAGTACATTGGAGGAAACAGCGAATGTAACCAAAGAGTTGGCAGCATACTTGCGTCAGCACGACTTGGTTACCAATTACCAAACATACGTTGGTACATCTGCACCAATTAACTTTAACGGTTTGGTAAGGCATTACGATTTACGCAGAGGATCTAATGTAGCCGATATACAGGTTAATCTGACTTCGAAAAAGGAACGTGAACTACAATCGCACGACATTGCCAAAGCATTACGATCAGGTTTACAAGAGATTGGAGCATTGTATAATGCGAATGTAAAAGTTGTGGAAGTGCCACCAGGACCTCCCGTTATGTCAACTTTAGTAGCTGAAATTTATGGTCCTGATTATGAAGCTCAGAAAGATGTCGCTCGACAAGTAAAAACACTTTTTGCTGATACTGAGAGTGTGGTGGATGTTGATTGGATGATGGAAGATGACCAGGTGGAATATAGCTTTGATGTGGATAAAGAAAAGGCTCTATTGGCAGGTGTTGCTCCTCAGCAAATTATTCAGTCCATTAACATGGCTTTACGTGGTGCTAATGTATCGCATTTGTATGCTGAGAATGATCACCAACAGGTTGGTATTAAGTTGCGTATGCATGAACGAAACAGAACTAGTATTAACGATCTGAAGAAGATAAGTATACAATCTCAACGCGGAGAAATGGTAGTGGTTGGTGATCTGGTAAACATCACAGAGCAGGTGAAGCAAAAGAGTATCTTCCGCAAAAATCAGAAGCAAGTAGTGTATGTTACTGCCGATGTGGCTGGTGATTTAGAAAGTCCTGTTTATGCTATTATGGATATGAGCGAGCGTATGGATGAGATTCAGTTACCAGATGGATATGACATTGAAGAATTTTACAATGGTCAGCCATTTGTCGAAAATAATTTCGGACTTAAGTGGGATGGAGAATGGCAAATTACCTACGAGGTATTCCGTGATTTAGGAACTGCTTTTGCCGTGGTTTTAGTCATCATCTATTTATTAATTGTTGGTTGGTTCCAGAACTTAAAAGTGCCATTTGTTATGATGGTGGCAATTCCATTATCATTGGTTGGTATTGTATTAGGCCACTGGATGCTAGATGCATTCTTTACTGCAACATCAATGATTGGTATGATTGCACTGGCCGGAATAATGGTCCGGAACTCCATACTGCTGATAGATTTTGTTAATATCCGGCTCGACGAGGGTGTTCCATTGCGCGAAGCGGTTATTGAAGCAGGAGCTGTTCGTACAACTCCGATACTCTTAACAGCAGGTACTGTAGTTATTGGCGCTGTTGTAATCTTATTTGACCCTATTTTCCAGGGATTAGCCATCTCCTTAATGGGAGGAACCATAGCTTCCACTGTACTAACGCTTATAATCGTACCACTCATATTCTTTATGACAGAGAGAAAGAAACACGAATCTGAAAATCAAACGGATAAAGATGTTAATCCAACGAATAGTACTGAAGTTTTGGAAGAGGTAGTTGAAAATAATAATTAATTGTACGCTGTACTCAGTGCGTAGCTTCTCATATGAATAAGGAGTATGCACTGAGTCTTGCGTGCCAAGTACGAAACGCATGAAACGACCATGTAAATTTGATTTTCCAAATTGACACACAGGTGGATGATCAAATTTACTTGAGAGTTCCATATGGCAAATGAAAGTAAAATATAATCATATGAAACGAGCTATGATAATAACTTCACAGAGTAGTATGGTTGATTTTGGCGAGTCCCATGTGGCAAATAAATACAAAATTTAAACAGATGAAACTATTAATAGCAATAACAGTAGCCGAATACCGAGAGCGCTTGCAGGAGTTTTTTAGCGAGCATCAGGTATCATACTATAATGAGATTGAAACCAAAGGGATGCGGAAAATTGAAAAGCAACATCGCCTTGGAAATTGGTTTGGAAAACAAACAATGGGTGTTGATAACATTACATTTATCGCTTTTGTGGGCAATGAGCAAGCTGACGGTTTGTTAGAAAACTTATTGCAATGCAAGGCCGAAATGCCACAATGTAACATCAATGCTTACGTTATTGATGTTGAAAAAGGAGTTTAAACAATTTAAAGAAATTATTATGCAAGAAAGAATTGTACGAGCAGTAGCCGGAACCTTGGTGCTAATTAGTGTTTTATTATCGATTTATGTTAATGTTAACTGGTTGTTTCTGGCTGGTTTTGTCGGTGTTAATTTAATTCAGTCATCGCTAACTAAGTGGTGTTTAATGACAGATATTCTTTGCAAGTTGGGCGTGCCCAAATAGAAATGTTCACGAATAAGTTTTCAATAAGAAGAGACTTATTTAGAGTACCTCTCAAAGAGATTTAAGTAGAGAATTTATTCTACAGTCTTTTGCTGTTTGCGTATTAATGCGCTGATAGTAAAGTGAAATTGATTGTGTTGTTTTAATTTTTAAAACAATGTTTGTGATATTATTTTTTGTTTGTGAATGAAAAAAGGCGCTATTCGAATCGTTCGAATAGCGCCTTTTGAATATGTCAATAATTTAATTTTCCAATTGAAAATATTTGATCATCTCATTTAGCTGAATGGCTTGTGAATTTAACTCTTCGGCATTACCTGCTATTTCTTCACTACTCGAGGCATTGTGCTGAGTCGATTGATTTAGCTGTTGAATGGCCGAATTAATTTGTTGCACAGCATCACGCTGCTCTTTGGTTGCAGTCGATATTTCTTTCATCAAATTATTTGAATGATCGATAGTCGGAAGCATTTTGGTGAGTTGTTCGTTTGAATTGGCCGATAGGGTATTGCTTTCATCGGCGAAGCGAACAATTTCAGATGCAGTATCCTGACTACGTTCAGCCAGCTTACGTACTTCGGCTGCTACGACCGCAAAACCTCTGCCGTGTTCGCCCGCTCGTGCAGCTTCTACCGATGCATTAAGTGCTAATATGTTGGTCTGCATGGCAATCTCTTCAATCATTGCGATTTTTTCGGTAATGCGCTTATTGGCTTTGCTCGCTTTTTCAGATTCCGAAGCTGTTACTTTAATGCTTTCCAGTGCGTTGTTTGATTGCTGTTCACTAGTGCCAGCATTGGCATTGCTTTGTTCAATGTTGGCTACCATCTCCTCCATAGTTGTAGATACCTCTTCAAGAGATGCTGCTTGTTCACTAGCGCCCTGTGTTAGTTCCTGCGAACTTTGGTTTAATTGTTCGCTGGCAAAGTTTAACTGTTGAGCACCTTGTATAATTTCACTAACTACTTCCCTGAGTTTTATATTCATTTGCTTAAGAGCATTCATTAATTGGCTAATCTCATCTTTGCCTTCGGTTTCAAACGAATGGTAAAGTTCGCCATTTGCCAGAGAGGAGGCTAAGTTAAGTCCGTTTTTAACCGGAACAGTAATGCTCTGAGAAGTTATGCGAGTAATAATAAGGCCGCTTAATATCGACAATAGCAACACGATGCTTATCCACATAATGGCCGATTCAATTGCCTGATCTTCTTCTTTGTTGATGGTATCAATCATGGCATTGCTTAGCTTGGTAACTTTATTGCCCGATTGTTGCATTGCTCGTATTTCAAGCCCCTGGTTCCTGTTGTCTGCAACAAATGCTTCAAATGCTTTTTCGTACTCAATATAGCTCGTTTCTATATGGTCAATGGATTTGATAAGGTCACTTGAGTAATTGTCTCTGGCCTTGTCAAAAACCGTATAGAGCTTATTCATTCTCGAATTTACTTTCTTGATCGAAGCTTCGTTGGTTTGACCATTTTTATCAACAGGAGACGAAACAAATTCCCAAGCTGCTAAACGCACTTGACTATGGGCGTAAAAAATATCTTTAGAGAGCTTATTGAAATTTTTTAAATTACTATCAAAAGTGATTAGAGCTCCAACTTTTCCACCTATTTTAGACCAATTTTTGCGTGTATCCTGTTTGTTGTGTTCTAGCTCTACGTATTTCTGGAATGAACTGATGTAGTTGTTGAGTTCAATCGATAAAGAATCAATCTTGTTATATTTTCCAGAACTTAAACTATCTGCTATGTTACCCTCATTAAGCGAGCTTTCAAGGTTGAAGTTAGCCATTTTAACATGGTTTTCATCCGCAAATTTCATGTAATACAATACAGAAACTCTTGCTTTAAGAAGATTACTCTCTCCTTGTTTAAGATGATTGGCGATTTCAACAATGTTTTTTGTGTTGATAATGCCACTTCTGCCAATGAGGCCAACGATACCAACGCAGGCTACTACCAGCGAGAAGCCTATAATGAGCCTGAGTCGAATAGTTAGGTTTCTAATTTTGAATAATTTCATTCTATCTATGGTTTTAGATTATGGTTTTTTATTGCATGTGTGAATTGACCTACAAATGTAAATTTCTCATTGTAATGACAAAAAATGTCCGAAAACACTTAATGCACATAAATACAGTGAGTAAAGTGTTGAATTGGTATTTTTCTTTATGATTAAATCCATCAATGGTCTAATTTATTTGACGAAATAATTCCGTAATCACTTACCGAAACGAGTTTTGTATGACAAATTATAGTTAAATATTCTGCGACTGATTTGAATGGCATGTATTTTCATTCTTCTGAACCTTTAAAAATTGAACTATTGTAATAGTTAATTGCAGTTTTCTTTAAAAAGTAACATGTTTTATGGTGATGCGTTAGTTAATATAAGTATTGTACCATCTAACTATCAGTAGTTAAGGTGATGGCTAATTGTGTAAAAAAACAAATAGTGCGTACTAGTAGGTCTGCATCATTTAAATCGTTTTTTGGATTTTAAAGATAAACCAATATATTTGTCACTGTTTATAAGTGTAAAATAAACACTAAGTACTATGGAGCAAATTTCACCTTATATTTCAGTTGACTGTGTATTATTTGGTTATAATGGTTTTGAGTTAGAAGTGTTAATTGTAGATAGAACACTTACTAATGATAAGACTCATGAATTGATATTTAACGACCAAACACTAACGGGCAATCATGTGTATGTCGATGAAACCATTGATGATGCTGCCAATCGTGTGTTATTCGAATTAACGGGCCTGAAAGATGTTTTTTTAGAGCAGTTTAAAACATTTGCGCACCCCAACCGCTTATTGAAGCCCAACGATCAAATATGGTTACAGCACACAGGTCGTGATCCCAAGGCTCGCATTGTTACCATTGGATTTTATTCATTATTGGCAACCGATAAGATTAAGCTTGAGTGGAAAGGTCGTAATGTTCGATGGATTCCAATAAAAGAGATTGGGGAGTTAGCCTTCGATCATAATTTAATTTTATCTGAGGCCTTAAGGACACTTAGACAGCGAATTAAATATGAGCCAATCACCTTTGAATTATTGCCTGAGAAGTTTACCCTTACGCAACTGCAAAATGTGTATGAGGCCATTTGGGATGTTGAATTGGATAAACGCAATTTCCGAAAGAAAGTAGCCAGAATGAAATATTTGATACCATTGGATGAGAAACAAACGGGCGTTGCGCATAAGCCTGCACGCTTGTATGTTTTTAGTCGCGATGTGTACACAAAAACCAAAAAAGAACTATTTGATTTCACTATATAAAAATACAGGATGCTAAATCAGGAAAAAATATCGATTAAAGAAAAAATTGGATATGCATTAGGCGATGGTGCGGCCAATATTGCTTGGCGAGGAGTGGCCACCTTTTTATTAATATTTTATACCGATGTTTTCGGTATAGCGCCTGCGGTAGCAGGTGTGTTATTATTAGTGGCCCGTTCCAGCGATGGTATTAGTGATGTTGTTATGGGAGTGGTTGGTGATCGAACCAAATCGAAATATGGAAATTTTCGACCATGGATATTATGGACGGCTATCCCATTGGCAGCTATTTTGTCATTACTTTTTACCACCCCCGACTTAGGCCCTACTGGTAAAATTATTTATGCCTACGTAACTTATATCCTATTTACACTCATTTATACAGCTAACAACATTCCTTATGGTGCATTAATGGCTGTAATGACAGGCGACGATAAAGTGCGTACAAGTCTGGGGTCGTACCGTATGGTGGGTGCTTTTGCTGGCGGTATGTTGGTGCAAGGGGCTCTATTGTATTTAGTAATGTACTTTGGTAATGTTGATCCTCAAATTAGTTTGGAGAAACTGTCCAATGATAAGTATGTGGTAAGTGTATCATCGCCTCACGATGTGCCAAATGCGAATATCAAAACAGAGCATGGAATTGCAACTTTTGTATGGCAAGAAGAACAAACAGCTGATGAACCGACTAAGGGTAAGAGTTTTGCCATGCAGGCAAACGAAAGATATAATTTTATAGTAGAGGGGGAACCCAACTTATTAGAAGAACACATCTCGGTTATCAATCAAAAGAAGGGGTATAGTTATTCCATTTATTTGTTATCCATTTTTTTGGCTGCGTTTATGGTTATCACGTTTTTAAGCACCAAAGAAAGGATAAAACCCTCTGTTGAGCAGAAAAATAACCTATGGAAAGATCTTAGGGATTTAACAAAGAATAAGCCTTGGTTAGTGTTATTAATAGTTGGGCTTTTATTCAATATTTACAATGCCACAAAGCAAGGTATTACGGTAATATATTTTAAACATTACTTGCACGATGAATTGCTGGCTGCGTCATATTTAGTTGGTTTAATGGTGATTTCTATAATTGGTGCTATGGTCACCGCTCCTTTAGCGCGCCTTTGGGGTAAGCGTAATCTGTTTATTTATGCCTTAATATTTTCAGGTGCTGTTAATGCCTTATTAGTATTTTGTGGACCACAAAATACCGTTGCCATATTCGCTTTAGGTATAACATCGGAGTTTGCAGCTGCCATATTTCCTACTTTGTTTTTCGCTATGCTAGGCGATGCTGCCGATTATTCAGAATGGAAAAATGGCCGTAGAGCTACAGGCTTGGTGTATTCTGCGGGCTCTTTTGCTACCAAGTTTGGAGGAGGTATAGCGGGTGCGATTATTGGTTTTGTGTTGGCAGTTTTCAATTATAGTGGGCAAGATGCTGTGGCCATACAGGGAGCTGTACCAGGTATTATAATGTTAATGAGTTGGATTCCTGCTGTTGTAGCTGTTATTGCAGCAGGGGTAATGTTGTTATATCCATTAACACAGCTTAAAATGACAGCAATTACGAATGAATTGAATGATAAAAGAAATAACGAACTGGCTATTGATAAGCAAGCTTAAAAAGTGAATTATGAAGTACGGACATTTTGATGATGAGAGAAGAGAGTATGTAATTACCAATCCAAAAACGCCTTGGCCATGGATCAACTACCTGGGGAATGAAGATTATTTCTCTTTGGTATCTAACACAGCTGGTGGATATGCTTTTTATAAGGATGCAAAATTTCGCCGCCTAACACGTTACCGTTATAACAACGTGCCAATGGATAACGGTGGTCGTTATTTCTACATAAAAGATGAAGATACTGTTTGGTCGCCAGGTTGGAAACCTTGTAAAACAGAATTGGATAAGTACGAGTGTCGCCATGGTATGAGCTACACACAAATTACAGGTGCCAAAAATGGTATTGAGGCCGAGACTCTGTTTTTTGTACCGCTCAAAACATGGGCTGAAGTTCAAAAGGTGAAGCTAACCAATACAACTTCTGAGGTGAAAAAAATAAAGCTTTTCTCTTTTATGGAGTGGTGCCTGTGGAACGCTGAAGATGACCAAAATAACTTGCAACGAAATCTTTCCACTGGAGAGGTTGAGGTGAAAGGTTCCACCATCTATCACAAAACAGAGTACAAAGAGCGTCGTAACCATTATGCTTTTTACCATGTTAATAGCGATATAGATGGTTACGATACCGATCGTGAATCTTTCATGGGCTTGTACAACGAGTACTCAATGCCACAAGCTGTTGAAAATGGCCAGGCAACAAATTCTGAAGCGCATGGCTGGTCGCCCGTTGCATCGCATTACATTGAGGTAGAATTGCAGCCTGGTGAATCTAAAGACTACATCTTTGTTTTAGGTTATATCGAAAACCCGGAAGAGGAGAAGTGGGAATCGAAAAATGTGATTAATAAAGAGCCTGCTCAAGCTGTTATTGATCGTTTTGATACAGTCGAAAAAGTAGAAGCTGCCTTAAATGATTTACGTCAATACTGGGATGGACTGTTAAATAAGTTTGTTTTAAATACCAATGATGATAAGTTGAACCGCATGGTCAATATCTGGAATCAGTACCAGTGTATGGTCACCTTCAACATGTCACGTTCGGCTTCATTTTTCGAGGTGGGTATAGGCCGTGGAATGGGCTTCCGCGATTCAAACCAGGATTTGATAGGTTTTGTTCATCAGATACCAGAACGAGCTCGTGAGCGAATTATTGATATTGCTTCAACCCAGTTTCCTGATGGAGGTTGTTACCACCAGTATCAACCCTTAACTAAACGAGGCAACGACGCTATTGGTGGAGGTTTTAATGACGATCCAATGTGGTTAATACTCGGGGTTGTGAGCTACATAAAGGAATCGGGCGATTTCTCTATTCTTGATGAAATGGTGCCTTTTGATAACGATGAGAGTTTAGCTAAAACACTGTACGATCACTTAACCATTTCGTTTAATCATGTTATTAATAACTTAGGGCCAAATGGATTGCCTTTGATCGGTCGTGCCGATTGGAACGATTGTCTGAACCTGAATTGTTTCTCTACCGATCCAAACGAATCATTCCAAACAACTGAAAATAATACGGAAGGTTCCAAAGCCGAATCGGTAATGATTGCCGGATTGTTTGTGGTGTATGGTAAGGAATATGTGAAGTTGAGCAAGCGTATTGGAAAACCTGAAGAAGCAGATAGGGCTCAGGCCGAAGTTGATAAAATGGTAGAAGCCGTAAAAACTAAAGGCTGGGACGGAGATTGGTTTTTACGAGCTTATGACTTCTATGGGAATAAAGTAGGTAGTGATGAGAATGAAGAAGGCAAGATCTTTATTGAGTCACAAGGATGGTGTACCATGGCCGGTATTGGTAAGGAAGAAGGCATGTGTGAGAAATCACTTAACTCGGTTAAGGAGCGTTTGGATTCCGACTACGGTATTGTATTGAATAATCCTGCTTTTACCAAGTATGTAATTGAGTATGGCGAAATTTCTACCTATCCAAAAGGTTATAAAGAAAATGCAGGTATTTTCTGTCACAATAACCCTTGGATCATGATTGGGGAAACGGAACTAGGACGTGGTGAAGAAGCGTGGGAATACTTTAAAAAGATATGTCCGGCTTATTTAGAAGATATTAGTGAATTGCATAAAACCGAACCATATGTATATGCACAGATGATTGCCGGTAAAGATGCTTACAAGCCCGGGGAAGCTAAGAACTCGTGGTTAACAGGTACAGCTGCATGGAATTATTACGCTATCACACAATATATTTTAGGTGTTCAGCCAGATTATGATGGCTTGAAAATAGAGCCTTGCGTGCCAGGTGATTGGAAGGAGTTTGAGGTAAAGCGTCAATTCCGTGGTGTTGATTATAACATTAAAGTTCTTAACCCTAATGGAGTATGCAAAGGTGTTGAGAGCATTACTGTGAACGGTGATGAAATTGAAGGGAATGTGGTGCCTTTATTACAAGAGGGAACTCATGAAGTAATTGTTAGAATGGGATAAAAGGGAGGGCAATCATCTGATTTAAGCAGGTGTTTGCCCACTATTTTTTAGTCATTTGTTTTTCTTAATAATTATTTAATAACTTTATAGAGCTATATTTCCTTATCGATGAAACCAGATCCAACACTGATAAAAAAGCTATCAAGAGGTAATGTCAAAGCTTTTGACAAGCTCTTTGATATGTATAGTTCAAAGCTCTATGCTTTTGGTTTTAAGTATTTAAAATCAAATGTTGAAGCTGAGGGTTTGGTTCAGGATGTATTCATAAAGATTTGGAATAAACGAGAGCAACTCAATCCGAATAAATCTTTTCACTCCTATCTATTTACCATTGCATTTAACCTAATAAAGAAGCAATTCGAGAAGCGGCGGCACGTTTCTAGTGTGGTTGATGTATTAGCTCCCGAGATTGCAGATAACTCAACCGAGAAGAGTATTCTTTACCGATCGATTTTACACCAGGTGATTGACCTGTTGAATGAACTACCCGAAAAGAAGCGCCGAATATTTGAATTGAGTCGTTTCGAAGGCTTATCGTCTAAAGAAATAGCTAAACGTGTTGATTTAGCTCCTAAAACAATTGATAATCAAATTTCAGAAGTGATTGGTTACCTAAAGAAGCAAGTTGACTTGAGCGAAATAGCAGTGATCTTATTTGTTTTTTTGCTGTTGTAAGTATCAGTTTAGTAGTTGATTAAGAAAAATATTAAAAAAATCTCCTTTTTCCAAGGGAGATTTTTCTTTTTATGGGATATAACTAGTAGAGGCTAATGAAAAATCCAGATACGATTGTAATTAAATAATGTAGCCGGGCAGGTTTGCCAATAATTGAATAGCATGACAAAATTGAATAAAGACATATTTAAACGCTACTTAAGCAATAATTATACAGCGCAGGATGAGCGTTATGTGATGAATCAGTTTAATGATAAAGAAGCTGTTTCTGAGCTTAATCAGGAGATGGAGGATGATTGGAATTCTGAGAAAGCAGAGATAGAAAAGAAGGATTTAAGTCATGTGCTGGATTCGATTCATACTAATATTCAAGTATCGCCTAAGGCCGGTAAAATGGCACGACTTTATCAAACATACTCGCGCATTGCAGCGGTTTTAATAGTTCCCTTGGCTATTTTGTTTGTGCTAAAAAGTTTGAACAACGATTATAAGCAAGCTAACCAAACCCTAACTTCAATATATGCTCCGATAGGCTCTAAAGTACAATTTCTATTACCCGATGGTACTAAAGGGTGGCTTAAAGGAGGTTCTGAGTTAAGCTATTCGTCCCAGTTTTCTCAGCGTCACGTGAATTTAAGTGGAGAAGCATTTTTTGATGTCTTTCATAACGCCGACCGTCCGTTTGAAGTCTTAGGTAAAGAATCTAAGATTGTGGTTTTAGGTACTCGTTTTAGTGCTAATATGTGGCCTAACAATAATTCAACAGAAGTGGTGCTTGAAAGCGGTAAGGTGAAGTTTGTGCCCAAAAGCAATGGTCAGCCAACGTTTTTAAAACCTGGCGAACGATTGATTTATGCACACCTTGATCAAACCGTGAAGGTTAATGAAGTTGAAGCCGAGGTTCATATTGCTTGGGTAAAAGGTAATCTGGTCTTCAGAGGTGACAACCTACAACAGGTGGCTGAAAAACTAAGTGAATGGTATAATGTGGATGTAGAACTACAAGGTAATTATCCACTTGAGTATAAATTCAGAGCCACATTTAAAGATGAAAGTATTAATGATGTGTTGCGCTTGATGAAGCTAACCGCACCAATATCATACCAGATTATAGAACCAAAACAGCTACAGGATGGTAGCTTTGAAAGACAGAAAGTCGTATTAAAAATGAATTAATAATGAGAGAATAATAAAAAAGGAGAGTCAGAAGCACCACCTTCTTACACTCTCCAAATCAATTTGTTTTACTAAACATTTCAAATTTATGAAAAAAAATCCACTTAAGGTATGGGATAACTATGCCTTGCAAAAAATTTACAGACGTATGAGAATGTTAGCTATTCTTTTACTTGTTGGCGTTTCGCAAATATGGGCCACCAACTCTTATTCGCAAGAGGCAACTCTTTCTTTAAAGAAGAACAATGCATCAATAGAACAAATTATTGATGAGATTGAGAAACAGTCGGGTTATACATTTTTGTACAACCAACAATTACTCGAAGAAATAGAATTGATTACGGTCAACGTTGAGAAGGAGGCGGTGCTTGATGTTCTTGACAAAGTATTTACTTCTACCGATGTTACCTATCGCATTATTGACAATCAAATTGTATTAACTAAGGCGCCGGAATTTATTTCTGCCATTCAGCAAGAGCATACCGTAACGGGTGTAGTAACCGATGTTAATGGAGATCCAATACCTGGTGTAACCATTCTGGAGAAAGCTAATCCAAGCAATGGTACCATTACCGCTGTTGATGGAACATACAGCATTACATTATCATCACCGGATGCTGTTGTGAGCTATACATTTGTAGGATTTGAACCTCAGGAAATTCAGATTGCAGGTAAAACAGCTATGGATATTACCATGGTTGAAGAAGCCATTGATATGGATGAAGTAGTGGTAATTGGTTATGGTGTGCAGCGCAAAAGTGTTGTAACTGCTGCTATCTCTTCGGTTAAATCGGAGGAATTAGAAAAAGTATCAAACGGTCGTGTGGAACATGCTATTCAAGGTCGAACAGCAGGTGTTGCTGTACTTCCAACATCGGGTGCTCCGGGTGCAGGCGTTAAAATTCGTATTCGAGGTACTGGATCAAACGGAAACAGTAATCCTTTATACATAGTTGATGGTATGAAAACGGGTGGTATTGACGATTTAGATCCGAATGACATTGAGTCGATGGAGATATTGAAAGATGCTGCTTCTGCTGCTATTTATGGTACCGAAGGTGCCAATGGTGTGGTTTTAATTACAACCAAAAGTGGTAAAAAAGGAAAGTCACAGATACAATACAACTTCCAGTATGGTATTCAAAATTTAGCAACCAATGCTGAGTTAATGAACGCTGCCCAGTACAAACAATTCATGGAGGAAGCCGGTGAAACAATTAACCCTCCGGCAGGTGAAAATTACGATACTAATTGGTTAGATGAAATTTCGGAAGCAGCTCCAATGCAACGTCATAGCTTAAGTTTTTCTGGCGGAAGCGAAAAATCAACCTATTTACTGTCTGGTTCATACTTGCGTCAAGATGGTGCTATTGGAGGCGAAGATGCTCGTTACGAACGTTATACTTTCAGAATTAATACGAAGAATGATGTGGCTGATTGGCTGGAAGTGGGGAACAACCTTAACTTCTCACATTCGAACCGTAATATATTACCAGAGGACGATGAGTACCGTTCTATTGTTAACAGTGCCTTGTTATTAGATCCATATACCCCAGTTATTGAGTCGGATATGAGTCGTATTGATGCCATATATGCAGCAGGTAACACACCATTGCAAAACTCAAGGGGCGAGTATTATGGACTTAACCGATTTGTAACAGGAGAAACAGCTAACCCTGTTGCCTTTATGGAGAACACCCATAACAAAGAGATTACGGACAAGTTATTGGCTTCATTTTATGGTACTTTAAAACCATTGAAAGGTCTTAGTATTACCTCTCGGGTTGGTTTAGAATTGACTTATGTGACTCGTAAGGAATGGTCTCCTAAATACTATTTCTCATCGGAGCGTTCAAATAGCTTAAATATTGCTCAGGATTGGGTTGATAAATATTACAAAGCTTTGTGGGAGAACTTTGCATCGTACAATAAAAAGTTTAATAACCACGACTTTACTCTTTTAGGAGGTATGTCATTTGAAGAGTACACCCACCCGAATTACTACATGAAATCGGAAATGCCAAAAGAAGGTGACCAATATGCTTACCACGATTACTATGCCGACCGTGATAATAACATGGTAGGTGGTAACCTGGAAGAGAATACAAAGGTGTCTTACTTTGGTCGTTTAAGCTATAATTATGCTGGTAAATACATGTTGGAAGGTTCTTTACGTCGAGATGGTGCAAGCGTGTTGCCTCAAGATAACCGTTGGGCTACTTTTTCGGCAATATCAGGTGGTTGGTTAATTTCGCAAGAAGACTTTTGGTCTGTTGAAGCAATTGACTATTTGAAAGTACGTGCCAGTTGGGGACAAAATGGTAGTATTTTTAATGTGGTACCGTTTGCCGATATGGCATTCTGGACATCGCAAAATATTAACTATCCTAACGAAGGAGAAGTATTATCAGGAGGTGCAAGAAGCCCACGTCCTACCAATCCAAATTTAGGTTGGGAAACATCAGAACAAACAAATATTGGTCTTGATTTACGTGCTTTCAGTAGTAAATTAAGCTTCTCTATGGATTACTATAAGAAGATTACCGACGGTTTGATCAAACCAAACAAAATGGCTCCTTCAGCTGGTTTTGGTGAAGATGTTTCGGCTAACCTAGGTACTGTTGAAAACTCAGGTTTAGAATTTGAATTAGGATGGCGTAACACAACATCTTACGGTTTAAAGTACGGCATCAACCTTAACTTAAGTACCTTGAAGAATGAGGTTACTGAAGTGTCGGATGATACTCCACAACCAGGAGCAAGCGTACGTGGTTACAACATGACTTGGTTTGAAGAAGGTTACCCAATTTACTATTTCAAAGGATACAAAACAGCAGGTATTGATCCGGCAACAGGTGAGCCAATTGTTGTTGATGTTAATGATGATGGTGAAATTACAGCTGCTGACCAAACTGAAATTGGTGATCCGCATCCTGATTTGTTATATGGTGCTACATTTAACTTAGAGTATAAGAATTTCGATTTTAACTTGTTTATGCAAGGGATGGCTGGTAACGAAGTGTTTATGGCTTGGTTCCGTACCGACCGTAAGTTAAGTAACAAACCTGCTTTCTTCTTCGAAGACCGTTGGACAGGTCCAGGCGACAATGCGAGCATGCCAAAGCCTAATAACACAAGCGATTACATTTACCGTAGTGATTTAGTTGTACAAGATGCTTCATACATGCGTATTAAGCAGATACAGCTTGGCTATACTTTACCAAAGTCATTAACTGCAAAAATTAAGTTACAGCGTGTTCGTGCATTCGTTTCTTTGGATGATTATTTCACATTTACAAAGTACGAAGGTATGGATCCTGAAGCTGGTTCAAGCGAGGATAATCGCCAGGGTATTGATAAAGGTTTGTACCCAACAACTAAAAAAGTAATGTTTGGTCTAAACGTTAATTTCTAATCCCAAAACAAAGAAAAATGAAAAATATAAAATTAAGTATATATACATTGCTTCTGATTTTTGCTTTTGGTGCATGTTCAGATAGTGTATTGGATAAAACACCAATCGGTAAATTCAATAGCGCCGATTACCTTACAACCGAGGCCGAGGCCGAGGCAGCTATTATTGGCGTGTATGATTATTTACAGATTGGATATAATAACTATGGCGATTGGTCTAGTATTTTCTTTATTAAATTGTTATCTGGTGACGATGTAAATACTGGTGGAGGTTCTTCTGCCGATCAGCCTAAGCTACAGCAGTTGAACGACTTTTCTTACGAGTACGATAATCCTGCTATTAAGGATGTTTGGCACTCATATTATAAAATAGTGAATGCTTCAAATGCCATTTTAAACACCGTTTCTCCTGATTTGGAAAATGCTGAACAGATAATGGCTGAGGCTAAGTTCTTCCGTGCTTTTGCCTATTTTGAGTTGGTAACAATGTGGGGCGATGTTCCATTTTACTTGGAGAACACAACCGAGATAAGTGTTAATAACCCGCGTGCTGATAAAGCCACTATTTATACCCAGATACATAAAGATTTAACAGAAGCTATTGCTGTTTTACCTGTTAAAAAGGATTTGGAAGAAGGCTTAAAGTTTAGAGTATCTAAAGGTGCTGCTCAAGCATTAAAAGGCAAAGTGTTTTTGTATCAAGAAGATTATGCTGCAGCTCATCCATTGTTACAAGATGTGATAGATGACGCAAGCTATTCACTAACCGAAGATTATAGTACCATATGGATGAGAGGCGAACGTGCTGGTTCTGAGTCAATTTTTGAAGTGCTTTATTCGAGCCAAAATGCGCATGATTGGGGTGGACCATGGGATGGTACTGCTGAATCTAACTTTGTGGTGCAGCTAATGGGGCCTCGTGGTGATGATTCGTTTAACAACATGGATGCCATTGGTTACGTTAATGGTTGGGGCTTTAATGTGCCTACCAGTAAGTTTGGTGCTTTGTTAAATGCCGAAGCAGGAGCTGAGCGTGCCGCAACATCCGTTATTTCAGAGGCTGACTTTGAAGCCGCTGGTGGTGAAGTTAACAATCCTGGAGGTAATAATAACTGGGATGCTTATGAGGGCTATATTCGCTTGAAGTACTCTACTTTACCATCTGAAACATCTGATGGCGGTGTAAAAGAAGTTAACTGGAACACGCCTTTTAAACTAATCCGTTTATCTGATGTGATGTTGATGGCTGCAGAGGCCTACAACCGCGATGGTATGGATGCACACGCCGTACCTTTAATTAGAGATGTTCGCGAGCGTGCTGGTTTTACCGATCATACCGCCTGGGAAACCTTAGTAGGAAATGATCTTTTTAACATCATCAAAAAAGAACGCTCATTGGAGTTAGCATTTGAAGGACATCGCTTTTGGGATTTAGTTCGCTGGGGTGATGCAGGAGCAGAATTGGCTTCACGTGGTTTCAAAACAGGTAAAAACGAATTATTCCCTATTCCACAAGAGGAAATTGACTTAAATGGAGGAATATCAACCGAAGATCAGAACCCAGGTTATAACTAATAATTACACTAATTTTCGTTAATTACAAAGGCTGCCTCCATCGGCAGCCTTTGTTGCTTAAACCTGAATGAAATATGTTTAGGAGCACTGAAGTCTAACGCAAACAATATGACAATGAGAAAGATTGGTATTTTTATAATGCTAATAATCCTTATATTATCGGCATGCACAAATCAACAGAAGCCAATGAACGAAGAGGATAGGTTTATTGAAGATTTACTGAGCCAAATGACCTTGGCTGAGAAAGTGGGGCAGCTGAACCAATATACCAGCCGTTGGGAAATGACAGGGCCTGCACCCAAAGGCGATGAAGGTGCGCAGTCACAATTGGAGCAGTTAAAGAGTGGGATGGTCGGTTCCATGCTGAACGTAAATGGAGCTGAAGCCACGCGCAAAGCCCAACAGACCGTAGTTGAAAACACACGCTTGGGTATTCCTTTAATTTTTGGTTACGATGTGATTCATGGTTATAAAACCATGTTTCCAATTCCTTTAGCCGAAGCAGCTTCGTGGAATCCTGAATTGGCCTATTTATCGTCAAAAATCGCAGCTAAAGAAGCTGCAGCATCTGGTATTCACTGGACCTTTTCGCCCATGGTGGACGTTGGACGAGATGCACGTTGGGGACGAGTGATGGAAGGTGCTGGCGAGGATCCTTATTTAGGCAGTGTCTTTGCTCGTGCCCGAGTTGAAGGTTTTCAGGGCGATGACCTGAGTGATGAATTAAGCATTGCGGCCTGTGCCAAGCACTTTGCAGCTTATGCCTTTTCCGAGAGTGGACGTGATTATAACTCAGTAGAGATTGGAGATGAGACCTTGCAAAATATTGTGTTGCCTCCTTTTAAGGCTGCATCCGATGCTGGTGTTGCTACCTTTATGAATGCCTTTAACACCATACAGGGCATGCCTGCAACAGCCAGTAGCTATTTACAGCGCGATTTGTTAAAAAAGCAATGGGCTTTTGAAGGTTTTGTGGTGTCTGACTGGAACAGTATTGGTGAGATGATTCCTCATGGTGCTGCGGCCGACCTCAAAGAATCGGCGTATCGTGCCATTGAAGGTGGTTCCGATATGGATATGGAAGCTCGCGCTTACATTAATCATCTTGAAGAATTGGTAGCAGAGGGTAAAGTGGATGAAGCGAAAATTACCGATGCTGCGCGGCGAATATTACGCATCAAATACCGTTTGGGCTTATTTGATGATCCTTATAAATATTGCAATGTGGAGAATGAAAAATCCATGTTATACACAGCTGAGCATCGCGATGCAGCACGTAAAGTAGCACGAGAATCGATGGTGTTGTTGAAAAATGAGAAGCAACTGCTTCCTATTGCATCATCGGTGAAGAGCATTGCTGTTATTGGACCTTTGGCCAACGATAAGGATTCGCCAATAGGTAACTGGCGAGCTCAGGGAGAATATGATTCAGCCGTTTCCTTATTGGAAGGTATACAAGCTGCCGTGGGCAAAAGCGTAACAATCAACTATGCCGAGGGTTGTAAGCTATCGATTGGAAAGCGCACTTTCCCTGATAAAATGACCTATAACGAAAGCGATCGTTCTGGTTTTGCCAAGGCCATTCAAGCGGCCAAGAAATCAGAGCTGGTACTTTTAGCTATTGGTGAGGATTGTTTTCAGAGTGGTGAGGGTCGCAGCCAAACAGATATTGGTTTAAAGGGCTTGCAAATGGAACTGTTCAATGCCATTTATAAGGTGAATAAAAACATAGTGGTGGTACTCATGAATGGTCGCCCACTGGCTATTCCTGAGCTGGTTGATAAAGCGCCAGCCATACTAGAGGCCTGGCATGCAGGTTCTGAAGCAGGATATGCCATTGCCGATGTGCTGATGGGACATTATAACCCGTCGGGTAAGCTGCCAATGTCATTTCCGCGTACAGTTGGGCAATGCCCAATTTATTATAACTACAAAAACACAGGCCGTCCGCAAGCCGAAGCGCCAGGGCAAGTATTGTGGTCGTGCTTTACCGATGCACCCAATACACCCTTGTTTCCGTTCGGCTTTGGTTTAAGTTATACCAGTTTCGAGTATTCAGATATTGTTTTGGATAAGACAGTAATGGATGAAAATGGAACCTTAACCGCAAGCATAAAGGTGAGCAATACAGGTCAGCTTGACGGAGAAGAAGTGGTGCAGTTGTATATTCAGGACATGGCAGCTACCTACACACGCCCTGTAAAAGAGCTGAAAGGTTTTGAAAAGGTATTGATTAAGGCAGGTGAAACCAAAGTGGTAACATTCGCTTTATCCAAAAAAGAGTTGGGGTATTTTTACCCATGTGGAAAATATGTAGTAGAGGCCGGACAGTTTAATCTATTTGTAGGTGGTAACTCTGTTGAACTTCAGCAAACACAATTTGTTATTCAATAAGCAACTTAAATTTTTTGGTTAAACAGTTAAGTTGTGGGCTTATCTCAAAGGAGATAAGCCCTTTTTCGTATGTCGTTAAAAGTTTTCCAAATAGCTGTTTAAGCTGGTATCTTTTCTGGTTAAGCATAATCGTTTTCTTAATCGACTTCTGGCTACTTCAACTCCTCTTAATGTTTGATGGGTTATGGCGGCAATTTCTTTAGATGTCATATTTAGGCGCAAAAGCGCACAAAGCCTTTTTTCTGAGGCGGTAATAGATGGATGCTCATGCATTAATCGTGAATAAAAATCGGTGTGCACATTATTAAAGCGAAATTCAAATTCTTGCCAAATTTCTTTATTTGTTTGTGACTGCAGGTTAAGTATGATCTTATGAAGTGTTTGTTGTGATTTATTATTAATATCATTCTTTAGTGTTAGAAGTTCTTTAACAACATTGTTAATTAACTCATTTTTCTGAATTAATTGCATAACGTTAGTTGTAAGCTCTCTATTTTTTGTATCAACACTAAGTTTAAGTTTAGAGTACTCTAGGTTAAGCTTTTTCTTTTGTATTTTATACAATCGAGCAGTCAATATTGAGATTATAGCCAATGAGAATAGAATTAGTAACAGGATGGCATATTGGTATTTTAACTTTGTTAGTTTGACCTTATTAGCCTTTTCAATTTTCTCAACCTCTTGTGCTATTTCAAGCTGCGTTAGGCGGTTCATCTTATGACTATTTCCAATGCTATCGTTTATTATGCTATAATTCTTTTGTTCTTGCAGAGCTTCAGCTAACATGCCTTTTTTCTCATAAGCTGTTATTAACCTATAATGCGATGACTTTTGTAGTTCTAGAAGGTTATTTGTCGACGAAATTTCTAACGATTTTTTAGATGCCCAGATACAACTATCATAATCTGCAATATTCATGTAATATTGGGATAAGATATTATATGATTGGGCAAGGCCAATGGTTTCATTGTCTTCTTGTCGAATTAAAATTGATTGGTCAAAATATTGCTTAGCTGAAGGATACAGTTCTTTTTCCATGTCAACTATTCCCAGGTTATTGTAAATAGCTCCCAGTATATATCTAAAATCAATATTTAGAGCTACTTCTAAAGCTTTTTTGTAATATGCTTGTGCCTTGTTTGTTTGTTTTAATTTGTTGTAAGCACTGGCAATGTTATTATAATGCTGTGGTAAAAACCTGATGTATTCTTCCCTTGTCTTATCATCTAAACGATTAAAACTTGCGATTGCTAATTGGTAATACTGAACTGCCTTTTCATATTTTTCAATTCGGTCATAGATCATGCCTGTGTTGTTATAACACTTTGTTAAGCTAATAAAATCGTTATTTGTTTCGAAGTATTTGGTTGCTTTTAAGTACTTATCTAATGAGGTGTCGTATGACGTGAGGTAGTAATTGGTTACACCTCCTTCAAATAAAAACTTGGCTAACCATTGTTTATCATCTCTATTGGATGCTAAAAGTTCCCCTTGGGTGGAGTATAAGATTGATTTTTTATAATCGTATGTTCTGGTATGTTTGATAAGTGCCATTAAAATGCTGTAGCGTTCTTTTTTTTCTTTCGTTCGGTTTAATTGAATCATTAAACTGTCTTCTTTTAATAAACTATCAGCATATGAATTAACAGAGACAAATAAAAGTAAGCATAAAAGACCTGGTAGTTTTCCAATTGATTTAAGTGTCATGTTACAACTTGTATTATTGCTATCCAAAGAGAATCATATTCCAAATGTACTTCAACAATTTGCAAGGCGGTAACATATAATAGATTTTTACACGCTTAAGAAAGTAAACATATTATTTTATTGTGAGAGGTTTTAAGGTGCAGATAAAGAGTGGTTTAAAATAAGTAAAGAGAGGTTGTTTTTTAATGATAGGTTTGTGATGTTGAGGTTTTATTGATAAGATGTGAGGTTCTTATAAGGCCTATTTTTTTGATTGAGGTATTAAAACTAGCTGTTTTGTGAAGCGATTTTTAGAATGCCGGGAAATCATCACATGGTTTCTTTAAAAGGCAAATCCAATTAGATCGTCTATACAATCTAAAGTTAATTAAATCACAAAATCATTGAAAATGAACAAGAACCAAAATCTCTTTTTGTTGGGACTGTTCTTTATTATGTCAGTTGTTGCTACAAATGCGCAGCAGATATATAAAGAAGGTCATTTGCAAGGAACTTTTCGGGTAAAGATTAAGCCCGAAATTGAGCTGGCCATGCTAAAGTCAGCTTCTACTGATAACCCTAAGGTGGGTATCATTGAAATGGATAATGCTTTAACGCATTTTCGTGCTACTAAAATGAAAAGGGTATTTCCCTATAATGACCAGTATGATGCTAAGCATCGTAAACATGGATTGCATTTATGGTATGAAATTGATTATTCATCAGGTGACGATTTAGATAACGTCGTTAAGGTATTTGGTGAGTTGTCAGTGGTGGAAAAAGCAGAGAAAATTAGAGAGAAGAGCCTTCATTCGCATAAATATGTGCCCTTTGACCCGAGTAAAAAGTCGCTAAAATCTACCAATTCAAACTATAAGTTTAACGACGAATATACCGAGCAATATTACCATTATGCGCCAACCGGTTTATTAGAGCGATTTGACCTTGCACATATTAACCTTTTTGAAGCGTGGGAAACAAATGCCGGAGATGCCTCTGTTATTGTTTCGGTTCATGATTTGGGTGTGCAGTTTAATCACCCTGATTTAGAAGCTAACATGTGGAGAAATGAATCGGAAATAAATGGTAGTGATAATAAGGATGATGACTTTAACGGCTATGTTGGAGATAAGTACGGTTACAATTTTGCTTCCAATACGGGGTATATAAGCGCTGGAAATCATGGAACACACGTTGCCGGAACCATTAGTGCTGTTAATAACAATGGTATTGGAGGTGCAGGTATTGCCGGTGGCTCTGGTAATGACGATGGCGTACGTATAATGAGCTGTCAGATTTTTGATGGCAACAACCAAGGAGGTATTGGGGCTTCATTCGTATATGCGGCCGATAATGGTGCTGTTATTTCTCAAAATAGTTGGGGCTATCCCACACCAGGAAATAGAGAGGAGTCTGTAGAGGCAGGTATTCGTTATTTTATCGAAGAAGCAGGAGCTTATGAAGGAAGTCCATTAAAAGGAGGTATGGTTATTTTTGCTTCTGGTAATGCTAATATGGATGATGAGCTATATCCTGGATACATGCCGGAAGTATTTACTGTTGCTGCCATTCATTATAAAAACCAAAAGGCAGGTTATTCCAATTATGGTAACTGGATTAACATTTCTGCGCCGGGAGGTGACATGGATAATGATGAATTATTGACCCAAGAGGAAAAGGAGCATCCTATGCACCATGGAATTTTTAGTACAGTTTCCAATGGTGGTTATGGTTGGCTTGAAGGTACAAGTATGGCTACACCACATGTTACTGGTGTGGCTGCCTTGGTTGTGTCTTACTTAAAGGATAAAAACCTTACAAATGACGAGCTTTTTTCCATTTTAGAAGGTTCGGTAGATAATGTTTATGGGGAATTTCCCGAGGATCATAAGCATTTCGATAAATTAGGTACTGGTCGAATTAATGCTCTTTACGCACTCGACGAAAAGACCAGTAATGGACCGAACAAAATAGCTGATTTGGCTATTAACTTAACTAGTCAAGATATGTTTGAAATGGCGTTCACAGTGCCTGCAACAGGTTACGGAAGAGCGCCAAATCATTATGAGGTTTACTATTCTTCTTCATCGTTTAGTGATAGCAATTTGGGTATGACTGCTCATCAGAAGATGGACGTTAAGCAATCTGAAGTTGGAGCCCTAACAACAGTTGAACTAACCAACTTGCAAGCGCTAACAAACTATTATGTGGGTATCGTTTCGGTGGATAAATGGGGCAATAAATCTTTATTGTCAAACGTAGTTCAAAAACAAACAACTGCCGGACCCGAGGCGGTATTAGAGGTTGATTATACTGATGTTGATAAGCATACTGTTGAACATTTAATCGATGTTAAAACTAGCTCAGTAGCCAATGGTCAATTTAAACTGTTTAATACCGGTGAAGGTATTCTTAAGTGGGTTACAAACATCGATTTTACTACTGAAGCAAACTGGACAGCTCCATTGCTCAGTTTAAATGGTAGATCTGTTTCTCCACAAAGTACCAATACAGAAGTTTATGATGCATCGCCTTTTCAAACTGTAGTTGAGTATAATCAAGTAGCTGATACTTCCTTGTTTAAAGGATACCTTAAAGCTTCGTCGTATTATTACATAGGAGAAGCTTCGCCTGAGGATCCAAGTTCATCCGCTACTCGATATCGTGTTCAAACAGGGGATAATGGAGGAGCTGGCAACGGTTTTAACTTAACGCATATTGCTGCCAGATTAAATGTTGAACTATCAGATGATGAGGAAATTATTGCAGAGATATTTGAAGGGCGTGACATTCAATCTGCCAAATTACGTCATCGACAGGCCTTACAAACGAACACGCTTCAGCAAACAACAAAGCATGCCTTAACAACACAACTGTTTTTCGAAGAAGGAACTTATTTTTGGGTGGTGATTCATCCACCAACCGGACATAAGTATCCATTAGGTATTGCTTTTGAAGATGGTAACGGCTGGGGCCGTGAAAATTGTTTCTACAGCTCAGATTATGGACAGTCGTGGAAGTCGTTGGCTGATGTGTACATTGATGGTTTTGCTTATATGGTGGAGGCAATTAGTTTTTTCTCACAAGGCAACTCATTTATAACTCTACAAAAAGATGATGGAAACATTTATGCCGATGAGCAGGAAGTTGTGTCCTATGATATAGATGCAAGCAACATCATAAACGGAACCTATAATTTTGATGTAAATACATCAACAAATGACGCTAATAACGAGCTGTTGAGTTATCGTTTAAAAGCAACGATTGAAGGACACGAACCAATCATAACAGGTACTACTTTAATAGACTTTGGTAGAGTAATGATTGGTAAAGAGAAGCATATTGAAGCGTATATGACCAATACGGGATTAGGCGATTTTATACTTAATAGAAGTGAACGAGAAGGTAATAGCCGTGAGATACTTTTTAATGGAAGTTCTAGTTCATATAAGTCACCTAAAATTATTGAAGCACTATCTTCAGTGTTTTTCAATATTGGATTCAAGCCAAGTACGCAAGGGCCATTTAATAACTACATTCGTTTTTATAATAGTAGTGGTACCGAAGAATACACTATTAAAGTAACAGGTTATGCCATTAATCCACCAGTTGGTAATGTTACACCTGCGGATACAATATTTGATGCTATTGCTATTGGAGATGAATTGAACGGTTCGTTTACAATTGACAATAGTGGAGATTATCCTTTACACTACTACATACCAAAGTTTAGCGATAAGCCTGATGGATTTGATAATGAAGATACCAACATAAGTAAGTTTGGTTATTTTAGTGAAGAAAAGTCTTGGGGACCTTGGGAAGACATCTCTACAACCGGAACATTAATTCCTGGTTTGATAAATAATGATGGTAATAATCGTAAAGTTCACGAAGTAGAATTAAACTTTGGCTTCCCATTCTTCGGGAAAATAGAACGCAAAGTTTTTATATCACCATTCGGCGTTTTGGCTTTTACTAAAGATGGTACTTTCAATCGTTATCCAATGGCACCGCTAGATAGTTCAAGCCCTACACGTGCGTTTTGCGTTTTGGGAGAACCTATTCGATTTGATCCTAATATAGATAGTAAAGTTCTTTACCAAGATTTTGGAGATCACTTTGTTGTGCAATTTCAGGATATACCTATGGGTAGTCTGGATGAAGTTGAATTGAAATTAGTTCAGCACGAATTGAGCTTTCAATTAGTATTGCATAAGAACGGAAATATGGAAGTTCGTTATAAAGAGTTGGATGGCTTCACAAATACCAAATGGTGGTCGGTTTGGGCTCATGATTTGGAGCAAAATGATGCAATAATTGGCAACTACTTTGGTGAAAGGCAAATAGATATCAACCAAGGAACTAATATCAAATTCATTAATCCTGGTTTAGGCTTATTTAAGTCTGTTAATAACGCGACTGGTGTATTATTGCAAGGCGAATCGGTAACCATTGATTATACAATGGCAACAGATATTCTGAATGAAGATACTTACTCTGAATATCTGCCAGTATTGACTAACGAGCCAAAACAACCATTCTTTAATTTCAGAGCTGAAATTAATGTGACTGAGGGAGGCGAATCCAAATTAAGTACTGATGCAGAAGCTTTTGATTTTGGTGAAAATTATCATTTAGCTGAGTTGAGTCAAAACTTATTGATCAGAAATGATGGAAGAGCACCAGGTGAAATCACAAACATTGTAATCACTGGAACTAATGCTGATCAATTTACATTACTGACAGAACGCACTTTCCCATATGAGCTGAAGGCCGAAATGATCGAAACATTTGTTGTAGAGGGCATTTCCGACCAAGTAGGTGAGTATAACGCTGAAGTTCAAATAACCTTTAATGATTCAGAAAATGTAACTATTCCGTTACATAGTATCATTATTGAAGCACCGCTTATTTCAACAGATAAAACAAGTGTTGATGTTAATGTAATGTCTGGAGAAAAAGCCACAGCAGCATTAACTGTTTCAAATACAGGTCAAAGCACTTTGGAGTATGGTATTAAAGGTACAGCTATTGTACATGTAGATGAATTGGGCTTAAAATCAGGTTCTTCGCTTAAAGATTACCAGTATCAAGCTTTTCAGCAAAAGCATAATCCAATTGTTAAGTATGAATGGATTGATATCTCAATCAGTGGAACCAAGCTAAAGGCGATGGATCTTAAAACACATGAGGATTTCTGGAATACGGTTGAACTGCCATGGACATTTAACTATTATGGCAATGAATATAGTACAATGAATGTTGGTTACTGTGGTGTTCTTTCTTTCTCGGAACATGAGGAAAGTTTTGAAAGAGGCGGCATTCAAGTACCTTCTGAAGATGGTCCGAATAATATAATTGCTCCGATGTTTGGCTTCGTGTATAACGATTTATACAACGATAAAAATGCCGGAGTATATTATCAGGCATTTGAAGAAGAGGTGATTGTACAGTATCAGTCATTTACTGATGGATTTGGAATGTCAACCGGGCCAATCTCATGGCAAGTAATATTACGAAAAGACGGTTCTTTTAAGTTTCAGTATAATTTCAATGGGCACCTGTTTTCGATGAATCCAAGCGTATCAGCTATTGGTATTGAGAATGAAAACGGTACTGAGGGTATTACAATTTCATACAACTCGAGCTATATAAATGATGATACTGCTATTGAGTTTTATCCTTTTGAGAAGAAAACACTCGAGCCTGGCGAAAGCGCAACACACAATTTTATTGTAGATGCAGCAGAAATTTATGCTGGCGAGTATACCGAAACTGTAACCATATTAAATAATACAGTTGCCAACGGAATACTCGAAGTGCCATTTAACCTGAATGTAGATGGAAATGATGACTTAGTTATTGATGAAGAGTACAACATGGGTGAAATCTTTGTTGTAGAAGAAGAAGGTTGGGTAACAGCAAATTCTACTGAAGATGAAAGTTGGGTGCTAGATTTTGCATTAATTAATAATGGACGCAAAAACTTTAGAATTGGTAAGATATTTAGCGATGGACTTCAAGGGGAATTAGGAGTAGACCTATATTCTAAGACTAATCCTTTTGGTGCTATTATGATTGAGGGCTTTACAGATGTTGGTCAATTACCATCCTACACTGCCGACTGGTTTAATCCGGAACAAATTCCGCTGTTAATTCCTGCCGAGGGTGAGTTGCCAGCAAGGGTATATATCAAGAAAAAACCAAATGAAGTTAAGGAACTAGTAGGCGATATTGTGCTTATTGATTATGCAGCTGTAGAAGGTATGTCGCGTATTGAGTTGAATGCTTTGCAACTGAGTGATGTTGCTGATGAGTATAAAATTAATATTTCATTTAAAGCCAACCAAGTGGATGTACCATCAATAGGTTTTGATAAGAATGAAATAACGGCTTATGCTGCAGATGATACTTTTGTTGGTAATGAAACACTTAACATTAACAATACTGACGGCAAGTATGAGTTACGATTCTCATTGGATATTAGCTATGAGTATATCTACATGGCTTTGTCTGATACTTATGCATCGGAAGATTTAGTAACATATGGTGGCCCAATACGGAATGAGGCAGAACTTCAGGATGCTGGAAAGCTTAAGTCAAAACGTTTAAAAGTAGCTGACGACAGCCGTATATTAACACAATTGCTTTCAGATGAAGTGCTACATACTTTTGGTTGGGGTACACCAGATGCAGAAGTACATACCGTTACACGTTTGGTTGCACCCGAAGATGGATTCTGTTTTAACCAATTAGAGCATTACTTTACATACCGCAATACACTTGAAAGTTATTATACTGTCCAGGTATTTGCTGGCGATGATGAATTTCTGAAAACTGGATTAATCTATAGTCAACGTGTAAATTATAGCTACGATGCACCATTGTATGGGAATCAGGTTGTTAAAGAATTAGTTGACTTAGAAAAGCCTGTGTTGATACAAGGTGGTGAAACATTTTACATCCGTATAATATATGCTGCTGAAATGATTTCACCGGCTGCACTTGGTCAAATTGAAGCCAAAAATGAGGAGGGTAACTTGTTTGGTTCAAAGGGTATTGTGTACCGTGAAGTGAGTGAATTAGGCGTGCCTGAAATTGGTTGGATGATAAAAGCCGTCGAAACAGAGAAGATTAACCCACAATGGTTAATGCCATCGGTTTACGAAGGAATAATTGCTCCCGGTGAATCAATGAACATCGATTTTGAAATGTTTGGATCACGTGTGTTTAACACTGTTAATAAGGCTAAGATCTATGTTAATTCTAACGATCCGAATAATAAGCAATCGAGAATTGCCGCCGAGTTGATCAAGAATAATGGTCCAAGTTATGGAATAGATCAAAACTTTGTGATTGAGATAAATGAGAATGATACACTAGATTTCGTATTATATGCATCTCACTTGGGAGGTTTAGATTATACCTTAACAATGGCTCAAGATTATGCCTTTGTAAACAGTGAGTTTGATGGTCAGAACATGAACTTGCAATTTGTTCCTGATCATTACAGTGCAGGATTGTACCGTGTTGTCGTTAAGGGTGAAGACTCAAAAGGATTAGTTAACAATTATACTTTCATAGTTCGAATTAATAATGTTAACAGGGCACCAGTTGAGGTTCAGGAATTAGATTTTACTTATGAGCTTGACAAGCACCTTAAGTATAACCTTGATTTAACCGAGTACATTACAGATCCAGATGGTGAGGAATTGACTTATACGGTTACTAAAGACAATGATAAGATTGAACTGTTTTACAGTAATAATGAATTAATTGTTAAACCATTAGAGCTAGGTCGTACTACATTAACAATAATCACGGAAGATCCGCATGGCGCGCAATTAGTTTCTGAAGCAGTAATTAATGTGGTCGTTCGTGTTGGTATTGATGATGTTGATGGACCTAAGGTGAGTATTTTCCCGAATCCAGTTCGTGATGTGTTGAATGTATCATCGAACATGCTTCTTGCAGGGGATGTCAACTACCGAATCTTATCTGTAACAGGAGAAGTTGTGAAAAACGGCATTATCAGTGCAGGAAATCTTTCTGCAGTAATTGAGGTGACTACTTTAACTAAAGGCATGTATATGCTGGAATTATCATCCAATGAGATTTCTCTAACTAACAAGTTTACAAAACTATAGTGACCAAAAAAATATGCATCCCGTAAGGGGTGCATATGATTAATCTACGGTTAAATGAAGAAACTATTAATAGTATTTTGGGTGTATGCCATATACAGTATATCTGTTTGTTATGCCCAAAACAGAACAATTACAGGTAATGTAATTGAGCAAGGAACAGATATGGGAATGCCAGGGGTAACAATTGTTGTTCCTGGAACTACCATAGGTACTGTTACTGATATGGATGGAGCTTTTAGTTTATCGATAGAACAAAGCTTTACTTCAATACAAGTCAGCTTTATTGGTATGCAAACGCAAACCATAGCACTCGATGAGCGCAACCATTATGTGGTAATGCTTGAGAGTGATGTTGTTGGATTGGATGAGGTGATTGCCGTCGCATATGGAACAACCAAGAAAAGTTCATTTACAGGAGCTGCCAGTACGGTAAAAGGCGAGAGTTTGACCAAAATGCAGTCAGCTAACTTGGCTAAGTCTTTGGAAGGAAGTTTGGCAGGTGTTCAAATTACCCAGAGTTCAGGTCAACCTGGTGCTGGTGGACAAATTATTGTTCGCGGCTTAGGTTCGATTTCGGCCTCTAAGGAACCACTCATTATATTAGATGGTGTCCCTTATGAAGGTTCGCTCAATTCAATCTCTTCACAGGATATTGATAACCTTTCGGTACTAAAAGATGCAGCCGCTAATTCAATGTATGGAGCGCGCGGTGCTAATGGAGTAGTTTTGATAACAACCAAAAAAGGAAAGGCTGGTACTTTTCGTATCAACTTCGATTCACGTTATGGAGTTAATTCACGTGGGGTTCCAAACTATGATATTGTGAGGGATCCTGCAGAGTACTATGAGCTAAGCTGGGAAGGTTTAAGAAATAGTTACCTCGGTCACATGGGTTATGCTCAAGCAGGTATTGCTGTATCTAATGATCTTATCAGTAATAGCTTAAAGTATAACGTGTACAATGGTGTTGCCGACAATCAGTTAGTTGACCCTTTTACAGGTCGGATTAACGCTTCTGCCACAGATAAGAAGTGGGGTAACGAATGGGAAACAGAGCCATTTAATAATGGTATTCGCGAAGAGTATAACTTAAGTTTTAGCGGTGGAACAGATCAATCAACCTATTACACTTCTTTTGGATATTTATCCGATGAAGGTATTGTTGATGGTTCCGAATTTGATCGTTTAAATGCCAGATTACAAATAGACCAGCGTTTTAGTAATTGGTTAAAGCTATCTGCTAATGTGGCTTATACCGGAACGTTGCAGAACTCGGTATCTGCAGGAGGAGCCAGTCAAGGTAATGTATTTATGTTTACTCAAATGGTTGCGCCCATCTATCCGGTTTATATGTACGACCTTAATACAGGTGAGCAGTTATTGGATCACAATGGCAACCCGATTTATGATTATGGTGAGAAAACAGGCCGTCCATTTGGTACAATGGCCAATCCGGTAGCTACCACAAAAGCCAATATTAATAATAACAAGGCCGACAATTTTAATCTGCGTGGCGCTGTTGATTTTAATATTATAGACGGATTATCATTAACTGTTAATGGTGCTTATGACTTGTATTTTAACACCATGTCTACTTTTCTAACACCTTTGGGAGGTGACGCAGCTGCAGCGGGAGGTTTGGGCTATAAAACGTCACAACGCTATACTGCTACCAACTTTAATCAGTTATTGAATTATTCGAAAAACTTTGGTGCTCATACCATAAAAGCATTGCTTGGTCATGAAACAAAGCAAAATAAGAATAATAACCTTTCGGGTAATATGGCTAACTTTTTTGACCCTTCAAATCCTGAGTTTGCTAATGCATCATCCTATCGAAGCCTTACATCGGGATATAGCGAATATGCATTAGAGGGATTCCTGAGTCGCTTGGAGTACGACTTATCTGATAAGTATTACTTGTCAGCCAGTTTCCGTCGCGATGGTTCATCTGTTTTTCATCCCGATAGCCGTTGGGGTAATTTCTGGTCGGCCGGTGCATCGTGGCGTATTTCTGAGGAGGATTTTATGAAAGGGATTTCTTTTGTAAATAATCTTAAGCTGCGTGCCAGTTATGGTACCCAAGGTAATGATAACATAGGCACCTGGTATGGCTATGATGATCAGTATACCGTTAGAGACATTGGAGGGCAAGCGGCTGTTGTGTTTAGTGCGCGCGGTAATGCGGATTTGACATGGGAAAAGAGCAACAATTTTAATGTGGGTATTGAGTCATACTTTATTGATCGTGTTAATTTATCATTCGACTTCTTTATTAAAGACACCAAAGACTTATTGTTCCAATATCAATTGCCGCTTTCAGAGGGGTTACCAAGCTTTCAGTGGCGTAATCATTTGGATATGCGCAATACAGGTGTGGAGTTGGATATGAATGTGTATGTTCTTAAAAAGCAAGATTTAAAATTGAGCATCAATTTGAATGCACTTCATTATAAGAATGAGTTGCTTAAATTGCCAAGTTCTAAAGATCAGAATGGTTATGCCGAAGGCGTTTTCTGGCGTGAACTGGGTGGATCTATCTACGATTTTTATGATTTTCAGTATGCAGGTGTTGATGTTGAAACAGGCAGAGCTTTGTATTATAGATATGAGTACGACCATTACGGAAACGCAACCATAACCAAGGTTGATGATATTGGTGATGCTACCATGCAAAAAACAGGGAAAAGTTCAATCCCGGATTTAACAGGTGGTTTGGGATCATCATTAATGTTTAAAAACTTTGATGCGTCTTTTCAAACAGCGTACCAAATCGGTGGATATGTTATGGATAGTAACTACCAATCCTTAATGAATAGTCGTGCTGGCTCTAATTACCACCGCGATATGCTTAAACGATGGACGCCCAATAATACCAATACTGACGTGCCAATTCTCGAGCATAACTATCAGGCAAATATGACATCTGACCGTTTTTATACTTCAGCCTCATACTTTAGTCTGCGTAACGTCACTGTAGGTTATACTTTGTCAGGTAAAGTGCTTAATCGCCTGAATATGCAAAGCTGCCGAATATATTTTACAGGTGATAACCTCTGGTTAAAATCAGCTCGAAAAGGATTAGATCCACGTCAGAGTCTTTACGGAGCAGTCGGCTTTAACTATTCGGCATTACGAACTATTTCATTTGGATTATCACTTCAATTATAATTATTGCTATGAAATATTTGAAGAATATTAAAATTGGTGCCCTACTGTTATTGATTTCAATAACAGCATGTAATAACGATTTAGATACTGATTATACAACAGGTCTTGGGGGCGATGATTTGAAGGGCCTTATAAGGGAATATCCTGAGAAATTAAAGTCACTTGTTGATGGACTTTACCTATTTATGGTAAGCTATCAGGGCGACCACGATTCCTTTAACTTTGCAATGACTTTGCATGCTACCGATATGATGGCACAGGACATTTCACAACCTACCAGTCACTATTTTTCGTGGGATTACTTGCATCGCTACAGGTTGGCTCCAAATGTTCGTACGGCATATATCTGGAATACCTTTTACACAGCTATTGCTAATGGTAATCGCTTACTCGATATGGCCGATGAGTTATCTGAATACATTATTGCTTACGATGAGGATTTCTATAATAGCTGCTTGTCTGAGACTTATGCAGTTAGAGGAATGGCGTATTTATACCTGATTCAATTATATCAGGAAGTAACAACAAAGGATGCCATTAACTTGCAAGCGCCTGGTGTACCATTGTACTTCTCAACCATTGATGGTATTGATGAGTTGGAGGCTGAAGCTTTAAAAGGCAGGAATACTGTTGAGCGTGTTTTTGAACAAATTGAGCACGACTTGACTATGGCCTTACAATTATCAGAGAACTATAACAGGCTAGGGGATATACGTTCCATTAATAGTGATGTTATACATGGTTTGTTGGCTCGTTTTTATTTGTTGTCGCAGCAGTGGAATAAAGCAGCTGAGCATGCGAATAAAGCACATGCCAGTTACAACCTGATGAGTCTAGAGCAATTAAAAAGTGGCTTTATGGATTCCAATAACACGGAATGGATTTGGGGGTACCGCCATACCATTGAAACGCAAACAACGCTAATCTCTTGGTTTTCGCATATATCTAATAATAGTCCAGGTTATGCAGGTATCTTATCTCCCCGCTTAATCGATTATGATTTGTACGTAAGTATTCCGGATGAGGATGTGCGTAAGCAATTGTTTAACGGTCCGGAGGGCATTTCTCCCGAGGATTATCAACGGTTTAAGAAGGATATTGAGACAGCGCCTAGTATTCAGAATCCTTATGCCAGTCTAAAGTTTGGTCGTAAAGATGACTGGACTCAGGACTATCCATACATGCGTGCTGCCGAAATGATTTTGATTGAAGCAGAAGCTTATGCACAAATTAATGAGATGACTTTGGCAGCAGATGCCATGCGTTCTCTGATGGAGAACCGACAGCCAGGCTGGAATATGATTGAAGTTGATGTTGAATACATATACCATCAACGTCGTATCGAGCTATGGGGCGAAGGGTTCTCTTATTTTGATTTAAAGCGTTTGTATAAAGGTATTAACAGGGCTTATTCGAACTCAAATCATAGTATTCCCGGACAGTTTGAAGTGAAGGCTGGTGCTGATAATTGGGTATTTCAGATTCCTCGACGTGAGATACAGGATAACGTACACATTGATGAGAGTGAACAGAATGATTAATATTTTTAAGCATAAATTAATAGTTATGAAACCAGAAATAAATAGATTCTTCAGACTATTGCTAAGTGCCGTACTACAGTTAAGTGCTATACTATGGCTTAGTTCGTGTGAGGAGAGCATTGATGCAGATAAGTATAATAAAGTATCGGAGGATCAATTGCCTGGGTTTGATGTTGATGTTGACGGTATATCGTTTGATAAAGCACAGTTGCGAGCCGATATAACTTTACATGGAGATATGAATATTTTGGAAAGTGGCTTTTTTGTCAGTACCGACAAAAACTTTTCTGAAGCATTAACCAATACTATTATGGTTGAGCATGATGATTTAGTGCTTGCGTATTGGGTGAATCAGTTAGTTGGTAGTACTGAGTATTTCTATAAGGCCTACACCTATTCCGAGAATGGTTTTTCCTTTAGTGAGGTCAAAAGCTTTACGACCGATGAGCCACCAGTTTTTGAAGATACTTATTTGTTTGGCACTTATAACCAGATAGACCACAGCATTCGTTACGGAATAATAAATGGCGAAGAAAGTGGCTATTGGGATACACATGGTCACATGACAATCAAACAAGTCGAGAATACTTACAATCAAATAGAGGTATTTAACTATTGGGGGTATGGACGGACTATTATTGGGGTGGTTGATTTTGAAAACAAAACCATTGAGTTTTCTCCTCAGGAAATTGCTGCTCATCCAGATGCTGGTGCCATTAAAATTTATAAGTGGTCGATGAAGGATGGGAATATGCAGATTCATCTTGAGGAAAATGTAATAGCAAGCTATGACGAGCAAGGACGCATTGAAGTAGTTATGTGGGGGGCTTTCGCTTATTACAACAATGGCTATATGCCTTTTGACGCATGTTCAATTACTGAATTAATTAAAAAAGAAGAATAATGAAAAAGATGAGATATTTAATAGGCCTGGTATTATTAGTAATAGTTTTGGGCTGTAGTAAAGACGAAGGTGATAAAAATCCACCTCATGTTACAGTTCTTTCACCAACCAATAACCAAGAGTTTGCTCGTGGAGGTGTTTTACGCCTGGATGCCATATTTGAAGATGATGTGGCTCTAAAAGAGTGTCGTGTTAATATTGAGTTTGTTGAAGAGTTACCAATTGAGGGGGCTGCTTTAAAAGGTATTGACTCTCCTTGGGAACCCGAAGAAATGGTGATTCCATTGTCGGAAACTTTGCAAGAGGTGAGTAACTTGGTTCTTTTTGGTGGTGATATCCCGTACCAGATTCAATCAGGTATTTATCGCTTAAGGTTTGATATTTACGATTTAGCTAAAAACCCAGCTCGTCAGGAGGTAAATGTTATTATTGAATAGATAGGGATAAGTTTAAATGGGAAAGGCTGTTCAATTTTGTTGAGCAGCCTTTTGTTTTTTTGCTAATTGAGAAAACAAGATGAGTGCGACTTCTGTTTATTCATCATCAAAAAATGGCTTTATGGATAGAGTAGATTGGATTGGTTCTATTGGTGTATTTCAAATATTATTGGCCTACGTGCTAAATATGCTGGGTAAGTTGAATAAAGGTGATTTGACATTTATACTTCTTAACCTTGTTGGTGCTGGTATGGCATGCCTGGCGTCCATTCTAATGCACTATATGCCTTTTATAATATTAGAGGGAGTGTGGGCTCTGGTTTCATTGATCAGCTTATTACAGTTCAAATGGAAAAGTAAAAAGAAGACATTCATATAGAGCATCTTCTTTTTCTAAAAAAATAAAGGAATGTTTTAATTCATCATATTCTCAAACACCATGTAGTTTGGGTATAGTTTTTAAAATCTGATTTATCGTAAATGATAGAAACTGGTTATTTCTTTTAGTTGAGCCGCTTGCGATGCCATTTCTTCTGAATTACTGGCCATCTCTTCCGATGATGAGGCATTTTGCTGTGTAATCATCGATAACTGTTGAATAGCAGAATTTACTTGCTGTGCACCTGAATTTTGTTCCTGACTGGCAGCGGCTATTTCTTCAACCAACCTTGATGTTTGTTTGATTTCGGGAAGGATACCCTTTAGCATATTAGTTGATTCTTCAGTTGTTTGCATCCCAAGGTTGGCTAACTCAACAATTTCGTTAGCTGCTAATTGGCTGCGTTCGGCTAATTTTCTAACCTCGCCTGCAACAACCGCGAAACCACGACCTTCTTCACCTGCACGGGCAGCTTCCACCGCAGCATTAATGGCCAATAAATCTGTTTTTTCAGCTATTTCAACAACTATATTTATTTTTGAGAATATATCTTTTACAGCTTTAGTGCTATTTTCCGATGCCTTGGATACCTGTTCCATAGCTTTGGCCGCTCTTTGTGATATATCCTTTGTTTTTAATGCATTTTCGGTATTCTGCTCAATGTTGGATACCATCTCTTCCATAGATGAAGATACCTCTTCAGCTCCTGCTGCCTGCTCACTAACACCAGACGAAATAGTTTGTGCAGCACCACTTAATTGATTACTTACCGAATCGATATTTTCTGATCCATCTTTAATATTAGCAATGATGTTGGTAGAGTTGTTGATAAGCTGTTTAAGTGATTTGTTGAGTGTTCCAATTTCATTGTCAAAGCTGTATTCGCTCATTCTAATAGTCAGGTTGCCGTTAGCTATTTCTTTAATATTTTTGGCCGATTCAATTAATGGCTCTTTAATTAATTTGCTAATCACCATTAACACTGGTATAGCAACTATAAATCCTATGGTAAGAGCATATAAAAAGTATTTAATGCCGTATACTCCTACTAAATAAAAACCAATAATATCTGTGTAGATAATAACCAGCATCAAGTAAAGAAGGGTTGCAATTAATGATTTCTTAAAAATTAGACGAACTAAAATTGCCGCAGGAATAAGAGAGCCTCCAACGCCCAAAAAGAAAATCATCATGTCACTCATCATATTACATTTTTAAATGAATTAATTATTGAATGCAAAAATATTGGTTTTCCTTGTTGTACATACAACCCAAAAGTAGGGGGTGGCTTCTTTTTTTAGGGGGTTTTACACCTTGAAGTAGTATTTATACTTTGATTTAATTGTTAAATATGCTGTGTTTTAGCATGAAATTTCCTTGTCGATGTATTGAGTTAAATATGTTGGTAGTATACGGTGGAGGTATACTACAAGTTCAAAGGTTTTGGATTAAACCTTATAAAAGCCATGTTGTTTAGTAAATACCTTAAATAAACGTTATAAGTACATTGTATTAAGAATATCTTACAATGCGATCATAATCTATGTACCCAAAATACCTTGACTCCAAAGGATTGATGACATTGTGCCGTGAGGCCCTTTGGGCTAAAAATGTGATGGAGGAAAAAAAGTCAATTCAATTATTTATTATAGATGCAGTACAGTCAATTATTTTTATGGAACAGCAGCAATACACAATCGGAACCGGAGTTCAAGCTCATTTTAAGCATTTTTTAAACATTGATGGCGATGATTTATTGAGTTTTATGAAATGCTTTAAATATCGGCAATTAAAAAAGGGCGACAGCTTTATTGAGGAAGGCGGTAAGGCAAACGAAATTGGCTTTGTTTTAAAAGGATGTATGGTTTGCTTATACAATAAGGATGGTGTAAATGTGATTGACGAATTTGCAATGGAAAACGAATTTATTGCCGACTACACATGCGCTTTAGATAACAAACCTGCCGAAAAGAAAGTGAAGTGCATAGAAGATACCGAGCTATTGGTGATAAGCATAAAAGATCTCCACCGTTTGTATACACAAAGTCAGGTGTTTGAGCGAGTAGGCAGACTTATGGCTGAGGCTTTATTTAAAAATTGGCATAACAAAGCAGTTTCATTAATGCTTGATGATGCTGAAACTCGTTATAAAAAACTCGTTATAGAACGTCCATCATTAGCACAGCGTGTACCGCAATACATGATTGCTTCCTACTTAAGAGTCACTCCTGAATCATTAAGCCGCATACGAAAAAAAAGTTAACCTTAGCTTTTCTTACCATAGGTTAAGGAGCGTTGCTACTCATCACTCTACTTTTGCTTCATCATTTTATAACACAATTAAAATAAAAACAATGAAGCAATTAATTGGCGTGTTGGTATTTCTTTCAGTACTTACTAATGGCATAAGTCAACAATATACGAAATCAAAGCAAGTAGTATTTATTCATGGCGCCTGGTCAACAGGTGCAGTATGGGATAATTATTGTAATTACTTTACAAACAAGGGGTACGAGTGTTTGTTGCCAGATCTAAAGTATCATTCAAATGTAAAAAATAAGGGGTTGGCAGGTTTGAGTATGGAAGATTACATAGCACAAATACGAGATTTGCTCAAAGAGTATGAACAGGCACCCGTGCTTGTAGCGCATTCAATGGGATGTATTGTGGCTCAACGATTGGCGACAGAGGGCTTGGTATCGCAGATGGTACTTTTGGCACCACCTGTTAATTATGGCATGATTCCGCCTCCGAAAAGTATACAATCGGTAAAATGGCTTAACAAAGAGTCCAATCTGAAAAGTAGTTTGGTAAAACCCACCTTTGAGCAAGCACAACAGAGTTTATTGTATACTTTACCAGTTGAAGTTCAGAAACAAATTTATGCAGATTTGAGCTATGAATCGGGTTTGGTGATGAAGGAAATGATATGGATCAAAAATGTGTTCGGTCCTAAGCCGAATAAGATAAATTATGGGCGTGTGAATATACCTGTTTTGATTATTGCCGGAGAAAAAGATTTGGCATCTCCTCCCCAAATATCAAAAAAGTTGGCTAAAAAATATAAACCGCAAAGCACGTTGAAAGTATATGCCGGTAAAGCTCATTGGATAATGGGAGATTCAAAATGGGAAGAGGTGGCCGAATATATTACGATGTGGTTGCCCTAATCGAAAGAAAACAGAAGTAATTCTGGTACTTATGATTAAACAATTAATCGCAAAAAGTATTTTACTATAGGCTCAACTCATTCAGCAGTTGAAGCTCCATAGCTGAAAAATTAAAGATACTACATATGCGATTATGGTCTTTACACCCGAAATACCTTGATGCCAAAGGACTGGTAGCCTTGTGGCGTGAGACCCTTCTGGCTAAAAATGTGCTGGAGGGAAAAACAAAAGCTTACCGCAATCATCCGCAGCTGAAGCGTTTTAAAAAGACCGACAGCCCTTTGGATGCCATTAATTTTTACCTGCAAGTGATATGGGAGGAGGCCACTGACCGCGATTATAAGTTTGATAAGAGTAAGTTTGTAGGTATTGAAACAACACCAGTCATACCTGTAACCAACGGACAAGTAGCCTTTGAAGTGAACCATCTTCTTAACAAACTAAAGGTGCGCGATACAGATAAGTACAATGAGCATCGTTTTGTGGTTAATTACGATGTGCATCCATTATTTGCGTTATTACAAGGAGATATTGAAGCATGGGAAAAAATATAATTATAATGGCAGTCATCAGTTTTTTAACAATGGCCTGCAAAGGGCAATCGGACGAAGTTGATAAAACGGTAGTGAAAGTGCTGGATATTGAACGTTATATGGGAAAATGGTACGAACTGGCACGTTACGACCATTCGTTTGAGCGCGGCTTGGTCGGGGTGTCGGCCACCTATTCAATGCGCGACGATGGATTGATAAAAGTGGTCAATGCAGGTTTTAAAAACTCATTAAACGGAGAAGAATCCATTGCTGTTGGTAAAGCTAAAATCCCCGATTTAAAAGAACAAGGCAAGCTTAAGGTCTCTTTCTTCTGGATATTTTACGCTGATTATTATGTGTTGGATCTGGATGATAACTACCAATGGGCCATCATTGGAAGTAGTTCGGATAAGTATTTATGGATTTTATCGCGAACTCCTTTTGTGGATGATGAGGAGTATACTAAACTGTTGTCTAAAATAAGCCAACGGGGCTATGATGTGTCTAAACTCATTAAGGTTGAGCAATAATGTGCTAAGGTTTGTTACTTCTGTACGGGCATCGTAGTTATAGGTAGATAAGTTGAAATGATAGAAATAATTACCTTTGCCAAAAACCTACACGATGGAAATTAACTTTTTACAAATTGTTTCGGCCTTTATAGTATTGTTTGCAGTAATTGATATACTGGGGTCGCTGCCTATTATACTTGATCTTCAAAAGAAAAGTGGCCCTATTAAAGCCTTTCAGGCCACATCAGTTGCCTTCACCATTATGATTATATTTTTATTTGTAGGTGAGGCTTTACTCGGGCTCTTTGGTGTTGATATCGCATCCTTTGCCATAGCGGGTTCTTTTGTATTGCTGATCATGGCTTTTGAAATGATATTAGGCATTGAAGTATTTAAGTATGATTCACCTTCAGGAGCGTCCATTGTACCCATAGCGTTTCCGTTAATAGCTGGTGCAGGTTCGTTTACAACACTTTTATCTCTGCGTGCCGAATTTGAAACTATCAACATCATTATTGCACTGTTCCTGAATATTGCTGTTGTGTTTTTTGTTCTTAAATCATCCAAGTTTGTGGAGCGCGTAATAGGGCAGGGAGGAATCTATATCCTTAAGAAGTTTTTCGGTATTATTCTGCTGGCAATGGCGGTAAAGTTATTCATGACCAACTTTGGCAACATTGTAATGGAGTTTATTAAAGGTATTCAGGCTTAAGTAAATTGGCAATATTCATGAGAAAAGGGTTCCCCAAAACTACCTCTTGTACTTGAACAGATGTTTTTTGAGGACATCCTCTATAGATTATTATAGTTTAAGCGGTACAGCTTAATCAAACCACAGCAATGGCATTTAAGATTCAACCACTTTGTAGTTGTTATTAAAAAGGTATATATCATACCCCCTGCATTCCATGCAGGTTATTAATATTAAATCTTTTTCAGGGTTTATCACCAACAACCACAGCGTGGTTGAACAAGAATAACCCCAGATAAAATCTGGGGTAAATTAAAATTATCAATTATAGAATCCTAAAGGGATTCAACTTTAAAATGCGATTGACATGTTAATCAAACTGTCGATCCCTGATGGCTTTGAACTCCGATCCTTCTTTCCATTGAGGGTATTCGTCGCTATTGGCAATGTGCCAGCCCACACGAAATAGCAGTTTAGCATCTTCTTCCACGCCACTTAAATCCCACCAATCTTGATACTCATCATCTGGTTTGTGGTAACAGTTATTAATCCAGTATTGCTCCCTCTCAGCCATGTATTCTTTTCCTTTTTCCCTATGATGGTTATTGCCGCGAGCAAATAAAGCTGGCACACCAACGCGTGCAAAGCTAAAATGATCGGAGCGATAATACATACCGGTATGCGCATTGGGATCAGGTAAAATATAACGGTCTTGCTTTTGTGCTTCTTGCAAAAGTATATCGTCGAGGCTTGATTTACCATAACCAGTAACCATCACATCTTTGCATCGACCAAAGGGTAACATTAAATCGTTATTGATGTTGGCTACTGTTTTACGAATAGGGAATATGGGATGATCGGCATAATAACCCGAGCCGTTAAGTCCTGATTCTTCTGCCGTTGGTGCAAAAAACACAACTGATCGGCGTGGCGTTTGTGGCATGGCTTTAAAAGCGTGCGCAATTTCCATCATCCAGGCTAGCGAGGTGCCATTATCCACCGCTCCATTATAAATTGAATCGCCATCAATTGTTTTACCAATACCCAGGTGATCCCAGTGAGCTGAATAAAACAGGTACTCATCAGCCAGATCGGTACCGCGTATCATACCCATTACATTGTGCGAAACATCTTTATGCCAGCTGTTGTTAAGCTTAAGTTTGGCTTTGGCTTTCATTTCAAAGCCTTGATAGGTGTTTTTCTTCGCCTCCTCAATTATCTGATCGAGATTAAGATCCATGGCTGCAAATAACTCTTTCGCTTGTGATTGATGTATCCATCCCTCTATTTTGCATCTATTCATGTAGTTATCATCCGTTTCGGGGTACACTTTAGCAACCGCGGCAGAATTAACAACTACCGACCAGGGATAGCCGGCGCCCTTGTCATCATGAATTATAAAAACTGCTTCGGCACCTTGTCGTGCAGCTTCTTCATATTTATAACTCCAACGCCCGTAATAGGTCATAGCATCGCCCGTGAAAAAATCCTGACGCCCTGAGTCTAAACCAGGATCATTCACCAGTACCACAACTGTTTTACCTGCTACATCCAGCTCGGCATAGTCGTTCCAGTTGTATTCAGGAGCCACAATGCCGTAACCCGCAAAAACTAATTCAGAGTCCTGAACTTGAAGCTCGGGAGTCATCTGGCGCGAAAAAGCCACAAAATCATGACCGTATTCAAAGGATAAAGTCGTATTAGGCGTTGTAATATTTAGGGGAGTGCCCACTTTACCATTTACCATTACTAAAGGTACTTTCTGAAAGTAACTGTTGCCATTGGCTGGCTCCAGGCCTATCTCCTGAAAGCATTTTTTTAGGTAGTCAATGCTCAGTTTTTCTCCTTGAGAAAAGGGTTTTCGCCCCTGATAGGCATCACTGCCCAGTTCCAGTATGTATTCTTTCATTCGTTCGCCTGAAATGCTCGACTCAGCATTTTTAAGCGCTTGTTCGGGTGTTTGACAAGCCATAAGTAGCAGCAAGGCAAAGGCAATCTGAATTTTATTTCGCATGATATGGGTTTTGTATTACGACAATAAAGATAAGATTTATCAGTAAACGCATAAGCTGATATAACAATGAAGTCTACCTTGCAGAGCTAGCCTGTACTGTTTATAAACATATCCATATTAATGTGATAAATTGGAAATCGCATTATCTTTGGTTTTGGCAGAGGCAAAAGTTGCTTAAGACCCAATTAAAACGAAATAAAAATTGATTCACATGAGTATAGTAATCTCCTCCACATTTGATGCTGGTAACGTTGAAGTCATCAACGCAGATAAGTCCAGTGATATTCAACTACAAATTAGAAAAGATACCAATTCCGATTTTCTGCAATGGTTCTACTTTAGGGTACAGGGAGCCAAGGGACAGAGTTGCCGTTTCAACCTATTAAATGCTGGGGATGCTGCCTATCCCGAGGGTTGGGATAATTATCAGGCTCGAGCATCGTACGACCGCGAAACATGGTTTCAAATACCAACAGAATACGATGGGCAGGTATTAAGCATGAACTTAAACCCTGAACATGATACGGTTTATATCGCCTATTTTGCACCATTCTCATACGAGCAACACCTTGATTTGGTTGATAACGCACAATTATCACCCAAGTGCGCGGTGGAGTGTATTGGTCATACCACACAAGGCAGGCCCATCGAATTCTTACGAATAGGAGATGGCGATAGCAGTAAGAAGAAACTATGGGTAATTGCCCGTCAGCATCCAGGCGAAACAATGGCCGAATGGTTTATGTTAGGGTTGATCGACCGTTTGTTGGATGAGGAAGATGCAACATCCCTTTCGCTTTTAGACAAGGCCAACCTTTACCTGGTGCCAAATATGAATATTGATGGTAGTATACTGGGTAACCTGCGTGTAAATGCCTTGGGTGTAAACTATAATCGCGAGTGGTTAGAACCGAGTATTGCAAAAAGTCCTGAAGTATATTATACCAAGCAAAAAATGCAAGAAATAGGTATGGACTTTGTTTTAGATGTGCATGGCGATGAGGGACTACCATACTGTTTTCTGTCTGGCATAGAGGGTATACCATCGTTTAACGATAAGCTTAGCAAGCTAACGGATAGCTTTATTAATAATTGGATGGTCATTAACCCCGATATGCAAAACCAATACGGCTACCCAAAGAATGAACCAGGCAAAGCCAACCTGCAGATTGGCTCTAAAAATTTGGGTGAAGAGTTTAAATGTCTTTCTCAAACTTTAGAAATGCCTTTTAAGCAAAACAACAATATCCCCGATGAGCTGCTTGGCTGGTCGTCGGAACGTTCAATAAAACTTGGTGAGTCATTGGTAACTACCATGCTGAGTATTGTGGATGATTTGTAAGAGTATTCACGCCTAGAGAATAAAGCAAACCCAGTTCACATAAGGACTTTTTTTTAGTTGTTATTTCTCATTTTTTTAGAAAACGGATTACATCTATATTGGCATAATGCTTACATAGATGTAATCCGTAAATCTTCTTCGTCAAGGCCGCCATTCCGCAATATCCACTCTTATCACTGGCTTTCAATAGTTCGAAACAATTGTTTCGAGTGGTGGATGGAGAGTTTCGCATTGAGGGGTTCGAACTAAGTAATTACGGTTTTTATTCTAAGCGCCATGCATAGTGGCCTCTTTTAATATTGGTTTCATTTTGAAAAAAGCCTTAGTAAAACCGAGAAGCTGAGAACTTGTTCGAAGATCACGCGGTTGCACTTGGGCTTGAGAAAAAAAAGAAGGCAAGATTAAAAGTAGCCTTGATTCTTTTGTATCCTTTTCTCATCAAGGAGAAAGAGGATAAGCCACTGCGGCTTGAGCAGGGTGTGTTACTTGCCTAATCAGGCGAGTTCCTCATTTTTTTCTAAAGAACGGATGACATCTATATTGGTATACTGCTTACATAGATGTCATCCGTCAATCTCAGTTATCAACAAAAATATGATAAAGATCACCTTAACAAAAGATTGAATATTGGTTTAGTGTTTATACTTTTAATATTGACGATGTACAGGATTACCTGTAAAAATTAAAACAATGGAAATAGTAAACCTACCCCGTTTACGGATGAAGCAACTTCAGACCGTAGGCGAAAACTCTTTGCGTATTTGCGAAGCAATACCCGAAGTAAAACCAGCCACAGACAAGGTAAAGTCATTGATTGGCGACTTTAAATTAGGCATGCAAAAAGAAAACGTGCCTGCTGTTACTAAGGTCGAGTTAGACAAGTTACGCGATAAGTATATATCTGGCTTTAGATTAGAAGTTAAGTCTGAAACTTATTTTCCTCATGAAACGGACAAAGCACAACTTATTGATACTTTGAGTGTCATACTTGCTAAGTATAGCGATATCAACCGCTACAGTTACAACGAACAAACGGCAGCAGTGGATAATATGCTTACTGAGATTAGTAAAATAGATTTGCAAGAGGGTGAAACGCTAACTATTGGGCGTTGGTTACCACTGATTAAAAATGCAAACGAAGATTTTAAAAAGGCTAACAAAGCCTTTATCGAGGGCAATGCCATATTGGCCACCACCAGTGCTGCCAGCGATTTGGCACCGCAATTGGCCGAAAGCTTACACGATTTATACACACTTATGTTTGCACATGCTAAAATTGGCACTAACGAAAACATTGTTAAGGCCTATCGTGAAATAGAAATGTTAATCAAATCAGTTAATTAATAATTAGTACGTCTGTATGTCGTTTAATGCAGAAACCAGTGCCAAATGCCACAGGTTTCTGCATTTTTGTTTTAGTGCACGCCTAGCTGTTTGAGGCTTCCGCAGGTTTGAATAAGGCTCAAGTAGTCTGCATAAGGCTTCTGCACATTTGCAGAACGCCCAAACATGACTGCAAGGACTTTCTGCAGCTGTGTTTTTAGCTCAAGTAGGCTGCATGGGCAATATGCAGCTGTGCAGAAGCTTTGTGCACACTGCTTGGCCTTTCCCGAACAAAGTATAAATGATTATTGTTACAAAGCGTAGGTAACAACTTTGCAAAGTACATATGAAACACCCATGTAAATTTGATTATCCAATTTTTCACACAGGAGGATGATAAAATTTACTTGAGAGTTCCATATGGCAAATGAAAGCAAATTATAATCATATGAATAAAATAGGTTTAATACTTTTAATTTCATGGGTAAGTTTACTTTCCTATGCCCAACCTTTCGATCATACTCCATCGTCTACTATCGTTTATAGAGAAATTAATATAAGTGAAACAATTCGGCGCCATGATCCTGATTTATTTGTAAATATTGACATTGATGATGATGGAACTAATGACCTGATCTTTAGAATAGCTTCTGAAGCAGATAACATCTTTATTGGACGTGTTTATGCGAGTAATGAGCAAGCAAATACAAAATTTTTAAGCGGTGTTGGTTGTAGTCCTACTCTCTTTTCGGCTTTTGTCAATAAATCAGGACAAAAATTCATTGAACAAAGTGCTGAAGATTGGAACGGTTCGGTACAAGGTGCAGGAGAAACACAGGTAATTATTGCAAATAATTTTTGTACAGATGAACCTAATTTCCTCAACAAGGATTTTTCATATTTAGGTGTTCAATTTGAGAAAGATGGCAATATACATTACGCCTGGTTGCTTATTAAAATTTACAATATTAAAGATGTTACAGATTACATGTCCATTGAAGTAAAAAGTTTGGCTTATGAAACTGTAGCATCTCAAGGAATTCAAGCAGGAGATGACGGTAATCCAGTTGTATCATCAATAGAAATACAAGGGGCCGGAGGCATAAGTGAAATAACAGAAGACTATGGTACACTTCAGATGGAAGCCAATTTATTGCCTATTGAAGCGCAAGGTAGGCTGATACACTGGACTCTTAGCGATTACGATCTGGCTACTATTAATATAGCAGGTGAACTTACTGCATTGAGCAATGGGACGGTGCGTGTATATGCCACCATTGACGATATCAATCAGAAAACTGATTATGCAGATATTACAATAAGCAATCAAAAGATTCATTTAGAAGCATTGAATGTTTTGGTTAAGGGAGGTGGAGAATTTAAAATTGATACCGACTACGGTACGCTTGAATTCGACGTAGAGTTCATACCTGAAAATGCCGATAACAGTTTCAAAAGTATAACGTGGGAGCAATCAAACAATGCGTCGAATAATCAGTTTATTTATGGAGCAATAGGTGGTACTACAGGTATTGTTCAGGCAATTAATGATGCCGATGGCCTAGCTACGAATACAACGTTTACCGCTCAATCGAGCGACCCCAATGGTACTTCAAAGGATTTTTCTGTTGTTATATCGAACCAAACTAAACGTATAGCACGTTTGGAATTAGTAATTATTGGTGAGCTTCCACCTGAAATAAATCAAGATAAAGGCATGCTACAACTTCGATCAAATGACTATCCTTCATATGGCGAACCTATATTTTGGAAAGTTGATAATCCAAGTTTGGCTTCTGTAACTCCAGATGTCACTAATTCCAGCATCGCATTTTTAAATGCCTTAAATGATGGTACAGTGAATGTTATTTGTTATTGGGAAGATCCTTCTGTAAGTGGCAGAATTGTTTCAGATACATTATCGGTGCTTATTTCCAATCAAATACCAACTGCAATAGACGAGTTGCTGAATGAACAAAAAGCTATTTTATTTCCTAACCCAGCAAATAGTAATTCAACTGTTTTTATAAATACAAAGAAACGTATTCAACGCGCTAATTTTCGAACTATATCCGGAAAATTTGTTGCATCGGTTCCAGTATCAGATCAAACATTGCAATTAACAGACATTAAAAAAGGAACTTATTTAGTTACGCTACACCTTAGCAACAATACGTATTTTACAAAGCTATTATATGTGGAATAAACTTTTATAGCTCTTGTACACTGCCCGGCTCACTACAGTTTTAGTGTCTTAAATTGCATGGATGCTAGTCAATATTCCTCATCCCATCCGACTGTGTTTGTTCAATATTTATTAGTTTTAAAAGTGATCAAGATGTAAATGGTTTTCAAATAATAAAGTTAAAAACAAGTTCAAGCCTTTGGCCCTGCTCAGTTTGGAAAGTTTATGAGCTTAAACCTCTATATGCTTCATGCGGAAGCCGTTGGAGTTTAGTGTAAAAGTTAGTATTTTGCTATAATTCAAATACTAAACTAATGAAGTATATTACTGTATTATTATTGATAATCATAACATCTTGTACTCAAGATGAATATTTTGAATTACCTCAGTTGGGTGTGCTTGAATTAGCCGATAAGCAATACAATAAAGTAATGTTTAATGGCCATATCTTATCCGATGGCGGTGCCAATCTAATCGATATGGGTATTTGTTGGAGCTTAAGCCCAAACCCATCTACTAAAGATCATGTTTTACCATTTGACTCAAGCAATGTTGAGAGTTTTACCATTGGTATGGAAAACTTAAGATCAAATATAGATTACTACGTTTGTGCCTACGCAACAAATAGAGAGGGCACTTCATACGGTGAACAAAGTTCCTTTATACTTTGGTTAGATAAAACAGAAGAACCGCTTAATGATATTGATAACAATACCTATTCAACTGTTCGGATTGGAGATCAGGTTTGGATGCAAGAAAATTTAAAAGTAAAGCATTATAATAATGGCGATCCGATTCCAGAGTTAACTATGCAATCGGATGATGAATGGTTAAGTACCACAGAAGGGGCCTATTGTTTTTATGATGATAATGTAGATAACATGACTAGATATGGGTGCTTGTATAATTCATATGTGGTACTCGACAGCCGAAATGTCTGCCCCGATGGTTGGCATGTACCAAATAATAAAGAGTGGACTACTCTAATCGATTATCTTGGTGGTTATAACAATGCGGGAAACTTATTAAAATATAATGCCCCAGCAGAATGGGATTATTATCATGCCAATACCAATAATTTAAGTGGTTTTACAACGCTTCCTGCTGGTATGCGGACTAAATTAACTGGGGATAAAAACTCAATTTATGCTTTTCAAAATAGACAAGCTTATTTTTTGATTCCAGAAGAAAACACTCAATATGAAGGGCGTGTGTGGTATTCCAATACTATATCAGAAGCTCAATATTTTAGAACAGGAGATAATGGATACATCAATTCGGGCAGAAGCGTTAGATGCATAAAAGATTAAATCCCTTTAAGTACCATATAAAGCCGTTGTAAACGATCAATAATATCAGGAAATAAAAACGTGTAAAATGACCAATGTTGACGGAGTATGCATGTTAAACAATGTTGTTTGACCTTTTCAAAAAATAAAATCTTAGTCAAAAAAAATACTACAATATCACACCTCCAAAAAGAAAGATATGTAAATTGGGTTTCGATAAATGATTTTCATTCATTTTAAAGAATACTCACTATGAAATCCATCGCCAATTTATTTAGTATTTTATGCTTGTTTTGCTTTTTACTGCCTGCAAGCGGGCAAAACAATAAGACCGATAAACAGACATCCATTACTAAGGGAGAAGTGAAGAAGTTAGCTGGTGATTTTATTTTCACCGAAGGGCCTGCTGCCGATTCCAAAGGCAATGTATACTTTACCGATGTGCGTGATCACAAAATCTACACCTGGTCGATTAAAAACAAGCTGGATACCTTCCGAACCAATAGCGGACGGGCCAATGGATTATATTTCGATGCCAAGGATAAGCTATTCGTTTGTGAAGGAGAAGATGGACTGATCAGCTCAACCACCTCCACTGGCGAGTACGCAGTAGTAGCAAAACACTACAAAGGCACACGCTTTAATCAACCCAACGATTTATGGCTCGATGCTAAAGGAGGCATTTACTTTACCGACCCTCAATACGGTGGTAATGACCAAGATATACCGCAGGATGGCATGCACGTCTATTATATATCGCCCAACAAACAGGTTATTAGGGTGTGCAATGATCTTGAAAAACCAAATGGCATCAAAGGGTCGCCCAATGGAAAGCAGCTGTATATTACCGATGCAGGCGCCGGAAAAACCTATCGATACACTATTCAAGCAGATGGCAGCTTAAGGGATAAATCCCTTTTTATAGACCTGGGCTGCGATGGCATGACGGTGGATGTTAAAGGTAACGTGTATGTTACGCCGCGCGGAAAAAGTGATGTTGAGGTTTACACTCCGTCGGGTGTTTTGTTAGAATCCATTACCGTGCCCGAACGACCGTCCAATGTTTGTTTTGGTGGCCCCAACAGAAGCCAGCTTTATATTACCGCCCGTACATCAATTTATCGAGTTGAGATGCGCACCAAAGGAGTTAAATGATATATTTACAGTCAATAGCGCCCTAAACGTTTTTGTAAAATATGCTATACATCTTGTTTTATCTCGGCCTCAGCCAGTGAACCAAAAAACAGGATTGAAATGACGATTAAAAATTGTTTTCTGTTTGAGGCTTTTGTAGGAACGAAAAAAGTCGAGTTTAAACAATTTCAGTCGTGAAACCTAGTTTTTTGTGAGAAGTGGGTGCAGCCGACGGACTTTTTGCCAACTTTTTTGACTGTAGAAAAAAGTTGGAGCCATCGCGGCTTTAGCGAAAAAAATAATTAGGAAAATATTGATTTAAAGTATATCAGAAATAATTATAAACACACCATGACAAGATTTAAAATTCAAACAGTATTTATCACCTTATTATTAGTGAGTAGCTTATTGTCTTGCTCCAACATAAAAGACAAAGTTAGTGCTCCCAATATTATTGTATTCCTGATAGATGATATGGGATTAATGGATTCATCGGTTCCCTTTTTATGCGATGCCACAGGCACACCTGTAAAATACCCCTTAAATAGTTTTTATCGCACGCCTAATATGGAAAAAATGGCCGAGCAGGGTATTCGTTTCACTAATTTTTACGCTCACTCTGTATGTTCGCCTACACGCGCCTCGCTTATGACGGGGCAAAATTCTGCGCGTCATGCATCTACCAACTGGATTAATTCAGAAAGTAATAACCGTACTGAGTTTGGACCCAGTGATTGGAACTGGAAAGGCTTAACAAAGGCCGATGTTACTTTGCCGTGTGAGTTGCAGAAAGCAGGATATAAAACAATCCATGCTGGAAAAGCGCACTTCGGTCCAATTGGCAGTGAAGGTGAAAATCCTCTTAATTTAGGGTTTGATGTAAATATCGGTGGTAATTCAGCCGGACAACCAGGTAGTTATTATGGTGTTGATGGTTTTGGTCACATTAATGGGTGGAAAGCAAGGGCAGTTCCAGGATTGGAAAAGTACCATGGTCAGGATATATTTCTTACCGAGGCTTTAACCATAGAGGCTAATGCCGCCATTTCTAAAGCACACGAGGAGGACAAACCATTTTTCCTATACATGTCGCATTATGCGGTGCATGCCCCTTTTCAGTCCGATGCCCGCTTTGCAGATAACTACAAAGACTCAGGGAAATCGGAAAAGGCACAGGCCTATGCTACTTTAATCGAGGGGATTGATAAGTCCTTGGGTGATATAATGCAGCATGTGAAAGATTTAGGATTGGGCGATAACACTTTAATATTGTTTTTAGGTGATAATGGTTCGGATGCACCATTAGTAGTACACGAGGGGTATAGTAGCTCATCGCCATTAAAAGGTAAGAAGGGGCACCATTGGGAAGGTGGCATGCGCGTTCCGTTTATTGCTGCTTGGGCAACACCAAATGTGAAACAATACTGGCAAAAGAAATTACCTGTGCCACAGGGGGCTATTCAGCAACAAACAGGAACAGTTTTAGATTTGTTATCCACATTTTGCCAGCTTTTGGATATTCAATTGCCTGATGACTATCAAACAGATGGTTTTGCCTTAAACGAGCAGCTAAAGGGCAAGATTAATAAGCAACGCGATGAACGCTTCTTAAATCATTTTCCGCATGGTAATCATCGAACGAATTATTTTACCAGCTTGGTGGATGGAGACTGGAAAGTCATTTATCATTATCCAATAGAAGATGCCCCTCGCTACGAGTTGTTTAATTTAAAAGACGACCCGTTTGAAGCAAACAATCTTTCAGCAGATAACCCGGAGCAACTGGCAATAATGATGAATGGTTTACAGAGTGAGATGGATGAAATGAATGCCCTTTACCCTGAGAAAGAGGGGGAGTCATTAACATTGATGATGCCAGCTCAATAAAGTATGACCAATATACACTTCTGACTTAAAAATAGGGGTGTCCTTTTTTGTTCTTGATCTATGTTATTGATATCGAACAAATAATGATGCGTGGTGTTTAGCTTTTAGTTTAATAATCACCATAAATCTGTAATAATGGGAAAGAAAGTTGTATTAATTACCGGAACGAATAGTGGGTTTGGTTATTTATTGGCAAAGAGCGCAGCCTCCAAGGGTTACATTGTTTACGCTACCATACGAGATACCAATGGGCGAAATGCCGACAGGGCAAATGAGTTGGCTGCCATTGACAATATTAATGTGCTTGAATTGGATGTGACAGATGGCGATACGGTTAAAAGTGTAGTTGCCGGTGTTATTGATAAGGAAGGTCAGTTAGATGTGGTGGTTAACAACGCAGGTTTTTACGGAGGAGGATTAACAGAGGCATTTAGTGTAGATGATTTGGAGAAAATGTTTGATGTAAATGTTAAAGGCACTTGGCGCGTAACTAAAGCTAGTTTACCGCAAATGCGCAAACAGGGCTCCGGCTTAATCGTTAATATATCAAGTGGTTTAGGTCGTTTTTCAGCACCATTTATGACTGTTTATAATAGTACTAAATTCGCTGTTGAAGGTCTTACAGAAGGTTTACATTACGAGCTAAGGCCATTGGGAGTAGATGTCGTTTTAGTTCAACCGGGTGCTTTCCCAACAGAGATATTTGGTAAAGTGTTATACGGATCGGACCAAACGGTTGTTGATGGCTATGGTGATTTAGCCAAAGTGCCAGAGAAAATAGGCGAGGGCATGGGGCAGATGTTTGAAACCATGAAACCTAATCCACAAATGGTGCCCGATGCTGTATTGAAATTAATAGATATACCTAAAAGTAAGCGGCCATTGCGTACCGTGGTAGATGCTATTACTGGTGATTTTGTGGAAACGGCCAATAAGCAGGTGGCCGAACAACATGCTAACTTTCTTACCGCTTTTGGCTTAAAAGACTTTTTGCAATAGACATATTAGAATAGATTGAATTATTACTGCCTCTTGAGATTATTCAAGGGGCAGTTTTTATATGCATAAGATTTATAGTATGCTTCCTGATGCTTTACCTAAAAAAGAAGCCAAGTGCTATGTAAAGCAGCAAGCTAATACCAGCACCTATTAGCGCATAAGGTAACTGTGTTTTTACATGTTCGTAATGCTTACAGCCACTGGCAATCGACGCTACCACTGTTGTATCTGAAATAGGCGAGGCATGATCGCCGAAAATACCACCTCCCAAAACAGCAGCTAGCACAAATGGTATTGGCAAGCCTGAGCTAAATGCAACAGGTAGAGCTATGGGAATGAGTATGGCATAGGTACCCCACGACGATCCAGTGGCAAAAGCCATTACTGCGGCTATGATAAATATAACTGGTGTAATTAGTATCGTAGATACCTGCATACTCATTAATTCACTGACAAAAATACCTGTGCCCAAAGCCTTAATAGCATCGCCAAATGTAAATGAGAGCACCAGAATACTAACGGCTGGTAGCATATCTTTTAAACCTAGGAGGCTGATTTTAAATACCTGCCGAATAGTTAGTAAACGCTTGAAAAGGATCAAGCTAATGCTGATGAATAAACTCATTATGATGGCCCAAAAAACAGAGAAAGCACCTGCACCTTGTCTTAGGTCACCATTGCCTGTATGCCAAAGTAAGAGAAGTGTAATAAGTAAAAGGGCAAGCAGAGGTAGCCACATAACGCTGGCGGGAGCTATTTTCTGTTCATCAGTTTGGGTTGTGCTTATTGCTTTTGTATTACTTTGCTTCATTGGTCCGTATACCTTGCCGCTAATGGCTGTGTAATAGGCCAAAAATAAGGCAATAATGGGATAGAAGTTAAAAGCCAAAGTGCCGATTAATACCTTTACAGGATTATCTAAATTAAAGCCCTCGAGTAGCCCAAGAATGTAGGCTCCCCAACCATTGATAAGAAATAAAATACTAACGGGTGCACAAGTCGAATCGATGAGGTAAGCCAGGCGTGCTCTGCTTAGTTTGTATTTATCAAAGAGCTGCTGACTAGCCATTCCTGCAGTAAACATGCTCAGGTTGGTGTCGGTAAAAATGCTGGTGCCGATAAGGGTGGGCAAGAGTGCTGCACTTTTTTTATTCGTAACCAGTTTGGCTCTTCTCAAAAGCCTGATGAAGCCATTAACAGATCCTGATGTGTTGAGCAGCTTAACCAGTGCACCAATGAGCAAGCTAAAAGTGATAATGTAAAACTGACTGGTGGATTGAAAGGTAGAGACGATGGATGTGACAGTTTCCCCTAAGCCATGGAGTATATTCCAATTATTAACCATTACCCAACTTAGGATGACCCCTGAGAGGAGCGCGATAAGGGCATTTTTTCGCCACAGAGCAATGAGAATGGCAACTAAAGGAGGAAGAAGACTAATACTATTTTCTGGCATCGCATCAAGATATGAAATATGAATCTGAAATTCCATTCTGATTCGTGAGGATAATGCTTTAAGCAACCATGTAAGTTTGATAATCCCAATTGACACATAGGCAGGTGTAGCCAATGATAATCGTATGCAAAAAAAAAGAAGCTACCCTTTAAGAGTAGCTTCTTTGTCTATTTTGATTAGAATAAGCTTATTCGCCAAGCATTATTCTTATAATTTCTTTGTCTGTTTCGCGCATTCCAACACTTCCCAGTCGACCAATGTTTTTAATGGTGTTTTCAACGCCTTTCACCACAATGCCATCGCCACCATAAAATTGTTGACCATTTTTATACATGTGGTAGCCCAAGATGCCTGCTTCAACCGAAGAGGCAATTTTACCTGCACACGATGGTTTAGCACCATCACAGATAATACCTGATACAATGGCCAGTGCATTTACAATGGTGTGTGCTACTTCTTTATATCTTCCGCCATACAGGTAGGTAATTCCAGCACCAGCACCTACGCCAGCTGATACAGCTCCACAATAGGCTGATAAGCGTCCAATGCCTGTTTTTTGGTGGATAGTGACCAGGTTAGATACCAATAAAGCTCTGTACATGGTGTCTTCGTCAGCTTTAAGTTCTTTGGCATATTCAATGACAGGAACTGAGGTTGCCAATCCCTGGTTACCACTTCCTGATACGATTACCACAGGTAATTCGCAACCGCTCATACGCGCATCAGAACCGGCGGCGGCAAATGCTTTGGCACGCACTTTAATGTCGTTCTCGCCCCACGATTGTAGCAATACCGATCCCACATTGGCACCCCACTTATTGGAAATGCCCTCATTGGCAATGGCCGAATTAAATTTCACCTGCTGTTGTAATGCATCTTTTACTTTGCTTAAGTCAACCGAATCAGCAAAGTCAATAATGTCTTCAACCGTCATTATGCTGCGGTCGGTTTTATGGCTTGAGCCAACGTCATCACAGTGTTGCTTGTGTATCGTTGTCTCGTCGTTTTTGGTTACTTTAACAATGTTGGTGTGGTAGTGCGATATTTGTACTGATGCAGATTCTTCTCCATTATAAACATTCACAATCAGGTCGAATATGATGCCACTTTCCGAGTTAATAACTTTTACCTCTTTGGCAGCTAGGAAATCAGCAATTGCTTTTTTACCCTCATCATCAACTCTGGCAATTACTTCCAGCACTTTGTCGGCATCGCCAGCCACAATACCTGCAACAGCAGAGGCCTCAATGCCTTTAAGGTTACCTGTATTTGGCACCACCACGCTTTTAACATTTTTAATAATGTTATCACTGGCTTCAACGACTACTCTTTCGGGTTCACAACCAAGTATTTTACGTGCCATGGCGCCTGCATAGGCAATGGCAATGGGCTCGGTGCAGCCCATGGCTGGTATTAATTCTTCGTGTAGTATATCAATGTATGCGTTGTACCTTATATCATTCGTGTCCATTATTGCCCTTTTTAAAGTTGATCAATATCAAGCTCTATCTGCCTATTAATATGAAATATATCAGAATTGGCGCGAAAGTAATTTGATTAAAATTGACAGAATATGATAAATGACACGGACAGAAAAAAAGTCTGAGGCTTTAGAATGAAAAAAGCCACCCTTTGCAGAGTGGCCTTTCATTATTTATTTTTTAGTAGCAGGACTTGGATATGGCGGAGGCGTTATTTTTTTCTTTTCCTTAAGTAAGGAAAGGGCTTCTTTAACTGCTCGCTCCAATTGTGGGTCAACGTCTTGCTGCATCGAAGCAGCATCCATGCGTACATCAATGGTTGGGGCTATACCCTCGTTTTCGCCTACCCATTGATTGTTGATTGGGTCAAATACCGCATTGTCGGGTGCTGTTAAAGCGCCACCATCTACCAAGCGGTAGTGAACCGATGATTTAACCAATCCACCCCAGGTGCGTGCGCCAACCACAGGTCCAATCTTCTGCTGCTTAAATGCCCATGGGAAGAAATCGCCACCGGAACCAGCCAATTCATTAATGATTAAAACTTTTGGTCCTTTTATACCTGCTGGTAAAAGGATGGGAGAGCCATTGGGTACTTCGTTCGTAAGAGCCGCACGTAGATCGCGCTTCATCAGATCAACCATGTAATCATCCAACAGACCACCACCGTTAAAACGTTCATCAATCACCGCACCTTCTTTATCTTGCTGCGCAAAATAGTAGCGGTTAAACGATACAAATCCAGCTCCTGAGGTGTTAGGTACCCACACATAGGCCAGCTTTCCATCCGATAATTTATCAACCAAGCGACGGTTGTCCTCAACCCAGGCACGCTGGCGTAAGGCACCTTCACTGGAGATTGGCTTCACGGTAATTTTCCAACTTCCATTAAAAGAGGCTTTATCGTTTATGTGCAGCACTGTCTGTACACCGCGTGTACCATCGAGTGCCATGTATGGATCACTGTCGCTTTTTAACTCCTGACCATTAATGCCAACAATAAAATGCCCTTCCTCCACTTTTAAGCCAGGCTGTTCAAGCGGGCTCGAAAGCTTCGGGTTCCATACCTCAGTGTTGAAAATGCGCTCAATTTTCCAGTATCCGCTTTCGGCCTTTAGGTTGGCGCCAAGAAGGCCTACCATTGTTTTTTCAATTTCTGGCATATCCCCACCAAATACAAAGCTATGTCCCACAGAAAGTTCTCCATTCATCATATCGAGTACATAGTTGAGGTCACTTCGGTGCTGAATGTATGGTACCAAAGGAGCATAGCGTTCATACACCTCGTCCCAATTGCGGCCGTGCATATTTGGTGCATAAAAGAAATCACGCTGATAACGCCAAGCCTCATCAAACATCTGCTGCCATTCCTGGTAACGGTTAAGCTTTGTTTTTAATTCAGTTTTCAGCTTCTTGCCATCCTTGCCGTTGGGTTTATTGGTATCCATAACGGTCCACGATGAGCCCATTTTCGCTAACATATGTTTGCCATTTGTTGAGATGGAAACAGAGCGTGCACCAGACACAAATTCTTTACTTTTACGATCTTTAAGCGTAAACTTATGTATGCTACTTCCTTTATCAGTGCTCTCGCTAATAAAAACAGTTCCTGCAACACCAGTTATCATATATTGGTATGCTTTTGCTGGCATTGGCATGGCGATAATTCGTCGTTCTATGCCATCAAAGTCGATGATCATGCCTTTGACTTCAGCTTCTTTTTTATCCTTTTTTGACCTTTTCTTTTTCTTATCGTCCTTTTCATCATCTGCTTCTTCTTTTTTTACAAGCTCAGCTTCATCGCTGCGAAGCGCAAAAGGAGAGGGTTCTGATTTTTGTAGGTTGATAACAAAAGCACTGTAATTAGCATCATCGGGCGACATAACACTGGTATTGACATAGCTTGATGCAAGGCCTAAATCAGTGCTGGCCAAAAAGTATATGTGTTTTTCATTTTTGTCCCAAGCAGGAGAAAATGCATCGGCCATGCTGTTGGTTACCGCCTGGGTAAGGTTGTTAGCCATTGACCAAATGTAGATTCGTCGAAAATGGTTGGCACCAGATTTGGCATAAGCCAGGTGCTTGGAGTCCTTCGACCAGGTAATGCCCATGTCTCCTCGTTCCAGATTATTGCCACCTGTATCAATTGTTTTAATGCTTTTGTTGGCAATTGTTAATACCTGTATGCGCACATCATCATCGCAAAAAGCAATGTGTTTACCATCGGGCGACCAACTTGGTTCCCATATCATTTTTGATTCGCCTAAACCAATGTGCTCAACCTCTCCCAAGCCATCTTGATTGGTAATGTGTAATTCATATTGCCCGTTCATGTCGGAAAACCAAGCTATTTTATCCCCTGTAGGAGACCACAATGGTTGGCGATCGGCTGTTAAGGAGTTATTGCTGATGTTTCGCGTGCTACCATGTTCAATGGGTACTGTAAATATTTCGCCTCTGGCTGATAGGATAGCGCGCTTGCCGTTGGGAGACAAACGAGCATGGCGGATGTTTTTACTCAGGTCTTCCCATTTTGTTTCTGCCCAAGGAAAATCGCCAGTCACATCAATATTAAGCTGAGTGCTTTCCTGAGTAGTGGTGTTGAATAGATGGATATAGCCATCTTGTTCAAAAACCAATTCATGCTTATGAGCTGCAAGGTGTTTGATATCTGTAGCTGCAAAGGTTGTGACTTGCTGTACTTGTTTTGTTTCTCTAGAGTAGAGCCAGATGTTATTGACCCAATCGCGGTCCGATAAAAAATAAACCTTATCATCAACCCAAACAGGTTGCGTATCGGTCGTTCGATCATTGGGCAGCAGTTCTTCTTCCCAGGTTTCCAGATTAAGTAAAATGAGAGGTGTGTTTTGGCCACCTCTGTAGGCACGCCATTCCCAGTCCCATCGGCGCATCTTATCCAGCGCCATGTATTTGCCATCGGCCGAAAATGATGCTTTGGTTCCCCATTGTTTGCTCAATAAAGTAGATGGGCCACCATTAATACCAACAGTCCACAGTCGGTCGTATGAGCTCGGTGCCGTTTCTCTGCTTGAAGCATATAAAATACGTTTTCCGTCAGGTGTCCATCCTCGTACTTGCGAAGCTGCCGGGTACCAGGTTAAGCGTTTAGCGCTTCCGCCTGCAGATGCCATGGTATAAACAGCATCTACACCTGAGCGGTTAGATGTAAAAGCGATGGTTTGGCCATCGGGAGAAAAGAATGGATCTTTTTCCACTGCGGCTGTGCTGGTTAAGCGAGTGGCTAAGCCTCCAGTTTTGGTAGTTAGCCATAAATCTCCACCATAAGCAAATACAATTTGTTCGCCATTTAAGTTGGGTTGGCGTAATAGTCTTGTACCCTGTGCTTTGGTGTTGAAAAGTAAGGCGGTGCAACAAAATAGACCGAATAGTAAGAAATACGATTTGAAGGTTTTAGACATTGTGATAATAATTTAAGGTATTAACTCTTTATGTTTGATGGTGTTAAAGTGCTTTATAAAAGTCATCGAAATGTACTCATTTAAAAGCTTTGTAACAAGTTGAAAAATTAGAGTTAATTTCTACTTTTGTTAATCTTTTACTGAACTGAACCAAAATTATGAAACAGACAAGCATTAGTATTAAAGGATTGCGTAAATCTTTTGGCAAAAAAGGTGATCAAAAGGAGGTGCTTAAAGGTATTGACCTTAGTATTGAACGCGGACAGATTATAGGTTACATAGGACCCAACGGAGCAGGTAAGAGCACTACTGTGAAAGTGTTGTGTGGATTGCTGACCGATTTTGAGGGCGAGATTGAAGTTTCGGGATTACCCATTCGTAAAAATGAGTTGGCAGTAAAGCGCTTAATTGGTTATGTTCCAGAGAACGGTGCTTTATATGAGGCGCTTACTCCCAATGAATATTTAAACTTAGTTGGTGTGTTGTTTGATATGTCGCCTGCGTTAATAGCTGAACGAAGCACTTCTTTGCTTCAGTATTTTCAAATGCAAGAGCATGCCGACCAGCGAATGGATACTTTCTCCAAGGGGATGAAACAAAAAATACTCATCATTGCTGGCCTAATTAATAATCCTGAAATTTTATTTTTAGATGAGCCATTGTCGGGTTTAGATGCTAACTCAGTCATCTTGGTAAAAGACTTGTTAACGAAATTATCGGCACAAGGAAAAACCATTTTTTACAGCTCTCACTTAATGGATGTTGTGGAGAAAATATCGAGCCGTATTATTTTAATTGATGATGGGCAAGTGGTGGCCGATGGGACCTTTGATGAGTTACGACAGGATAGCAAAGCATCATTGGAGCAAGTGTTTGCCAAACTTACCGGCGCTAACAGAAGTGAGAGTGAAACAAGTGTGTTGGACGAAGTTTTTAAAAACTAAGAAATGAGCACTTTTAAACAAATTATTCAATCGCCAGTCAATGTTATTCTGGTGGTTCTGGGTGTTGATGTTCGTCATTTTTGGGTTTTGCTTGGTGCCAAACTTAAAATGGACTTTCGACGTCCTCCTAATAGTTTTCAATCAGGTGGTAAAAAACAAACCTTACTTAAGCAGCTCCTCGTCTATGGTGTATTGGGCGGAATTATGGTGGGAAGTTTGTATCAGATACCCGATTTAATGTTGCAGTTATCGGTGTTTTATGCTTTTCTAATTGTGTTTGCTGGTACTATTTTACTCACTGAGTTTACATCGGTAATTTTTGATGAGCATGAGAACCATGTGCTACTACCCCGACCTGTATCATCGCGCACCCTATTACTTGTGCGTTTGGCGCATATATTGGTTTATATGTCCAATATTGCATTGGCTTTAAGTCTGCCTTTTACTATTTATTTAGCTTTTCAGCATGGGATTTTAGCTTTGGTGTTTGTACTCGGTGTGCTTCTGTGTGCCTGGTTTACACTGTTGTTGGTAGTTGGTTTTTATATGTGGCTTTCAAAATTGGTGAGTGTCAATCGTTTTAAAGATGTATTGAATTATTTCCAAATTGGGCTGGCGATTATAATTATGGGAAGTTACCAATTGGTACCTCATTTTATTGATGATGCCAACATGGAACAGTTAACTTTTCAATCAGCGTGGTGGACTAACTTGGTGCCATCGGTGTGGTTTGCAGGATTTACACAATATGCCGGAGGGATTGGTTCAAATCTGTATTTGTTCTTAATGACTTTGGGCGTTACTATTTTTGGTAGTATTCTTTTAGTAAGGGTATTGTCATCAGGTTTTAGTGCCATTATATCGGAAAGTGGCAGTGCAAGTAGCAGTACTAAAACAAAAAGCGTAAAGCTTGCTAAAACTGGAAAATGGCTCAATAAAGTATTAAACATGCTTTGTATTTCTGAAGAAGAGAAAACAGGTTGGCGATTAACGAAGAGTCATATCAAGAGTGATAGAAAACTAAAGCAGCAACTCTATCCGATGTTGGCCTATAGTTTAATAATGGTTGTGATTTTGCTCAAGCCCGATTTTAAGAGCGAAACAAATTATTTTGTTGAATTGGGCGAGTCATCAAAATACCTGATGTTTATGTTGGCTGCTTTTTTTGGTACGCTCGGCATTCCTATCATATCTTTTACTGATACGCCCAAAGCCGCCTGGATATATTCAATGGCATCAACCAACAAGAAACACCACATCCATTCAGGTGCAGTTAAGTCCTTGTTGTTTACCTTTTTTCTTCCATTGTATGTTTTATTTCTGATTCCAATTGTCATTATTTGGGGATGGACAACGGTTCCTTTGTTTGTGTTAGGAGGTTTATTAAGCACCACTTTGGCTGTACTATTGGTACGTATACAGGGTGATAAATTGCCATTTACTCAATGCCGTGAGATGATGAACAAAGGAGAATACACCATGAAAATGTTTTTGGGATTAATGTTGATGGGCCTGATTATAGGCTTAGTTTACCTGGTTTCTATGGCGCATGTAGGTATAGCAATTGCTTTGTGTGTACTTATGCCTTTTGTAATATCATTGAGTTACAGAACTATTCGTAACAGTAATTAATGAATGGAAGCTGTATTCCTAAAGTAACGATGGATTAGAAGATTATCGTACTATAAATACAGAGGCCTCAATGGTATTTCCCATTAAGGCCTCTGTATTGAAATTATTATATGGCTGACACCAATGGTACAGCAAATGGATAATTAAATGCGATTAAGGTTTAATCCTTCCGATTGAATAGACCTTGAGAATTTTACTGCTGAGTAACCAAAAATCATCATATAAGAAATAGAATGATCTTCAGGTATGCCTATTTTAGTTTTTAATTCAGGAGCCACTTTCTCAAATACTTCTTTTAAAAAGCCATTCCACAGTGTACCTATTCCCATTGAATTAGCTAATAATTCAAAGTAACTAAGGCTGATAACACCGTCAGCCACTCCGTTACTATTCTTTTGTGGCGCTGAGGCAATAAGTAGGTGAGGAGCATCGCGAAACAATACATCAATACCTTTGGTCTCCCACACTTGCTGAAAATTACCATACATGCCTAGCTTTTCTGGTAACTGACCATTTGAATGTAGCTGTTTAATGGTGTCGTATACCAAGTTTCTCACTTCAGCTAGGCGTTCTTTAGAATCTGTTACCGACAAAAGAACCTGATTTTTGTTGTGACCTGTGGGTGCATAGGCCGCTGTTTGTAACAGTTTATTAATAGTTTCTGGATTAACAGCTTCCTTTTTGAATCGACGTACAGAACGACGCGTTTTAATCAAACGCTCCAGTTCATCTGCACTGGGTACTTCAGAATTAAGCAATAAACTATCATTCGGATTTTTACCAAAAATAGAAAGAGCACCCGTGGGGCATACTGCCAAGCAGTGCTGACATTTTATACAATTTTTTTCTTTCCCTTCTTTAATCTCAGGAATACCGTTTTTGCCATTAATAATTAGTACTGGGCATTCTTTAGAGCACATGCCACATTGCGTACACTGGTCCTCGTTAATTTTAAAATCTAACATCATGTCTTTTTATCTGGGCTGCGAAAGTAGATAATATATTAATAAGAGCCATTTTATTCTATGGTATTTAAGGTAAATTATCATGTTTAATCATAAAGAGATTAGTCTTATAACGTGTTGTATATACGCAGTAATAGTTTTAATTTGATTGCCGGTTACTATTTCTTGATGTTAAGCACTACTCGTTTAAAATCTCTTTTTTTTTATTACTATATGGGTTACAAAACAGACGACTTGTAGAATAAAGAAGTGTGGAATTAACAAAGCCATAGATTTTGTGTATTTTTCATTGAGCACCTCATTAAAGTGGGATTTCATATAGGTATAGATATTTTTTATAATGGGTATTTTTTATAATTTTGGTTGACTTGCAGTATACTAGGTCTAATTATAAATTAAACTTTGAACTAATTGGGTAAGCTATCTTTCATATTTATCGTTGTTACTTTTATCCTGTTTATGAGTTGTACAATAAAATTAAACGGGCAAAATAAATTTATTGAGGATAGCCTTCGCTTGGAAGTTCAAAATGCAGAAGCAGGAGAAGATGAAATTCGTAATTTACTGGTTTTGGCCGGTCACCTAAGGAAGAGTGATTTATTAAAAGCGATTGAAATTCTACAAGATGCATTAAAAATTGCCAATGAAATAAATCATGCCTACTTAATTACGGATATCAATAATAAGTTGGGAGCCTTGCATGTGAACATTGGGAATTACGAATTGGGCGGTAGGTATTATTTCGATGCATTAAATACGGCAGAGGAGAAAGGTTATAAGAAGTTTGTCTTTTATTCATTTAATAATTTGGGAACACTAAATCTCAAATTCGATGATTTAGATGATGGTTTGGAGTATTTTTTTAAAGCTCTGAATGTATTTAAAGAATTTAATGCAGAAGAAGTCGAAAACGAAAGAAAGCACCTCAGCGGAACTTATAATAATATTGGCTTAATCTACAATGAGAAGAAGGATTATAAAAGTGCCATCAATTATTTCCATAAGGGTATTAATAATTATAAAAATAATCCGGCTGAAGATTTTATCATACCACTTTACAATAACCTGGCAGACGCCTACCGCCAACTTGAATTAATCGACAGTGCCCGACATTATTCAAAAGTATCTTATGATTTGGCATTTCAAATGAATGACAGCAGAATGATAAGCTTAGCGGCAACGCATAAAGCAATATTTCATTTATATGTAGAGGAATTTGATGAAGCGTATAAGTACAGTAATTTAGCGTACCAACACGCAGAAAAGGTGCATTCCATGCATCACAGACTCGAGGCAACAGAAGTGCAGTTTAAGGCAGCAAAGCAACTCGGTTTGTTTAAAGAATCAGTGAGTGCTTTGGAGGAAAATAGAGCCTTGCAGGATAGTTTGTTCAATATGAAAAAGATAGCTGAACTGGCAAAAATGCAGCTCAAGTACGATTACTCAAAACTGGAAGAGCAAAAGTTATTAAAGGCTAAAAAGCAACGCTTGTATATAACATTATTACTTGCCTTTTTATTTATTGGTTTAATTATAGTCTTATTAATACTTAATCTAACGCGTTTAAAATCAAAGAAAAGACGCCTAGAGAATGAAAAGTTAGAGGGAGACTTGGTCAATAGAAATAAGGAACTGGCTACGAATGTAATGTACCTTGTAAAGAAAAATGAAGTGCTTAATTCAATAACCAATAGTTTATTAGAGCTTAAAGCTGAATTGCCTTCAAAACTAACCACGAAAGTACAAGGTGTTATTTATGAGGTGCAAAGTATAACTGATAAAGATGTATGGGAAGACTTTGAATACCGTTTTCAACAAGTGCATGAAGAGTTTTACACCAACTTGAAAAATGCACACCCTGATTTGACACCCAATGACATTCGACTAAGTGCTTTCTTAAGCCTTAATATGACTACTAAAGAGATATCTGCCATAACCCACCAGAATATCAGAAGCGTGGAGGCTGCACGAACCCGCTTGCGTAAGAAACTGGATTTAACCAATACAGAAGTAAATTTGGTTACTTACTTATCCAATATTTAATCGTGTTAAAACTTTGCACAACTTAAGTTGAGATCGACAATTTGAGTAGATCTTTCATTCCTGTTTAAAGATAGTACAAGTTAAGTAGCAATTATTTTTTTGCTCTTCTACAGATTGTTCATTGCAACAAGCCTTATTCTTGATTGCATCTTACCATGTTTCTCCATTTATCCATCGGCATTACTATTGTAATAACAAAGCTTATACAAAGACTCACTTTGAAAAACAATTGCTATTCCCCCTTTGCGGTAACGTTATGTGAACTTCAATCAACTTATTTTTCTTCATTTTACTTCCGCTCATTCTTTCATGCGAAGGGGTATTCGTTCTTTAAAGATAACTATTTATTTACCATTCGAATGTACTAAAAGCCAGTTGTAAGATTCAAAATCTTCACAAAAGTATGTAATTCTATGTGCTTACTTAAAGTACTGACTATTAGTTATTATGGATTTTGTGTTGTATGAATGTTGTAGTCTGATATTGGGGTGTTGTATTGAAATATGGGTTGAATTTTAATTTCTGCTAGTGTTGTGGGGGTTGAATAATTGGGGCTGCTATTAGGCGCTAATATATTTGGGCAATCCTAAAATCCAATAACAAGATGCAATCAAACGATAAGTTAGAAAAAGAGATTAGCAGCTTATATGAGATGAGACTTTTGGAAAATGAAGCATTAAAAAAAATAATGACTCATTTAAAGGAGGATCAAAAAAAGACAAAGTTAAAGCCTAGTTCAGATGGTCTATTAAAAAAGATTAGGAAGACTATAAGGCGTTTAATAAACGCATAAGGAACAATTTATTGTCAAAAGCATGCACTCTACTAAATCAACAGTTAACAGATAAAATCAAATGAAACAATTATTACGAATCAACCAATTAGTTTTTTTATTAATCCTTATAGGGATTAGTTGGAATGCTAATGGTCAGGAATTTATCAACGGTATCCAAAAGGGTATTATAAAGGTAAAACTTCAGCCTGAATTGCAAGGGATTGAAAGTAAGATGAAGTCGGCACGCAAAACAGGTGTAGTTGTAACTGGTTTTGAACGTATTGATAAATTAAACAGCGATGTTAAAGCTGTTGAGATGAAGCGCTTATTTCCTTATTCGGCTAAGTACGATGAGAGGCATCGCAAACATAGCTTACACTTGTGGTACGTTATGGAAATTGATGAGAGTCTTGACTCTAAGGAAATTGCAGCTTTATATAATGCATTACCTGAAATACAATATGCTGAGCCTGAATATGAAAAGGTGCAGCGACCTATTAAAGCAACGATAGTTGAAAATACTACTGTTTTAAAAGGAACAAATAATGAGGTTTTTAATGATCGTTACTTACCGCAGCAGTGGCACTATAAAAATACCGGACAAACAGGTGGATTGGTTGGTGCTGATATAAATGTGGAAGAAGTATGGAAAGAGACCGCCGGTGCTAATAATGTGGTAGTGGCCATTATGGATCATGGTATTGATATCGAGCATGAGGATTTAATCGATAACCTATGGGTGAATGAAGCTGAACTCAATGGAGTGGTTGGAGTTGATGATGATGGAAATGGTTTTATTGATGATGTACACGGTTATAATTTTTCTGACCAAATGGGTGAGATTAACCCTGGTTACCATGGAACACATGTGGCCGGTACGGTAGCTGCTGTTAATAATAACGGTATTGGTGTCGCTGGCGTTGCCGGAGGTACTGGTAATGGTGATGGTGTACGCCTGATGTCTTGTGATATTTGGGGGTATTCTGGATCTAAGTTGTATGTTCCACAGGCTTTTATGTATTCGGCTGATAATGGTGCGGTTATTTCGCAAAATTCGTGGGGTTATACCATACCGCATATCTATGAGCAATCTGTATTAGATGCCATTGATTACTTTGTGGCCGAAGCAGGTGATTACACAGGAAGTCCGATGCGCGGTGGTGTTGTAATATTTGCATCGGGTAATGATAACGACCCAGAGCCTCATTATCCGGGAGCTTATGAAAGTGCAATAGCCGTATCATCATCAATACATAACAATGAAAGAGCTAGTTATAGTAACTATGGTTCTTATATTGATTTATCAGCACCAGGAGGTGATACCGATTACGATGATAAAGAAGGGGTATTAAGTACCATGCCTGATAATAAATACGGGTATTTAAATGGAACGTCAATGGCTTGCCCCCATGTGGCCGGTTTAGCAGCATTGATTGTTTCAAAGTACCAGGGGCCTGACTTTACGCGTGATGATTTAAAGCGCCGTTTAATAACGGGTGCTAATTACGATGCTATTTATGGTGTTGAGTCTAACGAACAGTACATGGGTAAGCTGGGTGCTGGTTTAATTGATGCTGTAGCTTCCATGAAAGAGAACAGTGGTATTGCTCCCGATGCGGTTGTTGATTTTGAGGTAAGTAACATTGCACAGGATTATGCGATTTTAAATTGGTCGGTGCCAGCTGATGAAGATGATACAACCCCATATGAGTTCGAATTATATTACTCAACAGTTGCTTTTACGGAGGCAACGTTAGAGCAAGCTAAAAAAATAATTATACAAGTAGAGCGTCGTTCGGTGGGCGATGCCATGGAGCATACCTTAGAGGAACTGGATGCATTAACAGAGTACTATTTTGCCCTTCGTGCGGTTGATCGTTTTATGAATTTTGGTCCTCTAACGGATGTATTGATGCGCCGCACCAATTCGGGACCTACGGTTGAGATTAATCCAGATAATGTTGGACCAATCGCCATTGATGCTAGTCAATCAATAATGGGTGAGGGTGAATTTACGATCAATAATGTTGGTGAAGGCGATTTAAAGTGGTGGAGTACACCTCGCCACTCATCTGTAATAGATGTGTTTGGAGCCAATGAACCAATTGTTATTGGTAATACAGCGCCTGTGCCATTACGCCATTCAATTTCATCTTACGAGGTTGATAGACCTGAGATAGTACCTTATGGCCAAAAAGAAACTTATAATTGGTTGTGGCAGGATATTCCGCCATTTATGATGTTCATGGGCGAGTCAGATTTGAGTTTATCTAACTCAGCAGCTATCCGCTATTACATTGAAAAAGGTGATGATACGAATAATGATATTTTAGGTGGCAACAATAAAGTAGTAAGTGGGTTTAATCTAACTAACATTGAATTAGCTTTAAACCATATTCCAGAAGACTTAGATAGAACAATTACCTATCAGCTGTATGCAGGTTACGATATTAATAATGCACAGCTTATTTATGAAGATCAGTTTGAAGCGGATAAACCTGATGGTGCCTGGTTCTATCAAATTGAATTGAAAGATCAGTTTTATTTTGAGCCAGATAGTTATTTCTGGATTGCGTTGCATGTTCCAGCGGGAGCAACTCATCCTTTGGCAGCTGGTATTGAGGAATTCAATGCTAATTCAGAAAATTGTTATTACAGTACCAACTTGGGGCAATCATGGGCGATTTTTGAAGATCTGATTTGGCAGAATGATCGTGTATGGGTAATAGGCGCTGGTAGCGAATACGAAGCCTTAGAAAACTACATTACCTTAACGCCTGATAGCGGTCGTGTAAGTGCTGGAGGAAATCAATTGGTGACCATGGAGTTGGATGCTGCAACGCTGGCCAATGGCGACTACCAGGCAGGTCTTAGTTTGTTTACTAACGAAACCGGAAAAGAATTGCAACGTGTTCCGGTTGATTTTACAGTACGCGGACATGTACCGCAGTTAAAATCAGCTGGTATTGTCGATTACCAGTCCGTTTTTGTAGGTAATAGTGTAGAAAAAGAAATTGAGATTGCCAACCTGGGTTATGGACATTTTGCTTCTGAGGGCAACGCCTTGGATGTAACTTTATCTAACCCATTATTTTCATTGGATTACAGTCTAGGGCCTAATGTTAAGTCTTTGGAGACCATTCGATTAAATGTGCGCTTTTCGCCAGATGTTGTGGGGGCTCAAAACTGTGAAGTAACACTCAGCGACAAAACAGGTTATGAATACCGCTTTACATTATACGGAGTAGGTATTGAACCACCAAAAGCTGAAATTACGCCTTTAAGTACAGACTTTAATGGTTTGACATTAGGGGATGTGGTAACTGGTTCGTTTACTTTAACTAATACTGGTGGTTACCCACTGGACTACTATGTGCCTAAGTTTGGAGAGGAAACAGTGGTGGATGCCGATAGCTGGGACCATAAGTCTGGTTATACGGGTGTGGTAAAAGAAGGTAACCTGGATAACCCAGCCTTTACATGGAACGATATTGCAGCAACAGGTACCGATATTTTACCTTTCTTTTTGGACAATCCACAAGAATCCTATTATCAGGTGGAGATGGGATTTGATTTTCCTTTCTTCGGTCTGTCCGAAGATAGTATTTACCTGACTAAGCGCTCTGGCTTATTAACATTTGATACTCGCTTCCGTTTTAATACCAGTAATTTAAGGTATCGTTACCGCGATAATAACCGCCGTTACATTTCGGCTAATGGGCAAATGTTTAGCATGGACGTAACTAAAGGAGACTTGGGGCATATCTATGTACAATCGTTCCCCGACCGTTTTGTGGTACAATATGATGGCATTCGTCAATCCTTTAGAGAGTCTGTAGAAGATGGTATAGCTCCTCCATCATTTGAAGAGGACATAACTTATCAGGTTATCCTTTGGGACAGTGGTGATATCGACATGTTAATGAAAGATATAGGAGAAGCAGGGGATGATGTTAATGGTCGTTTTCAAACGCTGATAGCCATTGAAGATAAAGAACTAGAAGATGGTTTAATGCTGGCCGGTCAATGGCATTATAACTATCAAGGGATCTCTGACGCACCAGCATCTTATAACCCTGCATCGGTCACACCTCGTTCAGGCTATTACTATGGTTTTAAGAGCCCGGGTTATGGTGCGGTAACAGCAGTAACAAATGCATCGGGTACATTACCTGCTGGCCAGTCGGTAACCATTGACTACACCATTGATACGGATACCTTGTTTGTGAGTGACTTTGTGGAGCGAATAGGTGTGGCCTCCAACGACCCTGTTAACGGAAGTATCTTCCATGCAGCTAAGCTGAACATTACTTCAGGAGGTGTGGTCGATTATCAATTGTCTGAAAACAGTCTTGATTTTGGCAATGTATTTCAAGGTGGAACAAAGGAACTGTCTGTTCTGGTAGCAAACGAAGGTAAAGCAACTGGAACCATCGTCTCAGCTGTTAGTGCCAATGGAAATTATACTATAGATGGTTATTTACCGGCCAAGTTAAATCCGAATGGTAAAACCAAATACACATTCAGCATTGATTCCAGTACTTTAGGTACTACTAATGATGTCATCACTTTTACCGATGACAAGGGCAATACCTTTACGTTGAACCTAGATGCTTCTATTGTTGAAGCACCGGTCATAAGTGCCAATGTAGCTTCCTATGCCGAAACATTAAATGTGGGTGAAACGGTGATACGCAGCTTAAGGGTGAATAACGATGGCTTGAACCCGATGGAGTTATCTACTTCTGGTAACCAATGGTTAAAAATATGGGAGCAGGGTAACAATACTCTGGGTGCTGACTTTGAATACCATTTGATCGAGCATACAAATGCCAATGATCCTGAACATTATTGGTTTGATATTGCTGAACCTGAAAACGCTATTGAATACGGTGAATTCTTTAATGCAGGTGAATACTTCGAAAAACGTGCTTTACCTTTTGATTTCAACTTCTATGGAATGGAATACGATACCCTCTATGTAGGATGGGGTGGTGTTGTTACTTTTAGTGAAGGACAAGATATTAACGGTTTATTTTATGGGGGTAATGAAGTGGCACCCGATCCTAATGCTGGTATCACCAACTACATAGCGCCTTATCATGGCTTTCTTACTTCGCATAATCCTGCCTGGTACCGTAATCCTGGTCAATACTTTTTAGCCGACAAAGAGAAGGTGATTATCCAGTACAACAACATGATTACCATGTTTATGGATGGGGAACCCATGTCGTTCCAGTTAGTATTGTACAAAGATGGCACCATTAAAATGATGTATAAGTTCCATGATCCTGCTTTTGACTACTCATCCAAAATGGGTATTGTAGCCATGGAAAACCACGATGGTAGTAAAGGAAGCACTTATAAAAAACGTGGTCAGCAGCTCTTAACCGATGGTTTAACCTTGACCTATGTGCCTAAAATGACTTATAGCATAGCGGCACAAAGCTATCAGGATTTTGATGTGGTATTTGATGCAAGCACTGTGTTTGGTGGTGAGTATAGTGGAGCTATAAGTTTAAGCAATAACACACCTGATCAAGCAGCGTTTAGTATCCCTGCCAGTTTAATTGTAACAGGAGAGCAAAAGCTTGAATTACCAACAAGTATGGACTTAGGCGGCAAGATGGTGGTAGCGCTAGAAGAAGGTGCCTACATGACTTACGACAGTACTTTTACTGTTACTAACACTGGTAGCGACGATATCTTAATAAAAGGACTGCGATTGAAGAGCGCATCGGCTTATAAAGGCTACTTATTGGGTGATGATGCCAAATTTGGAACAGGTGAAGCTATTGATGGCTGGTACGATATTTCATATTCGTTATTGAACTATACTTTACGACCAGGCCAGAGTGAAACCTTTGCCATACGTGTGACGCCTGAATTAGTGGGTGAGTACTCTGATGTTATTACGGTTTACACTGATAAATCGGAGAATGCCAATATTGAAATTCCTTTAACAGTGAGTTATTTTAACCCACCATCTATTTCAATTACGGGTGATGATTTGAATGTGTATGCGCAATCGGATGCCGATGTGCAAATGCGTAACATGATTATTGATAACACAGCTGGTGAATCGGAATTGAACTATAGCTTTAGCATGGCTTATGAGCGCGTTGAAGAATCGGTGGAAGCAAGTTCTGTAAATTATTCAAAGTCAATACTGCACACTACCGAGCTTAAAGGAGGGCAAGCGCACAGTTCACCTTCGCTAAAATCGACCTATAACGATGTTAATTTTAATCGCTTATTGGATTATAGTGATAAGCGTGAGCCCGATGGAGCTATTGGTTGGGGTAACGGTAATACCTTCCGTACGGCTGTTAAGTTTAAAGCGCCTGAAAATGGCTTTAATTTAACCCATGTGCAAAACTTCTTTGTATGGGAAGAAAACTTAAATGCCCGCATCCAGATAGAGATTTTATCAGGAGAGGCCAACCCTAACGACTCAGAGGTCTTGTATGCCATGGAGTATGTGCATCAGGAAGCAGATGCTTCTGAACCAGGTGAAGGAAAGATTATTACGATTGAACTGGAAGAAGAAATGACCTTTTTCCCCAATGAAGAGTTTTATATCAGTTTCACTTTCCCGGGAGATATAAACTTCCCTCAAGGCTATGTTAAGTTAGATGAGGCTTTGAAAGGTGTTTCCTACTATGGCGATGAAAACATGTGGGCCGACTTAATAACTGCCGGTGCGGCCTTTAGCAGTGCCATGCACATGATTATGGCTGGTGAAGAAACCTATAAAGTAGCTGGTTGGGCCACTCCTCAAATTGAATATATCGGTAGCGTTGCGGCTGGCGAAAGCTTAACAGTGCCTGTTGAGTTTAATCCGGAGCAAGCCGATCAGGGTTTGAACAAGGTGATACTAAGCATTGCTACCAATGATCCGGCCAATAAGGAAGTGGAAGTAGAAATGACCTTGAACAAGAACAACGGGCCTCAGTTTGTGAACGATTTGTTCCTGAATATTAACATGCAAGAAGGAGATACGCTTGTACAGGTATTAACTGCCAGTGATCCTGAAGGTGATGCCTTTAGTTACGAGTTATTCGAAACGGTTGATTTTGCCAAATACGAAGAGAAGGATGGTGCGGTTTATTTAACCCTAACGCCTGATTATGAGTCCTCATCCGATGCTTATCGCCTACAGATAATGGCAAGAGACGAGCATGGTAATGCCAACATGACAAAGATTAATCTGAACGTGAGTCATACCAACCGTGCGCCGGAAATGGTGAATGCCTTGGATGATTTGGTTATGATTCTGGATGGGGACTATACATATGAGTTGAACCTAGATGATTATTTTAAAGATCCTGATGGTGATGCTATATCATATTCGGTAATCAATACAGGTGTGAACTATGTGAATATGTTTGAAATGGATCGAAGCATTGTATTAGATCCAATTGCACTGGGAACAGCACGTATTAAAATATCAGTCTTCGATGGCTTTTTTGGCACGGCAGTATTTGACTTAACAGCCAGGGTACAACGTCGTGTAGGTATTGACGATGTGATGGATAACAATTTTGTACTGTACCCTAACCCTGTTCGCGATGTACTAAATATTCAACTAACAGAACAAGGTGAAGAGCTACAAGAAGTAAGAGTACTTGGTTTATCGGGTGAATTGATTAAGGTTGTTACTGAAGGCTTAGGCGAAACAACTCAGCTGAATGTTTCGGATTTAGCGCCAGGTATATACCTGATTGAGGTTATTACTGATAACAATAAAACGGTAAAACGATTTGTAAAAGCGTAGGTTAGGTTGTGATAAGCCGGCTCGCAGCGATTCCCATGATTAGCGGGCCGGTTTTATCTAAGCAATAAAAGAACATTTGAATATCCGTAATTATGCATAAAACGAGGACAAAACTTAAAAAATAGAAAGTTAATACAGAGATACTGATTATCAGAGTTTTATAATCAGGCTCCAAAACGACTCTGTGTCTTTGCGTCTCTGTGTTTAGTTTATCATTTATGCTTAAATCAGGGTATTCATTAAAGAAAACAATATATGAAGCAATTTAAATACATAATCTCAGCTCTGGCGCTATTACTAATGGTGGCAACAGCTTGTGAAAAGGAAAAAGATACTATTAGCCCAATAGTGGACATGGAAACACCAGCCATAGGACAAAAATATTACCGTGGCGAAATTATAAAGCTGAATGCTCACTTTAGCGACGAGGGGGGCAGTGGCTTAAAAGAGTGTGCCTTACAAATACATTCAGTATTAAAAGGATGGGACGATGCGTGGATACCTGACGAAGAGATAGTTCAGCTTAGCGGTAGTAGCATGACAGTAAAAGATCACATTGTATTTAATGGCGAAATACCCTACGACATTATGTCTGGGGCTTATGTTATTAGTGTGCGTGTGAGCGACCGCGATGGTAACCTCACCCAATTCAGTAGAAACATTGAGATAGAATAAAGAAACTACTTCCCCTCCTTTTTTCAAGGCGGGGTGTCAAAGGCGGGGTGGTTTACCACGCTATAGTAATGTAATTTAATCAGTGGTTCAACGGAACCACACCTTTATTAATTAAATATATAATCATGAAAAGATTTACACTTTTATTGGCAGCTGTAATGGCTGTTATGACCAGTTTTGGTCAAAATACGTTTTGCCTGACTAGTGCAGGTAATACAGATGGTGAGGCACAGGTAGTTGTACCTTATATGGGTAACTTTGTGTATTTGTCTGATGATGGGACCAATGAAGTATTAAAATTCGCTAAACCAGTACCAATGAGTACTGATTTTACATTAGAAGTGGTTGACGCATCTAATCCTTCATACACAAGTGGAAGTGTTATGGATTTAACAGGTTCAAGTACATCGTGGAATGCTCATTATGTAGTTGGTTCTGACATTATGGAGTTAGCAAGTGGAACAGTATCTACCGTAGCTACATCGCCTGTTGCTATTCGTAATGAAGTATACCGCATGGGAAATGGCACTTATGTTTGGATAGGAGAAGATGATGTTTGGAAAGATAATGACTATGTAAATTGTGGATATATCTACCACAGTAGTGATTTAGGTCCAGTAAAGACAAATTACTTAGCTTCTCGTACTTCTGATTTCGCAGTCGTTGGAAATAAGCTGTTTATTAATGGATATTTAGAAACTTTTAATGGAGGGCAATTTCAGGTATCAATGATTGATTTCAGTGCTGCTACGCCTGAATTTACCCAGATAACAAGCTATAATGGTTTTGCATTTATACCATGGGGAAGTAATGCCAATGCATTTGAAGTGGCTGGCGATAATGTTTACTT
>NZ_VKDE01000018.1 GCF_007097485.1 Carboxylicivirga sp. M1479 | reverse complement strand
AACTTACGGGTAGAGCTTTTTCCTCTTTCAGAAGAACCTACCGTATAAATTCCATGACGCTGCGGCCATTGTCCGCTCATCATATTGGCACGGCTTGGCGCACAATTCGAAGCTGAGGCATAGGCATTGGTGAAGATCATCCCTTCTGCAGCTAAGGCGTCCAGGTTGGGTGTTTCGTAATACTCCGATCCCATAAAACCGACATCACGCCAGCCCATGTCATCGATGTTGATCAATATAATATTTGGTTGAGTTTCATTCGATTCTGTATTTGTTTTTTGCTGACATGACACCAAATTCAGAAGAATTAGTAAAAGTAATAAACTTTGAATGACATTCCTTATTTTCATAATCACTAGTATTTTTCCACTTTATGAGACAAAAACTTTTGTATTAGAGTCTTACTATTGTTATTTGTAATTATTTTGAATGCATAGCAACCAATAATATAGCAAACCCCAATGTTCTTCTTGATTTTTAAAAGTTGCAACTGCAGTTTTAATTTTAACACGTAATTATATTCAGTTTCTTATTGAATAAATATTTCGATATCCTCTTGTGCTGTATTACCATTTATATCTTCAATGCTCAGATGAAGAATATAAGCACCCTCCAGACAATCAAAGTCAATTGCATCTCCAAACAAGTTTTCGTTAACATGCAGTTCGTTACTACCATTCAAATCAATGGTATATTCAACGCCATCTAATGCCGGTTTCCAAGGAAATCGTACACTCTTTAAACCCGGGCTATCCGCTATTTCGTCAATATAGTCAATGATAGCTATACAATTTTTTAAGCCTTCATTATCCGCAAAAGTCGCCTGCAAGGTTAAAAAATTACCTCTTGCATAAATCGCATCTGCTATAGGTGTAATAATTTCAACAGTTGGTGCTTGTTTATCGTCTGGCTTTGATTCTTCCTTACTACATCCCAGCGATAATAACATCAAAAAGCAAGCTGTTAGATTAGCTATAAAAAATATATTACCCGTTTTCATCTTCATAACATTTATTGTTTTTTGAGCTGGCCTATTTACTCATTAGAATTTTCTTTGTAATAATGCGGTTTCCGGTATGTATTGCTACTATGTAAATACCTGTTCTATTAAAAGTTATCACTTTGGTTCCGCCAGGCATATTGAAATTATGAAGACACAAGCCCGTTACATCGAATATTTTCATCTGCACATCCTTACCTTGATTTTCAATATTTAATAGCATGCCCTCAGCTGTAAGTCGTAAATGGTCATTCAATACTTCGTCAAAGCCCAGTGAACCCACGTACAAATCTGTAATTTCACCTTCCGATAAAGCTCTGTCCCACATGTATAAATCATCAATTCGCCCAATAAACGACCGGTTACCAGGATCATCGCCAATTGTTACCTTTCCTTTCCCTGTATTTATTAAACTTGCTCCTAAGTCTCCTGTTTGTTCCTCCTGACCATCTACATAGAGCTTTACATCAGCAACATCGGGTGTGCCGTCATCTTCAAAAGTACAAGCCACATGATGCCATTGACCATCGTTTAACAAAGTGGTACCATACTTGTAACCTCCCTCAACTTCAACTCTTAACTGCCCCCCATCATTTAAACGGAAGGACCATTTCTGTGTTTTACTTTTAACTCCAAACCCCAATATTGCCTTATTGGCTGTATTGGTTTTAATCCATGCAGCAATTGTACGGGCAGAAGCACCTTCAAAACCGGGATGGTTGCTTATTGTAGAATATGAGTTATTAAATTCGGCCACATAACGTCTATCTTCATCTTTAACAAAAGAAATTGCATCTTCGGTGGCATCCCAGCCATTACTGGTAATATCCCTGGCATGCCCGTCAAATGAGTAGCCGGCATATAAAGGTAGCTCAACCACTTCTTTTACTTCAATAAAATTCTGAAACATTTGGGTATGCGAGCCAAACTGATCATTTACTGTTAAAGATACATTATAGCTTCCTTCCTCCTGGTAATTAACAGTTGGATTGGCTTCAGCAGATATGTTTGGGTTCCCGCCAGGAAAAGACCAGCTATATGTAGCATCAGAAGCACTTACTGAGTGATCAACAAATTTAACTTCGCCTAAGTCATTAACTCTTTGTGCAGTAATTGGGTGTGCGATAGGCTGTGATTTTTCATAAACATCACCTTCAAAAATAGAGCGTAATGAGCCGATTGTGATTCTTCCGGTAGAATACTTGAAACGAATATGCGTCACCGGTGTCGCTGCTGGTAAGCCATCACTGAAATTAATCCATTCAGTCATGGAATTATTACGATACCAAATGCCGGCCGAGTTACCAATATAAACACCACCATCAGTACCCAGTTGATGAGCTAAAGACAATACTCCGTAGGAGGGTAAGTTACCTTGAGGACCGGAATAATCGCCCCATGTTAAACCACCATCAGTCGACTTTAATACTTTTACATCACTCTGCTGACCTTGCAGCGAACACCAGACAATATTGGCATCGTACCCATCGGTACATACATTGCCTAGCGAATAGCCCAATGTTAAAGAGGGAGGAGGTGTGCGGTCAATCCAGTTTTCGCCTCCATCTGTAGTCAACCACAAGGTATGGCTTTGCTCAATAACGAATAATATATCAGGATTTTGATACGTTGGGTGAATATAGCTGACCTTATTATTAAAGGTAAACAAGTTATTCCATTCCGATAAAGCATCCTTATCCACACTTCGTTGAAATACATTATCAGTATGGGTATAGTTCTGACCGTAATAAAAATGATTCAACATTTCATTTTGCTTATAACCTTTAGGTGCAGTTACCGGCATCAAGGCACTTTGAGCAGGCGTAAATCTATCTTCAGAACGAATAACGCGCCTTCCACCATAGCTATTACCATACATATAACGATCATCACCATAATTGATATAGGTTGAACTGGCATCGGCACCTAAAACATTATACCATCCGCCCACATAGGTATTATCATCCCTCATTATAATTTGGCCATGGTATAAACCGGCATTCATCAGGTCACTCTTCCAACTACGATCCATGCCCCATATTTGTTGAGCAGCAAAACCTCCAAAGCTTTTATCCTGTAGATTCTGTAAACCATCCGTTGACAAGCCAATGCCACCATCGGTACCAATCCATGTATTGGTATCGTATATTTCGGCACACTGAAAATCCATATGATACATTGTATTGCCAGAAGCTTGGCGGTTAACATACGACCAGGAATTACCGCCATCAGTTGATTTCCAAACATTAATGGTACCAGCAATCATATAATCAGGGTCAGTATCTGATACAGCAAAAGCAAAATCCCAGCCTAGTTGTCCCAATCCACTTTCCTCACCATTAGTCGCTCTAGCGAGGAAATTAGGCTGACCAGCAACACCTGGTACTGCCTGATAAATATTGGAAAATGATGCTCCTGAATCAGTTGATTTAAAAACGCCGTAAACGCCCTTATCAGCATCCATTTCTCCACCTGAAATAACCCACACATTGTTTGGTGCGGCCGCACTCACTTCTATCAGCGTTCGGTTCATCTTATGCCCATCCACTGGTGTAGGGTATCCGTTACTAATAGCTTGCCATGTTCCTCCACCATCAGTGGTTCTGTAAAAAGTGGCCCACGAGTTTTCATTAACAACAGCATAGGCAATTTGCGAGTTATTTGGGTGAAATTCTACATCATACACCTGATAATTAAACTTCCTGCTCCAGGTGCTACCTCCATCAGCTGACACCCATAGTCCGGCATTTGAGGCATGTATCACTTTATTGGCATCATCGTGGGCAACCGCGGTCGCCGCAGGTTGGTCTCCATTTGGATAAGCTAAACGATCATCAAAAGCTGTAAAATCCCAGGTTAATCCTCCATCTGTTGATTTAATAACCCCCTCACGAGCTGAGGCATAAGCAATATTTGTATTGGATGGTGCGATGCAAATACCGGATACGGTACTTACTAGTATATCTTTGCTTACGTTAGTCCAGTTATCACCACTATTGGTTGATAACCAAACGCCACCTGCTATGCAGCCCATCAGAATTTTATTCGGATTGGATGGGTCTTGCTGTATACAGCGTACGACTCCCTGAGTATTGGTGCGGTATCTGGCTTCCAGATCAAAAGTAAAGGGCCCTATTTGTTCCCAGTTACCAGTATTTTGAGAACTCTTTAACCTGAATTGGTCGTGGCTAATTAGTTCAATGTCTTCTTGGGTAGGTTCAATGGTTAACAGGTTTCCTTTTGCATCGTAGTTACCACTAACATTTCTGGTCCATCGAATGTATTCACGAACGGCATCGGTTTTTACGTATTCATGTAATTTAAAATAACTATCAAAGCTTTGTGTCAGTTCAAAATAGTTGACATTAGTTGAACTCAACATCTTATACCATTCTGAGTTTTGGTGCTTAATATGATGCTGATTAACATTTTGTGCAAATGAAGCAAAACTTGTAGCAATTAAGCATAGAACTATTCCCCACTTCTGTAGATTTTTAGTCTTCATGATAAGAAGCTATTAAAATGAGATTTATTTTCTATTGAATAAAAGAGTAAACTGATAAATCATACGGAGCCACAATTATAGAGGTCAGCCCATCAAATAGATGGGCTGACTTTATTTTTAATTTAACCTAATTGAAATAAACAGACTAATTATTCTGCTTCCTTCCAACCTGTATTCTGAACTAAATTTTCATTTAGCGCCAATTCTTCCAATGGAATTGGATATAAGTAATAATGTTCAGGGAATCCAGGAGGTACGCCCCATGGAGAAACAAAGCCTTCGGCAGCACCACCTTGAATTGGCAATTTGTTACCGTAATTGGAATTTTTAACGTAACGACCTAATTTTTCAAGAGCTCCATATTCATGGGCTTTTCTCCAACGTCTGATATCATCAAAACGGAAACCTTCACCCATTAATTCAACTGCACGTTCTCTTCTGATTTCCCATAGTACACGGTCTACATCAGCATCACGTGTTGGGTCATCAACAAAATTGTTAATATCCAATGCCGCAACTTTTCCACGGGCACGCAATTTATTAACAGTTAAATCGGCAGTAGCCTGATCAAATTCTCCCAACTCAAACTTTGCTTCGGCCAGGTTAACCAATACCTCACCCATTCGGAAAATCGGAAAATCGGTATATTCCTGATTTTGTATTCCCGTATGAAATTCATTGTAATACTTATGAAATCTGTATCCTGTATAGCTCACCATAAAACCCTGACCTTTATTTCTTTTACGGAAATGCGGCTCCTGCTTTAGGATTAGTCCTTTCCAGTTACTTATTGGGTATCCCTTGTGATCTGCATCAGAAATACTATTCATTAAATCAATGTACTCACGGTGCTTTGGATCAGGATCATAATCCCAGGAAAGTTTATCACTACTTGGAATAACTTTAAATGGAGGAGGTGTTATATAATACAAACGCTCATCACGGTTTCTGAATTCGGCATACGCATCCTCAGGCGCATTTGGATCTGCCTCAAACTGAGCACTTGTCCAAATGGTTTCACCATCCTTACATAAGAACTTATTAGCTCCCCGTCTGGTTAAATCCCAGTTTCCTGCCGAGTTTCTATGGCGCGAAGTATGAGTATGCGTCATGATACCAAATTCATAGGCCTTATAAAGCAGAATACCTTCTGTACCATCCAGATCCGTACTATTAAACACTTGGTCGTAATTGGCATGTAAATCAGGATGTGACTGTGTAAGTGTAGTTCCCGCATCAGCGCTTGCACGTAGGTAGGTCGTTTCATCACCCAATGAGTGATACTTGCGCCATGTACCTTCAAACAGTCCAAAACGTGATATTAAAGCGCGTACAACGCTCTGGTCAACCACATTATCGCCTTCAGTACGGATGTTTGCTTCCGCATATTTAAGATCTGATAAGATATTAGCACTAATCTCGTCGCGCGGTGTTTTTGGGCCGTATAAAATGTCTAAGTCTTTTTCATTAACCAGCTCATCCAAATAGATGAACTCACCATATTTTATCAACAACTGAAAATGCTCCCAGGCTCTGAAAAAGTAACCTACACTACGCCAGTGCTTCTGTCCTTCCTCATCTAATTGGCTGCTTTCAATGTTACTCAACATGATGTTAACACGGCGAATTCTGGCATAGGGATCGGTCCAGCTTCCAGCATTATTTGGTTCAACAACATTTTGCCATAAATAAGGTTGCCCAATACTCCCTGCTCCTTTAAGCATCAAGTCTCCATTCCACTCATTATTGGTTGGAGTAAGACCAAAGCCAGGAAAGGTGTTGTAAAATCCCCAACAGTAGGTTTCAAAATTGGCATCTGTGGTAAATGTAGTTGGCTCTGAGAGCTGATCAAGCGGAGCTTTATCTAAGAAATCATCGTTACACCCTGCTAATAGCAGGACGATACAAACAGATAATACACTATATATTTTTTTCATTTCTGTAGCTTTTATAAAATTAAAAAGTAACATTTAAACCAACATTAAAGCTTCTTATCAATGGATAGTATAAGCCTTGGCTTTTAGCTTGTAACTCAGTATCTATACCATCAGGCATGTTATCAAAACTATGCAGGTTTTCACCTGAGACATAAAGTCTGAATTTATCAATATTCACTTTGCTAAGTATAGACTTTGGCAAAGTATATCCAAGTGTTATGTTTTTAACACGTAAGAAAGAGCCATCAATCAAATACCTGGTTTGCGTTATTCTACTATTACCATAGTTAACACCTCCCAGATCATAGTTTCTTGGAAAGTAAGCATCGGTATTCTCTGGTGTCCAATAATCCATCTGTTCTTTATGCATGGTATTAAATTCACCGGTATAAGGGAATCGAATATTGTTATTGATATACAAATCACGTTTACCAACACCGTTTAGAATAAATGAAAAGTCAAAGTTTTTGTAGGATGCATTACCGAAAATACCATACTGGTAACGACGCTTGTTATTACCTATAACCTTACGGTCTCCCGGATCGCTTAGCGTGCTGCTTCCAGGGCTAATTTCGCCATCACCATTCAGGTCTTTGTACTTCATATCACCAGGATTTGGATTGCGACCAATAAAAGCAGGAACACCTTCCTTTAAGGTTCCGCCCATCAGGTTACCATCTAAACTACCTTCCACAAAATCATTCACTGTATACAAGCGATCACTTTCATAGCCCCAAATATCACCTAATATTTGTCCTTCGTAATAAGTGCTGATCAGTCCCGCAGGATTGTCGAATCGCGTGATCTCAGCTTGGTTATCAAAAAGTGTAAATCCTACGTTATACTTGAATTCGTTAATGCGGTCATTCCACGACATTTCCAGTTCCCAACCGCGCGACTCCAAATCTGCAGCATTGGCCGGTGGAGCAACTGTACCCAGCACATCCGGCACCTTTACGGCGGCGGTAATCATGCCAAGCGTTTTCCTGTTAAAGACATCGAAAGAAGTGCTCAATCTGTTATTCAACAATTTTACATCTAATCCAAAGTTAAGTGTTTGAACCGTTTCCCAGGTGAAGGTCTGGCTTACTAAACTTGGAGGATTAACTGTATTGTATCTTAAGCCCGAATCAGGATTAATCCAGGCAGCATTGGTAATTGGCATGCCAGGGATAGACTTATAAAAGCCAGATATAGCACCGTTATCAATATTTTGGTTACCTATCTCTCCAAATGAAGCCCTCAGCTTCAGATGCGAAATGGTTTCGAAGTTTGACATAAAGCCTTCCCTGGCCATATTCCAGCCCACCGAAAAAGACGGGAAGAAACCATACTTCTCACGTGCTGCGAATTTAGAGGAACCATCGTAGCGTCCGTTGGCCTCAACAAAGTATTTTTCTTTATAGTTGTAATTGATACGACCAAAATAACCCAGTACAGCCCATTCACCAAAGCCATCGTCAGCAGTAATGGTTCCTGTTGCCGTTGATAAGGCGGGTAAGTCTGTATTTAACAATTCTGTTTTTCTGGCCCAGAAACTTTCCTGGTGAAACTCTTCTTTATTAATACCCGCCAGGGCGTCAAAGTGATGATCACCAACCTGCTTCTTATATTTGGCATACAAGTTGGCCGCATTATAGGTCTTTTGCCTATTTGATTTACTATAAAAAGTACTCTCCGGCTTTCCTTCAACTAACACATAACGGTTAGCATCCACAAAATCCAACTGCTCATCCATACTGTAGTTATTCTGATTCTTTGATTCGTAGGTATACTCCCCTGTTAAAGTAAAATTCTTAAACAACTCATACTCCATTTTACCCAATAAACGCATATTGCCCTTTGTCTCTTCGTTTGGCACTTGTAGGCGTGTCAAATTGGCAGGTGAAGCATAGGGAACAGATGTTCCATCGTCAAAAATATGGTTTCCTGTTGAAGGAGTCCATGGCTTGGCCGTAACAGCACTGCCGTAGTTTGTACGCGGTCTTAGTTTTGAACTGTTACGGTAGTTAATATTAACCGAGGCCGTTAACTTGTCCGTTAAGTCGGTACTTAAAAATGTAGTAAAATTATACTTGGTATAACGGTCGTTATCAGACACCATAATACCATCTTCATCACTATATCCTAATGATACACGATATTGTGTTTTTTTTCCACCACCACTAAAATTGAAGTTGTGAATCTGAGAAAATGATCCCTGGCCGATAAGTTCATCGATAGTACCCGTATTGGTTAAGGGATAGCGAACACCAAACTCATCGGTTGCATAGCCTTCCGGATAGGTTCCTTTATCGTTCTTATATTCTTCCAGGAAGTTAACCCAGGTTGGAATGTCCTGATCCGTCCAATAAGAAGTCACCCCCCAGTCATTCATCGCGTTAACAAAGTTATAGGTCGACTCCTTTTCAGCAATATCAGTAGCAGTACCAAAACTAAAGGTATTAGAATAATTAAACTTAATCGGCTGGTCTTTTCCACCCTTTTTAGTCGTAATCAATATTACACCAAAAGCGGCACGTGCACCATAAATAGACGAAGCAGCAGCATCTTTCAATACTGTAATCGACTCTACATCCTGCGGGTTAACATCCTCGGCTGATACAGGAACGTTATCCACCAAAATTAACGCACTACCACCATTGATAGAAGTGGTACCACGAATATTGATACTGGTGGACGCACCCGGTTCCCCGGATGGAACTGTAATCTGCATCCCTGGAACCGTACCCTGAATAGCCTGAACAGCATTGGTTACAGGACGGTTGCCAAGTACTTCTCCCATGTCTACTGTTGTAGTAGCACCCGTCACATTGGATTTCTTTTGAGTTCCGTAACCAACCACCACAACTTCATCCAAACCAGTAACATCCTCAATCATAGTAATATCAATGGTTGCTCTTCCGGCTACCTGCACTTCCTGGCTTTCAAAACCAATAAACGAAAATACAACAATGGTTTCATCACCCACATTCTGTAAAGTGTAATTTCCATCGACACTGGTGATGGTACCTGTTGTGGTACCTTTAATTACAACAGAGACACCCGGCAATGGCAGCCCAGTTTCATCGTTCACCACTCCTGTCAAGGTCCTACCTTGAGCACTTGTATTCAGATGACATGTGATTACCAGTACGATAACCAACAGTATCCGATTTACTACTTCATACTTTTTTTTCATAAAAACCTAATTAGTTAATTTTAAATCTTAATTGCTAATAATGTGAATGATGGCCAGCAAACAGAATATCAGTAGCAAATACAATAATCTTAACACATAAGTCAAGTATCTGTACTTAATTCTCTCTTTTAAACCCTTAAATTGAAATCGCTTCAGCACTATAGCAATCTTTTTTATACAATTTTTATCATTACAAAGATGCATGAACAATAGCAAAAAACGGATTCGGAAAATGCCATAAAGAGTTATACATATTGACATACTAACAGACTAAAAAGTGACACCCATGCACCCATTTCTAACCCAGTTGAAATTCTATATCGCTGTATTTGTGGATATTATAACTTAGGCAGTAAAAATGTAATTCGTTGTAAAGTTTTGTATTAAGCGCATGCAATTTCAGCTTATTACGCTGGTTAATGCAAATATGGAAGCGTGTGTTTATAAAAAAAAATCTTTCACAAACCGCAAAGAAGAAAACGCAAAGGGCACAATACTTTGACAAAAAAACAGACATAACCCAGAGTATAGGCTATAGAAGTAAAACGAACGAAGGCATCAGGCAGATTTAAACACGCTACCCAGACATAGTGGTAGGGAAACTTTGATTTTAGCAAACATTCTGGTTAAAACTTACATGATCTTCTTCGCTTTTGCGAATGCAAAATCTGGCTTTTATGCACAAATCACCTGTAATTTCAATTGGTATAAGTAGTGATCTAAAAAACTATTAGAATAAAAATATCCGAAATAGTATCATATAATAGGCACCTGCACCTCATTGGCCAGATGAACAGATTCATCCTCTTTGATGTCTTCTGTAATCTGATGGAGACATTTTAAATTCTGCTTTAAAATTCCGCCGAAATGTTTTTATTTCACTGTAAGCGACTTCATCCATTATTTCGGTCACCGTTAGGTCCGAGTTTTCCAGCAACTGCGCGGCACGCTTTAATCGAAATGATTTAATAAAAGCACTAGGTGTCTGATCTATTATTTTCCTACACTTTCGCACTAAGGTTCTATAACCCACCGCCATCCTTTCTGCAAGTTGTTCCTGATTAAAGTCAGCATTTCCAATATTTTCTTCAAGAACGACCATCAATTTTTTTATGAATTTAGCATCATCTTTCTCCAGTTCCATATCCTTGGGCGCCAGAATCACTTTGTCTGCGTAGTTATCTGATAATTTTCGTCTTGATTCAATCAGCATATTCATCTTTCCGAGGAGCAGATTTGTATCAAAGGGTTTTTTCAGATAGGCATCGGCACCATGTTGTGTACCCAATACTTCATCTTTTGTAGTACCTTTGGCTGTCAGGAGAATAACAGGTGTATGTGCGACAAGCGGATTAGATTTGATCTTTTGACATAATTCAAAACCATCCATACGGGGCATCATCACATCCGAAACAACCAACTCTGGCTTTTGTCCTATAACTCGTTCAAAGCCTTCTAAACCATCTTCAGCGACAATAACTTTAAAATAGTTGCCTAAAAATTCCTTCAAATACCCTCGTAGCTCTTCGTTATCTTCAACAATTAATACAGTAGCTCCAGATAAGGCTTTTTTGGGTTTGATCACGACCTCTGTTTGTTTTCGATCAATAACACTTTTATATTTCTTCAATTTGGTCGGCGTTGAGCTTATTTCATCAGCTAATAAATGCGTTTTACCCTTCAAAAGCTTAAGAGTAAAAGTTGTTAATTCACCAGGATCACTCTCAACTTCAATATCACCCTTATGCAATTCAACATAGCCTTTCACCAATGAAAGTCCAATTCCTGAACTCTCCATTGATGAGTGGCTAACTCCATAGTAAAAACGTTCAAAGAGAAATTTCAAATCAGAGGATGATATGCCTTTTCCATTATTAGAGATACTGATAGATATATACGCCTCATCACGCTCTTCTACCCGAACAGTCACTTTACCCGGTTGTCCGGCAAACTTAAAAGCATTGGATAATAAATTATTAATTACCATCGCCATTTTCTCATTATCAAAATATAGGGATGCTTCTTTTTGCTTGTATTCTTTCTTAAAACGGATGTGTTTACTTTCGGCATAAGCTTCAAATGGCTCGCACAACTGATTTATAAATCCCACAATATTCCCTTCTGATGCTTGCAGTTGAACCTTCTGAGCTTCTAACTTCCTGAATTCCATCAATTGATTAACAAGTTCAAGTAGCTTTGCCGCATTTTGGTGAACCAGTTCAACCTTATTTTTAATAAAATCATAGCCCACCTTCGAAAAATCCTTCTGTAACAACTCTGTAAAAGGAGCCAGAATCAACGTTAAAGGGGTTCGTATTTCATGGGAGATATTTGTAAAAAAACGCAGTTTATCTTCATTGACCTGCTTCTGCTTTTCACGCATCAACTGTTCTAATTCAATACTTCTATTCAGTTGATCTTGCTTTCTTGCTACCCTGACGATTATAAAAACAATTAAAAGAATAAGAAATACATACATAACATTAGCATACCATGTTTTCCAGGGTGCAGACAATATATTCAGGTTTATTGTTCTTTCCTGGTCACTCCAGATTCCATTGCTATTTGTACCATATAAATGGAGGATATAATCACCAGGTTTTAAGTTGGAAAATGATAAGTAACGTCTATTACCCAAAAATACCTGTGTGCTATCCCGGCCTTCCAACCAATAAGCATACTGATTTAAATGTGGTGCCTTATAATCCAGTGCAGCAAACTCGAAGGATATCTCATTTTGCAGATGGTTGAGTTCTAATGTTTGTGGTTGATTAATATTAAACTTTAGTACCTTACCACCTGTTGAAACTGTTTTATTTAATATTTTACATTCTGAAATGACAATCGGCGGTTGATAATTGTTATTTAATATATCTGATGGATTAAAGGCTAACAAACCGTTGCGTCCTCCAAAATATAAACGACCGTTACGTCCAATACAGCCCGATGATTCCGAAAAGTTCGTGCCCTCTAATCCATCCGATGCATCATAATTAATAAATTCCCCACTTTGCTTATGATAGCAGGATAAACCAGCATTGGTACTTAACCAGATATCACCTGTAGAATCACTTAAAACGGTATTGATATAAGTATTTACCAAGCCTTCTAACTTTGTATATCTATTCAACTGAAACATGCCATCAAGACCTTCAACCAATTGATGCAAGCCACCGGGTGTTCCAAACCATATATCACCATCGTGATCAACATAAATACAGTTGATAGCTTGATACAAAGGGGCGTCCCCTTTATGCAGCAAAGCCTCTAGAGGAACAAGAGTCGTATCTGTTGGCTGGTACTGATACAAACCTTTATGCGTACCCACCCATAGTCGTTGTTTATGGTCAACATTAAGTACCGATATGCTGTTTGATTGAGGAGCTCCCTTTCTGCCAGTAGCCCAAAAATTCTTTACCATACGATAGGTACCATCTTCTTTTTGAAACATAAACAAGCCCAATTCTTTTGTAGCCAGCCATAAATGTTGATCTAGTACAACCAGATCTCTGGGCATGTTTTTGGATAAACCCTGAGAGTTAAAGTAGTCATTTACATAAACTAATTCATTTCGGCCGTGCACATTTTCCACAATAATGTAAATTCCACTATCAAAGCTCAACCATATCAATCCATCTTCTGATTGGTATATTTTCCTGACATCATTTTGATACAATTCAAAGAATGAAGGCTGTTTTTTAAAAGGCACATTTTGGAAACGCCCCTGTTCATTGAGCATAAAAACGCCTTGCCCTTTAGTTCCTACCCACAAAATGCCGTCCCTATCCTCCAATACTGAATTGATATGTAAATCATTAATTTCACTCAAAACATGTTCGCTCTGAGAATAAAAAATTCGTTTTGGTGACACTTTGATAATACCACCTCCCTTTGTTCCAATCCAGATATCACCTGCTTTATCCTGATAAATATCTAAAATGATCTCGTAGTCATTATTTCGGTCACTTATTCCATCAGGTCTGATCTTAATTTTTTCAAACGTTTCATCCTTAACCTTAAACTTATACAATCCATTGCCCAAAGTCCCAATCCATAAGTCTCCATTATTATCGCTCATCAAAGAATAGCTGGGCGCATTGACTGCTCGATCACTAGGAATCTGATAGGTTTTATAGGTACCATCTGTGTAATTAAAACGCGTCAATGCCAACTTTGCCCCCACTATCCATAGGTATGGGCTCTGTGGATCAGCAATCATATCAAACGGTTCATGATATGTCCTCTTGTCTTTTAACAGGACGTTCTTAATCTCATCACTCTTGTCGTAATATTCCAATCCAATCTGAGTTCCCCAAAAAATGAATGAATCTTGCACACTGGTAAGGGCATTTGCAAGTCTACTTTCAAGTGATACAAACTCTAGTGACTGAGTGTCCGGACTCATCTTAATAGGTCCTTTTCCCCTGCTTCCAATCCAGATATTACCCTCCTGATCCTCTTCTAATGAATGTATTCTGATATTGCTCAACTCTTGAGAAACAGGAAGAGTAATTAAGCGATCTTTGGGTATGTCATAGTAATAAAAACCACTGGATTTGCTTCCTATCCAAAGGCGCTGTTTTGAATCAAGAAACAGTTGCTCAATATAAACATCTGGTATAATTTTCTCTTGTTCCTTATCAGGAGTAAACAACTTGAACTCATAACCATCAAACCTGTTTAAGCCCCCCCTGGTCCCAAACCACATAAAACCATTGTCATCCTGAATGATTGTGGTCACCTCGTTGTGCGATAAGCCGTCACCTACTGAATAATAGGATAATTGGTAGTCTTGTCCGTAAGACATGGTTCCCATACATATCAAACAGACAACGACAATAAATATGCGGATGAAATCAAGATAATTCATTACTTTTTAAATTCGAATGACTGTGTAAAGATAAGAATGTTAGGATAACTTATTTGTGTATAAAGTATGTATCTATTTTTTCGTGATACTTTTATTCGAAATGGAGCTTCAAACTTTCACTAGGAGCCTGTCGGACTTAAGCACTTTTTAGCTTTTTTTTCTTGACCCCCTATTCGAGACTGATGTCGAAATATTCGATTCTAAGGGGCTTATATGTATAAGTCCGACACACTGCTAGGAATAGACAAGCAATCCTTTGGGTGAGTCATACTCCAAATATTGCTACTTTTTTTATCACCAAAATCAAATACTACGGAATAAATTCCACAGTTAAGAAAGTATCAGACTAAAGTCCGATGAATTTAATGACTGTATAAAGACAGTGGTTTTCTTTTTACTTCCTAAAAATTCATCCGGCTGTTGAGACCAATAAACAATTTCAAAATATGGGCAATAATCTAATGAATTAGCACCTTCAAGTCTAATCTGTCAATAAGTAAGCTGATATATTCATTCTTCTTTTTAAAATTATCAATGAGAGCATCTGGTCTTGCCTTATATTGTTCCTTCTTAACAGAGATAATCAAGTCAGCAATATCATCGCCTTCATTTAAATCAGTATTCTCCAGAACAGTATTTACGTGAACATCCAAGCAAGTACTTTCCGCAATCTTGATCCACTTTTCAAATGCTTTCCCTTTATCTGGAAATAAAGTTACCTTGTAACCTCTTAGGGCATTTAGCTTCTGTACATTCAGCATTTCAATAGAACCAACAGCTATCCAGTTATATTGTGGATAATACAATGCTCCGAATATGGCATTCTTTTCACCTTCAGAAATGGCAACGGGTCTAGTTTTATCAATAAGCAGATGTGCACCAAAGAATACTTGTTTTAGATTGAAGTCCTTTTGCTTAGTGATATGATGCACCCAATTGATATAACGAACACGCTTTAATGTAGCTGAATTATACTGCATCACTTTACCTGTTCGTACTTGCCCCAATCGGTTGACCTGCCAAAAGATGGTTTTGTTTCCTTTGGCTGTACCTACATAATACCTTTGTAATACCTCCACAACCAAATGTTCTGGGAAATATTTACTTAAGCCAATAGCAAAGTTATTTTGGTGATAGTTGGTAAGAGAGGCTAGCATTAACTTTTTGTCAATGCATGAAGGAGACTTGATGATTGTTTTTCGCTTAAGTGCAGGTATATGAAAATCAACCGGCTCGTATCCATTTTTCTCAAAGTACATCTTAGGTGTAAAATGGTATGCACATTTTTCCACACGGTTACACCTTCCTGAATATTCAGATAAATACTTATTGATGTAATTGTCTGCATACCTGGTAAAAGTTCTCTGATGATATTTTGGACAATGACACCTGGTTGACCGACCTTTGTATTTTTCCAATGAATAGCGGATATCTGACATAAAAGAACCTTTCCTTGTTTTAGCGGAGTTTGTGGAGTTGTGGAGGACTGTTGTCTATCAAATACTTACTACTCCATAGTGCTCCACGCACTCCACAGTTTTATGAATTTTGAAGTGACAATGAATCATTTTTCCGAATTTCGTACTCCACAGTTACTACACTCAAACTCCACACATAATAACCTGTGAATCAAGCAAACTCCACAACTCCACAAACTCTACAGTATTCCATGTTTTTTTTCCTGCATCAATATCGTTGTAGTGGGGTTAATTGAGCACATCAGTTTCGTACACGCCCTTCTGCTTTTTATGCGCCAGTTTTGTATTGCTTAGCAATTGGTAGACGTATGATTCTTTGGCTATATTCAGTTTGTTGGCCATCTCAATAAACTCTTTATTGGTGAATTCCCGCTTGCCAATCTTCTTTAAAACCTGAAATACTTTACCTTCCTTTGAGTTGTCTTCGTACACGTTTAAAACCATGTGGTTTAGTTTTAATGCATTGGAAAAGAAATAATCCTTAAGCATAATGGCTTTTTTCATTGAGTCCATGGTTATGTACTTAATCGCTTGCCCTTCAAAAAAGCTATTTGAAACTTCAAGGACCAGTGCAAATCGTAATATATATCTATCGAGTTTTGACAGAATTCCAGATATGGCAGCATCCTTATTGGATGGCTTTACGTGTTTGTTTACTTCATCAATAAACAAGTCCTCTGCCTTCTCAGATAATGGTAACTCTATCGTATTAATACTCTCATTAATTTTATCCATCAATGCGTTCATCCTGGAATGAAATTTCTCCACCATATAGTCATCCGGATTTTTTCTTTGGATATATTTCTTTTCCATTTTTAATGGAATGGCAAATAGAATTCGCTCAAAGAACCCGTCTTTGATATCCTTAGCCTTAAAGGATGCAATCACATCGTCCTGAATACTGCCAATAATTGACACGCAAGGCATACTCAACGAAGAACTTTCAACTTCTTTACGATCCAGTGAAATTGGTGCTCCATCCCATATGGATAGAAACTGACTTTGCTTTGAGGTTCCGCTATATCCAATCAAATTCAATATAAAGCTCTTAAACTCATCGGGCATCAAAGAGCTGGAAGCTATCCTGGAACATTTTTGTATCAGTCAGGAAGAATTTGAATTGTTATAAGAACTTCTTTTGGGAAAATCACGATAGAACGTATAGTAAACCTAGCGAAAACAAGCTCAAAAGCACTATCTACACTAATAAACAGATAGCTTTTGAGTGCTTTTTCTTGCTTCAGAGTACTTTCAGAGTATATACAGACCATATCCGGAGTATATTACACTTGCTTTTAAGAGAAGAGAACGCTTTTTATAGTGCTTTGTGAATTTTGGTAGAGGTTTGAAAACAATTACACGAAAACGAAGACAATAATTGCAGCACACTAGAAAAAATGCTTGACTTTGTCGAGTACATTTTGAGTAGTTTATATCAAATTTGAATAGTTAGTGGAGTATAATCATCAAATGTCTTTAATTGGCATTTATCTGTCCAAGATTGGCCGCCGTGTAATCAATTCACATTGTGATTAATAACATAATTTTACAGCCATAAAAATGAAGTAGAATAATATTAAGCGCAATACTATGATATTACCCCGAACAATATTAAAACAAGATTTAGCAATTAAATTATACCCTCAGAGTTAAAATATAAGTTCCGCTATGCAATTACTGCGTAAAGAAATAAAGCTATCACCGGAATTAAACTCGAAACTTGATGAATTAACCAGAAATAAACGAGCCCATTATTATACCCACAAAGAATTGGAGATTATCCTGGAACACTTTTGTATTTGTCAGGAAGAGTTTGAGGGGTTGTAGCTTCAATTACGATACTATTTCGGGTATATTCTTCCACCTTATTGGTCGTATTATTATACCCGAAATAGTATGTTTGTTATCGAACAAAATTATCTTGCGAAGATATTCATCGCATATTTAAGGAGAATAAGGTAATTATTCACCGCATCGTCCCATCTAAAGGGTACTTTTAATATGTGGCAATTTTAGTATATGTCGATGTATCAGTTTTAGTATATGGATTCATTCCACTGTATATATGAATATTACGCGCTACTATAAATCATCTAAATATGAATATAAGGCAAGCCGTCAAAAGGTATGGCATGTGATGCATCATCACATATTTGTATTAAAAGGGTCAGTATTTTAGTAGTCTGACTACGGAAATAGAGGATAATTTAAATAAATATTCTAAGATGAGCCATGCTAGTGTAACTAATACGACTATTTAGCATTTGATATTTCACTTAAAAAATATCAAGTTATTTGATCAAAAAACATATCAACATGTTAGTATTTTCGTCAACAAACACAGTAAATTCCCAATGGTTGGGAATGTCGAAAAAGATTTAGTATCTTTGTATTAAAGATTTGCAATATGATAGAACTACCGAATACGGTTGATAATATTGAACTTGTACAAGAGTTCATAAATGAAACAAGAGAAAGGATATCCAATGGGGTTGATATTACTTTTACAACAAAGGCTAATTCAGAATTGGAAGACTTAATGCTTGAATATGATATTACCGTTGAAGATATAGAACATACCATATTGAATCTTACTTCAGAGAACTATTATAGAGGCGTAGATCCTTCTGGTAAAGCTGATTTTAACGTATGTGCCTTTCGTGCTTTTGTTGGTAAAGATAATGTTGAGATATATTTAAAATACGGACTTGAAGAGGACGGTTTACAAATACTAGTTTTTTCTAATCACATTCCTGATTTTCCAATGAATCAGCCATTTAAAAATTAGAAATTATGGAAACTAAAAAAGTTTTAACAAGAAAAAATAAGCCTACTGAGGAATTACATGAGACTGTAAAAAAGAATTACAAGAGCTTGGAATTATCATACGTAGAAGCATACTACTTAGATTATGAAGTAGATGAAAATACGGGCATGATTAATAGAGAAAAGCAAGTTAAGCACTATACTAAGAATCAAATAACTCGTAATTTGAAAGCTTTAAAAAGTGCTTACTTAGTTGCTAAAGGAGCTGCTGCTCCTGATGAAATAATTAATTTTAGAACGAAGTACCATATTGCTGCATCAACATTAAGTGTAGTATTAGGATTTAGTAAAAATACCATATCTAATATTGAGAATGAGGGTGTGACATCTTTGGCTAGTGGTAGGTTGATTAAGATGTGCCTGAATAATTTGGATATAATGTCGCACTACGTTAAGATTTGTGATGCCATTGATAACCATAAAAAAACTGAAATTTCGCAAAAACTGATGCAACAAGGCTTGTAGAGCTACTCATATAAAATAATAAAAAGCAGTTGTTTCTTTTTCTGAGACAGCTGCTTTTTTATTGTCTAATCCACTCATATATCGACATATATATACGTCAAGTTTTCTGCGCAATAAACTTGACAAGAAATTCATTTTTAGGTTCGGTTCCTTTTTGCTATTTTTGAAGTGAAATGAGTTCATTGAAACGCATTTAAAACGGGCATTTTTTAGCCAATTTTGGTGGACTTACAGAGGACTTAAAAAATTGAATTCGTAAAATATTGAGAATAGGGCACTTAAGGCAAATATTCAGTTCCCTCTCTCTCCGCAGAAAGCGGAAGCAATTTTAGGAAAAGCCCTATAAGTTTTTACTTGTAGGGCTTTTTTGTGCGCTAATGTATGCACGAAAATGCAGATCACTTGTTTTGTTTGTTCAGTTAGACGAGTCAATGAATGGTTGTTTATTTACTAGAGCAGACAGAAAAGCATGTATGCTTTTACATCTAAGCCGGTTGATTGCTCAAGCAGTTTACAAGAGCTAATACACACTTCAAGCCATAGTCGAATAAATATTGCAAAAGCATTTTGCCCATTAATAAATCCTAAAACACTAAGTGTATTTAATCGCAATCTTAAGTTAGTTTACTTTAATGATTTAATACCTCGTAAAAACAATTTCACATCTTTTTCTGTTTCATAAACGAAAGATTTTAAAGCATATCAAAAACATTAAAACAAGAGAGCATTAAAAAATCAAACAAATTAAATTTTAACCATAAACACATTCTCATGAATAGAAAACTAACAATTATGCTGGCATTACTATTGGTGGTGTCTATTAGCAACATTTTGGGCCAAATTAACATTCTTTCTGGTCCTATTAATGGTTCATATAACCGTTTTGCCGATGACATAGTAAAAGTAATGGCTGAAAAGGAAGGTATTGAAGTTGTAAACATGCCAACCCAAGGTAGCGCAGCTAACTTTAAGTTTCTAATTGATCCTGAAACAAAGGCACAAGTTGCGTTTATTCAATCGGATTATTTTAGCTTATTAAAGGCTAAAGATTTAGTTGAAAACACCCATAAAACAGGTTCTATTAAAGTTATTATGCCTTTAGCGAAGGAGCAAATTCATTTGTTTACACGCAAAAGCAATAACATTACAAGACTACAAGACCTAGACAATCAACGCTTAGGTGTGGGTACTGATGATCAAAGTTCTTCTTTTACTGCTGAAATCATCAGAAAACGTTCAAAAGTTAACTGGTATCCAAATAAACTGAACTATGATAAGATGCTTAAGAAGATTTATTCAGGCAACTTAGAAGCAGGTCTAATTGTTGGAAGTGCACCTTTAGCAATGCTTGACATTGATCCGCAAATTATGGTTGATGAGTTGGTGCTTATTGATCTAAATGACTTTAACGGTTGGGCTGAAAATTATGAAAACGACGTTATCAAAGCCGACGAATATCCATGGTTAGATAAAGATATAGAAACATTCTCGTTACGTACCTTACTTATTGTAAACATGGATAAGATAAGTGGCGATGAAGAAAAAACAATTGAAGCCATTAAAGCGGGAATAGCCAAAAACATTGAATACTTAAAAGCTGACGGTCATCCGAGATGGAGTACTGTTAAGGTAACTCAAGAAGCAACACCTGCGCAGCTTCCTGCAGCAGCACCTAGCACGCAACAATAAAAAACTGATATTTCAATATATTGAAAGAGCTTATGCAATTGAGTAAATTGGATAAGCTCTTTATTTTTTGGAAATACATTTACTATTGGTTGAAATACTCCTCATGATTAAATACAAAAGGGAATTAAGCTACGTTTTTAATAAGGAATTAATTTCCTGTACTTTTTATTTCGCAAATAAGAGGAGATAATTGTTCTTGTATCCCCATTATCATCGTAAAAAGTAATGTACTCTTTAAACTGTTGGGGCTCACTAATACATTCCTCCTCATTAATATATCCCCAACCAAGGTAACGGCCACTTTCAATAACAACAACTGCCATTTCTGAGATGTTTCTACCTTTATCTAAAATAACTAAGTTGGCATGACCATAAGAGAGTTTTTTAATCAACTCTAAAACTCTTTTATTATAACTTTGATCCTCTTCCTCGCCAACACAAGCACCTTTACAGGTTTTTAATTGAAACTGAAAGCATCCGTGTTTGCCATCATATAATCCACACAATTGTTGACACAGTTCGTATTCTTCAATCCAAGTGAAAAGTCTCTCTCTCCCCTCTTGAATAGTGTCAAAAGTTGCAATGGGAATTTCAACTCCAGAGTTAGGCTTGAGCATCAAACGTGCGTAACCAGCGCGATCGGTATAAGTATATAAGCCAATTTTGTTTTTTGATCGACGTTGCGCGCGGTTATAGCGTGGTTTATCCTGTTTTATTTCATTTGATTCTTTTAACAAAGCAATCAATTCACTACCTGTTAAACTATAGCTAATATTGGCAGCATTTTGCTTCATCTCCAATCCCTTTTTAGTTTTAGGATTACCAAGATGCGTTATAATACGATTTCGTATATTTTTACTTTTACCAATATACACCAGTTCGCCACCCTCATTATGCATATAATACACACCTGTTTCGGTCGGTAAAGACTTTATATGATCAATGGACAAATTAGGGTGTAAACCATCAGCAGAAAACTCCTTATATGGATCCTCAGGATTTAGGATACCATTATTCTTTTTCAATAAAATTTCAAATAATTCAACAGTAGCCAGAGCATCCCCAGCTGCTCTATGTCGAGCACCGTTTCCAATTCCTAAATCAGGACATATCTTACCCAGACTATAAGATGCATGACCTGGTAACAACTTTCGAGAAAGCTTAACGGTACAAATGGTAGGCATCTCAAAATTATATCCCAGATTCTTAAATTCTTCTTTGATAAAGTTATAATCAAACCCTGCATTATGAGCTACAAAAACAGCATCTTGGCAAATATTAACAACATCTTTTGCTACCTGATAAAACAAAGGAGCTGTTGATACCATCTCGTTAGTAATTCCTGTGAGCGAAGTAATAAATGGAGGTATATAACTTTCAGGATTAACCAGGCTAACAAATTCATCTACAATCTTCTCACCATCATGTCGATAAATGGCAATTTCAGTAATTTTGCCATTTTTCATATTCCCGCCAGTTGTTTCAATATCTACAATAACGTACATTCGTTTCCAATTATCCTATTAATCTTGCATTCTACTGATGAACTCTTAAAGTAATTGTAAAAGTACACATTTTAATAATTTACTAATCAATTTGTTCCACCACAAAACACATAAAACCCTTGTGTTTTCTTGGATACAGGGCTTTAAAAACATATATTTGTAGTACGTTCATTGACAAAAAAAATATTCCGCATCAGTCGTTAGATTGTTAAACTCAACACTATCAGAACACCGAGTGACGCTATGTTTTTAAAGAGCGGGCCTCGCCCTTGTGGTTACTACTTGTAGTACGGAGGATTATCGATAATTACATGCACTCAAATCCTGTTTACAGGAGTTTAAATAATCCCGGTTGATGCGGTCTTTTTATATCTAAGAGATTATAAATCTTTTAATAATACATTTGAACGAGAATTAAGTATTTTATCGTTCAAGGCCTCTATCACCCCTTTCAAGCGATTTAAATCTTCCGATTCTTCATAATGTAAATCATGAGTTCCATGTTGATCAATCATGGTATTAACTTTCACAATTGTGAGGTGTTGAATGGATAAAGCAGGTTGATAATAAGTGTCATTCGTTTTATCATCTGCTATTTCGCAAAAAACATCACTATCAACTAACTTATATAGAAGTTCGTTGACTAAGCGGAGTGGCAACTTCAATTCTAAGGACAATTCAAGGTTATTATAGGCCTTTTCTCCCCTATCAAAGCGCTTTACTACTCGCTCTACTATAAAGAGCAGTAAAATGCGCTTGTAGGCATTACTTATGTTTTTAATATCAGAATCGTACTCGTAACTATGGGCATTTTGTTGTGCATAGGTTAGTTCAGCCCCAAATAATACAATGAGCCAACTCAGATTCATCCACAACATAAATAAGGGTAATGCGGCAAATGTTCCATAAATGACGTTATAGCTAGTTACCATTTTTTGAAAGTGGAAATAGCCAAACTGCAATAGCTGAAACATGGTTCCTGCGATAATACCTCCAAAAATTGCCGATAAGGGTTTTACTCTAGCGTTGGGCATTATCGACAGCATTAAAGCAAACACAATCCAAGCTATAAAGTAGGATACAACAGGTATTAACCATTGAACATTAACACCAAAATCTGATAAACGATTGGTAATTAAGATAATCATTCCACCAGAAGAGGCAATTGTTAAGATACCGACAAACATGAGCGACATAAAATCACTAAACTTACGCAACATACTGCGCGATTGCTTAACCTTCCATATTTGGTTAAAAGAAGTTTCAATATTACTGAATACTTGTAGAACAGACCAAAGCAAGATGGCTAATCCAATACCAGCCAGGTTTCCCCCTGGCGTCGATTCTAAATAACTACTTGCAAACTTACTTACTCTCTGAACAACTTCAGCCTGCCCTTCCATGTGCGATTCTAAAAAGCCCGACAATCTGCGATCTAATCCAAAACCTTTGGCAATGCCAAAACCTAAGGCTGCCACAGGTACAATAGATATGAAAGAATAAAAAGATAAAGAAGCGGCTTTTTGGGGGCAATTATCTTCAACAAAGCCTTTAATAGCCAAGTAAAAAGTTCGGATTAATCGGATTAAGAAGAATTGTTGCTTAGGAGTTTGATCTGCTCTTACGCGCCAAATTTCATCATTGAGGTAATGGACAATTTTAGCTATATATCCAGTCATAACGATAAGGTCGAAATTAAAAGAAAAAAATAGCAAGCCTGTAAGCCGGGTCCTGTTACTCACAAGGAGCGTCTATCATTTATCTAAAATAGCAGTCACCTGCTACTTTGAGCGACCTACCCCTCACAACTTTTTTCAAAACAGAACGAGCAGCTCTGCTCCTTACGGAGTTATGATATACATGGTCTTGCAATCTGTAAGACGTACAACTGGCATAGTTACCTACCCCATTGGTGAGCTCTTACCTCACCTTTTCACCCTTACCCGAAGGCGGTTATTCTCTGCTACGTTACTAAACCCTTACGAGCTTCTTCCTATTCAGAAGTACAGTGCTCTGCATTGCCCAGACTTTCCTCTCCAATACTTGATTGCAGCGATAGACCGGCTTGCTATATTTGCAAAGCTACAATATTTTATTCAATCTTAAAGGGCAAATACTTTTCTAGCTCAACCAGATGTGCATCTTTGTATCCTAAGGCTTTTATCTTATTAAGCTCTTGCTCTGCTACATCACCCATAAATTGACCAGTCGTATACCTAAAAATTTTATCTTTCATGCGAAACTCCATTATATCATCAATATTCTTAAAGTGATTAAGATATACTGGAAATCTAAATGCGCTTAATTGAATGGTATACTCTTTATTGGGATCAATCATTTTTGTAGATGCGCTCCCAATGACACTAGCTTGCCCCTTTAAAACATATTCAGTGGTATTTACCACAAAGGCCTGCTCATAACCTAAGCTTTTAACGCCATCGACAGCTCTTTTAGCGTCTTCATATGAACTAAATTCCCCTACACAAAAACGATAGTAACCATCACTACATGGATACTCTCTTGCAACTTCAACATTATGGAAAAACTCAGGAGCCTGCGGTGGTAATTTCAAGGCAATTATCTGAATGGCAAAAGAAGGTGATTGAGCACTACTCATGCGAATAATCTTCTTGCTCGTTCTCATTGATTCAAGCTTATCAGCTTTTGCATCAATGCTAGTTACGAGTACTACGGCTAATATAATAAGTGATTTAAGTTTCATTTTTGACACGATATTATCGTTATACAATCTTATCAACACTACTCTAACATACGCCAAACAACAATCTCAATACGGCGATTTATCAAATGCTCACTATCGGAACAATATACTCCACGTTTACATTTATTCTTCAAATATCGTTCACCATATCCGCGAGGTATTAACTGTTCATCATTAATACCTTTCGAAATCATTATTTGCTCAGCTTTATCGGCAATATTTTGGGATACGTTTAAGTTATTGTATCGATTACCTTTTGCCTCTGTATGACCATTTAGTTTGACAACAATATTCGGATTTTGCAATAAATAGGTCGCTAGTTCATCTAAAACTGCTAATCCTTCCTTCGTAATTTCATTGCCAACGTACGTAACTATCATCGTACCAATATCATCTAGAACATCATCTCTAAATATAGGTGTTAATGATAATCCGTTATTATTAATATCTTCAACTTCCATTATATTCACAATCATTCGTTTAGAATCAAAATCTACTTTTGAGAATTTAATTTCGAACTCTTGATCATTCTTCTTATAAGTATCAGGTATAACAATTGTAACTTTGCCATCGTCTCCACTTTGCGAAGATGCCACCAATGTTCCATCATTAGCGTCACGTATTTCCACAGTTACTCCTGCAATTACACTACCATTAAAAGTAGAAGTTAGCTTAGTACTTAAGCTTGTTGGAAACATTGATAAATCAACAACCGGAACTACAAGTTCAGGCACTGTATCAACAGGTATTTCTTGCTGCATATCCACTACTGGAATCTCATCTAAACCAAATATTGGAGGTGCATCATCAGTTTCTTCAACAACCATAGGGGGAGCAATGGTAAATACAGCATCGCTACTTCCATTTCCTAAACGATTTGAAGATAGAAATCCACGACTAGGATTCCCTGGTTCTAGTACATATCCAAAATCATCTTTACCACTGTTTATCGGCTGACGTAAATTAGTCACATTTTCAAAGCCGTTTTCCGTTATTTCAGCCATAAAAATATCTAATCCACCAAAACCAAGGTGTCCATCAGAAGCAAAAAACAGATTACCATCCTTGTCAATATAAGGCCATTCTTCGTTACCAAAGGTATTTATACCTTTCCCTAAGTTTTCGCCATTAGCAACGTCTCCTGAAGCTTTAATTTCGCCTTTATAAAGATCTTTACCACCAAAACCTTCGCGTTCAGTAGATGTATAATACAAGTATTTATTATCAGGTGATACAGCTGGGTAGGCAACATTTGCATCGTCAGAACTAATAGAGAGTACTTTTTCATTGACCCAATCTTCTCCATTAAACTCTGAGGTAAATATTTTTAATCGACTATCACCCCCTTTTATACGTACTGGCTTAGTATAAAAAATACGCTTAAAATCACTTGTAAAGGCAGTAGCACCAACATGATAATCTGATTCTAATTCTTTTGAAAAGGATCTGCTCCCCTCTTGTAATTCACCGTCAATCAATTTTGAGAAAGCCAGGTTTAACATTCCTCTACCAGAACGGTCCACTTCTTTGCTTTTCCCCTCCTTTTCGGCTGAAAAAACCACACCATCTTTGTAATACTGTATACCAAAAGAAACATCTCCTACTAATAAACTAGCTGGGTTAACCACCACTTCAGTGTTAAAATCGCCATTTTCACCCGCCCACTCACAAGCCTCAATGAGTTTATCCATATCAATAGGATTAGCCCCATGTTTTTTGGCTTTTTCGTACCATTCAATAGCTAACTCAAATCCACCTTCTTGTTGCCAACAAGATGCATAATTGATGATGTCTTCACCTGTAAGCTGATCTTCTAGTTCCACATATCTGGAAAAGGCTTCAGTAACATTTTTTTGATAGAAATAGCAACGTGCAATTTCAATCTTTGTTTGTGTATTATACTCCGCTCCTTTTTCGCGAGCCAAATTGTAATACTCCAATGCCCTGTAGTATTCCTCGTTAGCTAAAAATTCCTGTGCTCGCTTTAATTCATTACGTTGAGCAAAAGCCGTAGCTACTGTCATCAGCAATAAAAGAAGCATTAATATTCGAGAATTAGGTTTCATCGGTTAAAATGTTTTATCAATAGTTCATGTCTATAATAATCTCAGGTCGTAACATTAGAAATACCTGATAGAGCGCATTCCTGCCCGTTTATTAAACGAGAAATCAAACTGTAAACCAATTTCATGGGATCCAAACTGACCATAATTACTCAATTGTGATAATGAATAGTCGAAGGAGTAACGCACACTCCACTGACGGTTAATTACAAATTCGGATAATAATACGACCTCAGAAATACTTCGATACGAAGCGCCAACCCAAATTCGTTCTGCTAGCAGAACATTACATGATACATCAAAAGTTAGTGGTGCCCCAACTACAGTTCGAATTAATGCGGTAGGCTTTACCTTAACTTCTCCCCAATCAAATATATATCCACCATACCAATACGAGTGTAAATTTCCAAATTCAACAGTATTCTTAAATTTGCCATCGTTTTCTGTTGCCTCATCAAAAGTTGGAGAAAAAAAGCGTGGAATAGAGAATCCAGCAAAATAGTTATCACCATAATAGTAGGCACCAATACCAAAATTAAAGCCTAAAACCGACTCTTTACGCAAAAACATCGGGTCACCGTATACATTGGTAATAGCCTGCGTACCATCATATACACTCGACGAAACTCCAACCTGAAGACCTAAAGCTAAAAATTCATTGCGCCCCATTTTTAGTTTATAGGATCCTGCACCCATAAAACTAAAGTTATTTGAGAAGCCCAAGCGATCATTCTCCAACACAACCCCAACACCTAAATTAGTGTCTTCAATGGGACCATGTACGTTGATTGCCTGATTCATGGGTGCATTATCCATACCTACCCATTGGCTTCGATGTATAACTAGGCCACTAATAACATCGCGAGTACCATTATAAGCAGGATTAAGTACCCCTTGGTTGGATATATAGTGGTTATACTGGGCTTGGTTTTGAGCCTTTACACCCAAAGCAAGTACCAGTAATAACAGTATAGGAATTAGATTTCTCATAATAAAAATCATTTATCGTCTTAATTCTATAAAACCTGAGAAGTCTTTGGTTTGGGTTCCAGACTCCGAGTCATTAATTGTTATAGTATACACATAGAAGTAAGTTCCACTTGGAAGCTTCTCTCCTAAGGTTACCATGGCACCCGAATTAGAGGTTCCATCCCACCATGCTTCGTCTTTACCATATACAGCACCTTTTGAGCGATATACAACAGTACCCCAACGGTTAAACACTTCAATTTTAGATTCAGATACCGATTCTGGTCCATCACCATAGCTTCCGCTAATAACAAAGGAATCATTGATATTATCACCGTTTGGAGAGAATGCATTAGGTATTAATAAATTATTATCCTCATCAACATCGGCATTTCCTACAAAGAAGTAAACGGTTGCTTGATCATAACGGTGTGTATGCTCAGTATTATAGATCAAATAATTAATCGAATCTCTTCCATAGAAACTTGGTCGTTTAACAAATAGCAACTCACCTGTCAGTTCATTAATAGTATATTTATTCCCTACTGTTGATTCCATATCACCAATAAATTCAAACTCAGCTAATCGTGGATCTGGATTAGGGTTCACCTCAGGGTTAACAAGGCTGAACTTAATATTAGCACCTGGTATAGGTTCAACTAAATCTAAAACAGTTCGCTCTAAATCATCGTTTTCATGCACTATAACAGTTAATTCATTATCACCATTTGGAACAGCCACTAAGGAGTCAATTGCTACAAGAGGTTTTATTTCCATACGAACAGTACCAGCCATTAAACGACTGCAACCATATTGACTTGCAGATACAGTATAATAACCACCTTCAGTTTGTATTCCAAAATCAAGCTTATCACCTGTACCTAACATTTCATTACTAGGAATTAGCGGCACACCTTCTTTGAGTAAAGAATAAGTAACGCCTACTGTCGAATTAGTTAATCCTAATAAATCAACATTAACAGATGCAGCTCCTATTTCGTCCTCATTAATAATGGTCGTATTCACCATTATATTAAAGTATTCAAGCTCATCATATTGCGTTATACTAATTGGAGCACTTACGCTTTCACAACCAGTAGTATAAGATACAGCCTTCACGTAAAAATTCTCAGTAGTCGGAGTCGTTGCATTACTAGGAAAAACAACTGTTCCTCCAGCTGTACCATTAACAAAACTTACAACATCACCTGCTTCATTTAGCAACATATATCCGACATTATCAATGGCATTGGTGACCGTAACGGTTGCCCCATCACCTCCGAAACAATAGTTTTCGTTTAGCACCGAGAAAGTAGGTACTTCTGGTTCTGAAATAACCTGAACGTTGTTTAAAGCATTTAATTGCAATTCACAACCACCACCAGCGAGGTAACCATATATTGTATAAGAACCAACCGGTAACAAACCGAATGATAATTGACTTCCACTACTATCACCAACACGAGTTACTGGTGGTGATAATGGGTTGCCTGAATCATCACGAACTTCATATATAACATCAAATTCTTGAGAGCTTAGGATAACTTCAGCACCTCCATCACCTGCACAATATGCATACGTATTAGAAGTTGTTAATTGTTCACTCACTCCGTCGCGTGATGTTACAATAACTACACCTTCCATACTTGATGTACAATCGTTAGGTGACTTCGCATAAACAGTATAATCACCTGTAACGTTTATATCACTGAATGTGAACTTAGAGCCATCACCCACCCAATTATCAACTATACTTTTATTTCCGTCAACATCGGTATAAACTAATGCATAAGTATAATCAACTTGAGAACCACTAACTGTTATTGAAGCACTATTTAAGATGTTATTTGGGTCAGCTTTATCAACACAAATAATACCTGAAGCCTCTAATTTAAACGCAGTTGGCAGAGGGTTGAATTTAATAGTAATGTGTTCACCCATATCATTTCTACATCCACCTATTGGGTCAGCAGACTCAACACCCATCACATAATAAACACCTTCATTAACAACAGGCATTGTAAAGAATATTGGATCATCAGAATATGGTGGAGACACAGTTTGTAAAGCATCAGTATTACCTTCAACGTACAATTCGTACACTACATCAACATCAGGATTGATAACACCTAGCATAACGCCACCATCTCCTTCACATATAGCATCGGGATAAATTAAAGCTTTTTTAGCAACAACACCTGCAATACTAATATTGTATGGACCGAAAATATCTTTCGGACAGCCACCATTTTCAGCAACTACGGTATAATTACCATTACTATCGGCAATTCCAGGGAATGTTAATGGATCCGTTCCATCGCTTATAACTTCAAATCCAGTTCCTCCTAATTTTGTATCAGTATCTGCATTTTTGACATAGTATGTAACACCTGCATCAGGGGCGACTACTTCGAAAACGGTTCCATTGGCACAATCAACTCCATCGGTAACATTTACAGTTTTGTCGGCTGCTAAAGCTTGCATCGTAACTGTTACAACAGCACTTTCAGTTGGTCCACAAGCGATAGGATTATTGGTTGTTGCAACTATCGTATAATCTCCACCTTCTGTTACACTCCAATCAATTCGTGATGCAGGCGTAGCATCAGGGATACCAGGAATGCCGGCATCAATGCCATCTTTAAAGAGTACGTAGTCAACATCCGTTTGTGGGTTATTAATATATAGATTAGTCGAGCTACCTTCGCAGAAAGAATTGTCACCAAGTAAAGTTACCGTCATTGGGCTGGCAACAACTGCGATTGTTACAGCATCGGTAGGTGTAATACAACCTACGCCAGCTACTACTGCATTAACCAAGTAGCTATCTTCCTGCAAGTAGCGACCTAATGATAAGGCACCTCCACTTATATTACCACTTATCGGTAATGGAATATTGTCTACTTCTGATTCGGTTAATATGGTACTTCCTTTTACAACATAATAATCAATTCCTTCGTGTTGATCATTAATTTCAAGCATAACACCATCTACTGCACCATCACAGTAATATCCATTATCGCTGGCAGTTAGTGTATATTTGATTGGCATAGAAACCAATTCAACTTCTACAATACCAGTCATATAATAAGTACAACCACTACTTTCGAGAATTACCGAGTAATCACCCTCTGTAGTGAATGTTCCGAAATTAATAGCAGCATCGGTTCCTGCAACAATAACTGGTGTTGCTAAAGGAGCATTATTATAATATAATTCGTAATTATAACCCAGTTGCGATCCAGATAATGAAATTGTTACAACGTCACTTCCGTCATCACAATATTTACCATCTTTTGAACCTTCTACAATAAAAGTAGTATTAATCGCAGGATCTCCTTGAACATCCCATGAGCCTGTCATCACTTTAGAACATCCGGTAGATGCATGTACAGCTCTAATACTAAAGGTTCCAACACTGGTTGGTGCACCAAAATTAATTAAAGCGCCTGTACCTGGTTCAATGGCAACAACAGTTGCACCATTAAGTAGCTGATAATTAACATCTACCTCAGAATTTGACAGTGTAATTTCCGTTGTAGTACCGCAAGTACCAGCACCATCAACTGCAGTTGTTGGTGACATATCGTAAATACCAAGATCGGCATACTCTTCAACAAAAACTGTATTATTCATATCAACAGGCGGTGTTGGAGGAGTACCATCGTAATAAGCTACTACCTTGAACTCTGCTGCTGGATTAGCGCCAACAATATTATCCCATTTAACAGTAGCAGTTCCAGCAGAAGCCAGTACTTTACCCAAAGAAACATCAGGGCTACCAATTTGGAAAAGCTCGTAAGTTATATCTGGTTGAAAACCATCTATACTAATAGAACTAATACTTTCACCAAAACAATGTCCTGGCTCTGAAGCAATTACATTAAATGGATTAATTCCTTCATATATACCAATTGTAATTTCGCGAGACACACTACAATCGGCAGCATTATATATCAATACTCTAACAATATCGTTATGAACAAGTACAGGATTTGCACTTGGTCCCTCAGTACTAACAACAATGTTGTCGACCGCACTTTTCGCTTGTAGCTCTGTAGAAACACCACCACTTATTTTAAAGAAAGCATATTCAACACCACCAGTGGCGGTTAAAGTTATATCAGTACCTTTTATAACATTATTACTCGGCGTTGCATCATAGGTTGTTACGGTAGGTAAATCATTTACTGTTACAGGCAAGGTAAATTCAGCACCAACACAGCCTGCTACACTTTCATAAACAACACTAATTGAACCGGCACCCTCTACTGTCCATTCAACATCTACATTACTTAAGTTTGGATCACTTGTGATGTTTCCACCTACAACAGTCCAATCATAATTAACGTAACCACCTTCAGCAACATAATTGCTCACTTCATTAAGACACACAGAAGCAGGTCCTGAAGTTATGTTTGGATTAGGTGTTTCATTCACTGTTATTGTGATTCCAGCATGTGTATCTTCACAGCCAATTGCATCAATTGCCTTAACAGTAACAACTTGAGCATCTGTTAATCCAGAGGCAACAAAAATATTTATAGTTGGATCAGGTACAACCTGTAAAACATTGTCAATATAAAACTCATAAGTATCACCACCTGTAGCGGTAAAAGTTACATCAGTTCCACTACAAATTGTTGTAGCACTAGCAGTTAATCCAGCAACAACTGTATTTACAGTAACTACTTCAACAGTAGGATTAACAGCATCACAACCACTTGCATTAACATAATTAAGCGATACTGAATGAGGTGCAGCACCATCCCATACAACTGATATGGATTCATCATCTGTAATTCCGACTGAACCACCTTGTACAAGCCATGTATAATTGCCAGCTCCTAATCCTGTTACATTTGCCTCGTATATTTCAGTGGCATTGGCACAAACATTAAGTGCCCCAGTAAATGAAACGGTCGGAGCAACACTTACGATAACAGGCAAAACATCTGGAGCAGAAGCAGGACATCCTGCCACATCGAAATTAACACTCAGTTGTTCAGTACCAACAGTACTGGTCCATTCAACTTCAATTGTATGTAGTAGAGGATCACTTAAAATTGTTCCCCCAACAATTTGCCAATCGTAATTATTATTACCTGGCTGAGTAGAATAAGTATAAGTATGGGTTGTACACACAACATCATCACCAGTAATAATTGGTGCAGGCAAAGTTAGTACATCAACACTATAATCACTTGGTGCAGAAGCATCACACAGGTTAGTATCGGTATACGATAGACTTACTGTTTGCGTACCAAAAGTATTCCAGGTAATATCAACACTTTCTGCATTATCAACACCTACAATAGTACCACCTGCACTCACAGTCCATTTATAATTGCTCATACCAACATCAGGTGTTGTATAAGTTTGCGTTGTTCCATTACAAGCCACAGATGGACCAGTAATATTCGGAATTGGTAAAGGATTAACAGTAATATTTTCAGTGCTTGGCGTTGCAGCACCACAACCGTTTGAATTATCATAATTAAACGTGATTGTATGAGGTGCAGCCCCATCCCAAATAACATCTACTGTAAAATCGTTATCTACACCTATAATAGTTCCACCTGTAACACTCCACTGCCAATTAGACTCGCCTGTACCAGACTCTGTTGTATAGGTTTCGGTAGCATTAGCGCAAACAGTAAGGTTACCTGTTACAATAGTAGGTATAGGGCGTGAATTAATTGTAATTGTTTGAATGCTCGAAAAGGCAGAACATCCGGTATTATAAAAAGCTTCTACTGCAATAACTTCAGTTGCAGAAAAACCAGCTGCCACATTAAAACTATTTAGTGGACCATCATACAATATACTTGCAGATCCAGAAGGCCCCTTATAAAATACATAACGATCAAATCCTGCAGTAGCTTCAATTGTAAATGCTTCATCGGCACAAAACTCCTCTGTTGCCAATGGCGCAGTTATTGCCACCAAAGGAATAGGATTCATTGTTATACTCGTTTGTGCAGATTGCTTATCACACCCTGTTGTTGTATTCGTAATTATTACATAAACATCAATGTCTTGTGTAACTGTAATTTCAATCGTAGGGTTAGCATCACCCTGAATTCCCTGAGAAAGAGTATTTACAAAAAACTCATATGAATAAGTATCAGTACCGTTATCAAGTGCATCACTAGCGGTGAATGTTACTTTCTCGTTTTCACAAACTGTAATTCCAGAAGATGCATTAAGTATTGGCTGTACATCTCTTACGTCTAATGATGTTGTAGCAACATCAGAACAACCATTACCATCAATAACTGTAAGAGTGAACGTATGATTACCAACTCCATAAGCGGTAGAAGACACAGTTACATCTTGCAAATTACCGACTACAGCAGCACTTGCGTCAGTCCAGGTATAAGTTGTCATGGCTCCTGGTAATCCTAATAATGAAATATCATCACCAAGGCATACATCGCCACCATTGCTGGCAGCAGCTGTTGGGTTTGAATGAATTGTTACAGTATGTGCCAGTGTTTCAACACAAGTACCTTCTGTAACAGTTAATTCATAAGCACCTTCATAGGTAGCTTTATCTGCAGCAACTACATTAAGTACTGCACCTACCTGCACACTACCATCAGGCAATAACCAGGAATAAGTTGCTCCAGCAGAACCTCCACCTCCGGTTAAAGTAAAATCTTGACCATCGCATATTTCGGTAATGGATGGTAAAGGATTTGTATTAATTGTTGGAATTGGCAATGGTTGAACAGTTACTACAACCGTTACTTCTGCACTACTACATCCATTATTGTCTATTACTGTAACACCATAAGTGCCATTATCGGTAACGTCAGCAGGATTAATATCAATTGTAGCAGTATTCCCACCATATGGAAGACCATCTTTAGTCCAAGCATAGGTATCAAACACCGTACTACCTCCTGATGCATTAGCTGCTATTGTTAGAACTCCTCCTACACACACAGGCGCATTATAAGAAGGTGCAACTATTGGATTATCATTGACAAACACTTCGGTTGTTGCACTTCCTACACAACCAAACCCATCGATTGCTGTTAAGGTATAAATACCTGCATCAGCAAGGGTGACTGCTGAAAGAACAGGGTTCTGTATTGTACTAAAAACGGTATTACTTGGGTCAGTCCAACTATAATCGTCATAAGGATTGGCACAAGTTAACTGTACATCTTCACCCACACACTTTGGACTATCATTTGAAATGATAGGAGAAAAGAATGGGATAACAACAACCATACTAGGTGCTGATTCGGCACTTATACAGCCACTATTATCTTCAACTACTACAGTATAAGCACCACTATTAGCTACCACTGTTGGATCCACAGTTAGTGTCATTCCTGTTTGGCCAGCTATAAGAGTTCCATTATGATACCATGTAAAAGTTGTATATGTACCACTACCTCCAGCAGGGGCTGCTGTTAAAGTTAATGGTTGACCTTCACAAACGTTGGTTGGCCCAATTGGCAATGAAACAGTTGGATTATCATTAACAACCACAATTGTTGAGGCTACAGCAGTTGCACAAAGGTTAGCATCAGTTACTACTAACTGGTACTCGCCTGCATCTGTTAGCGCAACGGTATTAATCGTAAAAGTCGGGTCGGCGCTTATAACTGTTGCATCAGGCACTTTAGTCCATGAATAAGTATATGGGCCAGTACCTCCATTAACAGTAGATGATAGCGTTAAGTCATTACCGACACAAATAGGACCATCATTATCTGCAGTAATATCAGGTGTTTCATTCACAACCACATCGGTTGTAACAGTATTAACACAGGTATTGGCATCAGATACCTCTAAAGTATAAGTCCCGGCATCAGTTAACTGAGCGGGATCTATTGTTACGGTTTGTCCATTATATGTAGTTCCATCGGGAGCGGTCCAGGTGTAATCTGTAAAACCACCAACAGTTTCTTCTAATTGAAAAGAACCACCTTCACATACAGGACTTGTATTGGTAGCTACCGGAGAAGGTAAGTTATGCACAGTTAAAGTTGCACTGCCTAACATATCAGCTTCACAACTTGAGGTACCTGAAGGATTAAAACCTTTCATAGTGTACACACCTGCTTGATTTACAACAAAAGTAAGAGCATTACCAGTACCTGGCTCGGGAACAACATTTACAACATTTCCATCGCGATACAAAGTATACTCCATCCCCGATTCAGAATCACTTAACGTAATGTCGTAAGTAAATCCTGAACAAATAACGCCATCCGTACCAACTGTATAAGCTGTTGGAGTAGGAAAAACTCTGGTATAATCGTAGTTGGTCTGAACATTCCCTAAACCATCTTTCTGTACATAACTAACGACTATAGGCAAGCCATGGTATGACGACTCAACCATGGCGGGTAAAAAATGCAACTTTGTATCCTGACCAGTACCACTTGTACTAAACCATGTTGGATGATCAGTTTCAACACCGCCTGAAGAAGTATAAACTCTCCAAACAATTGATGTTGCATCAGGATGCCATGATTCCGGCACAATATCATTAGGAGTTGTAGCTGAACAATAATCCCTCTCCAAAGTGGTGATTACATCTCGCCAACCTTTTAAAATAGCTCCTTGTCGACTTATTTGCTTATCAACTTTCTTGTATAGCTTATTTCTTTCTGCTTGTTCTTCATCAGAAGTAACACCGGCACCGTAAGTCTGTCCAAACGCATTTGACACAAACAAAAGGCATACAAAAAGTCCTACTAAAAACTTAATCTTCTTCATAAACATGGCTTATATCAGTCCCCAACTTCACAAACCCTCTACACAGCACCAAAAATATACTTTCGCGTTGTAACCCGGATATGTATATACTTTGTTTTAAAATAACTCATCCAACTTCACCCTTGAACACTGCCATACAGACAATTACAAGGGCATTAATAATTCTAATATATAGGCTCTGAGAATGCTCTCCCCAAAACAATTAGAGTTTGTACGTTATCACTGCATAGATGTTACACCATTTTTGACATTCTTTAACTAATACTGTTCATTTTTTATTTCACTATTATATTCAATACTATTCCTTCACCCTTATTCCGAGGCTCATTAATAGCTTAGGCTTCTCTTCAAAGGCAATTCTTACCACTTTCACATAATCACTAACATAACTCTGTATCTCTGTTAGCATCTTCTTTTTGAGCGTTGTTAAACGCTTGACCTCCCCTTGCGCTTCTAAACACAATTCCGATAAACGGGCATAGTCGCTTAAATGATTCTCAAGCCCTTTTATATTTTCTTGCTTAATATTAAACACACCCAAAGCCTCTAGCCACTCTTTATTTTTAAGCAGATTTGAAACAAACACTGTCATTTGAAAAACAAACTCCTTATGCGTCCGAGCTCTGGCACCATTCAGCACCAGAGCTTCTTCAGCCATTATGTTATTACCTAAAACAATACGTGCTAATTTGACATGGCGCATATACTCTTTCTTTACGCTTGTCAATAGATCATTCTTCTTTTTAAAGACTTCCGCCTTTTTGTGCTTAGCCAACTTCGCAGACTCCACAACCTTTAACAAATCGCTATTTAGGTCATAAATCTTGCGCAGCAACTCCTCGCTATATCCATACTTGGTAACGGTCTCTTTAATCGCATGCTGATGAATGCTATTGCGAAACATCACCTCAACACCAGATTGGTAGTTTCCTATGCTATTTTTAGTATAGTGCATTCTTAATCTTTAAATTATTCAACTAATTAAGACATTTTAATAAATATTTCAAAATAAATGTAACATTAATTTAAAAAGACAGTATAAATCGCCCCTTGATATATTTCTATTACTTAAATGTTATTATCTATTTATAGTATGTTAGATATATAATAGACTTAAGGATTTTACATTTATATAAAAGGTAAATCTCGTATTATCCAAGATTTCTGTAGATATAAATTAGATTAATAGAAAACTTATAAAGGATTCTACATTATTCAAATAGATAAGAATTTTAGATCCAAGGATGATTACAATTTTAAGTAAGAATGAAGACGGTGCTATTTTTGATGAAGACAAGTATTGCTTGAGAGCCAAGGACTAAGCAAAAGGCCTTGCACACTTAAGCTTCGAACCCGCTGCTCTTATAAATGAGGAAGACGAGCTTATAAAACACAAAGCCCCGCCTTCAATAAAGAAAGCGGGGCTCTTTTCCCGATATTCAGTTAGCTAATTATCAACTTTTCACTACCACACCCAAGGACTCCAATAACTGAGGCTGATCTTCGAGCGCTATTTTTGCCACTGCATAAAAGTCGCGCATCCACTTATCCAACTCAACAAATGCGGCATCTTTTGTTTTAGTTGCATTTTGCGACTCTCCTTTTTCGCGCAAATAGGCAGCTCGTAAAACATCCAAGTTATCACACTTATCCAAACAAGCCTGAAAATCCTCACTACTACAATTCAAACGCCCCATGCCGGCAAGGATAGTCTCACTCCCCAAGGCCAACTTACAGCAGTTGCGCACACTATTAAGCCAGCTTACATAAGCCCTAGGCGTATCGCCACTTACACCCAATAAATCGAGCGTTAATTGATCATTTCGAAAAACAACCTTAGCTTTCTTACGAAAGACAGCATAAGTTGCCTCAAGCTCACCCCTGCAAGTTGCAAAAGCAGCATAGGCCTCACTCTCTTCATAAGCCTCTCTTCTACTATTACTATAAGCCTGATTGGCCAAGTCGAGCAATGCCTTTCCAGGCAATAATTCTTCAGACCCATAGCCATACTCCGACATAACAGCGGCAATTTCAGTCTGTTCTTCGACATTAGTTAAAGACACGCGAGTATCTTCAAGAATTGTTTCATTAGAATTAGATATTCGTACACTCATGATTAAAAATTTAGTTTAGTTATGATTTAAGCACCTTAATATCTCAAGACACTCTTATTTTGTCATTATAAAAGTAGCCCAGCTATGTTAAACTAAACAATGACAAACGTCATAATTAAAAACAACATCCTGCCCCACAACAACCTACATACATGGACGTTACAAGCACAACTCCTGCACACAAACAAGCACGGAGCCATGTATACTTCAATCAACACACCAAACACCATCAATAAAAAAGCCGCAGCTTTAAAAGAATCAACTCTCTTAAAACTGCGGCTATTATTTTTTGTATCACTATCGATTAGTGCTTGCTGAAATAAAGACTAGGTAATAATTACATGAACTTTATTTCTTATCCTTTCAAGCTCGGCAACGTGAATAGGAAAAAACGGCATCTTGCTACATCAAGCTAGATAATCACCATTGTAGCACCGTAACCATACTCTTGAAAAGATGCATCCTGATAATTATGCTTTTTATATTGACGATCTAACAACTTGCGCACTTCTGTTTTTAACTTACCATTACCAACGCCATGGATAAATACCAGCTTACGACCTTTATTCGTTTGATTATCGGCCATTACCTGCTTAAATCGATCGAGTTGAATCGTAATAATCTCACCATTACTCATACCCGCCGTTGAATCAATCAGCTCATCAATGTGTAAATCAACCTCCAGTATTGATGGCTCATCGCGTCGAGCAAACTTCTTTACTTTAGGCTTTGCCTCTTTCTCTTGAATAACCTTTGATATATCCTTATCACTTAAAGCCTCCAACTTTCGCTCAAACTCACCTTTTATAACCGGTAATAGAACCGCTCGCTCGTGGTAGTAAGAATTGTCGGCAAAAACATTATCCTTTAAAAAGCGTGTTGCCTTAATCTTCACCACCTCTGAAACAGGCTGGAAGTTAGTGTACGTTTTATCTTTTTTAAACAAGGTAAGGTTCACTTGCCATTGACGATCATCCAACTGCGTTACTGCCAATTTATCCAAAGCCACCTTGGTATTTGGCTCTACAGTGCCATGGTAAAACAAATCTAAATCACCATCGCGACGCAGGTTACTTATGGTATAAAAAACAAAGTAATTACTGTCATTAATAGCCTGCACCCTTAAATCGCCCGACACCTGACCTGGTTTATCACCTTGTAAAAATGCCAAATAAAACTGTGGCGATGCATCATTACCAGGCTCCTCAACATACTCAACAAGCTCCTCCTCTTCTTCCACGGCAGCATCACCGCCTTTATCCTTTTTAGTTTCACCCTGGATAACGACACATTCATGCATCAGCACCGGCACTTCAAAGCCATCCTCATCGTCAACATAAGCGAGCTTACCATCCACACGCACAACTGTTCCGCCACCACTGGCATTTAAAAAACGAACAACATCACCTGCCTTAACATTCATATTTTAAGATTTTTAATTAACATTTTTAATAAAACAGCTTATTCTAAACCATTCTTAACAACTATCAACACCTAATATTTGGTGCAGTCACGCAAAGTTAATTAAATTTGTCGCGCTAAAAATGCATCCTATGATTAAGCCAACAATATCGATTAGTGATTTTACTTACGACTTACCCAATGAGCGAATTGCCAAATATCCGTTGGCCAACCGCGACGAGTCAAAATTATTGATTTACAAAAACGAATGTATTGAGGAAACAAGCTTTCCATCGATCATAGATGCCATTCCGAGCAAGGCGATGCTTGCCTTTAATAACACTAAAGTCATTCGTGCTCGCCTTAAATTCAAAAAAGTAACCGGAGCGGAAATAGAGATATTTTGTTTGGAACCACTTTCTCCTGCCGAAGTTCAAATGGCATTTGACAGTAGAGAACAAACCACCTGGAAATGCATTGTAGGCAACGCACGTAAGTGGAAAGACGGCGAACTTTCAAAAGATTTAATGATTAACGGAGAAGAGGTTTGCATAAAACTCACAAAAGGAGAAAGGCTTCACGATGCCTATAGCATTAATTTCTCTTGGGATAACTCCAATTTTTCATTTGCCGAATTAATCGAAGAGATTGGCCTAACGCCCATCCCGCCCTATTTAAATAGAGAAACGGAAGACATTGATAAAGACCGTTACCAAACGGTTTACTCGCAGCACCAAGGCTCTGTCGCTGCACCAACCGCAGGACTTCACTTTACCGATAATATACTAAACACCCTACAAACAAAAGGTCACCCATTGTTAAATGTGACTTTACACGTGGGCGCTGGCACATTCAAACCAGTTAAATCAGAAGAAATTGCTGATCACGACATGCACATTGAACATTTTGTGATTGAAAAAGATGCCCTCAAACGTTTAATTGCCCATCAAGATGAATTAATAGCAGTGGGCACAACATCGGTGCGCACCCTCGAAAGTCTTTATTGGTATGGAGTACGTATATTAAGTAATGAAAGCATTGCCAATGGCATTGAACAATGGGATCCGTATAACCTAAAAGGCAGCTACAGCAAAGAAGAAGCTTTTAGGGCCCTATTGGATTTTATGGAAGAGAAAAAGCTAAGCCACCTGGCCGGCAAAACAGCCATCATCATCGTTCCTGGCTATTCGTTTAAAGTCATTAATGGCTTGGTTACTAATTTCCATCAACCACAAAGCACCCTGCTATTATTAATAAGCGCTATTGTGGGCGATAATTGGAAAAAAATCTACCAATATGCCTACGACAACGACTTTCGCTTTTTAAGCTATGGCGATAGTTCCTTATTAATGATTGATAAAAAATAGTGCAATAGTGCATAGTGATGAACTGACGAACAATTCCAACCAATCACTTGGCACTTCGCACTTAATCACACTCATCACCTCTTGGCAATTTCTTCTTCTAATATCTCTTCAATATCAGCCACGCAGCTACCACAAATAGTGGCCACATCCGTTTCGTCCTGAAGTGCTTCAAATGAGCTAATATTTTTATCGTTTATCACTTTCACAATATCAGCCTTTGTTAACTGCATGTGACGGCATACAAAATCATTATCATCAAACATATTTATCTACTTTTTATTGGTCATATTTTTTTAGCTTAAAACAAAACAGCACTTATGCCTTTTTGTTCCCAGCCCAGCTCGGTAAAAACACTTAAATATCGGCATCCCATTTTCTGAAGAGCTAGTACAGCCTCTTCAAATCCAGCGATCAATTCATCAGGATGATGGGCATCAACCGATACCGTTAAAGGAATATTCAAATCGACACATCGCTTAATAATTCGCTCATTAGGAAACCACGTATGGTATTTTCCTCGATATATACCGCGCGTATTAATCTCCACAATACTTTCACTTTTAGCAATTACCTGCAAGGTCTCCTCTACCACATCCTGATACCACGCATCCTCTTCGGTAAAAAAGCGGTTTTTATTATTCATCACCACTTTATCCATGTGTGCAATCACATCAGGCTTTTGTGTTCGAACCATTTCTTGAATCTGGCTGTAATATTGTTGTACAGCTGCAACAGCATCACCATTGAAGCAGGTATTCAAGCCCTTTTCATAATTCTCCACAGGTCCATCTAAAAACCACAAACCCTGCTGGCTTTGTGGGTTAGCCACCAAATGAACCGAACCAATTATGTAATCCAACTGACCCAAAGCCCGATACTCATCAAAGGGAATACTTTTTCCTGGTGCGATAAAATCCGTTTCTAAAGAGCGATACACCTCCAATTGGTCCTTGTACTTTAGTCGACAACGTTCTACCTCTTTCACATAACTATCCATTTTATGGAAGTTCATTGCCCAGGTGGTTTCAAAAGCAACTGGTGCGTGACTCGAAAAACCAACAGCACCTAAGCCAAGTTCTATTGCTTTTTCACAAACCTCTTCCACCGATGCTTTACCATCACAGAAATCAGAATGCGTATGAAAGCTAAAATATTGCATGCTTTATTGTTTTTATTGGGCTGCTAAATTGTTAATATTTCCTTAAAGGACCAATTACTTGCAAAAGCATTGTGCGAAAGAGGAAAATCATCGCCCCAAAATGCCTATATAGTGTTAAATTCGTGCTATTTTTGTTTCTGCTGAAATAAAAAAACAGGCTTTAAGGTTTGTTAATATTGAAAATAAGAATCGTTAAAGAATCGTTAAAGTCTTAATGACTTAACAAAAATTAACGAATTTAAAATATTTGGATAGACCAAGTTTGTGTTAATTTGGATTGAGTGTAAAAAAAACTATTGAAAAAATATAAAAACTAGATAAAATAATCATCATGGAACAATCCGTAGATATTAAAGCGATAAACGAACGCATTAAAGAAGAAAGCTCTTTTGTTGACCTACTAACAATGGAGATGAACAAAGTTATTGTTGGTCAGAAACACATGATTGAAGGCTTACTAATTGGTTTGTTATCCGATGGACATATTTTATTAGAAGGTGTTCCAGGACTAGCAAAAACATTAGCTATTAACACACTGGCCAATGTGGTTGACGCCAAATTTTCGCGCATACAGTTTACGCCAGACTTATTACCTGCCGACCTTTTGGGTACGATGATTTATAGCCAGAAGAAGGAAGAGTTCATTGTAAAGCAAGGACCAATCTTCACCAACTTTGTATTGGCCGATGAGATTAACCGTGCTCCGGCAAAGGTACAGAGTGCTCTATTAGAGGCCATGCAGGAACGCCAGGTAACAATTGGCGAAACAACCTATCCTTTAGAAGAGCCTTTCTTAGTAATGGCCACACAAAACCCGGTTGAACAGGAAGGAACCTACCCACTACCAGAAGCACAGGTTGACCGTTTTATGCTGAAGTTGGTTTTGGACTACCCTAAAAAAGAAGAAGAGCAAATGATTATTCGTCACAACCTGGCTAAATCATTCCCAAAAGCTTCTACCATCCTTAAACCAGAAGATATTGTTCGCGCACGTCAGGTAGTTAAAGATGTGTATATGGATGAGAAAATTGAGAAATACATTGTAGACATAACTTTTGCCACCAGATATCCTGAACAATATGGATTGGAGAAATTCAAAGACATGATTTCTTTTGGTGCTTCACCACGTGCTAGTATTAGCTTATCGATGGCTGCCAAGGCCTATGCATTTATTAAGCGTCGCGGTTATGTAATTCCAGAAGATGTGCGAGCTATTTGCCACGATGTATTACGTCACCGTATTGGATTATCGTACGAAGCAGAGGCCAACAACGTCACGTCGGAAGAAATCATTAGCGAAATACTAAACCAAGTTGAAGTACCTTAGTAATAGCCATTGGCTATTAGCTATTAGCTATTAGCTTCCTGTACAAACAGAATTACTTGTTTAACTTCTAAAGCAATTAGATTGGAAGCAACGGATTTATTAAAAAAAGTACGTCAGATAGAGATAAAAACGCGTGGCTTGTCGGCGAATATATTTGCTGGCGAGTACCACTCAGCGTTTAAAGGGCGTGGTATGACGTTTAGTGAGGTACGCGAATATCAATACGGCGATGATATTAGAAACATCGACTGGAATGTAACTGCTCGCTTTAATCATCCATATATTAAAATATTTGAGGAAGAACGTGAGTTAACTGTTCTTTTGATGATTGATGTATCGGGATCGCGAGAGTTCGGCACCTCTTTTAAATACAAAAAGAATGTAATTACTGAGATGGCTGCTGTATTGGCTTTCTCGGCCATACAAAACAACGATAAAATTGGAGTTATCTTTTTTAGCGACAGGATAGAGAAATTTATTCCGCCCAAGAAAGGTAAAAAGCATATTCTCCATATCATCAGAGAATTTATCACATTTACACCCGAGCATCGCGAAACCAATATATCGGAAGCTTTAAAGTATCTAACCAATGCCATTAAAAAGCGCTGTACCACGTTTCTCATCTCCGATTTTATAGATGATAATTTCGAAGACGCTTTAAAAATAGCCAACCAAAAGCACGATGTGGTGGCCTTAAAGGTGTTTGATAAACGGGAAACAGAAATTCCATCTATTGGAATGATTAAGCTTAAAGATGCTGAAACAGGCCAATACCAGTGGGCGGACACCTCCAACAAAGGCGTAAGAGAGGCTTATAGTAAATGGTGGAGAGAAAAGCATGACTCAACAAGGCGACTATTCAGCAAATGTGGGGTTGACAATGTATCAGTGCGAACAGATGAAGACTATGTTAAAGCATTGATTTCATTATTTAAAAAACGTATTTAAATGAGTATTAAGAAACATATACAACAAACACTATTGCTAGCAGTAAGCTTGATATTATTCGGCTTTCAAAGCAACAGCGTTGCTCAAAACGTATCTGTGTCGGCAACCATGGACTCAACCGTAATATTTATTGGTGGCCAAATTGATTTAAAGTTACAGTTAAGTCAACCTGATGGATTAGACTTGCCATTCCCGCTTTTGACCGATACAATTACTAAAAACATAGAAATTGTTCGTTTGAGCGAGTTGGACACTTTAAATCGAGAAAATGGCAGGCTACTAATTGAGCAGAACCTGCGTATTACTTCGTTTGATAGTGGCTTGCATTACGTTCCGCCAATCGTATTTGAGCAGGCTGGAGAAAAAATCAATCAGTTAGTTCAAACAGAAGCCATGGCTTTGATGGTTATTAACCCTTTTGAGGAAGTCGATCCTCAAAAAGGCATCATGGACATCAAAAAACCTATTTCAACACCATTCCACCTTTCTGAACTTTACAAATACCTACCTTGGGTATTGGGTATTATTTTATTAGCTGGCATCGTTACTTTTATCATTCTTAAGTATATGGGAAGGGATATTCCAGTGAAAATTTTCAAAAAGGAAGTGCCAGTTATTCCAGCTCATGAAAGAGCTTTGAGTGAACTAGATAAGATAAAGCAAGAAAAGCTTTGGCAACAGAATCGTATTAAGGAATATTATTCATCCGTTACTGATACTTTGCGTCATTACATGGAGGAGCGCTTTGAGATACGAGCCATGGAGCAAACAACTGATGAAATTATGGACTCCTTAAAGGAAATCAACTTTAGGGATGTTAAATCATCAGATAATTTAAAGCAGATACTAATGACTGCCGACCTAGTAAAATTTGCTAAACACGAGCCTTTGCCAGATGAACACGACATGAGTATGATCAACGCTTACTTCTTTGTTAACCAAACTAAAATTGAAGAAATAAAAAGTTTGGAAGAAGAAAAGGCAGCAATGCTTAGCAAGGAAAATGAGGAAGCAGTTACTGAATAATTTGTATTAACAATGATGAACGATATAACATTTTCGCAACCATATTTTTTCTGGCTCCTGATTATTGTACCAGCATATATCGCTTGGTATGTCTGGAAACAGAAAAGCATGCAAGCATCTCTTAAAATCTCAACACTAAAAGGTTTTGAAAACGCACCAGTCTCAAAAAAGGTTTATTTGCGACACTTGCTTTTTGCATTTCGCGTACTCAGCATCGCTTTGTTAATAACGGTATTGGCTCGACCACAGTCAAGCAATAGCTTTCGCAAAGAAATAACCGAGGGTATTGACATTATGATGGCCATTGATATTTCAAGTAGTATGTTGGCCGAGGATTTTAAGCCCAATAGATTGGAGGCAGCCAAAGATGTAGCAGCCGATTTTATTAAAGGTCGATCCGATGATAGAATAGGGTTAGTTATTTATGCCGCTGAGAGCTTTACTCAATGCCCTTTAACAACCGATCACAATGTCTTGCAAAATCTGTTTAAAGACATTAAGATGGGCTTACTAGATGACGGAACAGCGATTGGCATGGGCCTTGCAACTGCCGTTCATCGAATAAAAGATAGCGACGCAAAAAGTAAAGTAATCATTTTACTTACCGATGGAGAAAATAACAAAGGTGAGATAGCCCCAATGACGGCAGCTGAGATTGCTAAAACCTTTGGTGTACGTGTCTATACAATCGGGGTTGGCACCAATGGCATGGCTCCTTTTCCAATGCAAACCGTTTTTGGTAAGCAATACCAGCAAGTAGAAGTTAAAATTGATGAAGAATTGCTACAGGGCATTGCCGATATGACCGATGCGAAGTACTTTAGAGCAACCGATAAACAAAAGCTAGACGAAATATATAAAGAGATTGATTTATTGGAAAAAACGAGAAACGAGGTACAAGAGTACACAAAACACAAAGAAGAATATTGGTGGTTTGCCGCCTTTGCAGGATTATTTCTGCTTTTGGAGATATTCTTACGAAGTACGGTATTCAGAAATTTACCCTAATAGGACTTGTTAATTTCTTCAACAATTGATTAACTAACGAATTACAACACAATGAATATATTCAGGTTTGAACATCCAGATGCACTTTACCTGCTTTTACTAATACCTGCTTTGGCTTTTATTCATCTTTTTTTAGCCCGAAAAAGAAGAAAGGCGCTTGAGGAGTTTGGTAACATTGATTTGCTTAATGAACTTATGCCCAATGTATCATTCAAAAGACCCACAGTTAAGTTTTACATTATGCTTTTGGCATTTGTTTTACTGATAATAACCATTGCAGGCCCTCAGTATGGTAGTAAATTACAAACGGTTAAGCGTAAGGGTATAGAATTAATAGTGGCATTAGATGTTTCCAATAGTATGATGGCACAAGACATTGAACCCAACCGATTGGAAAGAGCTAAAAGAGCAATCTCCAGGCTGATTGATAAATTAAGAAACGACAGGGTTGGATTTATAGTTTTTGCAGGAGAAGCCTATGTGCAACTACCCATTACTACCGACTATCCATCAGCAAAAATGTTCCTCAACTCCATTAATACCGACGCTGTTGGAACGCAAGGAACTGCAATTGGTGCAGCTATCAACAAAGGGATGGAATCATTTACCTCGCAAGAGGATGTGAATAGAGCTATTATTGTTATTACCGATGGTGAAAACCATGAAGATGACCCAATTGCGGCGGCTGCAAAGGCCGTTGAGGCAGGCATTAAAATCTATACTGTTGGAATGGGATTACCCAAAGGAGCTCCAATACCAATTCCAGGCGGTAGAAGCAACGACTTTATGAAAGATCGTAATGGTAATGTGGTGATATCAAAACTTGATGAACAAACATTACAAAAAATTGCTATAACAGGTAATGGCGCATACATACCAGCCAATAATATTCGAAATGGAATAAATAATTTGGTTGATGAATTAAGCGAGTTGGAGAAATCAGAGCTGGAAGCAAAGGTTTACACTCAACACAATGATATATTTCAATACTTTGCCTTAATCGCTTTATTACTCATCATCATTGAATTTGTAATTCTGGAGCGCAAAAACAAACGATTGAAGCACATCAATATTTTTGAAGTGAAGAACAAGAAAGATAATGCTGAATAATCATGAAGAACACGAAATATATAATCGTATTTGCAGCCCTTATTCTTGGTTTTATAAGTGCTAATGCTCAGGATGAACGAAAATTCATCCGCAGCGGAAATAGTCAATTTGCTGACTCTGCTTTTCTGGAGTCGGAAATAGAATACAGGAAAGCACTTGATAAAACAGGTGATTCTTTTGAGGCACAGTTTAATTTGGGTGATGCTCTTTTCAAGCAAGAAAAATTTAACGACGCATTGGATCAGTTTCAAATTTTAGCGGGTACAGAAAAAGCCCCAGAGCGATTAGCGCAGGTACACCATAACATCGGCAACAGCTATTTTGCCATGCAGAAATTTGAAGAAAGCATTGAAGCTTATAAAAATGCTTTGCGAAATAATCACGAGGATCATGATTCACGCTACAATTTAATTGCGGCTCAAAAAATGCTTCAACAGCAGCAGGATCAAGAGCAACAGAATCAAGATCAGGAAAACAAAGATCAACAACAGGATCAGCAACAAGAAAATAAAGAGCAAGAACAACAGAAAGATCAACAACAAGACCAACAGCAGAATCAGGACCAGCAGGAACAACAAAAAAACCAACAGCAGCAGCAGCCTGAAGAACAAATGTCAAAAGAAGATGCTCAACGCCTGCTCAATGCAATTCAGCAAGATGAGAACGAATTGCAGAAAAAATTGCGTAAAGCTAAAGCTTCACAGAAAACAAAAACTGAAAAAAACTGGTAGAAGTACTATTTTTGCAAAAACATAATCTTAAAATATGCGACTAATTATACTTTCACTTATATTGCTTACCGCCAACTTAACTCAGTTAAGTGCTCAGGATGTAAAATTTACAGGCAGAGCTCAAACAGCGGTTGTTGTAGGTGATAAATTCCAATTGGTATACTCTTTAAACAAAGAAGGAAGTGACATTCGACTACCTGCCCTACAAGATTTTCAGATATTAATGGGGCCAAGTACATCCTACTCTACTAGCACTACTATTGTTAATGGGAAAGTATCACGTGAAACATCCTATACATTTACTTTCATCCTAAAGGCGCTAAAAGAGGGACAAATGTCAATTCCTCCTGCCAGCATAATGGTTGATGATAAAAAGGTAACTTCCAATACAGTATCGATTAAAGTAGTTAAGGGCGATGCTCAAGCTCAACAGCACAACCAAAATAGCCAAGTGGCAGGTGGCGCACCTAGCGACGATGATTTGTTTATTACGGTTACTCCATCAAAAAAGAATGTTTACCAAGGGGAATCATTGGTTCTGTCAACAAAAATATATACCAAAGTACAACTTGAGGGTCTATCGGACATTAACCAACCTGAACTTTCATCTTTTATCACTCAAACTTTAAAAAATGAAGATGGAATTAAATGGAGTATGGAAAATATTAATGGCAGAACATACAACGTTGGAACCTATGAGCAAAAGCTTCTTTTTCCTCAAAAATCAGGTAAGCTAACCATTAAACCAACCGAAATTGAGTTTATGGTTCGTCAGCGTGTGGCCAGAAGCCGTTCTCGTAGCATTTTCGACGACTTTTTTGAGTCTAACCACCGAACGGTTAAGAAAAGAGTTAAATCAAAACCTCTAACAATCAATGTCAAACCACTTCCGTCAGGGCGTCCAGAAGGTTATACGGGTGGTGTTGGACAACTGAATATGAAAGCCAGCGTTACCAAAACCGATGTAACAGTTAATGATGGAATTACATTAAAGGTGGTTGTTAACGGAACGGGAAATCATAAATTCATAGAAGAGCCTCAAATCAAGTTTCCTGCCGACTTTGATGATTTTGACGCAAAAATAACGAATGGCATCAGCAATACTACACGCGGCATGCGAGGTTCTAAAACCTATGAATACTTGATGATTCCTCGACATGCAGGCACATTTACCATTCCATCTATCAAATTCGCTTATTTTGATCCTGCTAAAGGTCAGTATAAAACAATTGAATCTGGTAACATCAATTTAAATGTTGCCAAAGGCGAAGGTAACGAAACTGCTAGCAGCGGTGTTGTTCGATCGAATGTCAACAAAGAAAATGTCAAATTCATTGGGAAAGACATTCGATTTATCAACACAAACAAAACGAAGCTGAAACCAATTGGCACCTTTTTTATGGGTAGCTTGAGTTTCTATTTAGCATTATTCATCCCCTTGTCGTTGTTTATTCTTTTGGTGCTGATTAATCAAAAGCGAATAAAGGATAACTCAAATATTACCTTATTAAAAACAAAGAAAGCCAATAAAGTAGCCATTAAGCGCTTAAAAAAATCAGCCAACTTCCTTAAAGCTGGTGAAAAAGAAGCTTTTTATGAAGAGGTGCTACGAGCATTATGGGGTTATTTGAGTGATAAATTAAGCTTGCCTTTAAGTGAATTATCTAAAGACAATGCAGGAGAAGTATTAAGTCAATATCAAGTTAGCGACGAGCTTAAGTCTGCAATAATGGAAATACTGGACACATGTGAATTTGCACGATACTCGCCATCCTCTGGAACAGACGAAATGGATCAGTTGTACAAACAAACAATCACAACCATCAGTAAACTTGAAAATCAAATAAAACGCTAAAAATGAAGCAGATTATTATAACATTCGTTTTGTGCCTGTTGGTTGGAAACTCCATTGCGCAAGACGACCGATATGCAGAAGGCAACAAACAATATAGTGATGGCGATTATCAATCGGCAATTGATACCTACAAGGGAATATTATCTACAGGTGTTGAAAGTGGGTCGCTTTATTTTAATTTAGGAAATGCCTTTTATAAAAATGGAGAATTGGCCAACGCCATTCTTAATTACGAACGAGCCATACTATTAAAACCTCATGACAAGGATATAAAGTTCAACTTAGAGTTGGCTTACTCGCAAACAACTGATAAAATTGAGTCAGTAGATGACTTTTTTCTTAGCAAATGGGTTGTTGACTTTAGAAACAAAACCACATCTGACACATGGGCTTTTATTGGCATTAGCTTTTTTGTACTTACGCTTGTTATGGCAGCACTTTTCTTCTTTTCTAATTCTTCATTACTTAAGAAAGCAGGATTTTATCTGGGTGTAGGCCTCTTGCTTGGTACTTTTGTCACGTTAACCTTTAGCTACCACCAAAAGAATAAGCTATTGGTGCGCCACCATGCCATTGTTTTTAGTCCGTCATTAACCGTTAAAAGCTCTCCTGATGCCAGCGGAACAGAGATTTTTATTCTGCACGAGGGCACAAAAGTTGAGATCCTGAGCTCATTGGGTCAATGGAAAGAAATACAAATAGCAGATGGAACTGTGGGTTGGGTAGAAGAAAGCTCTATCGCAATGATATAAATTCATTTTAAAGAAATGAAAGTAAACTATTTTCACACGTAAGGAGCCAATATGATTGCTATCAACGTAGGATCATATTTAAATATCGACGAGAATAATTTGGTTAAAAAAACACATAAAAAAAGCTCCCTGTCCGTTGACAAGGGGCTTTTTTGTTATAAACACCCAAACTATCGATTGGCTCAACTTATTTCTAAAAACAAGCACCAATCAATCATATTTTATAAACTACTGTTCTTTTCAATTACATACTTGTTTAGTATAAACCAGCCCCAAACCAGGACAACTATAACGCTAATAACTTCTACTACAAACATTTGTTCTTTATTTGCGATTCTAAATATCAATTGCTTTGCCACAATTTTCAAGAGACTGTATTTCTGACGTTTAGCGCTAACACAACCTCTCTGACTATCCAACATTTGGACAATATCTCAATATTTGGACACTCCTCTATCCAAAAACTAATTGCTTTTACATTTCAACCATTGATACGCTGATATTCTATTTCAAATATATACAGCAAAAAAAAAGCGTTTGCACTACAATGAGTTCAAACGCTTTTAGGTATTAAGTGGTAGTTCTTACAGCACTATCTTTCGACCAAAGAGCTGATTATTTTTAGATAAAATATAGTAATAAGGAGCTTCTTCCTCTTTCAAGTCAAGCTCTTGTTTGAATACTCCTGATTTTATATCACTTTCCTCTTTCACTTTTTCCCCTTCCTGATTAAACAACTGCATTTGGAAATCTCCCGCTGGCAGTTCACACTCAATATGCACTAAAGTTTGAAGTTTATCATCTTCCATTATTTTTTCAAACTTAACCTTTAAACTATTAAGATCCAGAGGCTCGGACATTAACTTTTTAGTTGAGACACCAAGTTCATTTAAAAAAGAAATGTCCTCCAAAGGAATTGATTCGACCTTTACAGTGCTATGATATTCATTTTTTTCTTTCCAGGCCATTGGCATATCGTGCGTGTCAGAAGCAATCACAAATGTTTTAACTTCATGCTTGCCATCTTCATCGCCATGAATCTCTTTTTTAATGATTTTAACATGATCTCCTTCATCATTAATAAACTCCTCGATGTCTACTTCTGCTCCGCCACTTTGCATTATCACCATACGATTACCGCCCTTGGATGCATGTCCCATTTCTTCTAACATGATGCCTTTTTCTTTTAAGAGCTTTTCCATCTCTATATGCATTTTCTCAACATCGCCATCAAATTCGAAATTGAAATCGTTTAACGAATCCATTTTAAATGCCATTACCCGCATGTGTTTATCCATATCATGATGATGCCCCTCCATGATACTATCCAGGTTAATTACTTTGGTATTGCCATCACTCTGAAAAACAAAAACATCGTGATTAAAAGTGGTATCCATATCCACAACTTTACCACCATCACTTGTTATCACTTTTACTTTAACTTGATTCTTTTTTGTTGTTTGTGCAATAGCACCAAACACCATACTTACTAGTATTATCCCAGTAAGGACGATTTTAAGTGAGTTATTTCCATTTTTCATAGCCAAATAATTATAAGTTAGTACTGTAATTTACTCGTAATACCAATTGATGTCAATTAACAAAATCAAAAGTACAAACACATTGAAATTAAAGCGGTTAAGATGCGGTTAAAAACAGTTAAGGAAAAGTTAATGTATAGAAGTGCTTACAGTCAAAGCATTATCTTTACCATGTAAACAGTGAATTATGAAGCGAAAATCAATACTTGGTTTAATACTACTTATGAGCCTCTCTATGTTGGGGATTATCGGCGCTCAGTTTTTATGGATCAAGCAATCAGTACAAGTTCAAAAGGAAAAGTTTCAGGCATCGGTTTATCGTTCATTGGATAATACCGTTCGTCGTTTAGAGCAAGAGCAGAGTGCCAACTACATTTTTCAAGAATTTTTTCAAAACCCTAAATCACAAAGTAATACAACATACAAAAAAGATGCGAATGGCAATGTGGCAATCATTCGTCAACAAAGTAATCGTACAGGGACAAAAGACAAAAACTATTACCATAAACAAGACACCGTTATAACGCAGGGAGGTGCTCGTATTGAGGTACACACCGAAGTAAATGGCAACCATAGTGAGCACCAGGTTTGGATTGATGCCAGTGGAGAAGCTGTTGATATTATCGAAATTGAAAATAAGCTACTGCACGCCGAAGACTCCATTAAAGTGGTAATGAAAGCTATGGAGCATCGAAATAAGGAAATTAAAGAGGTGTATGAACAAATGAAGCGAGAGATTCAAGCACGCCACAACCCTTTACAGCAGCGAATCGATTTAAAACACCTCAATAGTGTTTTACAGGAGGAGCTTATTCAAAATGGCGTAGATACCCAGTTTGAGTTTGGCATTTTCAATAAATACTCGCAACAACTCACTAATTATCAGTCATCAAGTTTTAACCCAGCGCATTTACAAAACCTTGATGCCTTTAGGGTCAACCTTTTTCCCAGGGATATATTCAGAGGCTTATCCACTTTTGAATTAATGATTTATTTCCCCGATGTAGCCACGTACCTGTTTAAAACGCAAGGCCTGATGGTTTCATTGTCAAGTATTTTTACCTTGTTTATTTTAATTACTTTCTTCATTACCATACGAACTATTCTCAACCAAAAGAAAGTGGCTCAAATAAAGACAGACTTTATCAATAACATGACGCATGAATTTAAAACGCCGATTGCGACTATTAGTCTGGCAACTGACAGCATTTTAACACCTAGTATTATTAATAATGAAGAACACGTACGAAACTTCTTAAAAATTATAAAAGAAGAAAACAGTCGAATGAATAGCCATGTAGAACGTGTTTTACAAATGTCGCAAATTGAAAAGAAAGACTTTTCAGTTGTACGTGTATCGAAAGATGTACACGAACTCATATTTAAAGCTGTAGACAATATGCAGCTCCTGGCTAATGAAACTGGAGGAAACATCAGTACTTCGCTAAAAGCAGAATTAAGCGTGTTTTTAGTTGATGAAATTCATTTTACCAATGTGATTGTTAACTTGCTCGAAAACGCTCTTAAATACACAAAGAATAAGCCAGAAGTAAACATATCAAGTCAAAATAATGGCAATGGCATTCAAATACGCATCAAGGACAATGGCATAGGCATGACACGTGATCAGCAAAATAAAATATTTGAAAAGTTTTACAGGGCAGAGGGAGGCAACATCCACAACGTAAAGGGTTTTGGACTGGGGCTAAACTACGTAAAAGCCACCATTGATGCACATCAGGGTAATATTAGCGTTAAAAGCAAAGTGAATTTTGGAACAGAATTTATTATTCAACTTCCATATAAATAAGTGATGATGATGGAAACAAAAAGAGTATTTATGGTGGAAGATGATCGTAATTTTGGAACGGTCATGAAAGCCTATCTTGAGATAAATAAATTTAATGTTACCTGGGTAAAAGATGGCTTATTAGCCTTTAAACGATTCAAAGAAAGTCAGTTTGACATCTGCATACTCGATGTAATGCTACCTAATATTGACGGCTTTACTATTGCCCGAGAAATTAAAGAGTCGACCCCCGATATACCAATCATATTTCTGACAGCTAAAGTTATGAAGGAGGATATGCTGGAGGGTTTTAGCACAGGTGCAGATGACTATATTACCAAGCCTTTCGATTCGGAAATACTAATTTGTAAGCTAAATGCTATTCTTAACAGAAACAAAAGACAGCAGGCAATAGAAATACAAACCGAATACAGCATAGGGCAGGCCGTATTTAACCAAGAGTTCAGAACTATACACATTAAGGAGGAAGAACATAAGTTATCGCCCAAAGAGGCGGGCTTGTTAGTACTTTTGTGTCAAAATAAAAACAAAGTACTACCGCGCGATAAAGCCCTGAAAGAAGTCTGGGGAGAAACAGGTTATTTTACAACCCGAAGCATGGATGTTTACATTACTAAATTGCGTAAATACCTAAGAGATGTTGAAGGGGTAGAAATAATTAATATCCATGGAAGTGGCTACCAGTTACGGATCGACGAAGAAATAGAATAACGCATTTGAAAGAAGCCTTTGATGATATTGAAACCAGTTGTAACTAAACTAAACGTTCGTGCGTCCTACATTCATAATCGGATAAATTTTTAAAAATGAGACAACTATTATTAATACTGGGAGTTCTTTGTATTTCAGCTTACGCATGGGCACAAGGAGGCAAAACATCGGTTGACAAAACATTTGAAAACATTACCGACATTGAAGTAAACGTGGTGTTTAGCAATGTTGAAATTGAAGCCGTAGAAGGTAATTCGGTGCATGTAAAAGGTTCCTTGAGTTGGGATAGACAAAAGGATGAATACGAGATTGTAACTCGCCAATCGGGTACTACATTAATTGTGGAGGTTGACCACCCGCGTAATTCTAAAGGAAGTGCACGAGGTAATTTCACTATTAGCATGCCAGCTATGAGTGATGCAGATGTAAATAGTGTAAGTGGCGACATAAAAATATCAGGCATTGGCCAACGCAAAGTGAAATGCAATACAGTATCGGGAAATGTAACAGCTCAAAAAATAGGCAGTGACATATCGGCAAATACGGTATCTGGTAATATTGTTTTAGCAGGCGTTAAAGGAAATGCAAAAACCAATACCGTTTCGGGTAATGCTGAACTTTCTGATATTGATGGTAGTTTAAAAGGCAATTCTGTTTCGGGTAATTTTCGCATAGTTAATTTGAAAGGCAATCGCGAAATAAGTACTCTATCCGGGAGTATACGCTAGGTTAAATATCTAATAACATAGACAAAGCACTGCTAATAGCGGTGCTTTTTTAGTTAATGGCAAATCCATCTTCTATTTGAGAAAAAACACTACGCCAAGGCCACTTGTACTTAAATGCAAGGGCAGCAATCATTACCAATTGTGCTATAATAATGGGTACAAAAGCATCTGGAAAATTTACTTCTTTCATCAATAACAAGGCATCTGTTTTAATAATGCTATTAGCATTGACAACAAAAATAGTAGCGAATACATTATTAGCAGCGTGCAAGCCCATTGCCAATTCTATTCCATCATCCAGTACCGATATAATAGCATACGATAAGCCAATTAAAAAGTAAAGCAACAATACAGTCCAAAAGCCAACACCGTTCAAAATAGGATTAAAAGCATGTATTACAGCAAAAAATATGGTAGGAATAAGTATGACTAAAAACCGACTTTTTGTCAAATGTGCCACCCCTTGTGCTAAATAACCTCTAAATATTATTTCATCGAAAAAGGCCTGAAAAGGAACCATAAAAACCGCAACAAGACCAAGCGGAATTAAACTGTTCCAGTGCAAGCGCACTTCGTAATTATCTATGTCTAAATAATAATCGGCACCAAATAGAAAGGCTTCGACCACAAAGCAAATTGCAAATCCTATGATAATGCGCCGCCATCGGATAAGCCTCGTTCCATTTATAACCGTTCTAAAGCTTTTGTGATGTAAATGACTATAAACAAAAGCAAAGGCTATCAACATAAAAATAAAGAAGAGAGCCAATATACCTATCTGAACTGTTGGGTTGCTAGCATAATGGATCGAGTTATTAATTTCAATCGAAACGCTTCCAACAGCATCCTCATTTGTATTTAGAAGATAATACCAAGCAACCACTAGCTGAGCAAGCACAGGAAAAAGTGCCAGCATCAACAAATACTTCCACCAATTATTCTTCTTTGCGTTTTTACTTGTCAGATGTTTCATGTAGTGATAGTGAGATTAAGGCAAAATAGACCTTTACACCACTAGCGTCAAGCATGTTAGTAAGCACTTTTGGCTCACTCATCAAAATACTAAGCACAAAAAAGCCCGAACATAACCGTTCGGGCTTCCTATTATATCATTTTTCGTCAATGCTTATGGCATTGGAAGAATCTGCTTTCCGTACACTTCAACTAATAAAGTAGCGATAGCAATGTATAAGGCACTTGCACCACAAATAACACCTTCGATACCTGCAATAGTATGAATTAAGTGACTACCTGTAAAATTAGCAATGGCTAACAAAGCAAATAATAACACCACTGTACCAAATAACCAAATCATTGTTTTAGTCATTTTAAGTGTTGCAATCCACAATCCGAAAGTAAAAATACCCCAAACTGTTAGGTAATAACCCATAGCTGTTGCAGATGGCGCCTCACCTAATCCCATTTTTGGGAAGATCCAAACAAACACTAAAGAAATCCAAAATGCACCATATGATGTAAAAGCCATCATACCAAACATGTTGTTTTTCTTCCACTCAAGCATACCTACTAAAATCTGAATAAGTCCACCCATCATGATACCCATACCCATAATCATGGTGTCTAACCCAAAAAGACCGGCATTATGCAGGTTTAATAGCATTGTTGTCAATCCAAAACCGGTTAGTCCTAGGGGAGCCGGATTAGTTGTTACATCTTTAGCGATGAAAACGTTTTGTTCCATTTTTTCTGGTTTTAAAAATATTATTGACAGCTATTACTCCTTACAGTGATCAAATACTAGCTGTTCATTTAAAATCGGCGCAAAAATAGATAATTGATTGAATTAATAAGCTATGCTAAATCATACAATGCCTAATTATTTCGTTAAAAGATGTTAAGGAGGATGGAGGATGAAAATTACAGTCTGTTGGCTTGTGCATTCATTGAAAATGTATAACACACGAAACAACAAGGAATGGGTTTAATCTCCAATTTAGTGTAACAAAAAAAGGTGTGAAAATCATTTATAATAAAAAGAAAGCCCGAAAACTAAATGCTTTCGGGCTTGTATTTAATCCTATTGAAAGGTAATTAAATTAAATCGATGCTACGCTTAACAAACTTAGTTAAAGCTTCGCCTTTTAGCATGTTGTTTGAAAGTAATGCCAGGTCGATTAACTGAGATACCATTTTGTTGGATGATGCGAATGTTGAAAGTTCAGCATCTTTCTTAGCATTCAATTCAGTTAACTTCTTATTAAGATCTTCCAACTCATCTTTGTCAGCCTGAGCAATTTCCTCGTCCTTCTTACCTTCTTTAGCTTTTTCCAGCTCAGCGCGTTTACCATCTAAACCATCAATCTTACTGCGCAATGAAGCGACCTTCTCTCCCACTTCTTTCTCTTCGTCTTCAATGATGCGATTTACCAATGGATGGTTGCCATTCACAACTAAATTGTAGCTATCAGGCATCTCGCCGTAGAAATTCATTCCACCGCCACCCAACTGACTCATTTCTTTCATACGACGCATAAACTCCTGCTGCGTAATCATCACTGGTGTATCGTTTTCTGCTAATGCTTCAAATGTTACAATGAAGTTCAATTTATCAACATTAGGCACCTGCGAACTGAAAATAGTTGTCAAATCTTGCTTTTGAGCATCTGACAATTTCAATTCCATAGTATCAGCTTTTGGAATCAATTTCTCAGCGATATCGCTATCAACACGCACAAAACGCGACTTCTCAAACTTACTCTCTAAGGTATTAACAAAATGGCTATCTAACTGACCATCCAATACAACAACATCGTATCCCTTGTTTTTAGCTGCTTCAATAAAACTAAACTGAGCTTCTACATCTGTTGCATATAAGTATACCAACTGATCGTCTTTATCAGTTTGGTTATCTTTAATAATAGCAGCATACTCATCAAAAGTAAAGTATTTACCATCTGTATTTTTCAAGAGAGTAAACTTCTTAGCACGGTCGTAGAACTTCTCTTCAGTAAGCATACCATACTCAACAAAAATCTTCAAGTCATCCCACTTGGCCTCAAAACCATCACGGTCTTTTTTAAAGATTTCCTCTAAACGGTCAGCTACTTTCTTAGTAATGTGGCTTGAGATCTTCTTAACGTTACCATCGCTCTGTAAGTATGAACGAGAAACATTCAAAGGAATATCTGGAGAATCAATTACCCCATGTAAAAGAGTTAAGAACTCAGGCACAATTCCTTCAACTGAATCGGTTACATAAACCTGGTTACAGTATAACTGAATCTTATTCTTCTGAACCTCTACGTTGTTTTTCAACTTAGGGAAATAAAGAACACCCGTTAAGTTAAATGGATAATCCACATTTAAATGGATATTGAACAAAGGCTCATCAGACATTGGGTACAATCCCTGGTAGAATTTGTTATAATCTTCATCCTTTAATTCAGATGGCGTACGTGTCCATAAAGGCTTTGTCTCGTTGACAACGTTATCCTTATCTGTCTCCTCTTGCTTGCCATCTTTATACTCTGTCTCTTTACCAAAAACAACCTCAACAGGTAAGAAACGACAGTACTTTTTCAATAAAGTATCAATCTCAGCTTTTGTTGCATACTGCTTATTGTCTTCATCGATATAAAGAACAATATCAGTACCGCGATCGGCTTTTTCAACCTCTTCCAAAGTATACTCAGGGCTTCCATCGCAACTCCACTTAACAGCTTGTGAACCATCGCGGAATGACTTAGTAATGATTTCTACCTTTTCAGACACCATGAATGATGAGTAGAAGCCTAAACCAAAGTGACCAATAATTGCATTGGCGTCTTTCTTATATTTTTCAAGAAATTCGTTAGCTCCTGAAAAAGCTACCTGATTAATATATTTGTCAATTTCTTCTGATGTCATACCAACACCACGGTCAGAAATTGTAATCGTCTTTTTCTCTTCGTCAAGAATAACACGAACAGGAGCCTCGCCTACTTCGCCTTTAAACTCGCCTACTGAAGAAAGTGTTTTTAGTTTTTGCGTGGCATCAACAGCGTTAGATACCAACTCGCGTAGAAATATCTCATGATCAGAATAAAGATATTTTTTGATGATCGGGAAAATGTTTTCGGTAGTTACACCAATATGTCCTTTTTGCATCGTCACTAATATTTATATTTTAAAAAAATCGTTTTAACGGCACAAAGTTATCAAAGCCTGTGCCATTCGTCAATGTGTGACAATGCGACAGAACGAGATGACAGTGTAAGGTAATTTTGGCAGAAGCTAAGGTTAGAAGGTAGAATAAGGTGCTTGTTAGTTGCTCTTTAAGAATATATTTATTTCACAAAGCAATTCCTCAATCGTTTTGAACTGTTTATCATGGCCATCTACACCATTTAACACAAATGCTTCATTCGCATTTTCTACAGTTTTTATACTTGGATAATCACCTTCTACTAATGTTGTTTGAAATCCAATGCGATTAAGTGCATGGCATAACCATTGATACTCAACTCCCTCTCCTATTACCTGAATGGTTTTCAATTGATCTTTTTGAACTCTGAATGAGCCACTTTCATTATCAAATAAAACTCCCTCCTTTTCAAAGAAGCTTTTAAAACTGTTTGAAAGAACTAAATCCTCTGGTATTCCGCATTCTAGCTGTCTCCCTTGAGCAAGGAGCCAAATTTTATCGGCCAACTGAAGAGCTAGTTCCAAATCGTGTGTTGATAAAAGGATGCCTTTATTGTTGTTAACAGCCAGTTTTTTGAGCAACTGCACAATTTCAATTTTACTGGGTAGATCGAGGAAAGCCGTTGGTTCATCCAGAATTATTAATGGAGTATCCTGCACCAGCGCTTTTGCAATCATAGCTTTCTGACGTTCGCCATCGCTCATACAGATTAACTGGCGATTGGCAAACCCCTGCAAGCCTACGTCATTAATTGCTTGTAGTACTAGGCCTTTATCAGTAGCACTTAAATTACCAAAAAAGTCGGTATAGGGTGTTCTTCCCAGAGCCACTAAATCAAACACGGTCATGTTCGAAACTTGCAATTTTTCGGTTAAAACAACACTGACAACCTTGGCAAGTTGGCCACGTTTATAATCGTGTAAATTCAAACCATTGATACAAACATCACCACTAATTTTAGGAATAAATCCACTTAATGTTTTAATGAGGGTAGATTTACCAGCGCCATTGGGTCCCAACAAACAAGCAAACTCACCTTGATTGAGTTGTACATTTATATCCTGATGTAAGAGCTGTGTGCGGCCATTGCTCTGTTTATACCCAACAGCTAAATCGCTTGATTGTAATAAAATGGTATTATCCATTGATATTTAGCTTACGTCGTTTAACAATTACAGATATAACGATGGGTGCTCCAATAAGGCCTGTGACCACATTGATAGGCAATGCTCCTTCAAAACCAGGCATTCGGGCTATAAAATTACAAAACAAGGCCAATACAGTACCAGCCAATATAACTGCAGGCATCAATACTTTTTGATCACTTGTGCGAAACAATCCTTTGGTTAGATGTGGTACGGCCAATCCCAGGAAAGCAATAGGACCGCAAAAAGCAGTAATTGCAGCTGTTAACAATCCCGTACAAAATAAAATAGCCAGTCGAGTGCGTTTAATGTTAACACCTAGGTTCTCGGCATAATTTTCGCCCAACACCAACACATTAAGTGGCTTAATCAGTAGTAAACTGAATAACAATCCAACAACCACAATGGGAATTAAGATCGACAAGTGCTCCCAAGAAACATTTGAGAAACTACCCAAACCCCAAATAACATAGGCATGTACATCTTCCTTGGGGCTATAAAATTTCATTACCCCAATTATGGCCGAAGCAGCATATCCCACCATAATACCAACGATCAATAGAATAGTATTATCCCGCAAAGCACGAGCAAAAAACACGATGAGCATCAGTATAAAAAAGGCACCTACAAAGGCTGCACCAACAACTGTAAGATGGCCGAGCATGCCATAAGCACTTACCGTTACACCAAGCACATTGCCAGCAAAAAGCAATATTAAAGCAACACCTAAACCAGCACCACTGCTAATACCAAGTATAGATGGCCCTGCCAATGGGTTACGAAATAAAGTCTGCATTTGCAATCCACCAACAGCCAATCCTGCGCCAGCCAATACGGCCGTAATTGTTTGAGGTAAACGTGACTTTAATATGATGGAATGATAGGCTTTTCGTGAGGCCTCATCACCAAGCAAAACTTTTAAAATATCGTCGAATGGAATGGCTACAGAGCCAAAACCAATATTAAGTAAAAACAAAACAACAATGAGCCCAATTAGCAAACTAAATCCCAGAACCCATTTTAAACGATGATCTTCCATTATTCGTTAGTTAATTGATGAAAATATTTCGGCTTGTAATCCTTCAATAATTGAGGATGAAAAGCATGAACTAAATCAGCCAACACCAAGTGTGGTTGCAACAAGCCCTTTTCAAAATAAAGTGAATGGGAGGCATTTGTAACTACCACCTTTCTCTTTTTAAAAGCATCAAAATCAGTGTAGCGATTATCTATTTTCTCAAGTTCGGAGTAGGTCACTTCGGTAGGATAGTTAATGATTAACACCCAATACTCTGTATGTTCAGCTTTATCAATTATTGTTTCGTAATCGAGAGATAAAGATCCTGTGCCTCTACTGTCTTTATATATGTAATTGCAACCAGCATCATTAAAATAATTAGCCATATAACTTTCACCCGCTGGCGTATACCAAATGCCTTGATAAATATGCCCAGTGAAAACAGATGGTTTAGTTGTTATTTGAGCAGCCAGGTTCTGAACCTCAGCATATTCTTTTGCAATGGCATTAAAAATTCGCTTAGCTTTTTTACCCTCGCCCAATAACTCGCCAACAAAAACTAGCCATTCAGCACGTCCCAAAGGAGTCTGCTCTAAATAGTCAGCATTGGTTATAACAGGTATTCCAGCAGATGTAACAGCAGCAAAGTGATTATCTTTAAAGGGCGAAACCATCATAAAGTCTGGTTCCAAATCAACCATTACTTCCACATCGGGTGCTACCGCCATTCCCACATTTTTAATACTTTCATTTTTTATGCCTTCCTGAATAAAGTCATCTGCAATGTACTGCGGTTCTGCAACACCTTTAATGGTGTGCTTCATGTCCAATACATTCGCATAATTAACCATTGTTGAAGAAAGCGCTATCCACTTATTTGGTGTATGAGTGATTACGTGATCGTTATGCTCTTTCGCATTATTAATTAAGGTCTCATCTGTAAGCAATGCAAATGTTTCTGTCTTGGTGGAATCGCCCCATGGGTCGTTAAGTACAATTTGCTTATAACCTTCGAAATAATTTATACTAAATCCCTTGGCATATTTTGGAATGTAAGTACTATCAGCCTGAATATGGTTTCCGTCGGCTGCACCTTTACTCGACTTGGATTGACAGGCTAGTAAAACGGTAGTTCCCAAAAGGAATAATAGAATGTTTTTAGTCATTTCTTTTTCTCCCGAAAGATTGATGAATAATACATTAGCGGACAGGTTTTCCGGCTCTCATTTTTGATCATCCCTTCCCATTGAATATTCAACAGTGGTTTGTATTGATCAAATTCCCAACTGGGCACTGATTACGGCTGCGGGAACAGCTCAGGCAATTAACCTGATTCCCTATCTTACCAACGACGCAAAAGTAATGTTTTATATTGGATTGTTAAACGTCCAGTCGGTATATCAACAAATACTCGACAGCAGTCATTATTAAGGCACAGTATTTGTTAACAAAAAGCAACTATTCTAATTCATATTTAACACTAACAACAAACCCAATGAAACACATTATTTCCTTAAGTCTACTTGTTTTATTAATTACTGCCTGCTCAAAAGACACTATTTTACCAGAAGAAGATCCAGAGATTAAAACAAGCTATGTGAAAGCCAAGATTAATCAGGTCCCTTTTTGCCTTTATCAAGACTCAGTCTATAATTATGATAGGGCCGAATTCTCGTTTGGCACTGCCATTTTATCAAAGACCGATAGTGAAGAAGTAATTGATTCAAGCTTAACCATACGAGCCAACATTGGCGATGTTTTTATCAGTCTTCAATTCCCTTATCGTAAAGCTGTCGATCAGAAAAGCATTAGCTTACACAGAAGTACGCCTGATATTACTTATCACTGGGCATCGGCAGGACTAGAATCGGTCAACTTAATTAATGGAATCCAACAAGGTTTATTCTACACAACGTATTGTTTCTATGAAGAAAGTAAACTTACAGAGCCAGTTGGAGAGATTTCCATAACATCGTTTGACGCCATTAACAAAAACATCAGTGGAACATTCTCGTTTACTGCCTATGGCTACAAACACGAACAAAGTCGTATTGTTGATACCAACGAACAACTTGTAGTTGAAGATGGCCAGTTTTATATTGAATGGGAAAATGAATTATTTAAATAACTAAATTAAATACAGCAGGCCATATTACGGCCTGCTATTCCCCATTTCAAAGTTGTACTCAACATTGTAACGTTGCATCTGCTCCATAAAGCTCTCGTCGTAGCTTACCTTTACATCTATTAGCTCTTGATTAGTATAAATGGCCGTTAACTCAGGGTTAAGAAAACCTGAGTATGGTGCAACATTGAGTTTCGAATATCGCCTGATTACCTCACTGTGTATTTCCTTATTGACGTGCACCCCATATGTTTCTACCAACTTCTTGGCCGCTAAGTAATCACCTTGCGATTTAATACGTTGCACTTCCTTAAGTAATTGACCAAATAACAAACGTAGCTGCTTATAATCATTGATGACAAAATATGTTTTTCCCTCTTTCTCTACTTTTACAACAGCATTACTCTCTCTAGTATTTTCCAAAACCCAGGAGGCAATTAACTGTCGATTGCGCATATGTGTCTGTTCAATATTGGCTCCTTCAGCAATGCGTGCCAATTGAACCATTAAGCCATTTCGTATATATGAGTTGTACTGTGCTTTGGCCACATCCATGTGCGGCACTAATCCCAGTTCAATCATTTTCTCGTCAGCCATAAAGTACAAACCAAACAAATCGGCTCGGGCTTCTTCTATAACTGAACCATAAGCTTTTAATGCATCGGACCCAACTCCTTCTTCTAATTTCCCTGAGCCATGCCCCACACATTCATGCAAATGCGTATGCAGATTATCTGCGATACTGCCGTATAGTTTATGCAGTTTAATTTCGTCAATTGAATAGGCGAACTCTTCAATAACACCAGAGCTTAAGGAAGCCATTTCGTAGGCATGACTGATATTCTGCAAAGAAACTGATTTTGAACCATGCACCTCGCGTATCCATTCGGCATTTGGCAGGTTTATTCCCAATGGCGAAGCAGGATAACAATCTCCTCCCAACATTATCGCATTAATCACTTTCATAGTTACGCCTTTCACTTTGTCTTTGCGATGATGAGGCATAACAGGAGAATGATCTTCAAACCACTGCGCCTGCTCACTTATAATGGATGCTTTGGCTGTTTCCTCTTCATCGGTAATGTTAACCAGACTTTCCCAGGTAGCTTTAAAACCAAGAGGATCGCCATAAACCTCAATAAAGCCATTTATAAAGTCAATACTTCCAGTCTGCTCCTGCAACCATTCAATGCTATATTCATCAAAAAGCTTAAGGTCGCCCGTTATATAATACTCACACAACAAATTGATGCACTTTTTCTGCTGCTTGTTTTCCGCTACTTCAGCAGCTTTATTTAGCCAATAAATAATTTTCTCAATGGCCTTTGAGTATTTTCCGTTAAGCTTCCATACTTCTTCACGTATCCCAGCGTCTGTTTTTATCAGTCGGCTATTTAAGCCATGAGATATGCCATGTGGTTCATCCTCATCCTTCAGCTTTGAATAAAAAGCTTCTGCCTCGTGCTGTGCTAAATCTTTATAAAAATTATTGGCTGAATGTTGCACCAAATCTTTGCCCTCATCCTGACAAACACGTTTTGTTGCATACTCAACATCCATTAATAAGCTAGATAGTTTAGTCTTCAACTCATCCGATGATTTAAGACCTAGTTTGTTTATTTCCTGAGAAGAAAAACAACTTACCCATTCGTCCAATTCTTTTGCAGTAAGGTCAATTGGTATCTTTTCGGTACTGTAGTGATGGTGTAAGCCATTAGAAAATAAAACACGCTTATAGTACAATTCCAATTTTTGGAACGATGAATTTATTCTATCCAATTCCTTGTAAATAATTCCTAGACAACCCCTTAAAAACAGGTTATGCTCGTTATGCTGATCCCATATTATATCACGACCACACAATGCAGCCTGCGATAAATAATAGATGTAGGCTTTTTTGTTGAGTGGTAAAGTTTCGAAATTAGGAATCTCATATCTCAAAATTCGTAAATCGGCAAATTGCTCAACTTGATAGGCAAAAGGAGTCATGCTATAATTATTTATTAAGCGTTAATTGTTATTAGGCATTAATTACTAGGCACTAAAAGTGCGCTATTCGCTCTTGGGATTTCGTAAATCAATATCTTTCCTATTTTCCCAAACGCCTTTGGTAAATTTAAAAGCGTTGTATGAAAAATCGGGTCCGTAATAATGATAAACACCTCGATACATTGGATCTGCTGGAGCCAGGTTATCGTACACAATCAGTTTCTCGCGCGCATCGTAACGCAGCATCATGGTTGCTTTTGATGAGTACTGGAAAACCACACGATTACGGCTTACCCTATCGGTTTTGAAAATTGGCATTCCAAAGCGCAAACGTCCGTTTTGAATTAAAAGAACATCTAATACACGAGTTTTTACAAATTCGTCGTGGCCTTTATACCCTATGAGCGTGTAGTAAGTTTTACCCCCTCCCGATGTTTGTATTAAATCAACATACAAGGCTCCGTACCACTTTTTATTAGTTAAGGAAGATCTCTCGGGCGAACGTATTTTTTCAGAAGTATCAGTAAGCATGTGCACGCTTACTTCATCATCTTTAGTTATCACAGCCCCACAGAAGAACTGATTAAAACCCTCCTTTTGCAGGTTGTAGGTACAAATTTTTACTTTCCCATCTTCCGAATGCAATGTTTTCATCCGCTTTAAGCCTGTAAATGCCTTGCTAAAATATGCCTCATCTGACCACAAATTATTTAATCGCTTTAGCAATAAGGCATTTAAATCTTCCTTTTCCTGATCAGAACTAAGGGTTTGAAGTTGCTCAAATAAGCATTTACTGATTAAATCACATGCATCAACGAGGGTTTGTTTGCCTGTAGTAACTTTTAAGCTGTATAGATCATCTTCCGTTTTGTTGAAAGTAAAAGTTAAATCCTTCGCTCCGCTACTGAAGGTAGAGTTATACTCTTCACTAAATGCCCATGATTGATTATCATGATGAATAATCCATTCTAACTGATAAACGCCTTTATACGTGGGTGCGCCAAATGCTACAACAGTAATCATGTCGTCGTCAGACTTTACTACCTGCACCTGGTCTGTATACTTTTCTAATTCATTTAATTTCTCATTCGGGATACCCTGTTGCATTAAATCCTTTGACAATGCCAATAGCTCAAAGCGCTTGTTATTAGGATCAAGCATCGAATTTAAGTTATTTAGTCGCTCAGCCCATGATTCTTGATCTTGCCCACTACTAATAACAGAGAGGGACGTCATCGAAAAAATAAATATCAGTTTTAAATATGGAAAGTTTTTAATATTCATCTGCTTAAAATTATTTTCATTTTCCAGACTTGCCTACAGCAGGCTGGTGGAACTTATTGTAAACAAAAAGCGTTTCGTTTGATCTCCTTCAAACAAATACCCTTTGAGATCAACTCATGTTGCAAATTTAAGAATAAAAACAAACCGTCGGGAAAAAGAAAAAGGGCAGCCTAATGACTACCCTTTAATCAATCGATATACTAAGAATTAATTAGTCCCAGTTTAAAAGCACTTTTCCGCAGTTCCCCTCTTCCATCACATCAAATCCTTTTTGAAAATCATTAATGCTGTAACGATGAGTAATAATTGGAGATAAATCCATTCCTGACATTAGCATTTGCTCCATGTGATACCAAGTTTCATACATTTCGCGACCATAGATACCTTTTAAGGTTAAACCTTTAAAGATAATACGGTTCCAATCTACCTGAGTACTTGATGGAAGTATTCCTAACATTGATATTTTACCAGAGTTATACATGTGCTCCACTAACTGATTAAAAGCAGCTGGTGCACCTGAACACTCAAGACCAATATCAAAACCTATCATACCAATTTCATCCATTACCTCACGTAGGTTTTCAGTAATTGGATTAACCACACGTGTGGCACCCATTTTGCGTGCCAATTCAGCTCTAAATTCATTTGTTTCAGTAGCCACAACATAACGAGCACCAGCAAATTTAGCAACTGCCACAGCCATACTTCCAATAAGCCCTGATCCTGTTACTAATACATCTTCGCCAATTAATGGAAACGATAAAGCTGTATGAGTAGCATTACCAAATGGATCCATAATAGCTAATACCTCATCAGGAATGGAAGCATTAATTTTCATGACGTTGGTTGCTGGCACCTTAACGTACTCGGCAAATGAACCATCGATATTTACACCAATCCCTACAGTTCGCTCACAAATATGCTGACGACCTCGACGACAATTACGACAGTGACCACAAGCAATGTGACCTTCACCTGTTACACGATCACCCTCTTTAAATTCTTTCACCTCGCTACCCACTTGAGCAACATGGCCTACATATTCATGTCCGATGGTCATACCTAAAGGAATGGTATTCTGAGCCCACTCGTCCCACTTATAAATATGTAAGTCGGTACCACAAATTGCCGACTTCGACACCTTGATTAACACATCATTAGGTCCAATTTTAGGTATCTTTACCTCTTCCAACCAAATACCTTTTTCGGCCTTTGATTTCACTAGAGCTTTCATTAATGTCATTGTGTAGTTTTTTATCTTATTTTACTTTCCTATCTATTCCAATTCTAAATAGCAAATGTGCAAAAGGTATTTGAATTGTACCCATGATTAATATCACATTATGCAAAATAATTAAAGCTTCACAATATTGCCACTCTTTTTAAAAGGAAAAAAAGGGTTCCGCCTAAGCAGAACCCTTCATCATTAATCACACTTAATATATATAATAGTTGGTTTTAGAGACTATTATTTAATTTGCTTGGTAACTTATTTAGCCCACCAAACTTTGTTTAACATGTCCTTGTTTTCTTCAGGCACATTGTTATTAATTGCAATTTCACTTTCAGGAATTCTCATTCGCTGAGGCAACTTGAAGTTGGTACTTCCTTGAGCATACTTTTCAATTGTACGAGTTTCTTCAGAACCATCAGGGTTTACCCATGTACCAGTAATGGTAACATCTTTATCTAAATAAACATACTCAGGATGACCTGTTCTTCTTAGAATTGAGTAGGCCTGATGAGGCATTGTATAAGCAGATACCCAACGCTCTGTTGCAATAATTGCTTCCTGCGCTGTTGCATCTCCATTGCTAAATTTAGCCACTACATCGTCGGCAAAAGTACCTGCATCTGCACCCCAACGCTCACAACTAGCTTCCAAACCTGCACGCAATAAATCAACATCAGACATGGTATAAGTCACCAGGTTTCTGTTAACAGCTTCAGCTAATGCTAAACAAACTTCTGCATAATCAAGACTTACAGGATCCCAAGTACCACCATCATACCAAATCGATGGGTGCATCCAAGAGTAGTTGTGTACATCACCTTCCATTTCATCGTTTTGAATATTGGTAATAACACCTTCTTTTAAGAAATACTCAGCACGTCCAGGACGTCCTTTATGCTCGGCAACAACATCACCTTTAGGTCGCATAAAGAATTTATCCATACGAGGATCAACAATACCTGAAAGGGCATTAATATCATCACTTGAAGAACCACCTTCTTTAACATCAGATGCATAAAGAGGGCTTCCTTTCATTACCTCAACAATTTCACGAGCAGGAATAAATGCACCTGGACCAGGTCCCCAATCAGTAACAAAACCATCCCAACTGTATGAACCATGTGGCATTGCACCTGGCCATGTTTTAAAGAAACCATAGTATTGGTTGTGAAGGTCAGTAGAAGACTCAGTACGATCAACTTTAACGTTATCATCATTACCCTCTAACAATGGGTACTTTACAATATCAGCTAAAATTGCTTTCGCTCCAGCCTCGTCGGCATTTGAACGACGTAAAGCCATACGCAAGCGTAATGAGTTAGCGAACTTTCTCCAGTTGGCAACCTTTCCGCCATAAACTAAGTCATAACTTGACATTGTACCAATAGTAACGTCCTCCTTAAGATACTCCTCTACAGCCATTTTCAATTTCGCTTCTATGTCGTCATATATAGCTTGCTGAGCATCAAACTTAGGTGTTGGAATATCAATATTACCATGCTCTGAATAAGGTGTATCACCAAATAAATCGGTAATTTTTAAGAATTGGAAAGATCTTAAAACATGACACATTCCTGTAAACTCTTTAGCGTATGGCGCTTCAGGGTTTAACTCATAATACTCAAGTAATACATTGGTATTAGCAAAAAGAGCTCCACCATAACCATTCACAAATGATGATGAATTATAAGAATCCCATGCAGCAGCAGTCCATCCTTCGTTGTAGTTATAAGAATCACCAGGAGCCCACCAGCCACCAGTATAACCACCATCTACATGACCTGCGAAACGCTCAGCATGTAAAACAACACCTCTCCAAAATTCGTATCTATCCTCATGGAAAGCCTTACGCATACAGCTAGCTAATACTGCTTCTGTAGCAGGGTTATCCGCTGAAGGAGAGTTAGGGTTTGTATTCATTTGATCAAAATCATCAGTACAACTGAAAACTGTCAAAGCAATCAAACCTGTAAGAATATATTTATTAAATATTTTCATCTGTTTAAATTTACTTGTAATTAAAACTTAACATTAACAGTAAAACCATAAGAAGTTGTTGTAGGAACGTTGTACAAGTTATATCCTTGTGCGTTTCCAGTACCCCATGTTTGGTTCGGGTCAATATCTTTTGCATCCTCATCGCGATAGATGAAGAATAAGTTATATGCATTGAAATTGACACTTAAGTTCTTGATAAAGAAATCAGGATCTAGCTTGAAGTTATATCCTAAACTTAACTCACGCAAACGAACGTTGGTTGCATCAACCACCCAAGGAGCACCATAACCAGCTAAACCACCCCAGTAATCCTGAGCATTCATAAGAACTGTCGTTGGGTTACCATCAGCATCAACACCTGAAACTTCAATACCACTTTCGCGGTGTGCTAAAGTATTTTCAGTTATACCCTTAGCGGTTAATTCTCCTTTAGTAGCATTCATTACATCTCCACCAATTTTACCGTCGATAAGAGCACGGAAATTTAAGCGCTTGTATGAGAATGTATTCAACCAACCAAATGTTGCATCTGGCGTAAAGTTACCTAGTTCTACCTGCTCACTCAATGGTAAGAAACCGTTATTTCCTAACTGATATTCTCCATCTACTTTATCAGGCACACCCATGATAACACCGTATCCATTTTTACCTTTGTTAGCTACAATTTGAACACCTCCAACTAAGTTGCCTAAATCGGCCAATACCTGAGTATCTAATCCTTCAGCTAATTCTTTTACTTCGGTTGTGTTTTTGGCCAATGTTAAAGTAGTTTCCCATTCGAAAGAACCTGTTCTAACTGGCACACCACCAAGAGATAATTCAAAACCACTATTTACTACATCTCCACCATTAAGGTATTTATTAACATATCCTGTAGCAGATGATACTTTAGTTGTGAATAACTGGTTTTTAGTTGACTGCGAGTAGTAGTTAAAATCAGCAAATAAACGGCTGTTATAAGCTCTAAAGTCAACACCAAATTCAAATGAACCTGTACGCTCTGGCTTAAGATCAGGTACACCTGGTGTTCCATCAACATCCATTAAAGGAATACCGTTGTGATCTAACAATGGGTTAACACCAAAAGTAGTTGCTAAACGATAAGGATCTGAATCGTTACCCACTTCTGCATAACCTAAACGAACTTTAAGTAAGTTCACATTGTTCATCTCAACAATTTCGTTGATCAATAAACTTGTTGAAACAGCTGGGTAGAAATAAGAGCGGTTTTCCTCAGGAAGAGTAGAACTCCAATCGTTACGGAAAGAAGCATCTAAATACAAGAAGTTTTGGTAACCTAAGTTAAGAGTTGCATAAACTGAATTAACTTGCTTCTCATAGATGTTATAACTTGCATTCTTATTTAAGTAATTCTGAATATTCCAGAAACCATTAGAAATCACATCATCACCACGGTTATACGTAACGGCGCTTTTGTTATTCATCATGTTACCACCTAGGTTAACACCAAAGTCTAACTCACCAAAACGCTTCTGATAGCTTAATAAGGCATCGATGTTAGTTTCACGACGCTTGTACTGGTTCATTATCCACTGACCAGTTTTATTTTGCTTGTGACCTAAGTTATAACGCTCTTCAACAGTATTGTCAGTATAATCGGTACCAGCTCTTACAAAACCTGATAAGTTTTCGTTGATATCGAAGTCTACCTTTACAAATCCGATTAAACGATCTTTTTTATTGATCATGTTATCGTGAAGAGTTGTCCAATATGGGTTCATTTGAGTACCGATATATGGATCATTAGGCGAGTTGTTATAATTGTACTTTTTCAACTCGTTCAGATTGGTATTACGTGGCAAAGCAAATAAACCATATATGGCATTACTACTACCCTCACCTAACCAAGTACCACCTTCAATTTCCTGGTTAATGTAATTAGCTTTTGCATCTACACGTAACCAATCAGATAAATCGTACTGTGTTCTGATATTAAAGTTATGACGGTTTTGCTCATTACCTGGAACAATACCGCTACCATTTAAGTTGGTATAAGAAAAACGAGAAGATCCGTTTTCGCCACCTTTAGTTAAGGCTATTGTGTTGGTTGATTTAAAACCTGTCTCAAAGAAATCCTTAATATTATTCGGTTGTGGCGAATAAGTTAAATTATCTTCAAATCCACTCCACGACGGTAAACTTTGTCCTGTCATTTCAGGTCCCCAACTATCGTCGGTTACAGTTGTCGTGTAGGTTGGTACGTTGTTGATGTAACTTCCTTGTCCGTATTTATTTTGAACTTTTGGTAAATACTGCTCAGTAACTACATCGAACATGTTGGAGCTTGAAATCTCTACACCCAAACCCTGACCTTTTGATCCTGATTTAGTTGTAATAATAATAGCACCATTCTGTGCACGTGAACCGTATAAGGCAGCAGCATTTGGCCCTTTAAGTACAGTTACACTTTCAATGTCATCTGGGTTGATATCCATTGAACCTGAACCGAAATCTTTACGATCCCATACACCTGTTGTTTCCTCAATGGTTGAGTTGTTTACTGGTACGCCATCCACTACATATAGTGGTTGGTTGTTACCAGAAATAGAACTGTTACCTCGAAGCACTACGCGGTTAGAAGAACCTAAGCCACCTTGAGATGAACCCAAGTCTAAACCTGCAACTTTACCTTGCATTGAACTTAATACATCACTACCTGCAGCTGCTTGTATTTCTTCACTATCAACCTTTGATACACCATAACCTAAGGATTTCTCCTCACGTTTAATACCAAGTGCTGTAACTACGACAGCATCTAAATCTACAGCATCAGGTTGTAAAGCAACATTAATTGTTGTTTGTCCACTTAATGTGAACTCCTGCGCTTTCATACCTACGAAAGTAAAACTGATTACAGCACCAGATGGAGCAGTAATAGAGTAATTACCGTCGATATCGGTAATTGTACCATTTGTTGTACCTTGCTGAACGACAGAAACACCCGGTATTGGCATTCCATCCTCGGCACCGGTTACAGTACCGCTAATTGTAACATCTTGGGCAAACGCTATACTTACTGATAATAGTAACATAACAGCTCCCATGAGTCCTCTTTGAAACCAATCAAATCTTCTTTTCATAAAGAGTTTAATTTTGGAATTAGTTAACATGTTTGTATTTAAATAAATGTGAGAAGTAGCAAAAGGGTTAGCATAAGTATAAGAAGCACAATTAGCACGCTACGTATTAAAAAATACCTGCGTGCTTCATGCTTTATACTCGATGGTTTATCTCTATTGCTCATTGTCAATTTCATGATTACAAATTTATGGTCACGCCACCACAAATAATTTAATCATTGTTGTAATCAATAGAACTTTTAACACTTCGATAGTACTATTGTCTCTTTGTTGTACCATTGTTCCAACATCTAACAATCAAGCACTTAAAAAGTGTTTATTTATATCAAGTTTAGCTCATAACAAATTGAAACCAGCATACGGGTTTTATAGTTAATCGATATTAACAAGCCAATTTTGAACAGCAGTACACAAGAAATAATACGAAATAAAAGCAAAGACGTCCACCTTTAAGTGATTTGGAGAAGTAAATAAATTACAAACTCATACCAATTATTATTCAAAGTTGGTGTTTACGAAACTTTCAGCTTAGGAGGTGAATGCTTAATTAGTCTTAGTGAAGTACAATCGAGCATAATTAAGATTAGATATTACTAGCGGCAAATTGCACTTATCTTCCTCTTTCTGTCCATTGCTTGGGACATTTGCTTACTTATTTAATATACCAAGCCCTTTGCCTGACTCATAAGCACATCTATATGGCATTTTCGGAACTTCGGTTGACATTTTCTATGCTCTACCTGACCTAATAAGGGCTTCGGTTGATATGATGGGATGTAGGTTAACACAATCTGAAGCTTATTTAACACGATCTTAAGCTTGGTTAACGCGTTCTAAGTTTGGATTAATCGAATAACACATTATTTAAAGACCATGATGTTATAATATCATTGAACTATATATGTAAGTCGTTAGCTCAGCATATTTCTAGTACTATAATGATTTGCCTGTACTCTTTTTAAATTTAAAGTGCTATCCTTTCAGCAATTAGACAAGGATCGTCCCCGCCAGTTTCAATACCTGTAATTGTAAGAGTATGCAAGTGATTTTTTTCCAGCTTCTGATTAATCTTTACTGGCACATAGTATTCGCCATATCCTTTCGAAAAATCATCTTTTACCGTATCGATAAGCACACTTAATGATTGTCCGATAAATTGTTGACGATATTTTATTTTGGCATGTAAGGATTTTTGACGCATCAATTCGCTACGTTTTGATTTTTCACGCTCATCAATAACCTTCGTCATGCGAGCAGCACGGGTATCTTCACGTTTTGAATATTTAAAGGTGTGTACATGTCCAAAGCCAAGTTCTTCAAGCGCTGATAAAGATTGAGCAAAATCACTTTCTGTCTCGCCAGGGAATCCTACTATAATATCAGTGGTAATATTAAACAAAGGATTGATGTTACGAAGTTTTTCAACGATACGCTTATACAGTTTGTAGGTGTACATGCGTCGCATTTGGAGTAAAACTGATTCCGAGGCACTCTGCAAACACAGGTGCAAATGTGGTGTAATTTTCGGATGCTCTAAGAGCTTAAAAAAATCATCATCAAAGCTATCGGGTTCAATGGATGATATTCTCACCCTGAAATCCAAGTCAATATCTACGATTTGTTTCAGCAGGCCAGAGAAACCTACTCCATCAGATAAGTAGCGACTAATGTTAACGCCAGTTATGACCACCTCCTTATAACCAAAACCAACAACCTGTCGGATATTTTCTAAAATATCATCAACTGAGCGACTAACGGCGCGTCCTCGCACTTTGGGTATGATACAGAATGTGCAATAATTATCGCAACCATCCTGGATTTTAATCATGCTACGGGTATGAAAAGTTTCAGCTGCAGGCACATAACTAAAAACACCACCTTTTGATTCATTGGCAGGTAATATTTCTTTATTAAAATGCGCTTCTACCAATTGTGGAATAGCACTCTTCTGCTCATTATTAACAACATAAGCATTCGGGTAACGTTTCTCTAACTGCTCCTTATGATGATTGGCCATACATCCCGTAATAATCATCATACCAGTATGCCCTTGATTAATGGCCTTGTTAACTACACTTCGCGATTTTTGGTCACTTTGATTCGTCACCGTGCAGGTATTAACCACAAACACATCGGCATTTCGGCTATCTTCGGCCACCTCGTAACCTAAACCAACAAATTTAGATGCTAAAGCATCCGTTTCGAATTGATTTAATCGACAACCAAGTGTTTTAAACCCAACTTTTTTCTTCATTACCCAACAACTTCAACCTCACTAGAAACTAATTCGCCTTCGACCGAAAAGTTAGTGCTCGATGTTATTTTAACATTAACGATCTGCCCGATTAAAGAATGGTCCTCAGAGGCAAAACGAACCGTAATCTTCCCTTCAGTCTGGCCACTCAAGAAACCTTGTTTTTTATCTGTATCGCGAACCAGCAGCGGAAATACGCGATCGATCATATTTGAATTATAGGCTCCCGATTCGGCGGCCAAATCTTTGGTTAGCAAAGCCAGTCGTTCTTTTTTAACTTTTATATCTATATCATCGGGCCAACTGTACGAGGCGGCACCAGGTCGTTTTGAGTACATAGCTATGTAGGCCATGTTATATTTAAACTCCTTCATCACCTTACGTGTGTTTTCAAATTGCTCATCTGTTTCGCCAGTAAAGCCAACAATAATATCGGTAAATAAGGTAGCCTCAGGAATTAACTCTTTTATAGCAGTAATGGTTTCGCGATACTTTTTCACCGAATGCTTACGGTTCATTTTTATCAGTACCTTATCGTCGCCCGACTGTATAGGTAAATGTATTTGTTTTGCTAAACATTTATATTTGGCTATCACTTCAACCACTTCTCTGCCCATATCACGCGGATGAGGCGATGTAAAATATACCCAAAATTGATTTGAAGTAGACTCACCAATTTGGCCTATTTGATCCAACAGTTCGCTAAAGGTTATCTCATTGCCTTTTTTATCCAAACCATAGGAGTTCACATTTTGACCCAAAAGCGTAATTGACTTATAGCCCTTTTCCACCAGAGACTTTACCTCATCAACTATTTCGTTTGATGGACGACTAACTTCTCTTCCTCGTGTATAAGGCACTGCACAAAATGAGCAAAATTTATCACAGCCATTTTGTATAGGTATAAATGCTTCGAAAGAACTGTTGTATTTAGGCTTTACCTTCCAAAAGAAACTAATTTCCTCTTTAGGATTAAGATTATCACGCTCTAATCCTGCTGGAGTGGTAATACCATATTGTGATAGCATTTGTGGAAATTGCGGTAACTCACGCATGGCAAATACGATGTCAAAGAGTTTTAAAAACTTCTCTTTATCGGCAGGTAATACACAACCACTTATAAAAGTAATTAGGTTATGCGATGCCTTGCGTTTATTCCACTTACCAATTTTTGTATACACCTTATCAATGGCCTTTTGCCTAACCGAACAGGCTAAAATACCGATTATATTCGCCTCTTCTTCACTATCGGTCCATTGGGCACCCATGCCTTCCAACACTCGCTTTACCCTTTCACTGTCAGATTGATTCATCTGACAACCCAATGTTACTAAATGATATTTCACTGTATAATGTTTTATTTTGCACTCGAAGAGAGTTTCAATACTTGATAACTCATCTTACAGTTCTTTCCCTTTAACTACTTTTCGAAATTCCTTACTAGAAATACACCTCTGCATGAATATTATCGGTACTCACACCTTGCTCTTCTAATATATCATATACATCATGAATCATATTGCAATTACCACATAAGTAATAGTGAACATCGGTACCAAACTTATTATCTTTCAAATACGATGTTACCCTGCCATTGTAATCGCCTTTAGTATCCTGAGATGTACAAAGCACATATTTACCTTTTTCATAAACATCTGAATCATAAGCCTCATCAGCTTTCTTAACACCATGTAGTAAAGTATAATTAAGATTGCTCTTGCTCTTTACGAAACTATGAAAGGGCGAGATACCTGTGCCACTGGCAATAAATACATACTTTTGATCGGCAGGCAAATCTTTGTTGATTGTAAAATAGCCAACAGGCTCTTCCACGACTACATAACCTCCCTTTTGAACCTTTTTTAAACTCGGCGAAACAAGACCATTTTCAACCTCTTTAACTAAAATCTCTAAACAATCATCCTGTTCAGCACTATATATGGAATACTCTCTCGTATGGATCCCATTTGGAGGCCCCACACACACATGCTGACCAGCCTCAAAGTCCAGATCTTTCTTTTCAATCCTTAATACAAAAGTGCTATCAGTTAAATGACGTATATCTAAAATTTCGTGTAAATCGGTTTTGATTTTATTTGCTACCGGAACCTCTTTTCCCATATTTATAATCTTTGTTGTAATTAAATTCCATTGAGCACTTTCTGTGACAATGGGTTTTCTCCCACCAATTAACACACCAAACTATAATTTGGTTTAATAAAAAAGACCTACAAGTGTTAATTAAGGTTATAATCGTATTATAAATTGAAGCTCTAAACGGTTTTAGGCAAAAAAAATAATCTATAATCCCACCTAGCATAGTCATCTCCAGAACTATTTAGGAGTGTTAACAATTCGCAATACACTCAACCATTGGGTGCGAAATTTGTTATTTATTAAATTAGTTCTGAAGCGTTATGGATAAGCTAAATGGTGTTATATAATTTCACTAGTCAAAATTCACACACGCCTAGTAACGCGTCAAAAGGCTTATAAAGTTGCCTTAAAGCCAAACCTGAGTAGTTATTTTTATTTATCTTGAACGCCTGAAAAAGTATCTTATGCGATCATCCAAATATCTTCTGCTTTTATTTCTGTTTTCTGTCAGTATTGCTTCTGCTCAATTCTCTCAAATGGCATTAAGTGGTTTGGACACTGAGAATGGATTAAGCAATAATTCTGTTAATGCAATTCTTCAGGACAGCAAAGGATATATGTGGTTTAGTACATATTATGGACTCAACCGTTACAATGGATATGAAATAACGAATTATTATAGCGCACCAGATAACGAAGAAACTCTGTCAAGTAACTTTATTACAAAACTTGTAGAAGATAACAATGGTGACATTTGGGTGGGAACCTGCTTTGGACTTAACAAATACAATCAAAACACCGAATCGTTTAAACGTTACTGGGCAGATGAAACACAACCTGCATCGTTAAAAAACAACCATGTTGGCGCCTTATTACTTGATAGTCGCGGACATATGTGGGTTGGCACTATGGGCGGCGGATTGCATTATTACCATGAGCAAATAGATGGCTTTACATGCTTCTCACAAGAAGAAAGCATAGGAGAATACATCAACACCATTTCGGCAATTGCAGAAGGTTTTAATGGCGAAATATGGGTTGGCACTTATGGTAATGGGCTAAGCGTTTTTAATCCTAAGGAGCACTTCTTTATCAACTTTGAGTTCCCTACTATGCAAATCAATGCTTTGCTCGATGATGGCAATGGAAGCATTTGGATAGCGACTGATAACATGGGGCTTTTCCGTTTTGATAAAGAAATGAAAGTATATGAGCGTTTTCAAATGGATCCTAACAATTCCAATGTCAACATCATATTGTCATTAACGCTAAATAAAGATGGAAGTATTTTAGCGGCTGTTGATGGAGGTGGAATTATTAACATTGACCCGGTCAAAAAAATTGTAATAAGCGATCAAGAGCAGAACCAAGCTTTTTCGCAACTCGATACCAAAGCCATCTTCTCAATGTACATCGATAGTAATGGCTTGTATTGGGTTGGAACTATTGGTAAAGGCATACGCATCATTAACATGGAACGCAATAGGTTTCAACACTATGTGCACCAACCTTATAATCAACAAAGCATAAGTGACAACAATATTATTTCCTTATTCGAAGATTCGCGAAAGCGCATATGGGTGGGAACCGACGGTGGTGGTCTTAATTTATTTGATGTATCAAACAACCGGTTTTCGCGCTTTAATCAACTCTCGTCAAACCTTAAAAGCAATGTAATTAAACGCATTTTTGAAGATGACAAGAACAACATCTGGCTTGGAACCTATGGCAGTGGTTTGGCCCATCTTAATGAGGCAACTAATGAACTGATTACTTTTACGCCAAGGAATTTATTCGATTATGAGTCACTATCTATTTCGGTTTGGTCCATATGTCAGCAGAAAAAAGGAAAGCTGTGGATTGGAACACTTGGAAATGGTGTGATGGAGTTTGACACTCAAAACAAAACTTTCACACCCCTCAGTGATATATACCCACAATTAGACCAATTAATGAATGGATATATCCTAAGCTTATTTGTCGACTCTAAAGATAATCTTTGGATAGGCACAAGTAATGGAATTTACATCTGGTTGCATAATGAAAAGAAGCATATTCGCTACTTATTTGATGAAGAAAATAAAAGCATTAATTACAGTGGGGTCGGCAGAAATGCCATACTATGTATTCATGAAAGCCTTGATGGGAACTTTTGGATAGGCACCAATGGGGGTGGAATTTATAACATCAACCCAAACAGTGGAGACATCATCAACCTTACAAATAACGATGGTCTAGCCCAGGAACAAGTATACGACATTAAACAGACAGAAGAGGGCATATTATGGTTTGCAACACAGGGAGGCATTTCCAAGTATGAAATAGAAAATGGCAGATTTCAGAACTACGATGGCCGAGATGGTCTTTTGGGCAGTACGTTTAGTGCCTTATTATATACCTCAGATCAATCGTTAATGGTTGGAGGCGTTAAGGGTTTAAGTGTTTTCGACCCCAAGGTAATTAAGGTGAATAAGACTGTACCCAAGGTATTACTATCCGAGTTATACATTAACAATACACCCATAAAAGCTGGCGACAAGAATAGTCCATTAATACAAAACATAGCTAGCACAAATGAGATAATTCTGAAGCATAACCAAAATAACATTGGCCTTGAATTCGTTGCCATTAATTATTTCATCTCAGAAAAAAACACCTATAGTTATGTTCTCGAAAATTCATCGGAACAATGGAGCAAGGCGTCGTCCAATAGGCTTGTTAAATACAATAACCTGAGTGCCGGTGAATATATTTTTAAAGTTAAAGCGGCCAATAACGATGGCGTATGGAGCAACACCGAAACAAGTCTGAAAATAACAGTACTTGCACCGTGGTGGAAGCGTTGGTATGCGTACCTAGCCTATTTCTTGGTTATTGGTGGAGTTATGTATGCCTACATCCGTTATACTGTGTTATGGATTGACTTAAGACGTAAACTTGAGTTTGAAGTAATGGAACGTGAGAAGATAAAAGAGCTCAATCAAATGCGTTTACAATTTTTCACCAATATATCTCACGAATTCAGAACACCATTAACACTCATATCAGGTCCTTTAGAAACTTTAAGCACACAACTTAACCTGAATAAGAAAGAGCAGAACCTATTTAATATCGCTCATAAAAACACCAATTTATTATTGAGGCTAATTAACCAGGTAATGGATTTCAGAAAGGTAGAAACAGGCTCTATCGAACTAAATGCCTCCAATGGCGATATAATAGCAGCAATAAAGGAATGTGGAGAGTCGTTTAGATACATGGCGAGTGAGAAAAACATGAACTTTGTTATTAAGAGCAATACCAAAGAACTCACGATTCAGTTCGATGCCGACATACTGGAAAAAATCATCTATAACCTGCTTTCCAATGCTTTTAAATACGGAAAAGAAAATGGAAATGTGAGTCTCGACATCCACCTTTCGTCAGAGAGTGTATTAGAAAGGCAAAAGTTAAGCATAAAAGTATCTGATGATGGCCCTGGTATTCCAACTGATAATTTACAGGAAGTATTTAATCGTTTTAAAACCTATAAACAAGCTGATAAACAAAAAGTAGGTACTGGCATAGGTATGTCATTAACCAAGTCATTGGTAGAGTTACATGGCGGGACCATCGATGTGGAATCAAGCAAGGATAAAGGCACATCATTTTTGGTTTCAATTCCAGTAATCAGCAATTTATCAAACACCTCTTACACTGAGTTTACTGAAACAATATCAGCTCACAATCAAGAGACTGAAACACTAAAAGAAACAAGTGATCCAATCAAGAAACACCATTATAAATTACTATTGGTTGATGACAATCCGCAAGTAATCGAATATCTAACATCGGTATTGGAGAACACTTATCAAATTACAACCGCAGAAAATGGGCAGAAGGCTTTTGATCTGCTTGAAAAACGTTCATTTGACTTGGTTGTTAGCGATGTGATGATGCCAATTATGACAGGCATTGAACTGTGTGATAAGATGAAAAAGGATGTGCAGACAAGCCACATTCCAGTGATATTACTAACTGCTAAAACATCACTAGAAAACAGTATTGAAGGGTTAAACACAGGTGCTGATGCCTATGTTCCAAAACCTTTTAATCCTGATTTACTAAAAGCCTACATTGATAACCTGCTAAAAAACAGGGAAAAGCTCAAAGAAATATTTACTGGCAACGCCATTATTCAGCCATCTGAAATTACCAGCACATCGGTAGATGAGAAATTTATAACAAAAGCTCTGGAGGTTGTTAGACTGAACATGGAAGACGAAGCATTTGGCGTTGAAGAGCTTGGTAGCGAACTTGGAATGAGTAGAAGTAACCTACACCGAAAAATTAAGGCTTTAACCAATAAATCAACAACCGATTTTATTCGAACTATCCGCCTTAAAGAAGCAGCAGCAAAACTTATAAGTACAGAAGATCAAATTAGTGAAATAGCTTATAAAGTAGGATTCAATAGCAGTTCCTACTTTATTAAAAGCTTTAAGAAAGAATTCAACATGTCGCCGGGCCAATATAAACAAGCCCATAACCGTTGGAATTAATATATGATACTACCAAACTTTTTAAAATTGATGTAACCTTACCAGCCCATAACAAGTATGCAAACTTGGTGTTTTCAGGAAAGTTTTTGATGATGAAATTATTTACAACAGCTATATTTTTATTTTTTGTTGGGCTTGTGAGTGTTATGCCCTTTCGCTTGCTTTATTGGTTTTCAAACTTCGCCAGTTTAATTATGGGTCGCGTGGTTAAATACCGACGAAAAGTAATCATTGATAACCTTGAGAAATCGTTCCCTCAAAAGAGTGCTGAGGAGATAAATAAAATAACAAACGCATTTTACAGAAACCTAACGGATAACTTATTGGAGAGTTTCAAGTCGTTCACTATGAAACAGTCTTCAATCATAAAACGACACCACATACTTAACCCTGAATTGTTAGATGAAATCCTAAAAGAACACAAAGGCATTATTGGATTAACCGCGCATTATGCCAATTGGGAATGGGGAAGCCAATCGGGCAGCTTACAATGCAACAACCAATTTGCAGCCTTATACAAACCATTGAGAAACAAATATACCAATAGCATTCTGAAGAAGAGTCGTATGAAATGTGGTACCGAACTGGTATCGATCTACGAAACTTCAGCCATGTTTGAAAAGTATGAGAATTCAGGATATGTCTTTCTGATGGCAGCAGATCAAGGACCTGCAGGGGGCAAACAAATGGAGAATGCCATCTGGCTTGATTTTTACAACCGGAACACGGCTTTTCTGAATGGACCTGAAAAGTATGCTGTCAAGTACAATTATCCAATCGTTTATATAGATATACAAAGGGTTAAACGTGGTTATTACGAGATAAAGCTATCGCTTTTAACTGATACACCTCGCTCTCTTCCCAAAGGTAAAATTACTGAAATGTACAGGGACAAACTTGTTGAAATTATTGACGCAAAGCCTCAAGATTGGCTCTGGTCACATAAACGTTGGAAGCGATCGCCAAAACAATAAATTACAAACACATGGAAAACAAGCACATTGCTCATATGCTGCGTAAGCAGGCAGATAAATATACAAGCCGTGATGTATTTAGACACAAGGTCGGCAATGACTATAAGTCTATTTCGTGGAGCCAATTTAAAGCCGAATCGGAACAACTAGCCAAATACATATTACAATTAGGCCTAGGTAAACAAGCCAACATTGGCATCTACAGTCAAAACAGACCACATTGGACCACTAGCGACCTGGCGATACTATCAACAGGAAGTGTTGTTGTTCCAATTTATCCTACGGCCACTTTCACTCAACTCGAATACATCGTTATCGAAACAGAAATGCAATTGCTGTTTATTGGCGATAACGAACAACTAGACAATGCCAAACAAGCTTTAAATAACACCTCAACACTACAACACGTTATTACATTCGATTGTAAAAAAGTTGATGACGATCGTTTTAGCCGATACGAGGACATTATAAAAAATCAAGAAGATGCTTTTAGTGAAGAACTGAACAATCGTCTAGCTACAGTAAAGACTGATGACTTAGCCACCATCATCTATACCTCAGGAACGACAGGCGAACCAAAGGGTGCTATGCTCAACCACAGTCATTTTATGTATGCCTTTAAAATTCACGACAAACGTTTAACACTGGGTGAAGATGATGTTTCCATGGCCTTTCTTCCTTTGAGTCATGTTTTTGAACGTACCTGGACCTATTATCTGCTACATTCAGGAGGCATCAACGTGTACAACCTTAACCCTAAAGAGGTAATCAACGAACTTCCTAAGGTTAAACCCACCGTTATGTGTGTTGTACCTCGTTTTTTCGAAAAAACATACGATGCCATTAGCTTAACAGCTGATCAGTGGCCTAAAGCACAGAAAGCAGTATTTAACTGGGCCATTAAAACAGGGCAAAAGTATATTGAATACCAAAAAGATGGCTCAAGCATTCCTGCTGGATTAAAAATAAAAAGAAACATTGCCAATGCCTTAGTTTATAAAAAAATAAGACAGGTTTTTGGTGGTAATATTAAGTACATGCCTTGTGCAGGTTCTGCGCTAAATAACTTTCTATTACGCTTTTTCCATAGTATTGGTTTGTTTATTTGCTATGGTTACGGTGCCACCGAAACAACTGCCACAGTATCGTGCATGCCCGACAGCAACTACGATTTTGATTACACTGGCGATATAATGCCCAATATTGAAGTGAAGATTAACGACGAGAACATGATTCTCGTAAAAGGCGAAACGGTATTCTCGGGCTATTATAAAAAGCCTGAAGAAACAGCTGAGGTATTAATTGATGGGTGGTACTATACGGGCGATCAAGGTAGCATACCTGAGCCTGGAAAACTGCACATGACCGAAAGAATTAAGGACATCATAAAAACCTCAACAGGTAAATATATTTCTCCTCAGAAAATTGAGTTACAGCTTTCGAAAAGTGATTTGATTGAACAGCTTTGTGTAATTGGAGATAACAGAAAATACCTAAGTGCCCTAATTGTACCATCGTTTGATGTGTTGAAAAAATTGGCCGCCAAGCAAGGCATAAACTACACATCTGACGCTGATTTAGCCAAACATCCAGCTGTTCATACCTTGATTCAGGAGAGCATTGAAATTTTACAGACCGAGCTACCAAAACACGAGCATGTTATTAAAATATCGATCCTACCAGAAGCGTTTAGCATTGACAATACCATGCTAACCAATTCACTTAAGGTACGTCGTAAGCAGGTTAATATTGCATATAAAGAAATTATTGAGGCGATGTATTAAGAAGTAGTACCCTAAGCATAAAAAAAAACGGATATCATCTTTAAGTGTTTTATCTCATTAAAGATGACATCCCTTATTCTATAAAATAAAAGCCCCAAACGTATTCTATTTTACGTTTGGGGCTTTTTATATGGTAATAGAAACTATCCAGTTCTATTTACGACAGTAAATCTTTTAAATCATCAACCGTGAGTGTTTTCATGATGTTTTCATCGGTTTGTACGATATCGCCAGCCAGTTTCTTTTTCTTCTCTTGTAGCTTTATAATCTTCTCCTCCACTGTATCGCGACAAATCATACGGTAGGCAAACACATTTTTATCCTGACCAATACGGTAACAACGGTCAATGGCCTGATTTTCCACGGCTGGGTTCCACCAAGGATCAACAATGTACACGTAATCAGCAGCTGTAAGGTTTAGACCAGTACCACCAGCTTTCAGACTAATTAAGAACACCCTCAACTCCTCGTTATTCTGGAAGTTATTTACCGAGTTTTCACGTTGCTTGGTGGTGCTTTTACCATCCAGATATTCAAACTCAATATTACGGCGTGTAAGCTCATCTTTGATTAATCCAAGCATTTTCACAAACTGCGAGAATATCAATATTTTATGATTGGCAGTTCGGTCGGTAATGTGCTGTACTATCTCTTTAATCTTTACCGACTCAGTGGTTTCAAAATGACTACCGCTAATCAATTGAGGCGAATCACAAACTTGTCGCAGGCGTGTTAAAGCCTCCAACACCATCATTTTACTTTTACCTACGCCATCGCTGGCCATTTTACCAATAATCTGATCGCGGAACAAATCACGGTAATAATCATAGACCTTACGCTGAGCAGGCTCCATCTCACAAAAGATGACATCTTCGGTTTTAGGCGGTAGCTCTGATGCTACTTTTTCTTTGGTACGACGCAGTACAAATGGGTTAATCATTCGCTGTAATTCGCCACCTATTAACTCATCGCCCTCCTTATCAATTGCATTGGAAAAGCTCTCTTTAAAGGACGAAACACCACCCAGAAAACCTCGGTTAACAAAGTTCATTTGGGCATATAAATCAAAGGTGCTGTTTTCGATAGGTGTACCCGATAAGGCCAATCGTGATTTAGCCTTAAGTAGGTTAGCAGCCTTATAACGCCTTGATGCAGGGTTTTTAATGGCCTGAGATTCATCTAACACTATATAGTTAAACTGATACTCACGTAACATTTCAATATCGCGCAAAAGAATACCGTAGGTAGTAAACACAATATCGTACTCATCAAATACCGAAGCATCCGTTACTCGTTGCACTCCATAATGATAATGTGCATTTAAATCAGGGGCAAACTTTTTGATTTCATTCTCCCAGTTAAACAGAAGCGTTGTTGGCACAACAATTAAGTTGGTAGTAGAATCCTGATCCAACACATGCTGCAGAAACGTTAATACCTGCAGGGTTTTACCCAATCCCATGTCATCGGCTAATATTCCACCCCAGCCCATTTCGTGCAAGAAATTAAGCCAGTTTAAACCCTCCTTTTGGTAATGGCGTAAATCGGCCGTTATATTGGCAGGCACCTGTGTGGCATCAATTTGCTTAAAGCGAGCCAGTTTTTGTCGTTTCTCGGCCAGCTCTTGCAATACATTCACATCGTCAATATTATCAAACAACTCATCAACAATCGAAAAGCGTAGTTTGGATATCATTAAGCGATCGCCATCAACCTCGCCATGTCTAAAGTATTTTTCGAAACGATGAAACCATTCGGCAGGCAATACTCCAACCGATCCATCGGCTAACTGAATATAGCGTTGCTTTTTTAGCACTGCTTTTCTTATCTCTGAAAGCTTAACAACATTATCGCCAAAACTCACGTTTAAAGTCAGGTCAAACCAATCTTCGCCAGAACTAATGGAAGTGGTAATCTTACCTTTATGCGGCGAATATTTAAAGCTCTTTAAATTATTTAAGCCATAAACCTCAATATTATTTAACTGCAAGGCATCAAAAAACTTATAAAACCACATGTCGTGATTAAACTCGTTGTAATGCAAATGAAACACCTTGCTACTCTTTTGTGCATCAAAGGCGGGATGAAGCGTTGACAGTTGATCAGCAAAATCATCCTCCAGCTCGAAATTACGCTTGTATTGAATAATTTTGTCATCCTCTTCAACCAGCACATTTCCATTGTTGGTTAATTTTACCGAAACACCATGATGGTACTCAACTTGTGGTGTGATGACCAAATGCTGGTCTTGCTCCGACAAATACACTTGTTTCTTTTTGAAATCCAGTTCAACGGCCTCAATTGAATATAGGTCTTTTTCAAACTGCATATCAAAGCTATCGGCCAAAGGCCTTATTACTTTATGAAAGAAGTAATCCTTAAAGGATTTTACAACCTTAATAGGCTCATTATACTCGGTAATTAACTTGGCTACGCGATAATCTTTGGTCACATAATATACACCATCAATCACATAAATAAATTGTCCCGATGCTTCCTTTTCAATGGCTTCAATTGGAAAAGTATTTTCTCCAATTCGCAATTTAGGCTCGAGGTAAACAAAATTCTCATCCTCTTTAACCATGTAAAAAGCATCGATGGTGTTAGCCGCAATAACAATAGGTTCTAAATCGCCTTTGCGCAGCTTATAGTTATTCGACTGGTTAATGTACACATGCTTCTCTTGTGCCAATAGTTCCATAATGCGTTTGTGCACTACAAATAACTCCGATGGCTTTACCGATGCATTACAGTCGTTAATTAACGCGAGTAATTCCTTTTGATGTTCACTAATGTTTAAGAGGAAATCATCGTGCTCTCCATCAAACTCTTCGATATGTGAGCTTAAGGCCTCGCGTGTTTTATTAGGCTTGCCTATTATGGTGCTTAACTCAATAATAAAGTTATCGCTAAAGTAGGTTTTAGTAGTACTCAGCTCCAACACAAAACCTAAAGCTCGCTCCTGCTTCAACACCACATCCTTTTTCGATATACGAAGCGGGTCAACATCAATCTGCTCTACTATTTGCTTCACAATCTGAGACTCTTCCTCCTCTACTGGAATCAAGCCTTTGGCAAACTCGGTTTGCTGCGCTATTAAACCATCCTTCTCATCAAATCCAATGGTAAAGTAGGTATCAAACTCCTGCCCTTCCAATCCATGCTTGATGAGGGTATCTGTCTTAAGTCCCTCCAGACTATTAATAAACACACGCTTTAGCATATCAGGACTACTGGAACGTGCTATTTTCAACAGACAGATAACTTCAGGTTCAGTCAGCGATTTAAGGTTGGATTTTTCATCGGGCGAAACATACACCTTACCATCAATGTGACTAAAAACTACCTTCACATGCTTTTTGAAATTCTGCTCCAGTTGCACTATCAGCTTGTTTGACTGTAAAGTCATTTCGGAAATACAACTAACCTGGTAGCTATAGGTTACCGAATTAAGGATGGAGTATGTGGTATTAGCTTTTACAAACCCTTCGGTAATATGCTCAAATGAGGGAAGCTCAAAACCCAAAACCGAACGACCAGAAACAGCCTGATTGTTCGACATCTCTGTACGCTTATCGAATCCTAACTGAATATTACCGTCTATTTCGGCAATAAACAATAAGGCCGCAATGGTATGCGTGCAAAAACGTCCGCCTATAAACGAACAGTTACACATGGTTTCAATACGACGTTCATTTAAATGACGTACTTGCACCTTATGTGTTTTCGTATCTTTTACTGAAAATATCCAATTATCAAGTGCTTTTTGATAAAGCTGAAGAGACACTTTGCCTTCTTTGTATAAAATTGTTCCCGTACGAATTATATCATCCGAAGCATAAAACTCTACTGCATCAACTATATAATCTTTTACGCTTTCCCCCATGGTTCATCCCTTTTTCAAAAGTGCTAATTCGCAAAAATACAAACAGAATGGGACAAATCAGCAATATAGATTATGGTATTTTGTAGTTAAATTTCATCTGATTGGTTTTCAGTAAATAATGAATACCTACCATCATGTAGTTTTAGTGATAGGCGCACAAACATTAGGAATTTAATCAATGTTGTCCTAATTATTCTTATCAATTGGGCTATCCGCCCAAACCGGACTTACTTTTTGTTCTTGATCACAAAAACTAAGGAAAAAAGATCAAGGCTACTTTTTAAATAACTTTCTTATTTATCTCAAACTTAAGTGCGGCCGGGTGATCTTCGAACAAGTTCTCAGCTTCCCGGTCTCTCTAAAGCTTTTGATAAAACGTAAGCTATTTAAAAGAGAGGCCATAGCGCGCAGCGTTCAAAAATACCCAAGCTTAGAAAAACCACATATAAACAACTCAATTTGAAACAATTGCATTCACATCAAAAAAAACTTTAGTACGCGATTAGAATTTAATAAACAAATGCTTTGGGTCAGATTATAAACAGTAGGAAGCAACAAATATATTTGACTTCGATATTTTGCAAACATCAGAAAAGCAAATGTTTATTGCTCGCCTACTCGTTCAGATGAACGATATACATATCTATTTAGCCCAAACGAATGACCAGATAAGTAATCTACAAATATATTTTGCCCACTTGGTGATTAGGGGAAGAAAAATACAAATGTATTTGACACGTCCGACCATCAGGTAAGCTCATCTACAAATGCTTTTCACACCAGCATTATGAAATACAAAAAACAATTGTTTTTAGCTTCAAATATTGCGTAAACCGCAAAAGCAAATGTTTATTGCGCAATACAAGCTTACAACGGGCAATAATCAAACAACTTTTGCCCATTGCAAAGGTGCGGGGAGCAATAATCATATAATTTTTGCCTATTGTAATGTTACGGCGAGCAATAATAGTTTGCTTTTGGCCCATCCGAACGTGAGGGATGTAAAATTAAAACGGTAGACCGTTAAAATACAGATGTCATCTCTTTGAGTGATAACATCTGTTGCTCAATTATACAAAAGGCTACTTCATAAAAAAACCTGACAAGAATTAATCCTGTCAGGTTTATATTATAATGTAGTGTATTTAAAACTACTTCTTAGCTTCAATCCATTTACGAGCATTAACAAATGCTTCAATCCATGGAGTTACTTCATCTTCCTTACGGTCGGCAGGGTAATAACCCCACTGCCATGGGAAAATTGCACGCTCCAAGTGAGGCATCATGGCTAAATGACGACCATCGTTTGAGCAAATTGCAGCGGCATTATAGTCACTACCATTCGGATTTGCAGGGTACGATTCGTGCGCATATTTCCCTACGATATTGTACTGATCCTCGGCATAAGGTAATTGGTATTTTCCCTCACCGTGAGCTACCCAAACACCCAATTTAGAACCTGATAATGAACTTAACATCACCGAGTCGTTTTTAGCAATTTCCATGTTTAAGAAAATCGACTCAAACTTATGTGAGTTATTATGTAGCATCTTTGGCTTCTCTTCGTGCTCAGGATAAACTAAACCTAGTTCAACCATTAGCTGACAACCATTACAAATACCTAAACTCAATGTATCAGGACGTGCATAGAAGTTATCCAATGCTTTTTTAGCCTGCGGATTGTATAGGAATGCTCCAGCCCAACCTTTTGCCGAACCTAATACATCACTGTTTGAGAAACCACCAACGTAAACAATCATGTTCACATCCGATAAATCTTCACGACCAGCAATCAGGTCAGTCATGTGAACATCTTTCACATCCATGCCAGCTAAGAACATGCTGTAAGCCATCTCACGATCGCCATTCACACCTTTCTCGCGGATAATAGCAGCTTTAATGCCCGAACGCTCTTTACGATCTAACATTAAATTCCATTGATCCATTTTACCAGTAAATGCTTTTGGAAAATCGTAAGCCAAACCATGGTTCTGATAGTTTTCAAAACGCTCTTTCGCTAATTCTTCTCCGCTCTGCTTACGGTCTAATAGGTACGATGTTTTAAACCAATCGTTACGGTACTTATCGATATCTAAATTCAATACCTGACCATTGTTCTCAATCACTAATTCACGTGCTTCAGTAAGCTGACCAAGTGCCATAAACTGAATTCCACCCGCTTCCAATATTGAACTTACAGCAGCTAAATCTTTTACTTGTATAACAACACCTGGGTTTTCGCTAAACAGTAATTTTACCAGATCTTTTTCTTCGTAATCGCTTAAATCAACCTTGGCACCGTAAGATGTATTCGCAAAGTTCATTTCCAATAAAGCAGTTACCAAACCACCTGCAGAAACATCATGTCCAGCTAATATTAAACCTTTATTGATCAACTCCTGAATGGCGTTAAAACCATTTTTGAAATACTCAACATCAGTTACTGTTGGCGCCTCTGCTCCTAGCTTATTAACAACCTGAGCAAATGAGCTACCACCTAACTTTAAGCTATCGAAAGATAAATCAATGTGTAATAAAGTGGTATCCGTATCCTTAACCAAAACAGGCTCAACAATCTTGCGTATATCATTTACTTCAGCACCACCTGAAATAATAACAGTACCAGGACTATAAACCAAGTCACCGTCTTTATACTTCTGAGTCATTGAAAGTGAGTCTTTACCAGTAGGAATGTTGATTCCTAACTCGCAACTGAAATCACTTACTGCTTCAACAGCGCGGTACAAACGACTATCCTCACCTTTTGTTTTACAAGGCCACATCCAGTTAGCACTTAACGAAACACCTTTTAAACCATGTGTTAAAGGTGCCCAAACAATATTCGTTAAAGCCTCGGCAATTGAAACCACCGCACCTGCTGCAGGATCAACCAAACCAATTGCTGGAGCATGACCAATAGAAGTCGCCACTCCTTTTTCTCCTTTGAAATCGATGGCACAAGCGCCCAGGTTATTCAATGGTATCTGTAATTCTCCAGCACACTGTTGCTTGGCCACTTTACCAGTTACCGAACGGTCAACTTTATTGGTTAACCAATCTTTACAAGCCACTGCTTCCAACTGAAGTACATCGCTGATGTATTTCTCAACCTGTGTTGTTTCATACTCAACAGCTGCGAATTTTTCGTCTGCTGTTTCGTCTTTCATTATTGTTTTAGGAGGATTACCAAACATATCCGACAGCTGCCAGTTGATTGGTGCATTTCCTTTATCGTCTTCGAACTTAAAGTTCATATCACCCGTGGTTTCACCAACCTCATAGAAAGGTGCACGCTCACGAGCAGAAATATTTTTTAAGTTCTCAATATCTTTATCTTTTAAAACAAGCCCCATACGCTCCTGCGACTCATTTCCTGCAATCTCTTTCGATGATAAGGTTGGATCACCAACAGGTAACTTATCCAAATGAATAGTACCACCCGTTGTTTCAACCAACTCTGATAAACAGTTTAAATGTCCACCAGCTCCATGATCATGAATGGATACAATCGGATTCTCATCCGATTCAGCTAAAGCACGAATAGCATTCATCGCGCGCTTCTGCATCTCTGGATTTGAACGCTGAACAGCATTTAGCTCAATGGCATTATCAAATTCACCCGTTGCAACAGACGACACAGCGCCGCCACCCATACCAATGCGGTAATTATCTCCGCCTAAAATAACTACTTTATCACCTTTGTCCGGATCAGCTTTTAAAGCATGTTCTTTACGACCAAAGCCAATTCCACCAGCCAACATAATTACCTTGTCAAAGGCAAACTTCTTTTGGTTTTCAAAGTGTTCGAACGTCAGAACAGAACCACAAATCATTGGCTGTCCAAACTTATTACCAAAATCAGATGCTCCGTTAGAAGCTTTAATTAATATTTCTTCTGGTGTTTGATACAACCAGTCTCTTGCTGGTGTGGCATCTTCCCATGCACGGCCTTCTTCAGAACGCGAGTAAGAAGTCATGTAAACTGCCGTTCCTGCTAATGGCAACGATCCTTGTCCACCAGCCAAACGGTCACGAATTTCACCACCTGCACCTGTAGCAGCACCATTAAATGGCTCTACAGTAGTTGGGAAATTATGCGTTTCAGCTTTTAACGAAATAACAGTATCAATTTCTTTCGTTTCAAAGAAGTCCGCAGTATCCTGACGACCTGGTGCAAACTGCATTGCCTTAGGTCCTTCAACAAATGCCACATTGTCTTTATAAGCAGATACAATGTAGTTGTGATTTTCTTTGGAAGTTTTCTTAATCAATTGGAATAAAGAACTTTCTTTCTCTTCTCCATCAATAATAAAGATACCATTGAAAATTTTATGTCGACAATGCTCCGAATTAACCTGAGAGAAACCAAACACTTCACTATCGGTTAAAGGACGTTCTAAACGAACACTTAAATCCTCAAGGTATTTAATCTCATCTCCACTTAATGCTAATCCTTCTTGCGCATTGTAAGCCGCAATATCTTTAATATGCACGATCGGTTCAGGCTCCTTATCAATGGTAAAGATATCATCATCCATACCTTTATACATTGCCTGAAGCATTGGATCAAATTCTGCTTTTTCAGAATCAACCTCAAAAAACTCCTCTACGCGCAGAATGCCCTCAATACCCATATTTTGGGTTATTTCCACTGCATTAGTACTCCATGGAGTAATCATTTCTTTACGAGGACCAACAAAAAAGCCTTCTAAAGTTTTATCCTCAGAAAGCTTTGCCCCACTAAAAAGCCACTCTAATTTACTAATGTTATCAGATGAAAGTTCGATATGTGCTCCAACAGCAATAATCTGCTTTGAATCTCCCTTGAAAAACAGAACCATGAATGAAAGTTTTGAATTTTGTTTTTAATGAGCTGCAAATTTAGCAATAGTTGTTTAGTTTTAATGATATTCGAAAAGATAATTAGTGAAGTTTTTTCACAAAAGCACATTAAAACAAAGAGGTTATTCAAATGAATAACCTCTTCTCTCTAAAACCAAAAAACTACCTGCGCTTATTTAAAGTTATCCTTGCGGATAAAAGTAGTCCGTAAATAATTGAATTGCATTCAAATTATCAAGAGTAAAATTACTCTTTTTTCGTACGCCTCCAATGAAAAAGTAATAAAATGTTAAAATTAACTTTTTTCGTACTTTTGCATATAATCCACAATCACCACTATGATAATTAACCAGAATAAAAAGTTCATTCCAGAGCTAAATCAAGACATCGAAATTGTCACACTGCAGAATAGGAAACATACGCAAGTAACAATCACCAACTATGGTGGTATTATTATGAGCATAAAAACTCCTGACAGACGTGGTAATTTTGCCGAAATTGCACTTGGCTTTGATGAGGTAGAAGATTACCTAACTAAGGAATACCAAAACAACTGTCCGTACTTTGGGGCAGCCATCGGCAGATATGCTAACCGAATAAAAGGCGGACTATTCAGCATTGATGATAAAGAATATACCTTAAACTGCAATAATGGCCCCAACTCATTGCATGGCGGACCGAAAGGTTTTCACCAAAAGGTATGGGACATGGAAACATTTAAAGAGCCCAAGCGGACGGGTGTTATCCTACGCCTTCAATCCGATGATATGGAAGAAGGTTTCCCAGGTTTGTTAAATGTAAAATTAACGTACACCTTAACTTTTGATAATGAACTGGTAATTGATTACGAAGCTGAAACAACAAAAAAAACAGTTGTTAACCTTACCAATCACTCGTATTTCAATTTGTCAAACATGCAAACACCAGTATTAAAGCATCAAATGGTCCTTTATGCTGATAGATTCACACCGAAAGACGAGAATGATATTCCAACAGGCGAAATAGTTTCTGTTAACGACTCTCCTCTTGATTTTCTATTACCACGATACATAGGAGATCGAATTTCTGATGTTGATGGACGCGGTTATGACCATAACTTTGTCATTAACGGTTTTCCTGGCGACCTTAACTTGGGTGCTCGTATTATCGATGAGAGTACTGGTCGATCATTAGAGTTTTACACCACAGAACCAGGATTTCAGGTATACACAGGTAATTATTTAGATGGCAGTTTTAAAAGGGACGATGTCGCTTTCACCGAAAACTACGGCATTTGCTTTGAGGCTCAAAAATTCCCTGACTCACCCAACCAAACACATTTCCCAAGCCCAGTTTTATCACCAGGAGAAAAATACAAACAAACCACCTTGTATAAATTCGGACTCACAGAGTAAAAACACAAAGAGAGTGCTAAAAAAACAGCACTCTCTTTGATTATTTGTGATCGAATTTCTTTTATCGGTATCTCACGACCGTTTTCTCATTAATCCATGAACCAACCGTATAGTTAGCACCTTCTTCTATCCCGTGAAAAAATCCCGTCTCACGATCTGGCAAGTATTGAGAATATAGGTTGATTTGCTTTTCGGCTTCTTTCACACATTCCGGATCAATCGCTTTCGCTTTTTGGTAGCGATCAATAGCCACCCAATAAACACTTTGGTGTTCAAAATCACTATCTCCATATTTTGCACTCTCCTGGGCATAAATGTTTCCAATTAGGATATGTGGCTTGCCCCACCCATCCTTTCTACTCAAAGCATTTTGTGCGTACTTACGCGCTTCAGGACTATCTTTATAATGCGAAAAAGTAACAACAGCTAATTCATAAAAACACTTTGCCTGCAAACCTGAATCACTGGCTAAGCTTATTGATTTTAAATAGTATTCTTTAGCTTTATCAAATTGGTTATTTTTAATAAAAAACTTAGCAAGCAAGTATGCAGCATCAGCAGTTGGTTTTAAGTCATAATTCTGCTCTACCGCCATTGCATACAACTCACCATCTACACAATCAAAGGCATCCAATAAAGTGATTAAGCGCTCTAGTCCATCCTTATTGTCTTTTACCGACTCAAATTTTGCATGCAGTACTTCTTCCAGTGCAACACAATCATCAAATCCTCTTTTAGTCACAATTTCCACACACGTTCCGCTTGCTTTGTTAAGCATCGCAATTCGTTTAGGATTAGTTTGTCGAGACATATGGGATGCTAACACTTCATCAACATTCATGTATACATTCAAAAGCTCGTTGGGTTCAACATCGCCCGAGTTAACGAGTGCATTTGTGGCCTGCAGCCAATTGACAGCAACCATTGGCTCCATTTTCACATTAAGTTGCTGATAAGAATGTTCAAAATAAGAAATTGCCTCTTTAAGCGATTCTTTATTGTTTCTTCGATAAGTAACAATATCCAGACCTTTACGACCTAACACCCAACCCTCTGGATATTTGGGATGACTTCCAAAATATTGTATTCTCTGATCATAAATCATAAGCAAGGTATCCACCAAAGCTTGTTTTGTCGCTTTATCTTGCTCTATTTTAATGTAATGCTTATAAATATTAACCCCATCGGCATACAAACGTATAGTAACATCAGGACATTGCTCAAACATTAAACGCCAAGCGTCAATTGAATAATCATACATTTTCTTCTTTAGTGCCTCCTTATATAACGAATAGTTTTTTAAACATTCGACACTATCCATTGCGTTGGATTCTTGGGCTCCTACATAAGAATTACTGGCCATTATCCCCAATAACAGCATTAATACTAAAGACTTTCTCTTCATGGTCATGTGGTTTAACTTAATTAATGTGTGAAACAAATATCAATATCCTTGCCACTCAACATTCTCATCTAGTAACCTGATATTTACGACCACAATTAACTATTAAACATGTGCGAATACAAACAACAATTGGGCGATAACGAACACTTTGCCTGCCATATTGTTTTCTTTAGTATGATAATGATTATATTACATCCAATTGATGCTAAAATATAATTTAAGCAATAAGTGAAGAACAGGAAATATTCCTTTTTAAATTCAATTGAAAAGTAAAAGACTATGAAAAGCTTAATAAATTTTTTTGAGGATAGCGTACAAGCATATGCAAATAATCCACTTATGTGGGAGAAAAATGGCAATACCTTTCAAAGTTACAGCTATAAGCAAATTCAAAAGGAAGTTTATGAATTCTCAAATGGTCTTTTAGCACTTGGAATATCAGCAGGCGACAGGGTTGCACTATTGTCCGAAGGAAGACGTCTATGGCTAGTTAGTGAATTAGCAATACTACACATAGGAGCTATTAATGTACCATTATCAACAAAATTAGAAGCTGACACCGATTTAATATTCCGTCTTAACCACTCCGAGGCTGAAACAGTAATCGTTTCTAAAAACCAAGTCCAGAAAATAAGATTAACCGCTGAACACCTCCCAAAGTTAAAAACGATAATCATACTCGACGATGAAGTTGAACTTGGCGAAAAGGAAATAATACACAAAGAGCTTATTGACAAAGGAGGCCAGTTTAAAACAAATAATCCAGAAACACTTAAAGCTGAAATGGATAAAGTTGGCCCCAATACAATAGCTAACATCTGTTATACTTCAGGCACAACAGCGGATCCAAAGGGCATAATGCTAACACATCGGAACTATACCGCCAATGTAGAACAAGCTTTTAGTTATATAAACGTGCCACAACATTATAAAACGCTAGTTGTGTTACCTTGGGATCACGCATTCGCTCACACAGCCTCACTATATTCATTCATGCATAAAGGCGCCTCTATTGCATCGGTACAAATTGGACGAAATCAGCACGAAACGTTAAAGAATTTCGTGACTAACATGCAAGAAGTAAAACCTGAGATTTTAATGAGTGTGCCTGCACTTGCCAAAAACTTTAAAAAGAACATTGAAAAAGCCATAGAAGGCAAAGGTCCTTTTGCGCAAAAATTATTTACCAAAGGTCTTGATTTTGCATATTGGTACAATGCAGATGGCTATAATGCGGGAAATGGGCTAAAAAAACTGACCTATCCGATATATGCCCTTTTCAAAACAATCATCTTTGACAAAATAAAGGAACGCTTTGGAGGCAACCTGCAATATTTTATTGGAGGTGGTGCATTATTGGATATTGAATTACAACGCTTTTTTTATGCGATTGGCATTCCAATGTTCCAAGGCTATGGATTAAGTGAAGCATCTCCAATAATATCTGCAAACACACCTTTATTCCATAAATTGGGGTCATCGGGTAAAGTAGTGAACGATATTGAAATTAAAATTTGTGATACTGATGGAAAAACTGTTAAAGTTGGGGACAAAGGGGAAATCGTCATCCGTGGTGAAAACGTAATGAAAGGATATTGGAGAAACGAAGAAGCAACACAGCAAACAATTAAAGACGGATGGCTATACACAGGTGATCTGGGGTATTTGGATGATCAAAATTATCTGTATGTACTAGGCCGCTTTAAGAGCCTATTAATAGGGGCTGATGGCGAAAAGTACAGTCCAGAAGGAATTGAAGAGGCAGTAATCGATCATTGTACGTTCATCGATCAGTTTCTATTGCATAATAACCAGAATCCATTTACTAGTGGGCTAATTGTTTTAAATAAGGAAAAAATAAATCACTGGCTTAAACATCACCTCAAAACCATTGAATCGGATCAGACTATTGTTGAAATACTACAACTCATACAAACCGAGATAGAGGAATTTAAAAATAGCAGTGATCCTGAGCTAAATTTTCCATCAAGATGGTTACCTAGCACACTAGTAATACTAAAAGATGGGTTTACCGAAGAAAATAAACTTCTTAATAGCACGATGAAAGTGGTACGATCGAAAGTTGAAGCACATTTCGAACAGGAGATTGAGTATTTATACACTCCATCCGCTAAAAACTTTTTTTCGGACACAAATATTAATAACATTAGAAGCTTTCTCAGATAAATAATATAAACGAAGATTCTGTAAAAAAAACATCAAGTCATCAGTAGGTACTTGAAAGCGATTTTTATTTCATTATGATCTCACATAGATTTTGGTTTAAAAATCATATCACAATCAAATCTTTGTCTTTTAATAATGATGGCTGGAATGTACGTATATTTGACTCATCCGTTTTTATAATTCACCTCAATCAAGATATAATTGAGGCCATAAGTGTAATAAATTAGCCCCTTTATTAAGAAAATGAGGTGATCCGTAAATTTTTTAATAGAAAGAAGCATCTTTATTACTACTTTCGAAACCTTAGATTTTTGTAATCGTAAAGTTTTTTACATTTTTACATCGAAATTAAATCACACTCGAATGCCATTATCATTAAGATATTTTATTGTTGTTATTGTAATATTATCCTCTACCCTATCTGACTCCAATGCTCAACGCAGAAGAAAGCCCAAAATTTGGGAAGGTTTTAGTGTAACAGGCCGAGTTGGAGCTAACCACTTCTATGGTGATTTAGTGGATGACGGAAGAACTAATTATTCCTTTGGAGTAGTTGGGGAAAAAGAGCTAAACACTTTCTTATCTGGTCGCTTATCACTTATGGGTGGAAAAATGAGCGGCTCACAGCACGCCTACTCTGATGGTGATGATATTGATTTTGAAGGAGATGTTTACGCTTGGTTTGATAATACATATGTTGAAATGAATGCAGGTGCATCTTTTCGACCATTAAACTTATTATTGGGTTATTATAAACAGAGAGCCTTTAACCCCTATGTAATAGGTCAAGTTGGAATACTCTATTACAGTGCATCAGAATATTTTGGTGCGAGAAATGACCAAGGAGAAGAAGATGGTGCCCATTGGAGGGACAAAAGTGGCATTACAGCTTCTATTTCTGGTGGATTAGGTCTATCATACTGGATTAATTCTCAATGGAGCGTTAACATTGAAGCCATCGGAACATTCCCAACAACCGATGAATTAGACGCCCATAGTGAGTGGACTTCTCCCGATGGAACAGTCTATCAAACTGAAGCAAATGATTTTTACTACACTACATCGATAGGCCTCACATTCCTAATTGATGATAGCCGTTGGAAAAATGAACCCAAGTACAACCGTAAGGCATACTTAAAAACACGATCACAATACAAGAGTTCGTCTAAGAAAAACCTAAAGTCAATCAATAAGAAACGACGTAAAAGAAGGTAACATAACCCACTTAAATAATTTAAAAGAGTTGCAAATGCAACTCTTTTTTTGTCTCTTACCCCAACGAATAATACCGAATTTACAGTTATGAACTTACAGATCATCTCAGACTTCTCTCCAACAGGTGACCAACCTCAAGCCATAGAACAGCTCAAAAATGGGCTTGAGCAGGACTTGAAACACCAATCACTATTAGGGGTAACAGGATCTGGTAAAACATTTACGGTTGCCAATGTCATTGAACAAGTTCAGAGACCAACTCTCATACTATCACACAACAAAACACTAGCTGCGCAACTCTATGGTGAGTTCAAACAATTCTTTCCCAATAATGCTGTAGAGTATTTTGTTTCGTACTATGACTACTACCAACCTGAGGCCTACCTGCCAGTAACCGACACATACATTGAAAAGGACCTTTCGATCAATGATGAAATCGAAAAACTTAGATTAAGTGCCACCTCTGCCCTATTATCTGGCCGAAGGGATGTGATTGTTATTTCGTCAGTTTCGTGTTTATATGGCATTGGTAATCCTGAGGATTTTCATTCTGGAGTGATCAATATCGAAAAAAACATGTCCATTTCAAGAAACACATTCTTGCGTCAATTGGTCGATAGTCTATATTCTCGAAATGAAGTATTGTTTGAGCGAGGTAACTTCAGGGTTAAAGGGGATACTGTTGAGATATTTTTAGCCTATGCCGATCATGCTTGTAGAGTAATTTTTTGGGGAGATGAAATTGAGGATATAGAAATTTTCTATCCAGAAAATGGCAAGCGCATTGAAGCCATGGATAAAATAACCATCTATCCAGCTAATATATTTATTACATCAAAAGAACGAACCCAAGAGGCAATTAAAGAAATACAAGATGATCTTACCGAGCATTTAGCTTTTCTAAAGGAAAGTGGTAAAAATCAAGAAGCAAAACGATTAGACGAACGGGTAAATTACGACTTGGAAATGATTCGGGAGCTTGGGTATTGTCCTGGCATAGAGAATTATTCACGTTATTTTGATGGCAGACATGAAGGAACACGCCCCTTTTGCTTGCTGGACTATTTTCCTGACGATTTCCTAATGGTTATTGATGAAAGCCACGTTACAATCCCACAAATAAGAGCCATGTATGGAGGCGACAAATCACGTAAACAAAACTTAGTAGAATATGGTTTTCGTTTACCAGCAGCAATGGACAACAGACCTCTAAAATTTGAGGAATTTGAAACGTTAATTAATCAAATTATCTATGTAAGCGCAACGCCAGCAGATTATGAACTTGAGAAATCGGAAGGAGTGGTTGTTGAGCAATTGATTCGACCTACAGGATTACTAGATCCTGAAATTGAGGTTCGTCCAAGCCAAAACCAAATAGATGATTTGATTAATGAGATTAATGATCGGATTGAAAAACACGAACGCGTATTAGTAACGACTCTAACCAAACGAATGGCAGAGGAGTTAAGTAAGTACCTCACTCGACTATCTATTAAATGTGAATACATCCATTCAGATGTAGATACCTTGGAACGGGTTAAAATAATGGAAAACCTTAGACTTGGTACGTTTGATGTATTAATTGGCGTTAACTTACTTCGAGAAGGACTTGATCTACCAGAAGTTTCTCTGGTTGCAATTTTAGATGCGGATAAAGAGGGCTTTTTGCGCTCTGAGAGATCACTAACTCAAACAGCAGGAAGAGCAGCACGTAACCTAAATGGACGAGTTCTAATGTATGCCGATAAAATAACCAAAAGCATGCAAGCAACGATTGACTCCACCCTCTACAGGCGTGAAAAACAGTTTAAATACAATCAACTCAATAATATCACGCCACAACAAATAAACAAGCAACTAACATCTATCATTGAAGCATCAACGCAAGCAAAAGCCTATTTAGAGCCTACTGAAACCAATATTGCAGCTGATCCAGTGGTTGAGTACATGAGCACCGATGCATTGAAGAAAACAATTGAAAGAACTAAAAAAGAAATGCAGAAGGCAGCTAAAGAATTAGATTTCATCACTGCTGCCCAGCATAGAGATGAAATTAAGAGACTTGAAGAGCTAATTAACAAAAAAGCCTCGAAATAATTTCGAGGCTTTCAATATATTGTTGCAATATAATTATCCTAAATACGACTTTAACAATTTACTTCGAGAAGTATGTCTTAATCGGCGGATCGCTTTTTCTTTGATCTGACGCACACGCTCACGTGTTAAACCAAAACGCTCACCTATCTCTTCTAAAGTCATTTCCTGGCATCCAATTCCAAAAAACAACTTGATAATATCACTTTCACGCTCAGTTAAAGTTGCCAATGCACGCTCAATTTCGCGAGCTAAAGACTCGTTAATAAGTGACTTATCAGCATTGGGTGAATCACTGTTTACCAAAACATCCAAAAGACTATTGTCCTCTCCTTCAACAAACGGTGCATCAACCGAAATATGACGTCCGGAAACACGCATTGTGTCAGCAACTTTTTCTGCTGGCAATTCTAATTTATCAGCTAATTCTTCAGGAGATGGCTTACGCTCATTTTCTTGTTCAAACTTTGAGTAAGCTTTATTGATCTTATTTAAAGAACCAACCTGATTAAGTGGCAAACGAACAATACGCGATTGCTCCGCTAAAGCCTGTAATATTGACTGACGAATCCACCATACAGCATAAGATATAAACTTAAAACCTCTCGTTTCATCAAATTTCTCAGCCGCTTTAATCAACCCAAGATTTCCCTCATTAATTAAATCAGGCAAACTAAGCCCCTGATTTTGATACTGTTTTGCTACAGATACAACAAAACGAAGGTTAGCTCTGGTTAGCTTTTCCAATGCAATCTGATCACCTTTTTTAATCCTCTGAGCTAACTCTACTTCCTCTTCGACGGAAATTAATTCTTCACGTCCAATTTCTTGTAGATACTTATCTAGAGATGCGCTTTCGCGGTTAGTAATCGACTTTGTTATCTTGAGTTGTCTCATATTCAATGTAAAAAATCCGGCACAAAAGTACTACTTTTTCCTTGTTTTTCCAACCTTTCGTGCCTTTAAGCCAGAAACTATTTACTCATTTAAATTAACGGCATAGTATACAACCCTACCATTTGGATAAATACCAGTCAAAAACAGCCCCTCTTCCGAGCTACTAATTGACTTCTTAAAATCATCAACTGATTTAATACTAGTATCATTTACTTTGGTAATTATATACCCCTCTTTAACTCCACTTTGTCTTAAACTTCCATTTCCTACCTTTACAACTTGTATGCCATAACGCACTCCAAGACGCCTTAAGTCGTTGGAAGACACATTTTGAAGTGTCGCACCTAAAGTTTCGTCAAATTTATTGGATGATATAATTCCGGTTGTTCCGCGTATATTACGTAAAGTCACCTCAAAAGGTTTCTGTTTTCCATTACGTAATACAATTAAATCCACTTTTTGTCCAGGACGATGCATACTAACACGCTCCTGCAACTCAGGAACTGAATTTACCTTCTCACCATTCACTGATAAGATAATATCTCCCGCCTTAAGGCCTGCTTCCTCTGCACCACCATCAGGCGCAACACTACCAATGAAAACACCTTCAATCTTATCAATGGTCACACCAAACTCTTCAGCCAATTCATCTGGTACATTACTGACTTCTATAATACTAACACCTAATAAGCCACGTTGCACCTCTCCAAATTCCTTTAAATCGGCAACTACTTTTTTAGCAATAGTAACTGGCACGGCAAATGAATAACCTGTAAACGATCCAGTACGTGAAGCAATAGCCGTGTTTATTCCCACCAATTCACCATGTTGATTAACAAGTGCTCCTCCACTATTACCAGGGTTTACGGCAGCATCGGTTTGTATAAATGATTCAACCCCTAAGGTTTGATTCCTATTGGCAATTATATTGATACTTCTTGCTTTCGCACTAACAATACCAGCGGTAACTGTAGATGTCAAATTAAAAGGATTACCAACCGCTAAAACCCATTCTCCAACCTTTAAGTTATCTGAATCACCATAGCTAATAAATGGGAGCCCCTTTTCATCGATCTTTAACAAAGCAATATCTGAAGTTGGATCGGCTCCAACCAATGTCGCTGAAAATGTTCTCTTATCATTAAGGGTCACTTCAATATCATCAGCATTATCAATCACATGATTGTTAGTTATAATATATCCATCCTCACTTAATATAACACCCGAACCTGCTCCCATTACAGGCTGAGGCTGCTGACGATAACCACTTCCTGGTCCAAAGAAAAAATCATAGAACGGATTGCCAGAATAATTATCACCACCACTACTGCGAGTTTTAACATGAACTACAGCATGAACACTACGCTCAGCCGCAATTGTTAAATCTGGCAAGTTAGTCTGTGCAGTATTGGATGTGAAATTCCCTAACGAAGTAACCTCTTCCTTAATAGTAATTACCTTAGGTTCGTTAGTATTGATATGCGAATAAACATAAACAACTACCACAGCACTAATTACTGCTATGGCAAAGGTGTAAAATACTCTTTTTGTATTCATACTCGTAATAATTTTTAGTAGTTATTGTCAGGTTTAAAATCCCACATATTAATCCTTGTAGAACTTTAACAATTAATTAAATTAACATTTTTTAGATGTGCACTCTGTAATATACAAAAACAATATCTCCAAAAACTGCACCACCACTGAACTTTAACGAGATCTTAACGTTTTTTTGCCAAACATTAAGGATATTCTGCCATATCAGCGTACTTTTGTAATTTAAACACGACTATTTGTCTTTTGTTTAGTGTAAACAACAAAGAAAGAACTCATAATGAGGACCATTAACTTTTTCAAATACCAGGGAACAGGCAACGACTTCGTCTTAATTGACAATAGGGACAAGCATTTTGATGGGGACAATATTTCATTAATACATCAACTGTGCGATAGACGATTCGGCATTGGTGGCGATGGGCTTATGCTACTTGAAAATCATCCTAAATTAGACTTTACGATGCGATATTTTAATAGCGATGGCAGGGAAGCCTCCATGTGCGGAAATGGCGGGCGCTGCATTGCTGCTTTTGCCGTACACATTGGCGCTGTATCGAATCCTGAGGATTTTTCATTTATGGCAGTAGATGGAGAACATCATGCCGCATACCAAAATGAAATTGTCACTCTTAAGATGATTGATGTAGAGGAAATTAAAAAGGGAAGTGATTATACATTCCTTGATACAGGCTCTCCTCATCATATTCAATTTGTAAAAAGCACAAATGAAGTTGATGTCCGCCAGCAAGGTAAACAAATACGCTACTCGGACACCTATGCCCCAAATGGAACAAATGTTAACTTTGTTGAGCAAACTAAAGCAAATAAACTAAAAGTTCGTACCTACGAACGAGGTGTTGAGGACGAGACTTTAGCATGTGGAACAGGCGTTGTTGCCAGTGCGATTTCAGCCCACCTGAAAAACCCAGAATATACGGACTTTGATATTGACGTATTAGGAGGAAAACTAAGAGTGTTTTTTACCCCACAGGAAAATAGCTTCAAAGACATCTGGCTTGAGGGGCCTGCAAAATTCGTTTTCAAAGGAACTATTGAAATATAGATCATAAAAAAAGGAGCTCAATTTGAGCTCCTTTTCTTTTATATCATTGAAATATACTATACGTCAATATTCGCATAAGTCGCATTTTCTTCAATAAACTCTCTACGAGGCGGTACATCATCACCCATTAACATGGAGAATACCCTATCCGCTTCTGCTGCACTTTCAATTGTTACTTGACGAAGTGTTCGATCCTCTGGGTTCATTGTTGTCTCCCAAAGCTGTTCGGCATTCATTTCACCAAGACCTTTGTAACGCTGAATATGCAATGCACTTTCTTTTCCGCCAGCCCATTCTTGGATCAATTGCAACCTTTGCTCTTCATTCCAACAGTAGCGTTGATTTTTACCTTTTTTGATTAAATACAATGGTGGTGTAGCAATGTATAAATAACCGTTTTCAATAAGCTTCTTCATGTATCTGAAGAAGAAAGTCATAATAAGAGTTGCAATGTGGCTACCATCCACATCGGCATCACACATGATAACCGTTTTATGATAACGTAATTTTTCAAGGTTGAGAGCTTTCGAATCCTCTTCGGTTCCAATTGTAACACCAAGGGCCGTGAAAATATTTTTAATCTCATCATTCTCAAACACCTTATGTTGAAGAGCTTTTTCAACATTCAATATCTTACCACGCAATGGCAAAATGGCCTGAAACTTACGATCACGACCTTGTTTAGCGGTTCCACCCGCCGAATCTCCCTCGACAAGAAATACTTCACAAGCAGCAGGATCTTTATCTGAACAGTCAGCCAGTTTACCAGGAAGACCACCTCCACTTAAAACACTTTTACGCTGCACTAACTCACGAGCCTTACGGGCTGCATGGCGCGCCTGGGCAGCTAAAATCACTTTACTAACAATGTCTTTAGCATCCTTAGGATTCTCTTCAAGATAGTTGGCAAGCATGGTACTTACCGCTTGATCAACCGACAAGCTTACCTCGCTATTACCTAACTTGGTTTTTGTTTGTCCCTCAAATTGTGGTTCAGCAACTTTAACCGATATAACAGCCGTTAATCCTTCACGGAAATCATCACCATTAATATCGAATTTTAGCTTACTTAACATACCCGATTTCTCGGCGAATGTTTTCAAGGTACGTGTTAAACCACGTCTAAAACCAGTTAAGTGCGTTCCTCCTTCAATCGTATTAATATTATTCACATACGAATAAATATTTTCAGAGAACGAAGTATTGTATAAAATTGCTATCTCAACAGGAATGTCATTTTTCTCCGTGGAAATATGAATGGCTTTATCGATTAGTTTTTCACGAGCCTCATCAATAAACTCAACAAACTCCTCTAAACCTCTTTCCGAAAAGAAAACCTCAGTCTTTACATTTCCCTCTTCATCTAACTCTCGCTCATCGGAAAGTTCAATTTTAATTCCCTGATTAAGAAAAGCAAGCTCTCTTAAACGATTGGCTAAAATTGAGTATTTATAAGTAGTTGTATTAAAAATTGTAGAATCAGGTACAAAAGTCACTTTCGTTCCTGTAATATCGGTTGTGCCTACCTCAATAATGTCGGTAACAGGCTTACCAATGGAATACTCTTGTGTGTGAATTTTACCACCTCGATGTACCTCGGCCTTTAACATGCTTGATAAAGCATTAACACAAGAAACACCAACACCATGCAAACCACCAGATACTTTGTAAGAATCCTTATCGAATTTACCTCCGGCATGTAATACCGTCATTACTACTTCTAATGCCGACTTCCCTTCTTTCTCATGAAAGTCGGTAGGTATCCCACGACCATTATCAGTAACCGTAATCGAATCATTTTCGTGAATAACCACTCCAATGGTATCACAATGTCCGGCTAAAGCCTCATCAATAGAGTTATCAACTACCTCGTATACTAAATGGTGTAATCCTTTTTCACCAACATCACCAATGTACATGGCCGGACGCTTACGAACAGCTTCCAAACCTTCTAATACAGTAATACTACTGGCACTATATTCACCTTGTTTATTTACATTCTCATTTACCTGATCACTCATCTTATATTCTTTTGAAAAGCGTAAAAAAACCGGCTTTACCGGTTAAATACATCTTTCGTATAGAAAGACCTACAAATATAGCAAAATTCATCATTTTTCGATGCTATAAATCAGTGAATTTTCCACCACTTTGAGGGACAAATTATTCAACAAATTAAAGCTATTTAAAATGAGAATATTATCCCTGCTTTGGCACTAAATCGTTGCGTAGGGTATCCATTCCACTTATAGTATTTAGCGGCGGCCATATTATTGATTGTCGCCCAAAAAGACCACTGTTTAGAAAAGAAATACTCGGCGCCTAAATTAACATCTACAACACCACCCAATTTCTTGGACAAATCAATATTACTAACATCCATTGCCCATCGATCTCCCAAGTAGGTTACACCAGCTTTAGCAAACAAATTATCCAAAACATTAAAACGACCTTCGACACCTATTTCAACCTCAGGTTTATGCCAAGCTTTCTCAAGACCATCTAAATTCCATCCGTAGTAAGCTCCATTTAACAAAAACTCCATATTTGGCTTTGGCTTATATAAAATTTCACCAGCCACTTTTAACAAGGAGCCATCGTCATAAACAACATCAAAAACATTTGAATAGTGCATCCCCGCCTGATCAACTGGTGGAGTTTGGAGTGCGTAACTTCTATTCACCCAAAAATGTTCATTATTAAAGAATCCATATTCCATTCCTAAGGAAAAAGACGTAGCAGAACTAAAGTTCCCCTTAATTCCAGCTAAGAAATTAACACCATATATAGAACTCTTAACATTGACATCAGCAGCAGCAAATGCATTTTCATTCAATACTGATTGATAATCATTCATGCCGACTCTACCTGTAATTCCACCATAAACCGTGGCAATACCTTCAACAACAGTTAATTCCCCAAGCACATCAGGCGTGACATAGAATTCATCGCCCTCCGTATCAATAAAACCAGCCATCATTACTCCCACCTGAATACTGGCTCGATCAAAATTAAACACAACACCTGGGTTAACACGTATTAAAGTATGGGAACGATCTTTAAATGAATACATCACATCAGTTGCAGTTGGCACTTTGGTGCTAAAACTTTTAACTTCTCCGTCGACTTTAATTCCTAAGTCGTTAACAGGATATAGCAATTGACCTCCAAGCTTAAATCCCATTTGGCTAACTCCTGTTAATGATCCAAACGCATTAAAGCCACCAAAAGCGGAATATTTTGTTTTACGATCATCCGTTTCGTTATTCATTAATGACGCTGTAACATCAAAACCTGATAATCGCTGATCGACTGCTGGCGACAAATCACTGCCCAAGGCAACTTGACCATCGTTATCTAAGTACAACTCATCAGAAACTAGGGTTTGGTATCCGTAATATTGATATTTTGAACGATTAAACCCGAGCTCAATACCAAAAGTTTTATCATCAAAAAAATGTTTAAAATCAGCACTGGCCCATGTATCATGAAATGGCGCTTCAACAGATTGTTCATTCTCAAGAGTCAACTCTCCAAATGAACTTATATGACCAATATTAAAACCCAGCAAGTATTTTTCATTCTCCAACACATTGTATCCAAGCTCTGCCAAAAGTGAACTATAATTCCCAATTCCACCTTTTAAATAACTTGAATTAAGATGTTCTTTTCGTTTGAAACTAATTTTTGCAGGCGATATGGGTGCTGGCTCATAATTAGTGCTTGCCGATGTGCTAAGAATACGATAATTAAATGCAGGACTAATGGTTGTTGAGTCATTTAACTCTGGCATGTAATTAACCTTATATGCATCTGAAATGGTTGGCGTATAAGCCTTAACAACTTTCACATCTTGATTAATGTTCTCTTGTGCGTTAAGAACATTGTGACCAATGGCACAGCAAAAAAACAGGGCAATTATATAACTTTTTCTTATTGTCATCATTTATCCTACTTTTTGTGTGTTCGTACTTGTTGAAAGATCAGATTGTTGACTCCAACTTTGCAGATAGGCATCCACCCGTTCTTCAATATCATCATCTCCTTCGTAATTATCCTTTATACTTTGCAGGTATTGTATCGCTTGAAAAGTCTCATTCCTATCGTGGTAAATCTCAGCCAATAAAATAAAGCTTCTGGCCAACCAATACTGGTGCGAGGTGCCCATATCAATGTATTCAAACACTTCCTTCTCTGCAGTATCTTTATCACCACTATCGTACAACATTTGAGCTATCATGAATTTCGCCTCGGCCCCTTCTACACTTTTGGTATTGGCAGCAATGAGTCGATAATTTTCCAAAGCCAAGTGTTTATTTGACAACAGTTCATATGCCTTGGCTTTATTGTATATTGCTTCTCTTTTAATTTCATCAGCAATTTTTGGCGATCTTAAAAGATCATCGGCAGCGGCAATACACTCGTCAGGTTGATTAATTTTAGCCAAGCAGCGCATTTTACCGATTTTAGCCTCCAACCTATTTTCGGCAATTTCAGCCTCTAACTCTAAGCGACTAAAGCTCTCGTATGCTTTCCTATATGCCCCTTGTTGATATAACAGCTCCCCCATTCGAATTAAAGCCTCTTCGGTAAATAAACTACGCTCTCGTTCAGCCACATACTCAAAAGATTTTAGCGCATCGCTGTAATCACCCGTTTTATACTGACAATCGGCCTTATAGAAATGTGCACTCAAAGCGAATTTTCCATCAGAAAAAACATCGAGGTAATTTTTAAAATGAGATATCGCACGTTCACAGTCACTTTGCATATAAAACTTCTCAGCACGCACAAAAGTCAAGCTATCCTTTTCTCTCTCGTCCACTTGAGCAAAAGCACCTAAAGAGGAAGTATAGTTCATGTACCCATTAAGATCATCGTTATCCATGTAAATATTACGAATACCAACTAATGCATCTTCTGCCTCTTCTGCACCTGGATATTCATTGACTACACGCTTATAGTAAACGATGGAATTCTGGTTATCGTCATTATTATAATAAACCAAGCCAAGTTGTAGTAATGCCTTTTTTGCATAGCTACCATTGGGGTATTTTTCTTTTGTTTTTTTGTAATAATAAATGGCACGATCGTTATTATTCAAAGACACATATGATCGACCAGTCTCGTAAAGCGCATCATCAACATAGGGCGATTGAGGGTAACGATTAACCATTTGATCCAGCACACTAATTTTATCATTGTATTGCTTCATCAGGCCTAAACAAAAACCTTTTTGAAACAAAGCATAATCAGGAGCACCCTCGGGCACCTTTGATGCTTTATCGTAAAATGAAATCGCCTGGCTAAACTGACGATTGACATAATAGGTATCGCCCGTTCTATTATATGCATCGCCTAATAAAACACGGTCGCGTCCATCGGACATATTAATAAATTTTCGGAACCAGGTTTGCGCTTCGGCATATTCTTTTTGTTTATAATACGAATAGGCAATATTGTAATGAGAAATTGTAAACTCTTTTAATTCATACGAACCAGGCTGGTAGATGTACTCACGGAAATCAACAATCGCTTTAGCGTAATTATGCGTTCGATAATAGGCTTCTCCGCGCCAATAATAGGCGCCAATTTTCAGTTCTTTATCATACTCAGCATATTTCAAACTGTAATTAAAGAACTCGATAGCTTCAACAAAATTTAAATTCGTAAACAGTTCTAGTCCTCTGTAGTAAGCTACGCGTTGCAAAGCACGATAAACATCGCCCGTTTTACGTTGTATTTTCTCCATTGAGGCCAGTGCCTCACGATAGTTCTTGGTGGTTAAAAAGGCTTTTCCCAAATATTCATAGGCCTCATCAATCTTATCACTTTCAGGAAATAATTCGATATACTTTAAAAATGAATCTATAATTTCATTAAATGGGGAGAAAGATAACTCATAGTTAAGCTTGATGTAATTCAACAAAGCATCTTCTTGTATATCCCTGTCATAGTCATTATTAGAGGCAGCCTCAAAAGCAACACGTGCTCTTTTCTTATCATCCATTTTTAAGTATGAATCGCCAAGATGGTAATAGGCATTTTGTGCTAAAGCATCGTCTGCTGCAGTTACATGCGACAAACCAACAATGGCTTCATCATAATTCTTAATGTAATAATTCGCAAATCCTAAATGATAATAATCTTCGCGCAGTGGCTCTTTGGATAACTTAATTGCACTATTATAATACTTTATTGAAGCTTTGTAATTTCCCTGAGCATAATAAGAGTCAGCAACAATGCGATTCATATCAGCCTGACGGTCCTTAGTACCCTCTGAGCTTAATGGCTCGGCGTACTTTATGGCACCAACATAGTCTTCTTTCAAATAGAGTATCTGAGCAATATAAAAAGGAATAACCTTTTTAAAGCCTTTGTCATTTTCAAGCTGCTTAAACTCATCAAGCGCTGTTTGATAGTTCCCTTGTTGATATTGTATATGTGCATAATAATATTGCACCGATGACGCATATTTGTGATCCTTACCCTTAATTTTATTAAGTTTCGATAGAGCCTTATCGTAATCCTCCATCATAAAAAGAACGTAGGCCGAAGAAAAGTAATAATCGATTTTTGTATCATCGTCCAATGCAGAAGCCTTTACCTTATCGTAAGCCCTTGCAGCCTGTTTGTATTTATTTAGGTCTTTATAATAATCCCCCAGATGCATTTTAGCATAATGCAAGCGATTACTATAAGGATAATCTTGCACATAGCTCTCCCATAAATACTTTACATCCTCGTTTTGCAACTTTTGAGCACAAACCCGAGACAAGTAAGTAGCTTCGCTAACTAAAGAGGCATTTTCACCCTTTGACTCATTGGCATATTTTGTAAAGTTGATACGCGCCAAACCGTATTTACCCAGTCGATACATTTCCATCGCCTGATTATATAATTCTTTATCGTTATCATTATCGAGGGTTTGTTGCGCAAAGGAACCGTGCACAAGGCAGACAAAAAGCAGTAATGCGATTTTTCTCATCATGAGATAAGGCCTTTAAATTTAGATTGTAATAGGTAAAACGTATTTTTCTCATCCTTATTTTCGAAGAATGAAAAATTGTGCTTAAAGATAACAAAAGTGCCTCACTGAGAAAGTGAAGCCAAGAGTATTTTTATACAACAATTATTTGATGATTTTTCTTTAATCCAAGAGGTCAAAATCGATTTCTTCCTGCTTAGACTCGAATAAGCGCGTATCCTCACAACGAATGGTACGCCCTGGGAATTTCTTGAGAAGATTGTAATTATGGGTTGCCATAACGACAGTATTACCAGACAAGCAAATCTTTTTAAGCAGATTCATCAACTCATCCGAAGTATCGGGATCAAGATTACCCGTTGGCTCATCGGCCAGAATTAAGTCAGGCGAATTCAACAACGCACGTGCAATGCCAATGCGTTGTTGCTCTCCTCCTGATAATTGATGTGGCATTTTATAGCCCTTATGGACCATATCTACAAGCGATAATACATCCCTTATGCGCTTGTCCATATCCTTTTTCACTTTCCAGCCAGTAGCTTTCAATACGAACATTAAATTATCGTATACACTACGGTCTGACAGCAATTGAAAATCTTGAAAAATAATCCCCATCTTACGCCTTAACAAAGGCACTTGACTTGATTTTATGGTTTTTAAGGCATAACCGGCCACAAACCCATATCCCTCAATTAGGGGCAGTTCTTTATACATCGTTTTAAGCAAACTTGACTTACCACTCCCAACTTTACCTATTAAATAGACAAATTCACCAGGCTCAACACTGAAATTTACATCTTGTAATATAAGATGCTCTTGCTGTCGAATACTGGCCGACTTAAACTCAATAATTTTACTTTTTGAATTTGTACTTTTAATGGGTTGCTTACTCATAATATATTAACGATTGCTTTAAATAATACGCAATCAAAGAAACAATTTTTTATTGGGATATAAAACCAAGTTTTCAACAAGGCTCAGCATCTATTTAAGCTGAGCCAAGGCCTCTTTAACTCGACCAAAAGCTTTAATTAATAATTCATCGGCTGCTGCATATGAAAAACGCACACAGTTCTCGCTTCCAAAAGCACTTCCTGGAACAGATGCAACATGCGCTTTTTCCAAAAGGTACATACTCATATCCATCGATGAATTGATTACTCTATCTCCAACACTCTTACCGAAATAAAGACTGATATCAGGGAAAATATAGAATGCTCCATCGGGAGTTGCCACCTTAAAATCAGGAATATCCTTTACAATATCTAATACAAGATCGCGTCGTTTATTGAAAGCAACACGCATCTCTTCAACACACTGCTGATCACCAACAAATGCTTGAATTGATGCGGCTTGAGCAATTGCACACACACCTGACGTGTACTGCCCCTGCAACTTAGTTACAGCCTTAGCAATGGCTTTAGGAGCGGCAATGTATCCGATTCTCCAACCAGTCATGGCATAACCTTTTGAAACACCATTAATAATCACTGTTTGCTCTTTTAAAGCATCGAACTGTCCTAATCCAGCATGCTGACCCACAAAATTAATTTTCTCATAAATCTCATCTGAAATTATAATTATATCAGGATGACGCTCCAAGACAGCAGCAATGGCATTCAACTCCTCCAAACTATAAACACTACCAGTAGGGTTCGATGGAGAATTAAATAAAATGGCCTTTGTTTTAGGCGTAATACTTTCCTCCAATTGCTCAGCTGTAATTTTAAATTTAGCTTCAACACCAGCCTCTACTATAACAGGAACACCTTCAGCTAACTTAACCAACTCAATATAACTAACCCAGTAAGGAGCAGGTATAATTACTTCATCGCCATTATTAACAACACACTGAAGCACATTAGCCAAGCTATGCTTCGCTCCCGCTGATACAACTATCTGATCTGGGGAATAAGCCATATTGTTATCTCTCGCAAGTTTATCAGCAATTGCTTTTTTCAATGCTGGGAATCCTGCTACTGGAGGATAATGAGACATATTATCGTTAATGGCCTTAATACCTGCCTGTTTAATATGTTCGGGTGTATTAAAATCAGGCTCACCAAGAGTCAGATTAATTACATCTACACCACTTTCCTGAAGCTCACGGCTTTTTTGGTTCATCTGAATTGTTTGTGATTCAGATAATGCATTAATTCTGTTAGAGATGATACTTGTACTCATTAAAAAACTCTCCTATTAATTACAATGATCAATAACTTTGTCACTTCTCGGAGCAAAACATTTTATATCTTGCAAAGCGAATAGGACAAAATTAGTTAAAAATCATAAGCAACCAAGATTTTATAGCACATACACCATTATAATTAAATGTTTTTTGCTTACACATACAAACTATTGACGAACCACGTGTAACAAATCAAATATTAAACACTTAATTTTATTTGGATTTATTAATTTACAATTTAACAACAATTGATTTCAACCACATTATTTTCACATCCATGATCGTTTTTGAAGAAATAATTAAATTATCGTGTATAGTTGTTTTAATAAGCACCCCCATCTTAGTTCTACTCCGATGGTTTTTAAAACACAACCTAAAACAAAAGCAATTAGAGTTGGCCAACAGTACTTTTAAAGAACTAATACCAACAAGACTGCAAGCGTATGAACGTTTAGCAATTCTTTTAGAACGCATTAGTCCGGAAGCAATTGTATTAAGAGAAAACAAAGCAAACATGACAAGCTTGCAGTTACAAAAGCAACTACTAAGCTCGATTCGACATGAATTCGAACATAATTTTGCCATGCAAATTTACCTACCCGCCCCAACCTGGGATGCCATATTAAAATCAAGGGATGTAGTTATTAAACTTATAAACACCGCATCTGGCGAAGTGCAACCCAACTCACCCGCTATTCACTTATCAAAAATAATATTTGAAAAAGGCGTTAATGAAACCAACTTTTACATTAACAAGGCCAAGGAAAATCTCAAGAAGGACATTCAGCTATATTATTTCGATTAAAACCTATGCAACCAGAAAAGAAAATCACAATTATTACCGTTACATTTAATTCTGCACAAACTTTAATTGAAACAATTAATAGTGTTTGGGAACAAACAGCGCGTAAAAACATTGAATACATTATTATCGATGGTCTGTCGACTGATAACACCATAGATGTACTCAAAAACAATGAAGATAAAGTTGACCAATGGATTAGCGAAGCAGACAAGGGCATATATGATGCAATGAACAAAGGCCTGAACATGGCAAAAGGAGACTGGGTTGGTTTTTTGCATGCTGATGACATGTTTGCTAGTAAGGAAATTATTGAAAAAATGCTGATGACCGAGGAAGAATACAATACCATGTATGGCAACCTCAATTACATACAAACCACACCACCCTATAAGATCATTCGTTTTTGGCAAAGTCAAAAATTCTCAAAATCACTTTTAAAAAGAGGATGGATGCCGCCTCACCCTACTGTTTACATTAAAAAAGACCACATTAACAAGATTGGAAAGTTCGATACTACATTCAAAATATCGGCCGATTACGATTACATGTTGCGACTTTTTAGCGATAAAGAGACACAAAGTTACTACCTGAACGACACGATTGTTAATATGCGCATTGGGGGAGTAAGCAATAACTCTATTAAAAACATCCTACAAAAAACAAAAGAAGATTACAAAGCTTTATCTAAAAACAGAGTAGGCGGCTTTTTAGCTCTGTTTATTAAGAATTTTAGTAAGCTTATCCAGTTTGTAAAGAAATAGCTATTTTTAAACGTGCGTTTGTCCACCATAATACTCGGCGGTATAATATCCATAGCCTTTATCACTCATTGAAATATCATTCAATATCAAGCCTAATCCATCTACTTTCTCACTTATGAGGTTATCGACAGTATGGACCATATGATCCTTAACAGTATAGTTTGATCGAACAACAAATAAATTACAATCTGAGTAGTGCATCAACAAACGAGCATCAGCAACCAATCCAATCGGAGGCGAATCAATAACTACAACATCAAATCGCTCCCTCAAATATCGGTATAAATCATCAGTTCGATCACCAACTATTAACTCACTTGGGTTAGGCGGAATTGGACCAGCAGGAACCACCCACACGTTATCCTGTTCTGTTTCATAAACAATATCCTCAACCGAGTTTTGACCGATAAAATAGTTCGACAAACCAGCTTTATTTTGCAGATCAAACAAGGCTGTCAGTCGAGGCTTACGCAAATCAAACCCAACAATAACCGTTTTTTTGCCTGACACAGCAAAAACAGATGCTATATTCTGTGCGCAGAAAGTTTTCCCTTCCCCAGTATTTGAACTCGTAAGAGTAATCACCTTTAAATCTTTAGAGCCAGCCATAAACTTTAGCTTTGTTCTTATCGATCTGAATGATTCACTAATAATCGAATGGGGCAATTGCACTATTACATTCTCTGCATCACTTTTATTATTAACAACCATACCCAAAATTGGCAGTCCTGGTACTAATTGCTTCAAATCATCCTTACCCCTCACCTTGGTATTTAAAAACTCCTTTAAAGCAATAAACACCGATGGAATTAACAAGCCGAGCATTAATCCTTTTTTATAATCGCTACTTTTATTTGGCGACACCAAGGCCGAAATTGAGGCATTATCAATAATCTCATTGTCTGGAACATTACTAGCCTTTGAAATTTGAGTTTCAGAATGCTTTTGTAATAAAAACGTATAAATAGCATCATTCAACTTATACGTTCTATCAATAATCAAATAATCCCTCTCCAACTCAGGCAACCTCTCCATATCCTGAATAATAGTCGCCATTTCTTTTTCAATCTTACTCTTTTCAAGGCCAAAATTATGCAAGACCTGATTGATGGATTTATTTAATAAATCAACCGTTACATCAATTTTACTGCTTAAAGTAACCACATATTGATTATTAGTTTGGGCCGAGCCCTTTAGAAGCTCCAATTCTTTTTGCAATTCAATTAACTGAGTCACTAACTCATTAACTAGATTCGTGTTCTCACTACTGACTGCTGGCAATAAAAACTGCTCAAAGTCACCAGAAGCAGATATGTTATCTTGCAAATATTCATAATACTCAATTCTCATCTTGAGCATTTTCAACTCACTCTCAGTATCATAATACTTATCAGCCAACTTTTCAGAAAACTCAGATGGCCCCATAAAACGATTAGCTTTCCGATAAGAAGACATTTGGTTTTGAACCTTCTCTAAAGTATCCGACACTGTTTCCAATTGAGATTCAATAAACGCTATTGATCGTGTTGCCATATCGTTTTTACGATCAAGGTTATTCTCAAGTATCACCTCACACAATTCATCTAAAAATCGCACAATCTTCCCTCTACTGGTTCCCACCGATGAAATAAAGAGAATACTAGACCCTTCGCGATAAGGACTAACCCCCAATGAACCACGATACTCACTTGTTAACTGTTGGTGCGATTTGAAAATAAAATAATAAGAGGCTTCAGAATCGACATTCACATTTGGTTTACGTTTGATAGTAAAGGCAAAAGCTGAGTCATTCACTTTTTCGCCTGTACGCACCCTTGTATGATAGTCCAAGACTCCAACTCTACCAGCAAATGCCTCTTTTTTGTAATCATGTAAAGTTCCTCCATCACAACTAACAGTAATAACAACATTTCCATCTGCTAAAAACCTTATGCCTATCGGCACATTGAGTAATTGCGGATGCATTGAGTCTATTTCAATAACAAACGGGGAACTATGATAAAGCTCAGAATCTTTAAAACGCCCTTTTTGGTAATACGAAACACCAAAATCGAGTCGATCAATAGCTTTCTTAATGATATTTCGCGAGCGGATTATAAAACTCTGATTTTCCACACTTCTCATCTCAGGGGACAAACCAAAGCCCTCCATTAAATCGGCTTGCGAAAACGATTTTTGCTCGCTCCCTTTTAACATTAATGTGGCAGATGCCTTATAAACAGGAACCGTGTATCGATGATAGAGAAATACGGCACCTAAACACAAAGGCAACGAAATCAAATACAAATACCAATACTTAAGAACCAAACGGATCAAACGATTGATATCAAAAAGATTATCACTTGTTTCTTTTCTTATTTGTGGATTATGCGAATGAGTTTCTTCTTCAAAATTATTCATGCATGCAAATTTGGCTTGCCAAATATATACAATTTCAAGCTTTTAAAAGCTTGTATGCCATTATGAAAAGGGGCTTCGATATAAATAACGTGCATTTACGCCTTCTTCATTAAAACTTTCTCCATTATATACCATACGTCCTTTCACAAAACTAAACTCAACCCTACCTTTCAATGGAAAGACCTCCACTTTGTTACTAGGAGTACCAGACATATGGCAATACACATTTCGTTTAAAATCAGGATCCCAGACTACAATATCAGCATCACTACCTGCGATCATTGCACCTTTTTGAGGATACACACCCATCAATTTAGCTGTCCGGGCAGCAAACACATCAACCAATTTTGCAAATAACAATTCTCCATTTGTAACACCCAAAGTATATAAAACCGATAGCAAGTTTTTACGTAGAATATATTCATCTGGCCGATTATCAACCTGGCTATTGTCCCAAACCCCTTTGCTTGATAACTTAAGCAAAGGTCTTGATATCATAAAATTATCGAGTTGCAAACTTTGCCACACATCTGTTGCTGATAGGAGCCTTAATTTATTAGCCAATGGAAAACCAGAATATATTGAATTCGCATCAAGACCTAATACAGCAGAATCAGCTATGTGATAAGGAAACATGAGTTCTGCAAAAATATTATCCGCCATACTCTTATTAATAAGCTCCAGCTCCTCTTTGAAGTATATATTTAATAAACACACATTACACTTAACTTCATTTGCCAAATCTAATAAGGATTTAAAATCAATTAAGTGCTCACTAATTAGCATACCTGCTTTATGATATACACTATCAACTTGCTGGTAATCATCAAAACTTCTTTTTAAATCAATCAGAACCGTAGTTTGGTTTAAACCAGCCATTTTAAATAAATCCCTCACTTTATTTAAATCGCCCTTTTCAACAGGCCATTTCATATAAAAGGTAGATATTCCTTCATGAGCATAGCAATATTTTAGATCTTCAATATCAAGGCGCTTCCAATCATTAATACAAAGATGATAGCCATAATCCGTGATTAAGCCCTCTTGGTTACATTTCCGTTGCATTAATTCCGCCTCAAAAGAATAAGAATGAGGTTGTGGTAAAGGTGCTACAACGGATGAAGTACCACATAAAACTTGCGCCTGATTAAATCGTCTCCTAGCATTAGCATCCTGACCAATTAACTCATTAAAGAAAATATTGGTATCAATTGCGGCAGGCATTACAAACTTACCCAAGGCATCTATTACGGGCGTCTCAGACTCTGGCTTCTCAATATAATCACCAACTGCAATAATTTTTTCACTACCAATCAAAACATCTTTAGACAGCAACCGTCCATCCATTGCTACTTTTCCATTTTTGATTAGTACATAATCCATAACACCTCTTTTCCTATAAAGATAGCTAAAGAGCTAAGCAATTGCAAAACATACAAATACAGAACAGATACATATCTCAGTCCAGCTATTTAGGACTTCAACCTACACGCCATAACGTACAATTCCGAACACACTTTCAACTATATTCTATTCGTAATTAAATAAAACAGCATTAAAATAGACGAATGCACGCTATCGCACACTTTTCAATCCGATTACGTACACTTCCGAGGCCTTATATAGCACAAAAACAATTACATAACATTAAAATACAATACATTACACCCACTGGCACACCAATTGCTAAGATAAGCGAAGATTGTAACGACAATTGATATAATGCTAAATACATAATAGCAAAAGATTAAGATCGGCTTTGGTTTATTTGAAGTACTTCAACACACAAAAAAAGAAATGGCGATTTCTTTGTACAATATTTTGATGCAACACTCATTTCATCAAACACTTCATTTAAAAATCAGGCGATCGTCTGAAGAACTTTCACCGCACGGTTTCTAGTGTTTTGGCGATAAAGGTGTAATTTCTCTTCAGGCATAGAGGCTGTTACTCGACCCAAAGAGTTCAGCCTCTTTTTTTTTGACACCATACATCCACTTATAGAACTAGCACTCATTTAATTGTCGATAAACTTGTTAATAACAATTAGCTATATGCATTGGTGATACTAATAAAAGTAATATTTTTGTAACGCTAAAAGAAGATGATTTATGCAGGATTTCTTGCACGCAAGCCACGACGAGGCACTACAGGCGGTTGAAAGATTTGAGAAAATGGTTAGCACCGATAAGGTTGAATACTTTGATGTGCATCAGATAGAGAGCATTTACGATTATTATTTAGATAAGAGCAACATAAAACAAGCTGAGAAAATCCTTTCTGTTGGATTATCGCAACACCCCAATGCTAGCAGCTTGCAAGTAAAACAAGCCATTTTAATCGCTGACCATGGCGACATAGATGTTGCTCATAAAATGTTGCTTTCAATCATTCCGATTGAATCAACCAATGTGGATGCTTTTATGAGTCTTGGCTGGATAATGCTACAGAAAAACAACTACAAACAAGCTATAAGCTATTTCAACAAGGCAGTAGATATCTCCTTTGAAGATAAAAATGACATCTTGTTAGAAATTACCTATAACCTCAATCAATATGAATTATATCTGGAGTCAATTATTTTTTTAGAGCGACTTCTAGAAAATGTACCAGATCATGAAAATGCACTATTCGAATACGCCTTTTCGCTGGATAAAATTTTAGAATACGAAAAGAGCATTAAAGCTTACCAAAAACTATTAAACATCAATCCATTTTCTGAGAATGGATGGTACAATTTGGGAATAATTTACAATAAACTAGGTAACTTTTTAGAAGCAAACAAAGCCTATGACTTTACCCTTGCGATAAACCCTCAACACGAAGAAGCGTACTTTAACAAAGGAAACAGCTTAGTACAATCGGGCTGTTTTAAAGAAGCCATTGAAGCCTACATTGAACACACCACAATGTGTCGCGACGCCTACTTAACCTACCAATACATTGCAGATTGCTGGGAGCAATTGAAAAACTTTGATATGGCTATACGTTTTTATCAACTAGTGATAAAAATGAAACCCAAACAAGGAGATGCATGGTATGGCATGGGCACAACATTAATGGAAACTGAAAATTACCAATCGGGCTTACAAGCAATTGATCAAGCCATAACAATTAATCCATTAAATGCAGACTATTGGTTTGCGCATGCCCGTGGTCTTTTTGAATTAGATAAAGCCGAAGATGCAAGCCGAAGTTTAGAAAACGGATTAAACCTTGATCCACATGAGCTAACTGGATGGTTTGAGTTATTAAAACTTAAAATGATACTCAATAAGGAGTTTCCGATATCAGCTTATATTAATGAACTTTGTGAACAATATGGACATGTTGCTGCAGTACATTACCTATCTGCTGTTGCTTATTATCATTACTTGGAAAATAAAACTGAGGGAATAAAAGCATTTAAAGTAGCTTTTGAATTAGATCCTGATTGCGTTCAAGATGTATCAAATGATTATCCTGAAATAGTGAGCAACGAAGAAATTTTGCAGATCATAAATTCAAAACAATAAAAGACTCCCAAAAACAAAATACATGAACAAATCAATTACAGCATTTTTAAAAATTACTATAAAAGGAGCTGCAATGGGTGCCGCTAATGTTATCCCTGGCGTATCTGGTGGCACAATTGCCTTAATAACTGGAGTGTTTGAGCGATTAATAAATTCAATAAAATCGTTTAATGGCAAAGCACTTAGCCTTCTCTCGAGAGGACGCTTTAAAGAATTAGCTCAACACATCGACCTGTATTTTCTTATAGCATTATTTTCAGGTGTTGGTGTTGCTATTATAAGCCTTGCACGATTATTCAAGTATTTATTTGAAAGTTATCCTATTTACATTTGGGCATATTTTTTTGGATTAGTATTGGCATCGGTATATTTCGTTGGCAAAACAGTTAAGCAATGGTCAGCAGCGAGCATCATTAGCCTAATTGCTGGAACAGGCATAGCCATTTCAATGTCAATACTTACACCTGCCAGCCAAAACGACTCATTCCTGTATTTGATTCTTTGTGGAGTTGTTGCCATGTGCAGCATGATTCTACCAGGCTTATCAGGCTCGTTTGTACTTATATTGTTGGGTAATTATCAATTAGTTATGATTGATGCCATCAACAATCTTTCAATCGAAATATTATTACCAGTTATTATTGGTGCTGCCGTTGGATTAATTGCCTTTTCACACTTTTTATCGTGGTTATTAAAAAAATACCATAATCAAACAATTGCTTTATTAACAGGATTCATTGCAGGATCACTTGGTATTCTTTGGCCATGGAAAAACCCTATCACTGAACAGTTTGGAGAGAAAGTAAAAACAGTTGGATTTGATTACTATCAACCTCATTTTGATTCTGAGTTTTATTTTGCAGTACTTTTCATTATTTTAGGCATAGCAAGCATTACAATAACAGAACTTTTAGCAAAACAAAAAGACCGATAACAGCATGAGAACATTTGGTTTAATAGGATATCCCTTAGCACAATCTTTTTCTCAAAAGTATTTCACTCAAAAATTTAACAATGAGCACATTGATGCTCGTTACTTAAATTTTGAAATTCAGAATATTAACGAAGTACCCGAATTACTAAGCCACCATGCTTACATAGCTGGAATTAGCATTACAATACCGCACAAAGAAAGTGTTTTTCAATATTTGAACGAACTCGATGATTCAGCAAAAGAGATAGGCGCTTGCAACTGCATTAAAGTAAAATGGGATAATAAGCAACCAACACTCATTGGATATAACACCGATTACATTGGCTTTAGCAATTCAATACGTCCACTCATAAAAAAGCATCATACCAAAGCATTAATATTAGGTACAGGAGGGGCAGCCAAAGCCGTTGCTTATGCTTTTAAATGTATGAATATAGAATATAAGTATGTATCGAGGACTAAAGCACAGAACAACCTGAGCTACAACGAACTGAATGATGAAATACTAAAGGAGTACTCCATTCTGGTAAACACTACACCACTAGGGATGTACCCAAACACCAATGCATGTCCAGATATCCCTTATCAGTTGCTTAATAAAGAACACCTGCTTTACGATCTAACCTACAATCCAGATATAACTCTTTTTATGCAAAAAGGAATCGATCAAGGAGCAGTTGCCAAAAATGGCCTTGAAATGCTTCACTTACAAGCTGAAGCAGCTTGGGATATTTGGAATCACTAATGAATGAGAATGGACTTTTTATCCATTGGAATGAACATACTTCCAGGATATTCAATATCAACTAAAAATAAAGCCTGAGCAGGAACAGAAGTTCCTGCAGCACCTCTATCCTTTTTCTCAATCACATCCCCGAATTGATCAATTGTTATTTTCCCACGCCCAACCTCTAGAAGAGTGCCTACGATGGCACGGACCATATTTCGCAGAAAACGATCAGCTTTAATGATAAAAACAGCACCGTCAGCCTGCTTTTCCCATTGAGCGTACATTATTTTACAATCGTTAGTTTTATTATCGGTATGCAACTTACTAAAACTCGTAAAATCCTTGTACTCAAACAACACTCTAGCCGCCTCATTCATTTTATCTATATCAACACGATAAAACGGACGATAACTAAATTCGTGTAAAAATGGATTTTTCTCTGTTTTTAAATAATAATGATAGGTACGAGAAATCGCACCAAAACGGCTATGCGACTCTATTTCAACACCCTTAATCGAAAAGATCGCAATATCGTTTCCAACGATCCTGTTAAGTTTGAAAGCTATCTTATCTAAGTAATGCAACTCTACTTCACTATCAAAATGCGCAACAAAATAGGAAGCATGTACACCAGTATCGGTTCGCCCACAGCCAACCACATTAATACTTTGCCGTAAGGCTTTACACAAAGCATCATTCAACACCTCTTGAACTGATATAGCATTTGGTTGAATTTGCCAACCATGAAATTGCCTACCACAATAAGCCATTTCTATAAAATACCTAAACATATTTAATGAAGATTTACCACAAAAGTAAACAAATTCAACACAACAAAAACAAATTGATTTAGCTGTTGACAGCAGATAAGGGAAAGACTAACTTGATAGTATAGCACCTTAGAAATACTTTACTAACCAAAATATATTTCACCATGAAAACATTTAGCAATTTCAAAGCAAATAAAGACATCAAACCCATCAAAGATGTTTTGGACACATTAGTAATAGCCCAAGAGTCGGGAGATATAAATGCATTTTCAAAATGTTTTTACAAAGGGAATAACATAACCAATATTGGAACCGACATTGACGAAATATGGCATGATTGGGAAAGTTTTTATTCATCTATAAAACCTGCACTTTCAAGCAATTCAAACTACACAATTGCAACAAAAGATACTCATATTAATTTGAGCAAAAACAAGGATGTCGCTTGGTACTACCAACTACTGGATACTTCAATTGAAACCAAAGGCGAACAACAAAGGCTAGAGGGATTTAGACACACTGGCGTACTGGAAAAAATCAATAATAGCTGGCAAATTGTACAAAGCCACGTTTCATTACCTGATAATAATTTTAGGCAGGCTTAAAAACAAGCTTCACAATGAATCGCAACACTCGGGCATGATAAATGAGATGGTAATAACACAATTAACAAAAAGAGGCATTCAAGACCAGAAGATACTTGATGCCATGAGTCGTGTGCCTCGCCATTTATTTGTGCCCAGTACCGTTAAGGAGTTTGCATACGAAGACAGGCCTTTACCCATCGGTTATGAACAAACAATTTCGCAACCCTACATAGTTGCTTACATGACGGAAAAACTGAACCTCAATAGGCAAAAAAAGGTCCTTGAAATTGGAACAGGTTCAGGTTATCAGACAGCCATTTTAGCTGAATTATCAAAATTTGTGTATACCATCGAAATTATTCATGCCCTCTCTCGAAGAGCTAAAAAAACACTCCGCTCATTAGAATACAAAAACATCAAATTTAAAACGGGAGATGGGAATTTAGGATGGAAAGAACACGGACCATACGATGCCATCATAATCACGGCCTCACCCAAAACTCTGCCAAACACATTTCTGTCACAACTTAGCAACAATGGCCAATTAATCGTCCCTATCCACAAAAACAATCATCAGATATTGGCGCTTTACACGAAGACAAAAAATGAAATAACTCGGGAAGAATTAATCCACGTTCGCTTTGTACCACTCATCACTAAAACAGTTTAAACAAAACACATTAAATGCTGTTAGAAAAGTATATTTATACACCAAATTAATAATTTGTATGAAATTGAGATTTTCTTTTATTACCATGCTTTGCCTGTTTATTACAAGTGCGAGCGCACAAAATTCTTTCTACGACTTTGACATTGAGACAATCGACGGTAAAGACTTCAACCTTAACGAACTTAAAGGCAAAAAAGTAATGGTTGTTAATGTGGCCAGTAAATGCGGACTAACTCCTCAATACGAACAATTACAAGAAATATATGAAATGTACGGTGGAGATGACTTTGTTATCATTGGCTTCCCAGCGAATAACTTCATGAGTCAGGAACCTGGCACAAATGCAGAAATAAAGACCTTTTGCACAAAAAACTACGGAGTTACTTTTCCGATAATGAGCAAAATATCGGTTAAAGGAGATGACATCCACCCACTTTACAAATGGTTAACAACCAAATCACTTAACAATCTCAGTGACAACACTGTAAAATGGAATTTTCAAAAGTATCTAATTAACGAAAATGGCCAACTAGAAAAGGTTATTTCGCCCAAAACCAAACCAAATGACGAGGAAATAATCAACTGGATTAATAAATCGTAAAAACCCTATTTACAAACGAAATAAAAAAGGCCGATGATAACTCATCGACCTTTTACAATTTCAATATAAAACTTAGTTCAATCCTCTCTTATTCAATAATGGTTCTAGCGATGGCTCTTGCCCTCTAAATTTACCATACTGAACCATGCCCTCATCATCACCACATTCAGACAAGCAATGCTGACGAAACTTCTGTGCCAAATCTTTATTAAAGATATCTCCACTTTGCTTAAAAGCCTCGAAAGCATCAGAATCTAAAACTGCTGCCCAAATATATACATAGTATCCAGCAGCATAATAGTCACTACTAAAAATATGGCTAAAATAAGTTGTGCGATATCTAGGGATGATCTCTTTAATCAAACCAATATCAGTCATAGCTTCTGCCTCAAAAGCCTCTGTATCGTTAATCACTTCGCCAGCTGTTAAACCATGCCATTTTAAATCCAATAGTGAAGCGGCCAAATATTCAACTGTTACAAAACCCTGATTAAAATGACCACTTCGCTGCAATTTCTCTATTAGAACATCAGGAATCACCTCGCCTGTTTTATAATGACGAGCATAATTACGCATTACATCAGGTTCAGCCGCCCAGTTTTCCATAATTTGAGATGGTAACTCCACGTAATCCTGTGGAACAACACCTGCTGTACGTTTGTATTCTCCATTTGTAAAAAGTGCATGAAGAGCATGGCCAAACTCATGAAATAGCGTACTAACTTCGTCGAAGTTTAATAATGCTGGCATATCGCCAGCTGGCTTTGTAAAATTACAAACAACCGATACTAAAGGCGCCACTTTCTCTCCATCAATAGTTAAAGCATTACGAAAACTCGTTTGCCATGCACCAGGACTCTTACTCGACCTTGGATGATAGTCAAGGTAAAGCAAACCAATGTACTTACCATCAGCCTCATTAACTTCAAAAACCTCTACATCAGTATGGTAAAGCTGCACATTATTAACCTTAGTGAAAGAAATTCCATATAACTCTTTAGCAACCCAAAACATACCATCACGCACATTTTCTAACTGAAAATATGGCGTTATTTCCGACTCATCCAGGTCATATTTGTCTTTTCTTAGCTTTTCGGCATAATACCACCAATCCCATGATTGAAGTTCAAAATTTCCGCCCTCACGATCAATTATCGATTGCATCTCTTTCAACTCCTGCTTGGCAACTTTCAAAGCCGGATTCCAAAGCTTCAATAAGAAATCATTAACATTGTCAGCAGTTTTAGCCATATTGACATCTATCGCATAGTCAGCATGTGTTTCAAAACCCAATAATTTAACACGCTCACTGCGAATCATTGCCATTTTTCGAGCTATTTCCTTATTATCAAATTCATTACCATTATTCCCTCTCATGAAATAGCCCTTATAGATCTTTTCACGAAGATCCCTGTTATCGGCATATTGTAAAAAAGGAATTAAACTCGGTTTTTGTAAAGTAAAAACCCATTTACCTTCTAATCCATTAGCGCTTGCTACCTCAGCAGCACCTGCAATTACCCCATCAGGCAATCCTGCTAAATCAGATTCATTATCCACCACCAACTGAAAATTTTTATTGGTTTCAGCTAATTGATTCTCACTAAATTTCAATTGTAGCATCGATAATTCTTCATTGTATTTTTTAAGAAGTTCTTGATCAGCCCCCTGCAATTCAGCTCCATTTCTAACAAAATCGTTATAATACTTTTCAGTAACACGTTTTTGAGAAGCCGTTAAACCTAAGGCTTCCATTTGGTCATAAACAGACTTTACACGACTAAACAGCTGCATATTCATCGAAATATTATCCGAATGCTTCGTAAGAAGAGGCGTAACATCGCGCGCAATAGCTTGAATTTGGTCACTATTATCGGCACTTTGAATATTAAAGAACACTGAACTAACCTTATTCAACAACTTTCCTGAACGATCGTAGGATAGAATTGTGTTATTAAAATTAGCTGCTTCTTTATTTTTAACGATGCTTTCAATTTCTTGCTCCTGCTCTTTCATCCCTTTTTCAAAAGCTGGCATATAATGTTCCACTTTTATAAGCTCGAAAGGAGGTGTTTGATAAGGCGTATTGTACTCAGAGAAGAAAGGATTCATACTTTCTGTACTTTTAGTTTGACAAGAACTTGCCAGCACAATAATCGCTAACAAGCCACAAAATAATTGTTTCATAACTTTTGTTTTGATTGGATATATTTGTTTGAAATCATATTTAAGATGCTCTCAAAAATATAAAAAAAAGACACCCAAAAATTGGATGTCTTTATGCTATAGAAAATAAAAATGTTATTTAAGATTTCAGCTGTGCTTCAATCTCTTTTATTTGACCTTTAAAATCCTTATCCGTTTCAATTAAATTATTAATCGCCTTACAAGCGTGCAACACTGTAGCATGGTCTTTTTTACCAATTTTAGCACCAATGGTTGATAAAGACGAATTAGTTAGTCCCTTACTAAAAAACATGGCTATTTGTCTCGCCTGAACAATTTCACGTTTACGAGTTTTTGATTGCAGAATATCTAAGTCAAGACCAAAATAATCACAAACCGTTTGCGAGATAGAATCAATAGATACTTCCTTACTCGTTTTCTTTACCAGCTTATCAATTATTTGCTTGGCAGTATCAAAGGTTATTTCCTTTTTATTTAATGTGGCTTGAGCCAATAAAGAAATCAATGCTCCTTCTAATTCTCGTACATTATTCACGACATTACTCGCAATATAATACACCACCTCTTCAGGTACAGTTAAACCATCCTTGTATATCTTTTTATTCAGAATTGATACACGCGTTTCAAAATCTGGTATTTGAAGATCAGCTGCTAACCCCCACTTAAAACGTGATAATAAGCGATCTTCCAGCCCTTGTAATTCAACAGGTGCCTTATCACTTGTTAGAATCAATTGCTTCCCAGACTGATGCAAATGGTTAAAAATATGGAAAAATGTATTTTGTGTTTTTGTTTTTCCTGCAAATTCGTGAACATCATCAATAATCAACACATCAATCATCTGATAAAAATTCAGAAAATCGTTTTGCGAATTATTTCGCACTGAATCAGTAAATTGCGTTTGAAACTTATTGGCATTTACATACAACACGGTTTTTTCAGGCATGTTTCTTTTGACCTCAATACCAATCGACTGAGCCAAATGCGTTTTACCTAAACCAGAGTTACCGTATAAAAACAACGGGTTAAAGGCCGTTTTACCAGGATTTTTCGCAACCGCTAAACTAGCACTTCTTGCTAAACGGTTACACTCTCCCTCAACAAAATTGTCAAAATTATAATCGCCATTTAATTGAGGATCGACACTCAAACGTTTAATTCCAGGAATAATAAATGGATTTCTAATGTCAGGCTTTTCTTGCTGCGAAACACTTACCGGACGATTACGTAAATCCGTTTTATTGCTCGTTGGAAAATTAAGCGTGTACGGCTGTTGGTTAGCAACATGGGCATTATCCATTACAACATTGTACTCTAACTTAGCTTCTCCTCCTAATTCTTTACGAAGTGTTTTACTTAAGAGGTCTATGTACTGTTCCTCCAAATACTCATAAAAGAAAAGACTTGGAACCTGAATAGTCAAAACGTCCTTTTCAATTTTTACTGGAACAATTGGTTCAAACCAAGTTTGGTAGCTAATTTGAGGTATGTTATCCTTTATAACACCTAAACAATTACCCCAAATTTTATTGTAATCGACTTCCATTCTTTTGCTTTCCTTTAATATTATGTTTGCTAACTACTATAAATGCGAAAACAAAAATTGTGAAAAAAAAAATGAAAAAAAAACTTAAAAAGACTTGACATTATAATAAAAACGATTTGATATCTAGAAATCAAGCATTTAAAAATAATCACACTAAAACCCTATGAATCAACACACTATAACTTTCGGACAACTTTCAGTCAACAGCGCAAAACCACTGTAATTAAACGTTTTGAGACAAAATAGAGTTAGAGCGATAAAAAAAGCAAAAAAAATATCTCCTCTTATTTATTAACAGTATGCATAATATTTACTTTTGCTTTTTCAGAGCTTTTTTAAGACTAATAGGCACCCCATTTTCCAATGCAACAACCTTAGATTCGTCATAAATTTCTTTAACTTCATCTAATATTTCCATCGCTTCGTCAAAATCAGATACTTGACCTAGTGAATAAATATATGTGGATTTTCGATAATCTTCATAGACCTTATACTTACCATTAAGTACTTCTTTACCAAATTCTTCAGCCTGTTTTGATTCCTTAATTACAACTTCATAAACAATGCCACCGACTCCATACGCATTTTCACTAACAACCACTTTCTTACCCATATTAACAGCTGAAAATGAGACATAACGCTTTGGATTATGACGAAAATCGATTAGTAAGCGATTAAGGTTATCGCTCACATCATTTAATGAATGATAGAGCTCTTCATTGGTCATAAACTGCCCCATCGAACCTTTACCTGCATTAATACTATCCATTAAAGCATTCGCACTCCCAAGGGCCAATTTTAGTTGCTGAACTGTTTCGTCGATTTGAGAATCTTCCAGTTGCTGAGAAAATGAAGCCAAATTGGAGAATGTGGTATCAATATGAGGTTTTTGCGCCGTCATCATAGCAAGTATGGAGTCTGTGCGCTGTAGCATCATTGAAACTTCACCATCTTTCTCTAGCTTATTTGCCAAATTGCGACTTATGGATTCAAAATGATGAAGTGATCGATCTAAATTACGCATACTTGATTTGAAGCGTCCTTTTTCTTCACTAAATAACACTCCTATATTAGTTAATACAGTATCCAACTTTACAATTAACCGCTCAGTCTTATCTTTTAATGGCAAAACCTCCATACTCATTTTATCGGCCAAATCACCCATAACCGAAGTATTCATGGTATCACCAACTGCTAACAAAACATCACTATTTCCTTTTATAAACTGCACTCCTTTTGAACCCATTAGATCCAGGCTATAAATTTGAGCTTTAGAGTTAGCAGGTATATTTATTTCATCAAACAAGGCAAATGTTACCAAAAAACGATTTGGTTCGCTAGGATGAAACTCTATATCACGCACCGATCCAATTTTAAAACCTCTGAAGAATACAGGGCTCGCTTTGGTTAAGCCGTCAATTCGATCATAAACACCGTAATAAGAAGTTCCCACTTCTAATATGTTTCGACCCTTTAAAAAGTTAAAACCCCAAATTAATATCAGGAAAGCAACAAATACAGTTATTCCTACTTTGATTTCTTTCTTCATTATTAGCTAATTGGTTAAATTGACTAGCAACAGTATGCAAATTAGTAAAAATGCAAGCAAAGCAAAAGCTATTGCTGCTGTCTTTGAAAATTACGGGCTTCAGATACAGATATTTTTGAGTCGCCTTTAAAAGCCACAATAAAGGCATCTGCAATTTTATCCTTTACACTATTTAATGACGAAACGATAGTTTGATAGTCGGAACTACACGAAGTTGTATACTTATAATATCCTCCATCTTTATACATCCAGATATCATCAAACTTTTTATAAACGTTTGCTCCTTGCTTTATAGCCTTTTTTGAAGAAGCAATTTGAATACGGTATTGAACCAAGTTTTCCTCTCTTTCCAGTGCTAACTTAGCAATATCTTCCATCTTACTCTTGGAATCAAACTCTTCCTTGTAATCCCTTACGGCTCTATATAAAGCAGAGGCCAAATATGTTTGACCATCTTTGGATGCTAGAAACTTTTCCTCAGCCTGATTCGTTAAAAATCCAAGTTCTACCAGGACACTTGGCATGGTTGCCTTTCTAAGAACTAGAAAACCAGCTTGCTTTACACCTCTATCGCGTCTTCCAACACGATTTTTAAATTGAGATTGTAGAATAGAAGCCATATATATACTTTGATCAATATGGATATTTTGCATCAATTCAAAAATAATGTACGACTCTGCCAAATTAGGATCAAAACCCTCATAGTTTGTTGTGTAATCTTCTTCGAGCACAATCACAGAGTTTTCCATTTTAGCCACCTCTAAGTTCTCTTTTGTTCGGTGCAAACCTAAAACAAAAGTTTCAGCTCCATGAATTTTTGAAGTTGATATGGCATTCGCATGGATGGAAATAAATAAATCCGCTTTGTTTTCATTGGCAATCTCAGCCCTTTTATTTAACGGTATGAAGACATCGCTTGTTCGTGTATAAACAACTTTCACATCAGGCATATTCTTTTCAATATAGCTTCCCAACTGCAAAGCCACATTTAAAACGATATCTTTTTCTTTAGATATTTTACCAACTGCTCCTGGATCTTTTCCTCCATGTCCTGCATCAATAACAACGGTTTTAAAACGCATTGCCTCTTGAGCTAAAACATCCGAGTTGTTAAAAAGTAATAAAACGCCGATTAATAGGATAAACCCAAGACGTGTCTTTAATGAATAAATTGTCATACTTTTACTTTGTATTACAGTTCAAAAATAGGAAAATTATACACACATAAAAAAAGCAATTCATTGGCATATTTTTAGACACGACAGCAGTTGTGCGTATTTTTTAATTATTTTTGTGGACGCTTGAAAAAAATACCACTTTGACACTTACACAATCTAAAGCATACAACGCGCTCAAAATAATTGTTTTAACGATATTTATTTGGAGTCTCACAATATTTTCTTCCATTGTACAGGGCCAAAATACCATACAGGCTACTCAGGAAGTATCGCAGGAAATTGCAATTGATAGCACTCAGGCACAAACAGGTTCATTCATGATTGATGCTGAAGTAAGCTATAAAGCAACGGACTCAATTAACTCTACCCTTTACCCTGAAAAGAAAATGTTTCTTTATGGCAATGCAGAAGTGAGTTATCAAGACGTACTACTAAAGGCTCATACCATTATTTTAGACATGGATAGCAGCACCGCACTTGCCTATGGAACTGTGGATTCAACAGGTACTGAAATTGGACTCCCAGTGTTTACCGATCCTAGCGGAGAATACACTATGCGCAGGATGAAATATAATTTCAAAACTGAAAAAGCAATAATAGAGCACATTGTTACCGAACAAGGAGAAGGGTTTGTGGTAGGAAGCAAAGCAAAAAAGATTGAAGATGACTCATATTGCATGAGACACGCCAAATACACTACATGCGATAACCACGATCACCCTCACTTTTACCTTAACCTAACCAAAGCAAAAGTTATTCCTGGTAAAAAAACCATTACAGGCCCCGCTTATTTAGTTGTTGAAGATGTAAAGCTCCCTATTGCCATACCATTTGCCATGATACCCTCTACCAGTTCTTATAGTTCTGGTTTCTTATTTCCATCATACAGAGATGAGCAAATACGTGGCTTTGGTTTAACCGAAGGTGGGTATTACTGGGCAGCTAATGATTATTTTGATTTCACCGTTAAAGGAGATATTTTCACCAACGGCTCTTGGGCAATTAGAACAGGTACGAACTATAAGAATCGATATAAATACAGTGGACGATTTAACTTTCAATACCTCGTTAATATTTATAGTGAAAAAGATTTACCAGACTATAGTAAAACAAAAGACATGGCTATAAACTGGACCCATCGCCAAGATCCAAAGGCCAACCCTTATCAAACTTTTTCGGCGAGCGTTAATTTTTCTACCAGTTCTTTTGACCAGAACAACATTAATAACTTATATAACCCAGCTAATAACGACATCTCTACCAATACAAAACGCTCTAGTATTTCGTACAGTAAACGATGGGCTGGCAAACCTTACAACTTTTCAGCGAGTTTATTACACTCGCAAAACAGTAGAGATACGACGATTGATTTGACTGTTCCTGATTTAACATTCACAGTTAACCGCTTCTATCCGTTTAAAAAGAAAAATAAAGTTGGCACAAAAGAGAATATGTTTGAAAAGATCAGCCTTTCATATACGGGTAATCTTAAAAACTATGTACACGCTAAAGAGTCTGATTTAGGAATAGATGGCGAAAGCTTAATTTCGCAATGGAAAAATGGTGCTAAACACAGCATTCCGGTAGCAATGAACCTAAAGTTCTTAAAACACTTTACAGTAACACCCTCTTTCAACTATACCGAGCGCTGGTACCTGAACAAGATTGAACAAGGGTACGACGAAGAAACCAATTCAATTGTAAATACAGATACTATAACTGGCTTTAACCGAGTTTACGACTACAGCCTTAGTGCAGGAACATCAACAAAAATATATACCTTTTTTAAGCCTTGGCGCAAGCTATTTGGCGATAAAGTAGATGCAATCCGCCACGTGGCAACCCCTTCTGTTTCGATGTCGTACAGGCCTGACTTTGGAGATGACCGATACGGCTATTACGATTGGTTTGAATATTATGATGAGGAAAGAGATGAAGTTATCCGACACGACTATTCATACTACGAAGGTTCATTATATGGTACTCCCGGGAGTGGAAAGTCTGGTTCAATGAGCATGAGCTTAGGCAACACGCTCGAAATGAAAGTTAAAAGCGATAAAGACACCACAGGATTTAAAAAACTCAAAATAATTGAAAGTTTAAACTTCAGCACGAGCTACAACTTCTTAGCTGATTCGTTAAACTGGCAACCAGTTAACATGACTGGGCGTACGAAGTTATTTGGAACCAATGTGAATTTTGGCGCTCGCTTTGACCCATATGCAATTGACACCACTAGCACTGGTCAGCCAATAAGAGTTAACGAGAGTGTTTTTGCTCAACAAGGCAAGTTACTAAGATTAGAGAGTGCAAACCTAAGCTTTGGTTTAAATTTTGGTTCTGACACCTTTAAGAAAAAAGATAAAAAAAGCAATACCGACCCTAATGATATAGAAGAAGATCCTAACGCTTTACCACCCGATCCTATGGGTGAGCAACAGTTTGATCCTCAGGCAGCATTCGAAGGCAGCAATGCTCATTTTGAAATGGGAGATGACGGCTATGCAAAGTTTGAAATCCCCTGGAACATTTCTCTTAACTACTCATTCAGACTTAATAGGGGAGAATTCAATAAAGAGAAGATGGACTACGACTTTAAGGTCACATCGGACATTAACCTAAACGGTAATTTATCTTTAACACCCAAATGGCGAATAAATTTTGCCTCGGGTTATAGTTTTGACAGGCAAGAAATTGCTCATACAAACATAGGTATTAGCCGAGATTTACACTGTTGGAGTATGAATTTTAACCTCGTTCCTGTTGGTCGGTACAAATCCTACTTTTTTACCATACGCGTTAATTCAAGCATGCTACAAGACTTAAAGTACGAAAAACGCAACCACCCTCGTGACAACGATAGTTTTTATTAACACATATAATTAATCCTTTAAACAAGCTAATTAAGATGAAAAAAGTAATTTCAACAACTAAGGCACCAGGTGCAATTGGTCCATACAGTCAGGCTATCGAAGTTAATGGCACATTATACATATCAGGACAGGTACCTGTTGACCCAGCAATAGGTAAAGTTGTAGAAGGTGGTATTACAGAGCAAACTGAGCAGGTAATGAAAAACATTGCTGCCATTCTCGAAGAAGCAGGTTATACCTTTGCTAATGTTGTTAAATCAACATGTTTATTAAGCGACATGAGTAATTTTGCTGCTATGAATGAAGTCTATGGCTCTTATTACAAAGAGAATCCTCCAGCAAGAGCTGCATTTGCAGTTAAAGAACTTCCATTAAGTGTAATGGTAGAGATTGAGACTATCGCCGTTAAGTAAGCGACGACACATAAAACCAACTCCTACATTTACATGTGGGAGTTTTTTTGCGCCTAAATTTAGGGTACTAAAAAACCACCATGTCCCCATGGTGGTTTATGTCTGTTTGAAAAATGTTTTTTATAATCTATCCGAGATTAATAAAATTGTTATTCGGCAACCACCTCAATTGAGATGTCAACCTTAACTTCACGGTGTAACTTCACAGTTGCATTGTAAGTACCTAATTCTTTTGCATCTTCTTTCATAGAGATGTTTTTGCGTTCAACGCTAAAACCAGCTTTAGTTAAAGATTCTGCAATTTGAATAGTATTTACTGAACCGAAAATCTTACCTGTGGTTGAAGCCTTAGCACCGATAGTAAATGACTTACCTTCAAGTGTCTTAGCGACTTCAAGAGCTTCATTCTTGATTTTCTCTTCTTTATGAGCTCTCTGACGCAAGTTTTCTGCGTGTACTTTCTTGGCTGAAGGAGTTGCTAAAATAGCAAGTCCCTGAGGGATCAAAAAGTTACGTCCGTAACCATTCTTTACCGTCACTATGTCATTCTTATGGCCAAGATTCTGAATATCTTCTCTTAAAATAATTTCCATCGTAAATCCTCCTTTTTCTTATTTCATCAAATCGGTTACGTATGGCAACAAGGCCAAATGACGTGCACGCTTAACTGCTTGCGAAACTTTTCTTTGATACTTCAAAGATGTACCAGTTAAACGACGAGGTAAAATTTTACCTTGCTCATTTAAAAATTTCTTTAAGAACTCAGGATCTTTGTAATCGATATACTTGATCTTGTTCTTTTTGAAACGACAGTACTTCTTTTTCTTAATCTCTACTGATGGAGGAGTAAGATACCTGATTTCTGATTGATTCTGTGCCATGGTCTAGTTCTCCTTTTTTTCTTTTTTAGTTGATCTTCTTTTCTCTGCGTATGCCATTGCATACTTGTCTAATCTAAATGACAAGAAACGTAGAACTCGCTCATCACGACGGAATGCCGTTTCGAACTTAGTAATAAAGTCACCATTAGCTTCGAATTCGAACAACTGGTAAAAACCTGTTGACTTCTTTTGAATTGGGTAAGCAAGCTTACGCAGTCCCCAATTTTCTTCATTTACCATTTTTCCTCCAGCCTCAACAATCAAGCCTTTGAATTTTTCGACCGCTTCCTTCATCTGAACATCAGACAAAACGGGAGTTAAAATGAAAACGGTTTCATAACGATTTAACATATCTTCCTAATTTTAGAAGGTTTAAATAATCAGGGCGCAAAGATAGAAATAAAAAAGTAAGAAACAAAGAGGAAATAAGTGATTAGCTTTTAGCTAATAGCCTGTAGTATTCCTTTACCTATTAACTAAAAACCAATAACGCTTATATTAATGTTTATGACCTGAGAAATAACGCATAAACTGAACTCTTTCAAACACTTCGGGGTTAGATGATTTACCTTGACTTAATCGACCTTTAAAATCGTTAATTCCAGTAAAACTCCTACGCTCCATCCATGCCTGCAACTCACTCAGCATCGCACCAATCACTTCTGGACCTTCTTTATATATTGCTGATACAACCTCCACAGAAGCTGCACCAGCCATTAACATTTTTACCAAAGAACGATAATCCTGAACTCCTGTTGAGGCAACTAAGTCACAACCAGCGTCAGCCGATGAAATTGAAATCCACCTTAAAGAATTAACGTAATCATCGGCACTGGAATACACCTTACCGGTAATCACTTGATCATTCTCAATATCGTAATCTACAGAAGTAAATCTATTGAACAATACCAATCCATCAACACCACTATGGGATAAACGGTTAATAACACTTCCTAAGTTTGTAAAATAGGGTGCTAACTTTATTCCAACAGGTATACTTAAGCAGTCCTTAACTTTACGAACGATATCGAAATACACTTTCTCAAGTTCTGCTGCATCATCTTTTATGCCAAAGGGTAACTTAAAAATATTCAACTCGATAGCGTCTGCCCCAGCCGATTCTATTTTATTGGCGAATGAAACCCACTCGCTACTACTTGAACAGTTGATGCTTGCTATAATCGGAATATCAACCGATTCTTTGGCTTCTTTAATTAAAGAAACGTAATTTTCAAGCACCTCATTCTTCACCTGATAATCATAGTAGTCATAGAACTCCAGGTTGTTTTCATCGGCTCCTAATTGTTGCCCAATTGTTTGCTCTGCTTCTGCCTTAATTTCCTCTTCAAAAACTGATTTTAAAACAATAGCTGCAGCTCCAGCACTGGCAAGCTTTTTAATTCCTCCTATAGTTGCTGCCAATCCAGAACTCCCAACAACTATTGGGTTTTTAATAGGTAATCCTAAGTATGTTGTTTCTAAGTTTTGCATGATATAGGGTTTATACGTTTTGTTTATCCTGTAAGTACTTGTGCATTGCGGCAGCTGCATTACGCCCATCTCCCATAGCTAAAATCACAGTAGCACCACCCCGCACAATATCTCCACCAGCAAACATTTCGGGAATTGAAGTTTGCAATTTCTCTTCATCAACAACAATAGTACCCCATTTCGTAGTCTCCAATTGAGGCAAAGAACTCGGAATTAATGGATTTGGCGAAACACCAACACTTACCACAACGGTATCCACATCAATATCATATTCTGAACCCTCAAGAACAACCGGACGTCGTCGCCCGGATGCATCTGGCTCACCCAATTCCATCTTCTGAACACGCATTTTACTCACACGACCTGTTTCATCAGCAAAATACTCGGTTGGGTTTGTCAGGTTTAAAAACTCAATGCCCTCTTCCAAGGCATGCTTTACTTCTTCCACTCTCGCAGGCATTTCTTCCATCGAGCGTCGATAAACAATCATCGCCCTTTCAGCACCTAAACGTTTGGCTGTTCGAACAGAATCCATAGCAGTGTTACCACCACCAATAACTGCTACATTTTTACCACTAACAATAGGCGTATCTGTTTTAGGGTTGGCAGCATCCATTAAGTTCACACGCGTTAAATACTCGTTCGAACTAAGAATTCCTATGTAATTTTCACCAGGTATATTCATAAAACGTGGTAAACCAGCTCCACTTGCCGTAAAGAAACCTTCAAACCCCTCTTCTTTTAAGTCTTCCATGGTAGCAGTACGTCCAACAATAAAATTGTTTTCAAACTTCACTCCCATTTTCTCCAGGTTATTGATTTCTACATCAACGATACTGTTTGGTAAACGAAACTCAGGAATACCGTATTTTAATACACCGCCAATTTCATGTAAGGCTTCAAAAATAGTTACATCATAACCTGCCTTAGCCATATCTCCAGCAAATGCCAAACCAGCAGGACCACTGCCAATCACAGCTATCTTCACACCATTAGCCGCTGCAACCTCTGGCACTGATATTTGCCCAGACTCTCGTTCATAGTCCGCTGCAAAACGCTCTAAGTGACCAATAGCAACAGGCTCTTTCTTCATTTTCAACTGGTAAAAACATTGCGCCTCGCATTGCTTTTCCTGCGGACAAACACGACCACAAACCGCTGGTAATGTACTGGTTTCTTTCAGCACTTGAGCAGCTTGCAATACGTCGCCTTGTTCAATTCGCTTAATGAATTTAGGGATATTGATTTCCACAGGACAACCTGATATACAAGTTGGATCTGGACAATCCAAGCAACGGCGAGCTTCGGCCATTGCCTCTTCCTCAGTCAAGCCTGTATTAACTTCAACATTTGATAGAATGCGTTTTTTTGCATCTACCTCGCCCATATGTACGCGAGTTAATGCAGTACGCTCTTTATTTTTTAGCAGTTTGCGAATATCAACTCGCCACGCCTGCTCTCTTTCTTCTTTTAAAAATTCTTTAGTAACAGCCATAACTACTATTTATTTGTCTTTGTTATTTAGATAATCCTGTTCAGCGTTTTTCTCAATTTCTTTATAACCATTCAAACGCAATAGCATCTCATCAAAATCAACTTGATGAGCATCAAATTCAGGACCATCAACACAAACAAATTTAGTTTTACCACCAACAGTAATACGGCAGGCGCCACACATACCTGTTCCATCAACCATAATTGTATTTAAGCTGGCAACAGTAGGCACATTGTACTCTTTAGTTGTTAAGGATGCAAACTTCATCATGATAGCAGGGCCAATCACAACTGATTGATCTACTTTTTCACGCTCCATCACCATCTTCATACCGTCAGTAACCAGACCTTTCTCTCCATACGAACCATCATCAGTCATAACGATTACTTCATCGGAATATTTAGCAATTTGCTCTTCTAGAATAATTAAATCTTTAGTGCGTGCGGCCAGAATTGTTACCACTCTATTTCCCGCCTTTTTTAAGGCTTCAACAATAGGAAGCAAAGGTGCAACCCCTACTCCACCGCCACAAGCTAGCACAGTACCCACATTCTCTATATGTGTTGCTTCACCTAAGGGACCAACCAAATCGGTTAATTCATCACCAACCTCTAATTCGGTAATGCGGCGCGACGAAACGCCTACACGTTGGATAACTAAGGTAATGGTTCCTCTTTCTGGGTTAGCAGCGGCAATTGTTAATGGAATACGCTCACCGGTATCACCGATTTTAACTATTACAAAATGCCCGGCTCTACGAGCCTTTGCAATACGTGGAGCATCTATTTCCAGACGAACGACATTTTCTGAAAAAAACTCCTTTTCAATAATTCTGTTCATTATAACAAACAATTATTTAGTTATAGTTCCTGCGACTAAACGGTATATTTAGCTTACGAAGCTAATTTATGCATTAGAATTTTCAAAGGTAAATATAGATGAAGATAATCCTTGAAATAATGACATTAGTTATCCATTAATTATTTACAAAGATTCTAAATTAGTTTAACACCTACTTCAAACAACACGATCAGTTCCATTCTAACTTGCTAATTAGTAAATTGATGTTTAATTATTCACAAAACAACCCCAACAAATGAATATCGAAGCCTTTTTTAAACTAAGCTATGGTCTTTACATCATTGCTACAAAAAACAAAGACAAACTCAATGCCTACATCGCCAACACCGCTTTTCAGGTGACGGCTCAACCACCACAAATTGCCATTAGCTGCAGCAAAGACAATTACACATGCGGCATGATCCAATCAAGCAAAATCTTTTCAATATCTGTTCTTAACCAAGAAGCCAAGTCGGAAACTATCGGATTGTTTGGCTACAAAAGCGGGAGGGATATAAACAAATTCGAAAATATAAGTTACACAACAGCCACTACCGGAGCACCTATTGTCAAAGAAGACTCCATAGCCTGGTTTGATTGTAGGGTTAACAATATGATTGATGTTGGCTCTCACATTGTTTTTATTGCCACAATTGAAGACAGTGATTTGTTAGAAAATAAACCTCCGTTAACTTATGCACACTATCACGAGGTTAAAAAAGGTTTAGCTCCTAAAAATGCACCAACTTATATCGATGAGAAAGTACTAAACCAATCTAAATCGGAATCAACAACAAAAAAATACAAATGCTTAGCTTGCGGATACATTTATGACCCGGATTTGGGTGATGAAGAAAATGGCATTCCGCCAGGAACTGAGTTTGAGGGCTTACCAGAAGACTGGCTTTGTCCTACATGTGGCTCAACAAAGGATATGTTTGATCCAATATAATAAGCAGTATTTAGATACTTCCTAAATAAGGCAGATCAATGCATAAAACCTACTATTTAACATGATGATATACTATATTTGTTTTTGCTACCCTGGCAATATTTTCAAACATCAAAATGAACAACAATGGAAAGCTTAAAAGGAACTAAAACAGAACAAAACTTACTGAAAGCTTTTGCAGGCGAATCACAAGCTCGCAATCGCTATACTTATTTTTCAAAACAAGCAAAAAAAGAAGGCTTAGAACAAATTTCTGCTATCTTTTTAGAAACAGCTGAGCAAGAAAAGGAACATGCGAAGCGTTTCTTTAAGTTTCTAGAAGGCGGAATGGTAGAGATAACAGCAAGTTATCCAGCAGGTATTATTGGGGACACAAAAGCTAACCTACAAGCTGCAGCTGATGGAGAAAACGAAGAGTGGACAGAATTGTATCCTGAATTCGCAAGAATTGCGGAAGAAGAAGGTTTCAAAGAAGTAGCTGTTGCGTTTAAAATGATTGCTAAGGTAGAAGCTCATCACGAAGCAAGATACAGAAAGCTATATAGCAATTTGGAGGAAGGTAAAGTGTTTGAAAAAGATGGAAAAGTAACATGGATGTGTCGTAACTGTGGCTTTATTCACGAAGGTAAAAAAGCCCCAAATACATGTCCTGCCTGCCTACATTCACAAGCATATTTCGAAATGAACGAACCCAATTACTAGACCGCAGAGTTAAGTATTGGCATTCAGGAGGGCACTTTTATAGTTGCCCTCTTTTTTTTGTACAAAAAGCACTTATTTTTGCAAAAAAAGTCAACTATATGAATATCGATGAGCGCATAGCAAACACACATTTTCCATTACCTGCCATACGAGAAGTTAATCAATCTAAACACAGCACAGGCATCAGCCTAGGCCTTGGCGAACTGAAAAATTTTGAAGTTGACGATCAAATTTATTCAGCCATGTGCAATAGTTGGAAAAATGGAGGTGCAGCGTATACCCAAAATGCAGGCTTACCACAATTACGAATGGCAGTGGCACAAAGACAACAGGAGCAAGATGGCCACATATACGACGAAGAAAATGTAGTTATCACCGTTGGTGTTCAGAATGCAATTTACACCTCCATCAAAACACTTAAAAAATTAGGTGCTAAACGAATTCTAATTCCATCAATACATTTTGGAATTTATAAGAAAATACCAGCTGAATTTGATCTGGAAGTACATTGCTATCCATTGAGTGATGACTTTAGCATTGATACAGTAGGACTCGAGGCCATGTTACTGCCTGATGATATCGTTATTATTAACTCGCCCTCTAACCCCACAGGTATCGTATTCTCGAATGATCATTTAGAAGAATTAGGCGCTTTATTTCGTAAAAAACTTAGCAATGGCTATGTTATTGCCGACGAAATATACGGAGCATTGGTGTACGATGGAGCGCCATTCACAAGCTTCTCGAAATATTTTGATCGCACAATAGTTGCGGATGGAATTTCTAAAAGCGGAGCGGTTGCAGGGCTTCGTGTTGGATGGTTAATAACGCGAAACAAACAATTAGCTAAAGCCTTTACGTCTAACAATGCAAGTGTAATTAGTGCTCCGCCAACTGTTAATCAGTATGCTGCAATACCTGTTGTTGAAGGCAAAACACAAAATACCATTAGTCGATACAATAGCATACTTAAAGCCAACAGAGATGAAGTGGTTCAACTACTCGAAGAATTAAACATTCCCTACAACCTTCCGAGAGGAAGTTTTTACATCTTTCCCAAATTGGATCAGATAGTAGGTACTAGTACAAAATCATTTTGTATGGATACAGCCTCAAAAGAAAATGGAGTGGTTGTTATACCAGGGATTGCTTTTGGCGCCAAGGAGTATATCCGCATTTCACTGGCTACTAATCAAATGAAAGAAGCCTTAATTCGCCTTAAAAAATCAATCCTAAATTACTAAACAAAAAAAAAGGTGCCCATGGGCACCTTTCTGAATATTTTTGAAATACAACTCTAGGCATTAAAGTGATACAAGAAAACAATTTCACCTTCGTAAGCTGGTTTTCTATTTCCTTCAATTTCAAGTTTAATACCAATATTTGCCTTTGTAACACCACGTAGGTTAACCACATTATTAACCTTGGCATGCAAGCGAACTTTGCTATTTACCAATACCGGTGCATTAAATTTCAATTTTTCAATACCATAATTAACCTGCATTTTCAGGTTTTGCACATCTACAATTTGATTCCAAAGGTGCGGAAGAATTGAAATTGTTAAATATCCATGTGCGATGGTATTACCAAATGGCGATTCAGTTTTAGCTTTCCCAGCATCGGTATGTATCCATTGGTGATCCAATGTTGCATCAGCAAAAAGGTTGATCTGCTCTTGAGTAAATTCATGATAATCAGAAATTCCAAGGTCACTACCTATTAACTTTTCTAATTCGTCAAAACTCTTAATAACTACTTTACTCATTTTTTTAGTCTTTAAATAATTGAAAGCGCTAAGATAAAATAAATCAATTAATCACAATTATCTTATCAATGACTAATCTTAATATCATGAGAAATATCCTTGTTTTTACTTCAGCAAAAAGCGCATACACCGAAAACGTTTGCAATTTAAACAACAGACAAAAGTGCATTATGTAGAACCAACTCCTAAATCCATCCCCAACAATTGTATCTATCACTAAATCTATTACTTACACACTAAAAACACAGGAATTCATTCGTATATTTAATCATTGCCCTACAGCAGTTTATAAAGCAAATAACATTCTGTATTTGTAACTTGGCACTTGTCAAGCATACGAACCATTGCCCGAACACTCATCAAAAAACATTAAATTATGACTTATCAAAAGCTTTTAGCCATATGCGCATTATCCTTTTTTAGCCTTTTTTGCATTCAAGCGCAAAACAAAGAGAGAGAGGTGCTTTCCAGTCATTTCGAGAATAATGTATTAAGCATGCAAGTATCCGATGGTAGAATCACCATAACACCCTATTCAGATTCTAACTTAGAAATTGTTTTTGAACCCGATACCAGCAAGCATATTTTTCCATCCAATGCCATAATTGATGAACCCTATCTTGATAGAGTTATATTCGATGAGGACGATAAGCAAATTCAACTACTCACAACTAAAATTGGTGTTATTATCAACAAGCATCCATATAGTATTACCTACAATTACAAAGGGCAGTATCTGATCTCTGAAGAAGCAGGTTATTTTAATGAAAATGGATCAAAAGGATTTCGCTTTAATTTAGATAAAGATGAAAAAATAATGGGTGGCGGAGAACGCGTCCTTGGTATGGATCGTCGAGGTCATCGACTTGAATTATACAACAAAGCCAGTTATGGCTATCAAACTCATGCCGAATTAATGTATTATTCCATGCCTTTACTAATCTCGTCGAAACAATACATGATAGGTTTTGATAATGGTGCAAGTGGTTTTTTAGACATTGGTAAAACAGAAGAAGACATTTTACAGTTCGAGACGAAAGGCGGACGCATGAGTTACTTTATTGTAACGGCTGACAATTGGCGGGAACTAGCTGTTAACTTCACCGAATTAACAGGACGACAACCAATGCTACCTCGTTGGGCACTGGGCAATATATCTTCTCGTATGGGCTATCGCTCTCAGGGACAAGTTGAAAGTGTAATTGATAAATACATTGAAGATGACATCCCTTTGGATGGCATTGTGCTTGATTTATATTGGTTTGGACCGGATGTTACTGGTCACATGGGAAACTTAGAATGGGACTTTGATGCTTTTCCTGAACCAGAGAAAATGATGCAAAACAATAAAGAGAAAGGCGTTAAAACCATCCTCATAACGGAACCATTTATTCTTAAAGAAAGTGGTAAATATCAGGAGTGCGCCGAACAAAATTTATTGGGAACCGATTCAATAGGTAATCCTTATATATTTGATTTCTTTTTTGGTACCACTGCCCTATTGGACATTTTCAAACCAGAAACTCAAAATTGGTTTTGGAGCGTTTATAAAAAACACACATTAAGCGGTGTTGATGGCTGGTGGGGAGATTTAGGAGAACCTGAGGTTCACCCCAATGACCTGATGCACATTAATGGAAGTGCCGAAGAGGTGCATAACTTGTATGGACACGAATGGGCCAAAACAATTTTCAAAGGGTATCAGCAAGATTTCGCACAGCAGCGCCCTGTCATTTTAATGAGATCAGGTTTTATTGGTTCGCAACGTTATGGATTAGTTCCCTGGTCGGGCGATGTTAGTCGTTCATGGGGTGGTTTGCAATCACAGGTTGAAATTTCCTTGCAAATGGGAATGCAAGGCTTAGCTTATATGCACTCCGATCTTGGTGGTTTTGCAGGCGACTACAAAGACGCTGAACTATACACTCGTTGGTTGCAGTATGGCGCATTTCAACCAATATTTAGAACCCATGCCCAGGAAGAAATACCACCAGAGCCTATTTTTTGGGATGACTCCACTAAAAACATCGTACGCGATTACATTAAACTTCGTTACCAATTGATGCCCTACAATTACACTTTAATGTATGAAAATAGCGCCATGGGTATTCCAATGATGCGTCCTTTGTTTTATGCTGATAATAACCCCGCCCTGCTGGATGATACCAAAACCTATTTATGGGGCGATTACATACTTGTATCACCTGTTGTTGAAAAGGGAGTTACCAGTCAAAAGGTTTATCTACCCAATGATGCCATTTGGATCAATTATTTTTCTGGAGAAAAGGTTATTGGTGGACAAACAATTGATGTTCCTGTTGATATTAATACCATACCAATATTTATTAAGGCTGGCTCTTTTATTCCAATGGTACCAGCATTTCAAAACATGGATGAATACACATCTGAAAACCTGACTCTCCATTATTATCACGACACAAGGATTTTGCATGGTAGAGGTTACATGTATGAAGATGATGGCATTACGAGTGATCTGAATCAAGAGCCTGCATCTGAAACAATTACTTTCGATTGCTACAACAGAGGTAATTTAACCTTTAAAATAGTTCCAATCAGTTATGAGTATGAAGGTAAACCATCCGTCAGACATATTGAGTTTGTTATACATGACTTTAGTTCAAAAACAAAAAACATACAAATTGGAGAAGATAAATTCAAAGTAAGACGATCAAAAAGAAAGTACAAAGAAGAAGAACAGGGTGCAATTTACAATTCCAAAACTGGCGAACTAAAAGTCAAATTCCTGTTAAGAAATAATACTGTTGAAATAATAACTGAATAAAATATGCATATGTACAAAGGTATTTTTATAACACTACTGATGATGCTTCTTTTGGTGGCCTGTCAGCAATCCACAAACAAACAAGAAGTTGTTGAAGCCGAGAAAAAAGCAGTCGTTTATCAGGTATTCACACGCTTATTCGGAAACACCAATACCAATAATCAACCATGGGGCACCATTGAACAAAATGGGGTTGGAAAATTTAATGACTTTAACGATAAGGCCTTAAATGAACTAAAAGAACTTGGCGTAACCCACATGTGGTACACGGGTGTGCCTCATCATGCAGTTATTAATGATTATACAGCATTTGGCATTTCGAATGACGACCCAGATGTTGTAAAAGGAAGAGCTGGGTCGCCCTATGCGGTTAAAGATTATTACAACGTTAACCCTGATTTAGCTCTTGATCCAGCCAAACGCTTGGAGGAGTTCTTGGCGCTTGTTGAAAGAACTCATAAACATGGGATGAAAGTATTAATTGATATAGTACCAAATCATGTCGCACGACATTACGAAGGAAAAAACAATCCTGAAGGGGTCAGTGATTTTGGTGCCAATGACGATACGTCAGTTGAATATGCTATAAATAATAACTTCTATTACATACCAAAACAATCGTTTAAAGTTCCAAATGCAGAAAATAACTACCATCCACTAGGTGGCGAAGAACATCCTTTGGCTAATGGCACTTTTGATGAGAATCCGGCAAAATGGACTGGTAATGGCTCACGATTGGCACAGCCACATTTTCACGACTGGTACGAAACCGTTAAAATTAATTACGGGGTTCGCCCCGACGGCACCAAAGATTTCCCCTCATTACCCGAGGGATATGATCAAATGGATTATAAAGCTCACTATAAATTTTGGAAAGATAAAACTCTCCCTGATTCATGGATTAAATTTCGGGATATTGTTATTTATTGGACAAAACTTGGGGTAGACGGGTTTCGCTTTGATATGGCAGAAATGGTACCAGTTGAATTTTGGAGCTACTTAAACTCATCTATTAAAACAGAAAATCCAGATGCCTTTTTATTAGCCGAAGTGTATAATCCAAGCCTTTATCGCGACTACATTCTAAAAGGTAAAATGGATTATTTGTACGATAAGGTAGAACTATACGATACGCTTAAGCACATTATGCAAGGACATGGATTAACTGATAACTTACCTGCCATACAAGAAGGGTTGAAAGATATCGAGCACAACATGTTACACTTTCTTGAAAATCATGATGAACAGCGCATTGCAAGTCCTGAATTTGTAGGAGATGCTAAAAAAGGCATGCCAGCAATGGTCGTATCTGCTTGTATAAGTACGGCGCCAACCATGTTGTATTTTGGCCAGGAAGTTGGCGAACCAGGTAATGAAAATGCAGGTTTTGGAACGCATAGCAGAACCAGTATTTTTGACTACATCGGTGTTCCGCATCATCAAAGGTGGGTTAACAATGGTCTGTTTGATGGAGGACAGCTTACAAACTCAGAAAAAGAACTAAGAAACTTTTATAAGCGCTTACTAAATTTCACCATTAACAGCACGGCACTAATGGGAGAATACAGTGAGATACATACTTTTAACAGAAGTAACACAGAGGGATATGGAGATAAAGCATTTAGCTTTGTTCGCTGGTCGCAAAGCGAACAATTAATAATCACCACCAACTTTAACGCTGAAGACACACATGCTTATCAACTTAAAATCCCATCAAACATTATTAAAAAATGGCAACTTAAAGATGGAGAATACAATCTAACTGATCAGCTTTATTCAACAACTAACACCTTAATCGTTAAAGATTGCATTGGCCATGTTAAAATTTCGCACCAGCCACTGCAATCGTTTATTTATAAACTTAGCAACTAGAACATAAATCAACCAAGAGAGCAACTACAGTGCAGTTGCTCTCTTTTGTTTTATTCAAAACCTCCACCTATCATTTTTAATTCAATCCAACAATAAGCTCTTACATTTTCCTTTTTACCTTTGAAATAAAAAATGCAAGCCAAACCAAACTCCTACTCTCCACTTGAAGAACAGCTAAATGTATATAGTCATTTAATTGGAATAATATTGGGCACCATCGGCCTAGGTTTTCTTCTTGTAAAAGCTAGTAACGAAGTCGAATACTTTGTTTACAGTACATATGGCATCTGCATGGTAGCACTTTTCACCGCTTCAACACTCTATCATTCGGAGACCAAATCCTTGCGACGACAAAAGTTAAAAGTATTTGATCATTGTGCAATCTACTTAATGATTGCTGGCTCCTACATTCCTTTTCTGGTATTAGGCATAGGCGATCAATGGGCACTTATTCTTTTATCAGGCGTTTGGATCCTTGCTTTAGGCGGTATCGCATTAAAACTTTTTTATACAGGTCGATTTAAGCTTTTATCAACCATTAGTTACGTTCTTTTAGGTTGGGTAGTGGTAATCGCTATTAAACCCCTAGTTAATTCACTATCATCTTCTACTCTTCTATGCTTAGCCGTAGGAGGAGCATTTTACACTTTAGGCGCCATTCTGTATCAAATTAAACAAATCCCATACAACCATGCCCTATTCCATGTATTTGTGCTAGCTGGGGCCTATGCACATTTCCATGCTATTTATTGGCACTTGTAATTAGAGAAGTAAATCATCTAAAACTGATTTAAAATCAGGGAAAGCAAAAGGAAATTCATCATTCAGCAATCGTTTAGGAATCACTTTTTGCCCAACCAGTAAAACATCGGCTCCATCACCTAATAGAAGTTTCAATACTTTTTCTGGGATGACTGGTAATATCGTTTTCCTGGTTCTGTCCTTTAGTGCATTTGTAATCTCCAGGTTAGAGATCATTTGAGGTGCCACCAAGTTATAGATACCACTCGACTCAGTACGTTGTATGAGATACCAAAAAGCACTCAGCAAATCATTTAAATGAATAAATGGAAAAACCTGATGGCCATCGCCAAGCTTAGCACCTAAACCATATTTAAACGGTGTTAACATCCGAGGGAAAGCACCTCCCTCGTTACCTAACACAACTCCAAGCCGAACAATACAAAGTCGTACTTTATCAATATGCTGAACTTTATATGCTTCTGTCTCCCAACTATGGCAAACTTCTCCTAAAAAATCATTGGCATAATTTGTCGAAAACTCATCGTGCACCTCAAAACTATCGTACACTCCTACCGCTGATGATGAAATAAACAAATCAGGCTTTTTGTCGAGAAGATGAACTGCATCAACCAGTCTACGAGTTGTTTCAACCCTACTTTTTTTAATCTCTTTTTTATAAGGTATGGTCCATTTCTTAGCGGCTATAGGCGCGCCTGCCAAATTTATGATAATGGAACAGCCTGAAATTTTCAACATCAGTTGTTCTGCTGATTTCAAAAAGTCTTTCCTAAGCAGAGGCACTACCTCATACCCATTCTCTCGAAGAAAATCTGTTAAAGCTGTACCAATAAAACCTGTTGCCCCACTAATGGCAACTTTAATATGTTGAGGCTTTTGAGCCATGTTTGTGTACTTCTTAATAATTCAACTTAATTCCCTAGGATTTGTTTAAGAACTCCTGCAATTCTTCTTCAGCCACACCCATTTCCATTTGACCTTTACTAAAAAATGAAATTCGCCCTGTCTCCTCCGACACCACAATTGCCACTGCATCAGTCGATTCAGTAATTCCCATCGCAGCACGATGCCTTAAACCAACTCTTTTTGGTAAGTCGGTATTTTGGGAAACAGGTAAAATACAACCAGCAGCTTTAATTTTATTTCCAGTAATAATAACCGCTCCATCGTGCAAAGGACTATTTTTAAAGAAAATATTCTCTAATAGTTGAGATGATATAACGCCATTAATTAACTCACCTGTTTGCACGTAATCAAGCAATTCGGAATCCTTGGTAATAACTATTAAGGCACCAGTTTTAGTTTTGGCTAAAGATACGCAAGCTCTTACTACTGGTTTGTTGTATATCGTCATCATACCTTTTGATTCAGACATAAACACCTTTTCCATTGAAAACTTAACCCCTACATTATAGCGCGAACCAAGAAGCAATAAGAAACGCCGTATTTCTTGCTGAAAAACCACAATAAAGGCAAGCACCCCCACATTAACCACATTATCCATAATGCTTGATGAGAGCTCCATACCAAATGCCTTGATTAACAACCAAAACAATACGAACGCAAAAATGCCGAGTAAAATATTAAGGGCAACTGTTCCCTTTATCAATTTATAAATACGAAACATTAAATAGGCCACCAAAACGATGTCCACTATATCGATGAAACGTATATCTAGAAATGTCATTAACGATTATGCTTTTGTGAGTTGATGCACTAAATTAATACATTCTACGGCTTCTTTAACATCATGGACCCTTAAAATATTAGCACCACTTAATAAAGCACTGGTATTTAACACGCTTGTGCCATTCAATGCCTCATCAGGATTTACATCAAGCAACTTATATATCATCGACTTACGAGAAACACCAACCAGTAAAGGCAAGTCAAATAATTGAAACTGCTTTAACTCACGTAACAACTCATAATTTTGATCTAAAGTTTTCCCAAAACCAAATCCTAGGTCTAAAATGATGTCCTTGGCTCCAAAAGCATAAAGTTTCTTTAATTGTTCAGAAAAGAATAATGATATATCATTAATCAAATGTTTATAGATAGGGTTCAACTGCATGTTTAGAGGAGTGCCTTGCATATGCATTAAAACATATGGAACGCCTAACTTCCCGATAACCCCAAACATCTTTTCATCCATCATACCGCCAGAAATATCATTGATTATATCTACGGCATAATCATTCACCACCATTTCACTCACTGAAGCTCTAAAGGTATCAACAGAAATAACAGCATCAGGATATTCGCTGCGTACCCATTTCAAAGCCTGTTTCAGTCTTTTTGTCTCATCTTGCTCCGACACATGCTTAGCTCCTGGTCTGGACGAATAGGCACCAACATCAATAATTTCAGCACCCTCCTTTAATATCTGCTCACATCGATGTAAAACATCCTTTTGGTATTGATATTTTCCGCCATCAAAAAATGAATCAGGCGTTATATTTAAAATACCCATTACCATCGGCTTATCAATGGTTTTTATAGATCCTTTTAAATTAATTGAGAAACTATTTTTCATCATATTCTGGAAATTTTAAACATGCAAGCCATCTTATTGTTATAATTCTGACAAAGCTAAAAATTTTGTAGTTAATCTACCAGACAAGCCTTTGCCCTAGTATATTTTTTACTGGACAATAAACAGACTACACTTATTAACATTATTGGGGCGATATTTAAATAGAGAATTTTTTCATTAAATATTATTACTCATAATTGATTGATATAGTTAAAAATAACACACAGGTTACATTTACTAACAAACGTTAAACCCTTGAAAAACCAAGTAGCCTGTAAATATTGTTTTATATTTGCGTGTGCTGAAAATTAAACAAATCACATGGTTTGTGTTAAGCATTTTTTTTCAGTGCAATCCAAATTGAGAAATTTATTATAACACTAATTAATACGTTTTTATTATGAAAGTAACCGTTGTTGGAGCTGGTAATGTAGGTGCCACTTGTGCAGACGTTCTTGCATACAGAGAAATCGCTAACGAAGTTGTTCTTGTTGATATTAAAGAAGGCGTTGCCGAAGGTAAAGCACTTGACATTTGGCAAAAAGCTCCGATTAACTTGTACGATACACGTACCATTGGTTCTACTAATGATTATAAAAAAACTGCTGACTCAGATGTTGTTGTAATCACTTCAGGATTACCGCGTAAGCCAGGTATGACACGTGATGATCTAATTTCAACGAATGCGGGCATTGTTAAATCTGTAACAGAGCAGGTTGTTAAGTATTCTCCTGAAGCTATTATCATTATTGTTTCGAACCCATTAGATGTAATGACTTATCAAGCTCATTTGACTTCTAAATTCCCACGTACAAAAGTTATGGGAATGGCAGGAATCCTTGATACGGCACGTTATCGCGCCTTCCTTGCTGAAGCACTAAATGTTTCTCCAAAAGATATTCAGGCAGTATTAATGGGCGGACATGGTGATACGATGGTTCCACTACCTCGCTATACAACTGTTGCCGGAATACCAGTTACTGAGTTAATTGGTGAAGAAGAATTAAATGCAATTATTGAAAGAACTAAGTTTGGCGGTGGTGAATTAGTAAAATTAATGGGAACATCGGCATGGTATGCTCCTGGTTCAGCTGCAGCTCAAATGGTTGAAGCCATTGTTAGAGATCAAAAACGCGTATTCCCTGTTTGTATTAAATTAGATGGAGAATATGGTATTGATGACTGTTATCTAGGAGTACCGGTAATACTTGGTAAAAATGGTGTTGAGAAAGTAATAGAGCTTGACCTTAATGAAGAAGAAAAACAATTGTTACAGACAAGTCGTAAGCATGTACTTGAAGTAATGAAGGTGCTAGAAAATGCTTAATCGTTAGCTTTTATATAAAGTAATAGCAAACTATATTATCAAATCCTGTCAATATTATTGGCAGGATTTTTTTTGTTCGATTGCGAACAATACGTTGTCGCAAATCCGTTCATAAAACAGCAAGCAACAACCACCTCCATCAATCTTAAACCCTATCCTACTGGACATTACAGAATCTGGCACACATTCTGATATACAAGAGACGTAACAAATAATGGAGGAAATCACGATGAAAACTACAGTTAACCACAGCCACAAAAACTCAATAATCAATTACCTATTTTTCGGAATTGCAGCAAGTATATTCACATTGAGTATTTTCTTTTCGGTATACCAACAAGAAGAAAAAGCAGATTTTTACAAAGACATGTCATATATGGTAAATTCACGTATAACTAAGCCAGTTGCAAACACGGCTATCACAGAAACCTATCCCGTGAATTTGAAAGAAATGTTTACTGAAGCAGAAGCCACAATAACACTTGAACCATGGATGAGTCAGCCGTTTGACATTACTAACAAAACAATTGCCAGTAGTGCCACATATACAGAACCAGCTATTGAAGTAGAAACATGGATGACAGACCTGAATCTATGGAATACACTCCCTTCAGCTACACACTTTGAAGAGGAAGCCATGGTTCTTGAAAGCTGGATGCTAAACACAAATGAGTGGGCTGTATTTAGTACAGCAGGTGCCTATGCCAACAATGAGTTTACTGAAGAAATTCTATTATTGGAAGATTGGATGTTAAGTCTTAATTCTTGGTCAGCGGTATTTAATGATATCGATTTTCAAGAAGTTCCTTTAGCAATTGAAAATTGGATGCTAGATAGTTCAGATTGGTTAGCACACACTAAATAACTACTATATAATTTCCTTCATAAGCCGAGCTACTTTGCTCGGCTTTTTTTATTCTATAAAATAAACTTCTTATAGCCAATTACGCTAAAACAGTATAATTAATAGTTACAGCAAGCAATATTTTATTATTTTTGCATCGCATTACTTAAAGGGGCTGACGTGGATTTGACAGCTTGGCAAAGTGGTGTGTAAGCATGTCGAGCGTTGTGGTACCGGCTCGTAAAACCCGGATCTCAAACTTTTTAATTGGCGAAAATAATTTTGCTCTTGCTGCTTAATCGAATCATAGTAGATTAGCTTTATTTCAGTACGAGGTACAGAAACAAGACATCTCACGAATGCTAATGTTTTGAGGCGGTTCGTATTAGAGATGCTGGAAAATCGAAACTAGGAAAATATAAGCCTTGGGTTTTTTCCGAAATTTAAGAGGATAAGGTAATAATCGGTGGCTTTGATCCAGTTATTACTCGAAAAATAAGTCATAGCTAAACATGTAGAAAGCGCATAGCTTCCTTGTCTGGACCGGGGTTCGATCCCCCGCAGCTCCACAAGCAAACAATAAATCACTCCTTCAAGGAGTGATTTATTGTTTAAACACTACGAAAAACTCCTGATTATTGGATACTTATATCAGTATCTAAAAGCCCCTAAGTTATAACAACGAAAGGCTTGCCTACAATCAACCTCACTGAAAATGTAGTTAAACCGATAGTGATACGAGGGTGGGTTGATGAAAAACCCAAGAAATATTAAAGACAATCCAATAATTTCTGTGCCAAGTGTAAAGAACACTTACAAGTCGACTCATTTGATAGTGCACTACAAAAAAAGGTCAACAAAGTGTTAATACACTCTATTGACCTTTACTATTTTATTAAAGCTGATATGCTATTTTGGAGGATTATACCATATTGGTGAGGTATAGGCTCTTTCCTGGCCAATTAATTCAACACCTTCTGGAAGATGTGCTCCCAAACGTACTTTATCATAAACCAACCACCTCGGTGTAGGTATTTCAATAACTCGTGCATAATAGAAAGCCTTCTCATTAGCATCAAAATCAGGGTCAGTCCATACGGCCATTAATTCCGAAGAACCAATGGTGTTTTTCCAACTAGCAGATTCTAGGTCAACAGTATTGCCAACAGGCGTGTGGCACCTTCCTTTTTTATCAATTTTACGGTCGCCAGAGACAGCCACATCATAAATTCGTTCATGTAGTTTACCATTATCGTCTTCCCAACCTTTGATGATTTGAATACGATCAAGATTAGCTCCTACAGGGTCGCGTAAGGCATATACCATAAAATTTGGAGCTTTAACTCCAGAGCTTTTACGTAAGTCGCCACCCATTGGCACACCTTTTTCATATCCTACAAATGCAGGGGCTCTACTTCTAAGATCATCATCAGTAAATTCCCAACCGCCAAAAAAGCGAACCGGAATTCGTGGGCCTGTTGTAGCATAGGTTTCTTTACGTTCCATGGCATCAAAAATAGCCTCGCGCGTATTTTCTGCAGCCCAAACGCCTTGATATCCAGATGCAGCAATCATATCACCGCTTATCTCGCCTAATTCTGATTTGACAAAAGGATGCTCAACCCTATGCTTTGATGGTTCTACACTCACCGATTTACCAAAAAAGTTATCTTCTTCAGCAGTAGATAGTGATGTATGACTATCTGTGGCTCCTACCATTCCGAACTTATAGGGATTAGTACCAAACTTGGTTTCCAACATTAAGCCATTCTTCAAGGCTTCGCGAGCATACTCACCTGATAACATTTCAGGCTTCTTTAATTCTGAAATATCCAGATTACCCACATCCCATGTTTCGTAATCCGCGAATTCATCGTCAGGCGAAAGATAAGGATGGGTTTCACCATCACCTTTTATCTGAGTCACCTCATATAATGGTTCCCATTTTGCTCTTTGCTCCACATAATTCTTATCAACAACTCCACCTGCATAGGTTTTATCAACAGGGAAAATCCAGCCATTTGAAAGATTACCATTATGCGCTAATGCTAAAGCCTGCCCCCCTGTTTTTTCTTCATACATCTCCAACCATTTGTATAACTCAAGAGGATCTGTAGAACCCAAAGGAGGCAGTGTTACCATTGGAACGACTTGACCGGCTCTGGTTTTATCATCTCTAAGAATAACATTACGGTGTAAGTTAAAACCTTTCGGAACAGACGTCCATTCGTATCCAATAAGAGCGGTGAATTTACCTGGTTCGTTATATTTATCGGCTGTATTAATAATGTCTTGCCAAAGATTATTGTAAACTTTAGAACCTGGACTGTAGTCATTTAACATACTTTCAGGCAGTGTACCCTGAGCGAAATTTTGTATTAATTCAAATGCTGCTTTACCCGCATGTTCACCACCTTTTTCAAAGGCTTCGTGCCACTTTTTCCCAAGGGGTTCTGCAAGAACATTTGGAGATCCTTTCTGTATCCCTACTGCTAAGCCCATTAAATCTGAATGATCAGTAATTACTACCCAATCCAAAGGACGGCCTAGCTTAACAGGCAAACCTGTTGAAGAAGTAATCTCTTCTCCACGTACTAACCTATAAGCGTCTTCATGCCCCAAAATATTACCAAACAAACCAGCATCAAGAGAAACACTGGTATGTAAATGTGTTTCACCCCAATACACATTACTTGGGAAGTTTCTTTTGGCGTAGGGCGAATAAGTTTCACCGGGATATAGGCCTTTGATATTTTTCATATCAGGTGAGCCAATATCCTGTGCCTGTGACATCCCAGAAAGGATAAGTACGGCACAAATGAGAGTTACCATTTTTTTCATAGTATACCTTTTTATTATGATTTGATTATTTTAAAATTATGACTTAAAAAAATTACAACTTATTTCATCAATAGTCAAGTTATCTAAACAGGTTAAAATAAACATCTTAATAAGCTGCAACAATCATATGCCTTTGTTATTAAAAAGACAATTTTAATGACATACAATCACGATAATACATCAATCAAACTCTTTATATTCCTATTCATTACACTCATAAAATCACCTTGTGCAGGTTTATTGGCACAAGGACTAAACACAACTACTGTAATATTTCGCTTCTGTAGTTCCTTTCTAATATCGTCGCCTGGCTCATTCTCCCAAATCATTACAGATGAAGGATGATGATCAAGCAAATGATCCAAATTGTGCCATTGTTTGGATGTTGGCATTACACCTGGCTCAAAATGAACACTGTGAATATGTAAATGATAAGCTGATGAAAGATATTGATAAACTGGATGAGAACCAATAATCATCATTTCTGATCCATTATCAAGTAGTTGCTTATGCATGGCCAACAACTCTTTTTCCAACAGTTTAAAATTCTTTTTAAGCGTGCTCTCTTTTTCTGGTAATAGTTTTATCAACTCTACTTGGATAGTTCGCGCTTGTTCAATCGCGATTTCAAAGTTTAGCCAAGTGGTAAAGGCAAAGCCAGTGTGCACATGCTCACCATCAGCCCCATGACTATGCGAAACACCCTCCTGTACTTCAATAAGTTTGTCAGCTATAGTTGCTGAGGTATTTACCACTAGTCGCTCAGGTAGACTTACGTTATTTAGCCAACGAGCATAGTTGGCTCCATTGGTAAAAATCACATCACTTTTCTGGAACGAACTAAGACTCTCTGAATCGGGCACCCAATATGCAGGATCTGATCCTTGATCTATTGGAAAATTAAGCTCAACAAAATCACCACCTATACGCTCAGTAAAATAACAGAGTGGATAATTGACCACCGAAACAACTGGCTTATCAGCAGCTATTTTTTGTTTATTATTCTTTTTGCTTCCGCACGATAACAAACAGAATGCAATTAATAGCAAGGGTAAGTTCTTCATTTGGTTAAATTTAAGTTTACGAATAGTTTAGTTACTAAAGAATAAATTGACGAATAAAAGCTTCTACAAAATAGCCAGTTACTCCATATAGCAATATGGCCAGAGATATACTTCCAAGTACTATAACAAAAAGCTCGGTGCAAATGATTTCGATTGTTTTGGTTTTACTTGAACCGATGGTAAACATGGTGTATAACTCTTTCTTTCGTAGTCGCAGTGTTAAAGCGATTATTAGGCTTAATATTAAAAAGGTTGCAAGTCCCACTAATATAAAGGCGGTATTAAACAGATGTTTTATCCGAAAGATGTTTTCAAGTAAATGCCTCACAACATCGGATGGCACAAGTATTTGCTCTTTAAAAGCTTCTGTTTTATAACGCCCCCTCAGCAGCGTGGCTGCTTTATGATGGTCCGGCACAAATATCACAGCACTTATAGGAAAAGTATTGGCATCTCCATGGAAATGAAAACTTTCCAAATCCTCCCCATTTATTTTGTTATAGATAAAAAGTTTGGCACTTGCTGTAATGTTTGAGCTGTCTTGCTCCAATATCAGGCTGAAGTCGGTAACCTTCTTCATGTCCTGATGACCATGCCCCAAACCCATGATTACCCAATTGGTTTTTAAATCAGTAAATACAGCTCTGTCATCGGGTGTGTTGGATGTATTTAGTACCCCAACCACTTTCATTTGAAGAGGATAGGAACCTGCTAAATCAAGAAAATTATCAGGCGAAGAAACCAAACTATCTCCGGGAGCGAGTGACAGTTCATCGGCTACATGACTACCGATTACACATTCGCCAACAAATTGAAGGTTACGGCCTGACGCTATCTCCAATCCTCTGAAATTAAAATAATCGAGTGTTGTGCCAACAATCGGATAGTCGCGGGCATTGAAGACTGATATTAAAGGTATGGAATATCCAAAACCCAATTTATCCAGCTTTTTGGTTTTGCTGTAAGCAATTAATTCAATATCACTTTGCTCCAGATAAATACTATTGATAACTAGGTCTGTAGCATTACCTTTAGAGCCGATAATTAGTGGTGTAGAATCGGCTCTCGCCATCATTTGCCGCTCACTTTCGCTAATTAGCTTACGAAGACCAAGTGGCAAATAGATAATCAGACCTATCGAGCCAATAAGAATAAGTGTTCGGTAGATGTGATATTGTAAATATTTTAAACCAAGGTATAGACTTTGAATCATGCCTTTTTAGATGTTAAATCATTAAAATCAATTACCGTATCAAATCCCTTTAACATGTCATAATCATGTGTTACCGTTATGAGGGTAGAGTCGTTTTTTGATGCATACGAGAATAAGAGTTGCATGATGTTGGTTTTGTTAGCAGGATCGAGGTTTCCCGTTGGTTCATCGGCCAAAATAATGGATGGCTTTGCAACTAGAGCTCTACATATTGCCAAACGTTGTTTTTCGCCATGCGAGAGCTGATTGGGAAACTTACTTAGTTTGCTTTTAATCGCCATTTCATCACACATAAGCTTTATCCAATCCTCAGTTTCCCCATTTACTTTGATGCTATTATTTATTTTAAACGGCAGTAGAATATTATCCAGTCCATTTAAGTAGGAGATCAATCTAAAATCTTGAAATACAAAACCTATGTCCTTAATTCTATAATCTCTTTTTTCTTTGTCTGACAAGCTTACAATGTGCCGATCGCCTACCTTAACATCTCCACTGTTGGGCTCTAAGATGCCCGCAATAAGATTCAGTAGAGTGGTTTTACCCGATCCACTTGGACCTATTACGGCTACCTTTTGCCCCCTCGCGATGCTTAATTGCTCGATGGCCAGCTTAAAGTCTGACCCAGGGTAATGAAATTCCAAATTACTAAGTTCTATCATGACTCCTTATATATTAAGCTAATCCTAGTTTTATCTTTATGTATTCATTACCAAACCAATTCATTTTAATACAAGCGCCTGGCATCGAGTATTTCAATATCGCTTATTTTCCAAACCTCCTCATCAATAATAAAGGTCACGAGAGCTCTGTATTTATTTTGCCGATAATGCGTATGTCCATAATGATTCACGGAACCGCGCACTGCCCATTCCACATCGGCCAAATAGTTATTTGTTTCAATCTTGTCAATTTTGTGCAGTTTGCTAATGCTAAGCTCATCAACTGTAGCTCGTGCTCCTCCCCTATTCTCCAAAGCCATTGATTCACGATTTTGCAAATAAATCTCGGCCAGCTGTTCATTGCTTACACTCAAAGCAAGGCGATCGTACACCTCATCTTCTTGCTTCTTATCAAACGCGCGATACACATTGGTAAGCAAATCGCTCAATAATATTTCGCCTTTTTCTAGGGAAGGCTTTGCATGAGAAACAATAGAAAAACCCAATGCAGGACGAGCAAATGGGAATAGAGCAAACCCCAGCATCGTTAATGACAAAAAGTAAACCTTTGTGCGTGCCTTGTAAACATGGCTCCTGTTAAAGAACCACAATGCAATAAATACAACAATTAAACACAGCCATAAGCTATAACTTACTATGGCTATGGGTTCACTTTCTACCTCAATGGGCTCAAGAGCTGGTACTTTAAAACCCTTGATGCGACTCTTCCACTTAATACTATTGTTTTCGGGTTTTAAAACAGCTGCAATGGTCGCATGAGGATCAACCATTGATAAATCGACGTCTTTTGTTTCAGGAAATAAGTCCCACGACGAGCGAATTGAATCAGGATAATTATCAGTCAGGTAGTTAAGCGATATGCCAACAATTGCTTCATCGAGGACCACATCTACAGCTGTTTCATTTATACTAACACCTCCTTTTCCGAGCCTTACGAAGTTCGCTGTCACACTTTCGGCAAATACAGCACTGTTATTGACAATTGTTCTATCTTTTTCACCAATCAACTGCACTAATTTGGCTTTAATCTCGGCTTGTTGTTGAGTGGTCATGATGTTGCCTTGATCGACTTCTAATCCAAGAATTCTCACAACTTCAGTTCCTTTTATCAATACCTCCTTACGTACTTCGTAGGGCTCAACCGAGAGAAAAACCATAATAGGAGTTGTCATAAAGCCTTTGCTTCTTGATACACCTGTGCTTTCTATGGGGTTATTTGTTGATGTCTGAACCATCACTTCATTACCTAAATTCTGAAAGTCGAGTGTGTGTTTTTTTCCTGCCCAAAGGTTATCTTCAAAAATGAACAGAACACAAAACACGGCCATACTACCAGAAAAAACAGCTAATAATGAAGACTTAATATTTAACTTCCGAGAAAAATAACTAAGCACAACTAGCAAACCAGCCGAGGCATAATTAAGTGCATCAATGGCCAGGTTAAAAGCAAATATGGCTTGTATTCGTTGAGTAAGCATTAGCTTTTCGGTTTGCAACTCATTACCAAAAGAAATACCGTGCAACAATGCAACGAAGAATACCAATATTGAAAGATATGGAGGAACCTTGCTTAGGTATAAATAGTAAGCGATATATATAACCAGTAGCAATAAAATCAAATCGGCATAAAGAAGATCGAAACCGATGATGCGCATCTCAGCAAGCACCATCGTTGTCATTTGACCAAGTGCAAATAACAATAGCAAACGAAATACACCTTTGACAGGTACTGCCAGAGCGATGCATACTATAAACAACAAATGCACTAGCTTAAATTTCCAATGTTTTAAACCTGATATAAAAAAGCTACTAAGCACATCAGCCCATGTATGTTCAACGGCCATAATTTGATTAAGCGGAACATGAATGCCATTAAGTGAGCGTGTAAAGAATCCTTTATAGGTATTTCCATCATTCCATTGTGCAGTAATATCAACCGCATTACGCGCCCAGGGAAGTATTATAACATCACTCGCTTGAAACCCATCTGAACTACAAGTAATATCTGCTTTTAATGTTACCCATTCTGCTTGAAATTCTCGTTGTGGGTTGGTGATAGTAAAACCATTGGGCAAAATAGGCTCTTTAAAAGAACCCAAAAAAGCCTGCGGTATATCCACCTCAAAATGAAAAGAACTATCACTTTGTTGAATCAAACGAACTTTGGCTATTCCTGGATCATCCGCTAAAAGCTCAGACACTCCAACACATAACAACAGTGCAACTGTCAACAAGAAACGCAGCAATTTTAGAATCGAGCTCTTAAAGATATCTAGTCGTGATAATAAAGGATGTATCGTTGTATTATTCATCTTTTTTTAATTAACTATTATCCTTAACACCTCGTTTTGAGTCCTCAAAAACAACCTTGTATTGCTCTCGCATCAATGCATACTCTTCCTTTTTTCGTATCTCTTTTTGTTCAGCCGCCCATTCACGCTCAACTAAATCCCACACTTTATCCAATTCAGGAACCTTGCCTTTTTGAACCTCATCAACCCATACCAAATGCCAACCATATACCGAAGCTATTGGGCCATGCCACATTAATTTCTCCAAATCAAATACCTGTTCAGCAAATTCTTTTCCTGTATGCCTTGCTACATTGGAGCGTGTTTCAGACGTAAAGCTAATTGGTAACATCCTTAAACTATAATGCTCATATTTACTGATATCGGCACCTTTTCTAAGCTCGTTTAGTACGGCTGTTGCTTTTTCCTTTTCGTTCACATCAAAATATAAGTGCGAAAATGAAATACTTGATTCAGCTCTGAACTTTTCTGGGTTAGCAAGTAAGTAATCACTTAACTGTTGCTCTGTGGCATACACGGTGACATAATCATCCAACATCATTTCCATCAACTGGCGCAACCTTTTTTTTACGGCAATATCTGATTTATCAAGCCCCATATTCACAGCCTCTTTATAGAATATTTCATCCATTATGTGCCCGTATATTTGATTCTGCATTTCATCAACTGTGGGATAGCGGCTCCATGTACGCTTATAATCTTCGCGCAATAATTCAATTTGTGCATTACTAACAACTATCTTTTTATCATTACTATCAACCAAGCGCCCAATAGCACCATAGATGACATACATGAATGCACCAAGAATTATAAAAATGAATAAGGGATGCTTTAGTAAGTTTTTTACTCTTCTCATATGGTCAGGTTTGTTCGGTTTTGATTCTATTTATTCGTTAGGATCTGTAATGGCCGGGTAGATGAAATGTATGATACCATTTTGTGCTTCTGTGTCTTCAAATAAAACACGTGAATTATTAATGGTGTGTTTTGCACACTTAAAGTTAATCGTTAGTTCATCACCACCTAGTGTTTTTACTTGTTTGTAGTTCGCCAAATCATCACTAAATAGCTTTCCTTTAACAATGTGTGCGTTAATAAATTTCTTTAGTTTTCTGCGAGACAGTTCGTCCAGAGGTACATCTAAATCTTCCAAAGCTTTGTCAACAGGCACAAATAAAGTATATGCATCTTGCCCTGATAATTCATCTATTAAGCCTGACTTCATTAGCGCATTTTTGAATACCTGTATCTTCTCGCCCTCAAGAATTATTTCGGACAGCAATGGTAATTGATCCAGGCGGCTATACGCCATTATACTATCTACTTTCAGGTAATAATCTTTATTGACGGAGGAAATCATTGCTCTTCCAAAGCGAAAATTGGGCAGAGCAATTGCTTGGGTTTCATCCGCCAGCTTACCACTAATCATCAGCATTTGTCCATCTTCCAGCTCATCAAACATATCACTAGGCACCCTAAATCCAGTACCAAACATATCGGCCACGCAACAGTACATAAAGGTTGACATTAATGCAAAACTCTTTTGACCATCCAACTCATCTAAGCGCTTTACAACGCCCACAGTTGTAAATGAAGCCCCTGATTCGAAAAAAGCATCGGCTTGTAGCGTTGATAAATTGCGTAGCTCTTCTTTTGGAAAGCGTGTTTGATCTATTTGATCCCAAAGGCCAGCGCTCATAAATTGCTCAGATGGATCAATGGTGTTTGCATTGGGCAAATAGGGCTTGCCTATTAATACGATGAATAGTAATAATAAAAAGAACAGCACATTACTTAGGGAACCTTTGGGTAGCTTACTGGCTGATGCCAATCCTATTATTAAAATTAATAAGGCACCAGCAAATGTTAACCACCTGAAGTTTTCATTCATTAACAAACCGTACTTAGTAGATAGCGACAAGTAAAGAGCAAATGCACCAACTAATAACAGTAAGCCCGTTTCAATTATTCCGTATATTTTATGTAAAGCCTTTTGCATATTTTAAATACTTAATAAATCAAAACTCCCAATTAATAGCGTAGTAAAATATATTATTACAAAAGGAACAATTAACAATGTGATTACCATGGCACGTTTAAAAGCTAGTCCATACATCCCGATTAGTTTTAAATCAATCATAGGCCCAATGCCTATAAACGCTAATTGTGCTGCAGCAGGAAACCCGACAAATGAGGCGGCCACAAAAGCATCTGCCTCGGAGCATACCGATAAAAGAATGGCTAAAATCATCATACCAGCAATTGACAAAGCCAAATTATTACTAAAGTACGCCATGGTATCAACGGGCAAAAAGGTTTTAAAAGCCCCAGCAATTATGGCTCCCAGAATAAGGTATTTACCCATATCCATAAATTCAACAGCAGCATGACGAAGCGTCGCTATTATTTTTTGAATCAGTGACTCATTTGAATGATCGTGATGGTGAAAATGATGTTCATGTTCATCAGTATGATGATGACCTGAGTGTTTTACAGGCCTAACTACCGATACCAATTGACGTGCTATTAAAGCAACAATAGCAGCAACGATTATAGCCAGCGCAATGCGAGCAAAAACCATTGGTATACTACCTCTGAATGCAATATACGTAGATGCCAATACAACCGGATTCACAATTGGGGCAGCCAACATATAGGCAATAGCAATGTAGGGTGGCACTCCTTTATTAATTAATCGACGAACAATAGGCACAACACCACACTCACAAGTTGGCAAAACAAAGCCAGAACCAATACCAAGCAATAAGCCTCCAGCAATATTCCGGGGCACCAAACGTATTATGCGTTGTGTTGAAACAAATACTTCAATTATAGATGAAAAAAGAGCACCAACGACCAGAAAAGGCATGGCCTCGATAAAAATAGCAAGCGATATGGCGGAAAATAGGTTAAAGGTTTCGTGCATTCTTACGATATGTCTTTGTTACGATTGCAATCCACAGATTTTATGCTTAGTACCCTAAAAGACGTAATTGAGCTCTTTGGTTTATAACAACAATCCTATACTAATTAGCAATCTAATTCAATTTTTGTTTTTAAAACGTTAAGTTAAATGTATAGAACAAGTACTACTTTTCGATACCACTTAAACCTAAATCGTCAGCAATGCCCTGCATACCTTTAATGGTTTCTTCCATTAGTTGTTCAATAGGCATGTTAAGTAAGTCTGCACCTTTAGAAATAATGTTACGATCTACCTTTGCAGCAAAACGTTTATCTTTCCAGCGTTTTTTAAGCGATTTAATTGTTAGGGAGTGAATGCTTTTATCGGGTCGCACCAATGTAGCGGTCGTTACTAAACCAGTTAACTCATCGCAGGCATATAGCACTTTTTCCATGGTTTCCTTTGGTTCAATATCGGTACAAATACCCCATGCATGGCTTAGTATTGCTCTGATATAATCATCGGGCCAATTCGCCTCCTGAAGTATGGCTTTGGTTTTTATGCAATGTTCATCGGGATACATCTCGTAGTCGAGATCGTGCATCAAGCCAATAATACCCCATTTATCTTCATCTTCCTTGTTTAATCTTGCAAAATGGCGCATAACGGCTTCTACGGCCAGTGCATGTCGGTAAAGACTATCTGTTTTATTATAACTAAGGAATAAATCAAGGGCCTGTTTTCGATTGGGTTTGTATGACATCTGATTTAGGTTAAAAATTAGAATGAAGATAGCACAAAACCAATAAAATACAAGAGATGCCGTTGTCTATTCAATGCAATGAGGCCTGCCTAAATTTCTTCAGTCCTGTTTTCTCGCATGAACCAATGTAAACCTTGCATTTTCTTTATTTTATCAACAAAAGAAATCAAACTACTAAAAAAACAATAACTTTAAATGTGGCCAAATTGAAATTATAATGACAATCTGTTTCTTCGGCCCATCACTTATAATATAATACACCTCTATGATTACAAACAAAATTATTGAATGGAAAACAGAATATGAAGTTGGCAACTATGACATAGATGCCGAACACCGAATTTTCATAAATATTATACGTAAGATCTCGAATGCATATTATAATCAATCCGATACTCAAACACTAGACGATCTGGTACATGAATTAATTAAATACACCGAGTTTCATTTTTGCAGTGAGGAAAATTTGATGAAAGCAATTGACTACCCTGATTTTAATAATCACCGCCAAATACATTCTAATCTTTTACTTAAGTTGAAAGATGAAATCAACATTGTGATGGCTAAACACATCAACTTTGATATATTGATTGATTTTCTAGTGGACTGGTTTATTAAGCACACAACAATGGAAGATCAAAAGTTAGCCAATTACATCACACAAATTCACGTAGATAAAGCTCTGAACAATTAATTAGTGCAAAATCAACAATAGCAATAAGAATAAGGTGCCATTGAGATAACTTCAATAAACAGGACTATCAATCCAACGTACCAACGGCGCAATGGAATTGACCGACTGCGCAATCAATTTCGCCAAGCTCTCGGTCGATTTCAACCAGTGCGCAAGGCATTGTAAGGCTTGCGCAAGGCATTTCCACGACCTCTCAGTGGATTGTAACAAGCTCTCAGTGGATTTCCACGACCTCTCAATCAATTTCGTCTGTTGCGCATAGCAATGTAAGAGGGCTGTAAATTCATTTTAGTGAGCTGCACTTATGATTTACCACAAGCTTATTTTAGTACAAAATTAACACCCCCCTTTAGTTTATAGTATATATTTATTAATATCGCCATTCTGTTGACATTAAATAGATATGAAAGCACAAAAAGAATACTTATCAGCTAATATCATGCACTCTTTTAGGGTGAAGCACACCATTCTTCCCTATATGGATAGTGCATGGCATTACCATCCCGATTATGAGCTCATTTATATGGTAAAGGGAAAAGGTAAGCGCTTTATTGGCGATAGTGTTGATGATTTTGTAGCTGGCGATCTTGTTTTTATGGGTCCTAACCTACCTCATGTTTACAAGAGTGATGAAATACATTATCAAGGAAATGATGATGTGCAAACTGAAGTTATTGTCATTCAATTTAAACACAATGTTTTTGGTGATGTTTTTTTTAACCTACCCGAGTTAAAGGATATTAATAAAGTATTGAGCAATAGTTTAAAAGGAATTAAGATAAGCGGAAGAACCAAGGATAAAGTGGTATCGGAAATGTGGCGTATTGTTAATTTAAACGGCGTAATGCGCATATCTTCCCTTTTGAACATTCTACATCTGCTTACTGACTCTGAGGATTTATCGACGGTTATTAAAGGTGTGTATAAGAAAAACTTCAGCGATAAGAATTCGGAGAAACTAGGAAAAGTATTTGAATATACCCTTCATAATTTTAAAAAAAACATTCAGCTTGATGAGATAGCCACCATTGCTAATATGAGCAAAACGGCCTTTTGTCGTTTTTTTAAAGTTAAAACAACAAAAACATTTCACCAGTACCTAACAGACATAAGAATAGGCCATGCCTGTGAGTTACTTATTGATTCTGATTTAACAATGTCACAAATTAGCAACCAGTGTGGTTTTAACAGTCAATCGCTTTTTAACCGACAGTTTAAAGCAATCAAAGGAGAAACCCCTCGAGAGTTTTATGCACGTTACAAAAACATCTGAGCTAATATTGTGAATATGCAGATATGTTTTAGTTTTTGATTGCAGGAGACTATTAAAAACAAAAACCTGCGAATTTAAGTCACAGGTTTTATTATATGTTATCAACTATTTATATCAAATTAATCCTTAATACGACTAAATGCCAAAGTGTTTATCATCCACTTAGGAAGTCCTTTTTTAGGATTACGACCTTTTAAATTCATGTACCAACCCAATTTCTCAACAATAGGCAGTTTATGAGTCTCCACAAATTCAATTAAGGTACCGTCAGGATCTTCAATATAGGCGAAATGTCCAGCTGCTACACCCATATCAAAACTATCGGCGCTATCAACGGTAAAGGCAAAATCTTTCTCCTTGCACTCTTTGCGCAGTAGATCCATGCCAATAATATCAAAACAGAGATGAATAAAACCTAGTTCTCCCCAGATTCTATCTTTAAATATCTTTTGCGGCTCACGATCCAGTGCTTGAACCAACTCAATCTGTGTTGGTCCGTATATTTTGCAGAAACTACCCGTACGTGGCTGTGCATGCTTTAACAATACTCTTCTGAATTTTTGTCCTCCACTGGCTAAGCACTTGTAATCATCAAAGGTGTCGGTTACATCGTAAACCACCTCATCGTACTGCAATATATCGCGGTATACTTTAAACGCACTTTCAATATCACTGACTCCAATCACACAACCGAATACACCACCTGTCACCGATTTTTGTTTCTTATAGCAAAAATCTTCCTGCACAATTTCAAACAAATTATTGTACGGATCTTTTAAGTAATAATGCTTATTACCCACAGGGTCAACAGCTAACTCGCCTTGAATATCTAATCCACTTTTTTGATGAGTAGCATAGGCTTGTTCAATATTGGTCGTTTTAATTTTTGTAATAAATATACCATAATCGCCAAGGTTTAATTCAAAAGCTGCTACCTTAGGTTCAATGCCAGTATGCTGCCATATTTCAAAACCGCCACCACCTTCCATATTTAAGGCAAGTGCGGCATATCGTTCACGCGTTTTTCCATCGGTATGTGGCAACATCAGTTCAGCTACAGCAGTATCTTCAAAAACATTAATATCCATACCAAAATGCTTTCGGTACCATGCCCATGCTTCTTTAGCATCTTTCACTCCAACTCCCACCTGCTGAATTCCCGCTATTGTTTTTCTCATGCGATTATAATTTACTTTCTTTTGCCACATGCAACTCGCCATAAGCAATCATACTCCTGTGTGTTAAGTAATCAAACGGCTCATTGCATTCACTGTGCATCTTATCTGTGTATCAACGATTAAATACCCTACCAAGCTTTATGTGTGATCAATTTTCTTTGTCATTGAACGATATAAGAATGGTAAGAATTTGTGAATATACACCATTAATAATTCTTTCTTACCTACCAATATATCTTTCTTGTCATTTTTTATGGCCTTAACAATCACGGCCGCACATTTTTCACTTGACAAACCAGTTTCCTGACCTGGATCCATCACACCATTGGCTGTTCCATCTGCCAACAAGGCATGTTTTGATATATTGGTTTGGATACGACCTGGAGAAACAATGGTTACATTAATATTGTGTGCCGACAACTCAGCATCTAAAGATTCGAAAAAACCTTGAATAGCATGCTTAGAAGCAGCATAAGCTGATCGCAATGGGAAACCAAATTTACCAACAATACTGCTGACTGCCACCACATGACCACTTCCTTGCTGTAGCATGTGCGGTAGTACCAATTTAGTAAGAGCCACAACACTAAAGTAATTAAGCTCCATAATCTTTCTGTCGTTATCAATTGGTGTATCCTTTGCCAATGATCGTTGGCTCATGCCTGCATTGTTAATCAAAACATCAATAACACCAACTTGCTTTAGTACACTTTCAACTAAATTATTAAAACCCGAAACCTCAAATAAATCGGCCTCATACACAAAGCATTCAGCTGATAATTTTTCACAGTTGAGCTTTACCTCATTTAGCTTTTGTTTGTTACGAGCCGTTAAAACCAAGCGAGCACCTTGCCTAGCCATTTCGTATGCCAATGCTTCTCCAATACCAGATGACGCTCCAGTAATCCAAACCACTTTGTTCTTCAAATTCTTCATGTACAAAAAGTGTTAATTCATCAGAGGTTTAATCACACTCATTTCTCTCTTCAACAGACAACTTAACTATCTAAGCCAGTATTTGTTTAATCTGCTCTCTAAGCGATAGTAATTCGTTTTGCAACTGAGGTACTTGATTAAACACTTTACTTGCCCTCGATTTACTTAAATAGCTCAAATATTGATCGCGCAATAAAACTGACCAAAAGCCAGTAAAAGCCATGCAAAAAACAACTAAGCATCCAGAAAAAGGCGATAACACATTAACCAAAATTATTATAAGCAAGTAATATAATAAACCTAACATCCAAGAGGCTCCAACATAAACTGATCCGTAAAACTCAGGTGTCTTTACAACCTTATCGGCCAAACGCCTACCTAAAAATACGGGTAGAACATTGAGAATATATGCAAGTGAGTATAATGGCAGTAGCAGCGCCAATGCGATAGATTTCAACACACCATTCTTACTCTTAACAACTGATGCATCATTTAAATTATTGGCCTGTAAAGCAGACGAATACTGATTGGTCAATTGTTCTAGGTTCTTATATTGCTCATTCTCATTTTCAAAAAGATGATTTATTCGATCGCTCACTTTTTTCTCAGCGGTCAAATGCGCTTCATCCTCATCATAAATAGGTAAAGCCTTAGGTGGCTTATCATTTACTGTTATTTCCAGACAAACATCCGCTACCTTATCTGCCTCTTTGGGTTTAACATGAATGGACTTGCTTACCAAAGCAGCATACAACTCATTATTAAACTCAAGCATTGCTTTGGCCGAATTTTCCTTATAAAGAGCTTCATATTTCTTCAATTCAATGGGCTCCCCAAAGTCAATCATTACGCGCTCACGTATTTTGGGCGCATTGCTATAATTCATCGAAACTGGCACCACTTTAACTCCAAGCTTAAAATCGCTCTGCTCTTCGGCTCCAAAAGCAATACGGGCAGTACCTTTACGCATTTTACGAACCCTTTTCTCTACAACACAAATTCCTTCAGAATGGATTAATATGACCTTACCACGACGCAGTTTTTGGGAATACATATCCAATGCTTCAATATTCTTCTTTACGTCCTTAACATTATCCATGGCGCGGTAAATGGGGGAAACAAACATTTGCCCCAATAAAAAGCGCTTGAACTTCGAGTTAAAAACATCGCCCCGAGCTAAAAACGTAAGTTGTCGCTTGGTAAATGCTCCTAAGGTCATGTCATCGATGAACGAATTAGGGTGCATGGCAGCCAATATAACTGGCCCCGATGAGGGATAATTTGATTTATTGCTAAAGCTTACTTTCTTAAAGTACAACCTTAGCACAAACATCATTGTGTATTTAAGCAGATAATAAATCATTTCTTTTTCTTCAATTTGGCCTTATCTAAAGACATGAGCATAGCTGGCAATAATATGAGGTTGGTTAGCATGGCAACCAAAAGAGTTAAGGACACCAACAAACCAAGAGCGATAGTTCCACCAAAGCTAGATGCTGTGAATATGGAAAATCCAAAAAACAATACGATGGATGTATAGATCATGCTCACGCCAGAACCTTTGATTGCTTCAATAACGGAGAATTTAATACGCCCACGATGGGCAGCCAGCTCCTGACGGTATTTAGCTAGATAATGAATACTGTCATCTACCGAAATACCAAATGCTATACTAAAAACCAATATGGTTGATGGCTTAATTTGAATACCAAAGTAGCCCATGATACCAGCTGTAAATAATAAAGGAATAACATTGGGCAATATGGATATGAGAGCCGTGCGTAGAGATTTAAACATTAGCGCGATGAACACAGATATTAAGATGATAGCAATTCCCAAACTCATAAACAGGTTACGCACCAGAAAATTTGTTCCCTCAAGAAAGACCAAACTAGTGCCTGTAAAGCTTACATTGTATTCCGCGGGAGGAAATATTTTATCAACCTCAACACGCAAGCTATCTTTAATATCACTTATTTGCAGTGTATTAACATTAGCCATCATCACTGTCATCCGTGCTATTTGATTGGTAGAATCAATAAAAGCAGCAAAGGAAGCATTGTTATCAACACCTTCACCCTTAAGTTTCTTTAGCTTGTTTAACTCACTTGGCCTTGGCAATGCATAAAACTTTGCATCTCCTCCCTTAAAGGTTTGATAAATATATTTTAGCCCATCTACCAAGGATATTGGTTTAGTGAAATAGGGACTAAAATTATCATCTCGTTGAATTAATTTATCCAGACGGTGCATTTTATACAAAGCCTTGGCTCCATTATTAAACACACCATTTTCTTCTTTGGTATCGATAATAATTTCAAAGGGTAAAACACCTTTATACTCTTTCTCAAAAAATAACAGATCCTGGTATACATCGTCATCATGTGGAATATCATCAACCACATTTCCTGCCGTTTGTATCATACTCATCCCGCCCAAACTAAAAAGCACCAATATGGCAGAACCAAGGTATACTCTGTTTCGATAATTGATGGTATGAAGAATAAGCCATTTAATCGCCCTGTTTAAAAACTTATTTTCCAAATGCTTGGTGTATTTTCCCGATGGCTTCTTTTGAAAACTTAAGGCAATAGGAAAAACCGTGACCGAGATTAAAAACAAGCACATGATATTGATAGAGGCAATAACTCCAAATTCAACCAATAGTGATGAACTTGTTACCAGAAAGGTTGCAAAACCAGCAGCTGTTGTAAGGTTAGTCAAAAATATAACCCCTCCTATTTTACTAATGGTAACTTCTAAAGCGCGTGAGGCTTTTCCATGAGAAGCACACTCCTGATGGTACTTATTCAACAGAAAAATAATATTGGGGATGCCAATAACAATAATAAGTGGCGGTATTAAACCTGTTAAAATGGTAATTTTAAAACCAAATAGCGCTATAAAGCCAAAAACCCACACAACAGATATTCCAACAATAAGTATGGATGTTAAAACGACTTTGAACGATCGGAAAATAATGTATAGAATTACGGCGAGTACCAAGGCTGCCAAGGCAATAAACATACTTAATTCGCCTCTCACTTTTGACATTACGTGCGTGCGAATATAAGGCAGGCCTGAGTAATGTATATCAATACCTGTTTCTTCGGTAAAAGCACTAGAGGCTTCTACCAGATGCTTCACCAGCTCAATACGACTTTTTGAATTAACAATTTCGTTTTGTAAGCTAACCGACATTAAAGTAACAAAGGTACTGTCGCTTTGACTAAATACCAGGTTGTTATAAAACTGATTGGCAGTTAATACACGAATGGTAGAGTCTAATTCGTGTTGCGTTTGTGGCGCAGTGGCAAAGTAAGGTTTATTACCAATGGTGGCATCTGCCTTATTATATTCCAGCCCTTGTAAATTACAAAGCGACATAACGGACTTAACACCCTTGTAATCTGCTCCATTAAACTGGACAGTTATATCTTTTATGGATTGATTCAGTTGATAGTAAGCTTGAAACTTGTCCAGCTCCAGAATGCTCGAATCTTTTACCGCCAGTAATATCAGGCGGGCATCTTCTCCAAATAGTTCTTTAAATTCGTTGTATTGAATATAGGTTGAATCTGTTTCGGGCAGCATTTGTGCCAACTCGTAGTCCAACTCGACTTTCTGAGCATTGTATCCCATAAAAAGCGTTATGCCAATTATAACGGAAAGTAATGCAACTCTGTATTTTATGATGATGTGATTAACTGCCTCTTTATCCACTTTGTACGATGTCATTAAAAATTCATGCAAAAGTAAGCTTTATAAATACAAATCTTCCATTATAAAGCCTTGAAAGTGGCCATTTTTTAACTATTGGGTTTTCTGCCCAAACCCGACTTCATTTCTTGCCTTGAAGCAAGAAACGCAAGCAAAGAAATTCAAGGCTGCTTTTTAAATAACTTTCTTATTTATCTCAATCTTAAGTGCGGCCGAGGGATTTCCGAATCAAGTTCGGAACTTCTCGGTCTTTCTAAAGCTTTCGAGAAAACTAAAGTTATTTAAAAGAGAGGCCATCATGCATAACACCTAAAATAAACCTCTCTAAAGCAAAGTATCGTTATTTCAATCCCCTTTTTATATTCTCTGGCTGAGGCCGAGATAGAACAAGACATATACCGTACATCAATAATTTTTCGGACGTTATAAACTAAACATGAAAATTTATCGACGAACTCAGTTATTATTCCATCACATACACACGCTTTACACGTCTGCTAATACTGGTTAGGATTTCGTATGGAATTGTTTTAAGTGTTTTTGCTAAGGCAGATATCGTTAAGTGGCTACCAAACACTTCCACTTCATCGCCCTCTTTAACAGGAATGTTGCTCACATCAACCATACACATATCCATGCAAACATTGCCAACCACAGATGCTTTTCGTCCATTGATTATAACATGTCCCACTCCATTGCTCAGCTGTCGGTTAAACCCATCGGCATAACCAATAGGAATAACGCCTATAAGCATATCTTTGGCGTACTTACCTTTTCTGCTATATCCAACTGTTTCGCCAGCTTTAACTGTTTTCAACTGCGACACATAAGATCTTAAGGTAGTGACTTGCTGTAGGTTTTCATCTGCCAGAGCCGATACTCCATACATACCAATCCCTAGGCGAACCATATCCATTTGTTGATCAACAAATCGCTCAATACCTGCTGAGTTTAGAGCATGTCGAATAAATGAATATCCTAATCCATTGTTTAACTGCGAACACGCTGCGTTAAAACGACTTAACTGCTGGCTTGTGAACTTATCGTGCACTGCCTCATCGCTTCCTGCCAAATGAGTAAACACACTGCTGACATATAAATCTGATGATTGCTTTAATACCTCAAGCAGTCGACTGAGTTCATCGGGTAAAAAACCCAATCGATTCATGCCAGTATCCACCTTAATATGTATGGGTACTCTACTGTAACCTTGTCGTTGTACCGCTTTTAAATAGGCATCAAGCACCTCAAAGCTATACACCTCAGGTTCCAGTTCATAATCAAGCATTAGAGGGAAACTGTTTAACTCTGGGTTCATCACAATAATCGGTAATGTGATACCCGCCTTACGCAACTCTATGCCCTCATCAGCAAAAGCTACCCCTAGATAGTCGACCTTTTGATGCGCTAACAGATTAGCAATTTCAAAGGACCCTGTTCCGTAACTAAAGGCTTTTACCATAGCCAGCAACTTAGTTTCAGGCAACAACTTTGAACGGAAGTACTTAACATTATGCGCCAGTGCATTTAAATTGATTTCCATAACTGTTTTGTGCCGCTGCAATTCCAAAACGGCTGATATCTGCTCAAAGGTAAACTGACGGGCTCCTTTAATTAAAATGGCCTCACTCTGAAAACTATTTCCATCAAACTCTCGCAAAAAAGCATCGGTACTTTCAAAGGCATTCTCACCTTTCATCACGCTATGCAGTTGCGGACCAATACCAATTAGTTTTGAAACACCTTTCTCCTCCAACAGCTTTACCACACTTTGATACCATTCGTGAGTAGTTTTACCACTTTGCACAATATCTGATAGTATGAGTGTCTTAGATAAACCACGTTTGGAACCCATCTGGTTTAAGGAGTCAAGTGCCAACTCAAGTGATGTTAAATCGGCACTGTAGCCATCATCAATTAACAAGCAATTATTGATGCCCTCCTTCTGCTCCAGTCGCATGGCCATGGGAGCCAACAACAATAATTCTCTTCTCAACTGTTCAACTGTCATGCCCAAATCCAATGCACACAGTATTACCAACAGAACATTATCAAAGGATATTTCATCGTGAAAAGGTACGGTTATTGAAAATTTTGTTTGCTGCCACAAAAGCTCCAATGTAGAACCTGACTCTTCCTTTTTAACTACTAGAAGTTGTAGCGAATTATGGGACTTATACCCACAACTCAGTAGTTTCTTATGAGCATATTGTTTTGTTACACTTGCGTTTACCAATTCATTATCGCCATGATAAAAAATGGTATGAGCCGATTGAAACAACAACAATTTTTCATCCAATTTTTGCTGCAAACTTTGGAAATTCTCCTGATGTGCCTGTCCCAAATTAGTCAATACACCATGGGTAGGCTTAATGCAATGCGCAATGCGTTCCATTTCACCTGGCTGCGAAATACCTGCTTCAACAATGGCATAATCAATATCCTTAGCTAACATCCATATGGATAAGGGCACACCAATCTGACTATTGTAGCTTCGTGGCGAACGACCTGTTTTATGATTAGATTCCAGAACTTTGTTTAACCACTCCTTAACGATCGTTTTACCATTACTACCTGTTATAGCAATAAAAGGGATGTTAAAAGACTGGCGTATTTCAGCAGCAATCTTCTGCAAACAATCATTTGAATTATCACACACAACAAAGCCTGCTTCTGAGTAATAGCCGTAATCAATTGACTGATCACTCTCTACAATAAAACAGCGCACGCCCTTTTGGTACAATTCATAAATATAGTCGTGCCCATTGTTACTTGAACTTTTTATGGCCACAAATACCGTTTTTTCAGGGATGATAGTCTTACGGCTATCATATACCAAGCGCTCAATCTCTAAAGTTCCAATACCCCTAAGCTCAGCATTGGACCAAGCGGCTAATTGTTGTATCGTATAAATCATAACTAACAGTTGGCTTTGGTAAAACAACAGCGACAAAGCGGCTCATACTCCCCTTTTTCTCCCAGAAGCACTAATTTCTCTTCATCCGATAAACGGTGCGAAAATTGGGCTAAATCGCCACAACGCATGCAAATGGCATGTACCTTGGTCACATATTCAGCCGTGGCTAATAAGGATGGAATAGGACCAAAAGGCTTACCTTGAAAATCCATATCCAATCCAGCCACAATTACTCTGATGCCCTGGTTGGCCAATTGATGGCACACTTCGGCCAAACCTTTATCAAAAAACTGTGCTTCGTCTATACCCACCACATTAACGTTACCGCTAAGCAACAATATATTACCCGATGATTCTACAGGCGTAGAACGAATAGCATTATCATCGTGCGACACCACTTCCGTTTCACTATAGCGAACATCAACCATTGGCTTAAAAATTTCCACTTTTTGCTGTGCTATTTTTGCGCGTTTTAATCGTCTCAACAGCTCTTCGGTTTTACCCGAGAACATTGAACCCACAATCACTTCAATCCATCCTTTTTGAGAATCCCTATTGGCCTTATTTTCAAGAAACATTTATCGTAACCCGTTTTTTAAATTGCAATCGTTAACTTTGTCATGTATGTTAAAAGCCACGCACTTATTATGGAAAAAGAAGCACTCATCAATATAATTCTCAATGACATTAAAGAAGTTCACAACCTGGTTAACAGCTTTAAAGGTAAAGAAGAACTTAACTCAGCTTTTATCAATTTAACTCGCACTAAAATAGCAAACATTAACGAGGAGTTATCATTGTTGGAACAACTTAATGTTCAAAAAACGAATAATCCAATCAGTGAGTCATCCTTAACATCTGAAATAACAAATACTTCAAGTACAAAAGATAATAGAGCCATAGCAGAATCATCAAGTGAATTTGTTAAAGCCGAATCCAATATTGAAGCAAATGCCCCTCTTGTTGAAACCAATCAAATAGAGGAAAAGCAAATTACCCCCACTATTGAAAAAACCTCGGTTATAGATGAGATCATCTCAAGCGATAAAGAAACAGACACAACGCCAGAAGAAGTAAGTTCTGTCAGTGAGGAAATAAGCATAAGTGAGCAAGACGTGGCCAATGAAGCTGATGAAAGGGTAAATGATAAGCAGGATACAGTTTCTGAGAGTAAAGATAAAAAACCGGCTGCAGTATCAAATACCAGTCATAAAGGCAGCTCAAAGCCAAAAGCAAGCGTTAACAACAAACCCAATGTACTAGGCGAAGTCATCAACAAAGACAACTCATCAGTTAACGATAAATTAGCTACTCAAAAAGAAGAAGTTCAAGATGTACGTCAAATAGGTAAACCCGTTGACGATGTTCGTAAAGCCTTTGGTTTGAACGATCGTTTTTATTATCAGCGTGAGTTATTTAACAACAAAGCCGATTTATTTAATCAGACACTGGAGCAAATAAATGCCATGGATTCATACCAGTCGGCCAAAGAATTTTTAAAGGCCAATTACAATTGGAGCGATGACAACCAGGCGACCGAATCATTTTTCAACAGCATTAAGAGAAGATTTATATAATGAGTAAATTATATGTGGTGCCAACCCCTATTGGCAACCTTGAAGACATCACTTTACGTGCCGTTCGCATCTTAAAAGAAGTGGACTTTATATTAGCTGAAGACACACGCACAACTGGTTTTTTACTAAAACATTTGGAGATATCAACCAGCATGATTTCTCACCATAAGTTTAACGAGCACACTTCGGTTGATAAAGTGTCGCAACGCATAAAAGCAGGAGAAACCGCCGCTTTAGTATCCGATGCTGGTACGCCTGCCATATCCGACCCTGGTTATCTTTTGGTAAAAAAATGTCTGGAAGAAGATGTTGCAGTGGAGTGTTTGCCAGGACCAACAGCGTTTGTGCCTGCATTGGTTAACTCAGGCTTACCCAACGACCGTTTTTGTTTTGAAGGGTTTTTACCCCAGAAGAAGGGACGTAAAACAAAAATGGAATCGCTAGCAACAGAATCGAGAACAATGATTTTTTACGAATCGCCCTTTCGTTTAGTAAAAACGCTTGGTCAGTTAGCCGAGTACTTTGGTAGTGATAGAAAAGCATCTGTTTCGAGGGAGATAAGTAAGCTGTACGAAGAAAACAAACAAGGTACATTGGAGGAATTGATTCAACATTTTTCAGCCAAAACAGTTAAAGGAGAAATTGTGCTGATTGTAGAAGGTAAAGTGGAAGAAAAGAAGAAAAAGAAACACGAAAGCAAATATCAAAAAGATAATTAGCGCGAACTAAACACAAGCATTGCAAAAAATCTAAGACATTATTCACAACACCATACTCATGAGATATTTATTATTTATCAGCATTATATTAGCAACTATCAGCTGCCAACAGCAACAAGAACCTACTACCATTGTCGTTAATCAAGATGGTTTGATCGATTCGCTAAAACAAATATCGATGGACAAGGACATACAGATGAATAGCCTGGTGGCAACGCTTCTGGAAGTAGATGATAACTTGCAAAAGATTAAAGAAAAAGAAAACCTTATAACCCTTAATGTAGCTAACAATGAAGCTGGTGGCGAAGCATTGGAAAAACGCATTAATCGTGATATAAAAGTTATATACGAGTTGATGGTGCAAAACAAGGAGCAGATATCGAAGCTGGAAGCACAATTAGCCAATTCGAGCACCAATAACACCAACCTAAGTAAGTTGGTAAAGCGATTGAATTCACAGTTAAAAACAAAAACAGTAGAAATCATTAAGCTTCAGAAAAAATTGGAAAGTCAGAGCTTACAAATAGCTGACTTAAACTTTACCATTGAAGGACTGCAGCTAGTGGTTGACTCCTTGGAAGGAGTTAAACATGCCACCCAACAGGAGCTGAATGAGACCATTGAAAAGCTATACCGAGCCTATTATGTGTTTGGCACTAAAAAGGAACTGAGAAACGAAGGTATATTAAGTAGCGACGGATTTCTTAAAAAGTCCAAACTCCTATCAGAAGGTTTCTCACAAGACTATTTCTCTACCATCGACTATCGCGAGTTAGATTCTTTAAACCTGTATATGCCTAAGGCAAAAGTCCTTTCGAACCACCCATCATCGTCGTACACCATGGAATTGGGCAGTAATGGCGCTATGTTGATGAAGATAACCGACAAGGAGAATTTCTGGAGCATGTCAAGGCATTTGGTAGTACAAGTGAGTAAATAAAGAAGTTCGTAGGGAATTGTAAACCAATATGAACGTAACTGATTAATATTAGATTGTTTATATGTAGTTATTCTAAGCTTGGGTTCTTTTAAGTGTCTTGCATTGTGGCCTCTCTTTTAAATAGCTTACTTTTTATAGAAAACTTTAGAAAGACTGGGAAGCTGAGAACTTGTTCGAAGATCACCCAGCCGCACTTAAGTTTAAGATAAATAAGAAAGATATTTAAAAAGTAGCCTTGATCTTTTTTCCTTAGTTTTTGTGATCAAGAACAAAAAGTAAGTCCAGTTTGGGCGGATAGCCCAATTGATTGATTTAATTAGGACAACACTGTAAACAGTTGAAATAATGAAGAAATACAAGCATCTGCTATTTGATTTAGACCATACATTATGGGATTTTGAGGCCAACTCAGAGGCCACTTTACGCGAGATGTTTGATACCTATCAGTTATCGCGTTTTTTTACTGACTACGAAGACTTCCATGCGAAGTACGAAGTGCATAATTTACACTTGTGGGCGCAGTATCGACGAGGAAGAGTGAAGAAAAGCGTATTAAACGTACAGCGTTTTCACTTACCATTTACCGAAGTTGGTTTTGATGATATCAATGTGGCCCAACAATTTGCTCAGGATTATCTCAGCATTAGCGCTACCCAAACACGCCTGTTTCCTAATACGATTGAGGTACTTGAGCAGCTGAAGGAAAACTACGAAATGCACATCATCACCAATGGTTTTAAAGAGGTCCAAAACAAAAAGCTTGATAACAGCGGATTGCGTCCTTTCTTTGATAAAATATACATCTCAGAACTCATTGGCGTACAAAAGCCCAATACCTACTTTTTTGACTATGCTGTTAAAAGTTGTCACGCCAGTAAAAAGGAATGTTTGGTTATTGGTGACAGCTTGGAAGCAGATATAAAAGGCGCTCAAAAAGCTGGTATTGATCAGGTGTATTTTAATACACGAGAGGTAAAGCATGATATTGACATTACCTATGTCATCAAAGACTTATCAGAGTTATTGAATTTTCTATAGTCCTTTAGGGGTAGTTTTAAATGATTAAGAGACACTACCACGGCAATCCCATTTGAGAGATTATTATTTTTTCAACTCAAGCCGTTGAGGCTTCCCCTTTTTGCCTTCAGCCCAAAAAGGGGAGAAAAAGGCCGCCGACTAAAGCACTCGTTTACCCATTATGACATCACTACGGGAAAAATTTAATAATTGACAGCTTGGTATCAAATTTTTCTCACCTCCGTTTATGTCAATGGGTCCCAAACTGCGTTGCTTATGTCGGTATAACGCAAGGTAAAACAAAATTAAAAATTAAATGCGATTACCGTGGAGACACTACTGAACGATGTAGAGGTATCGCTAAATAATTTGGAGGTAGTTTCGGAAGACATAGAGGTACCGCTGAAGAGCTTAGAGATATCTCCGTACGATTCGACGATACTGCCGAACAATGCGGCGGCATCGCCAAAGACCTTGAAACTGGTTTCGGATAACATAGAAGTACCGCCGCAAAGCATGGAGCTACCGCCGAACGATGCGGCAGCACTGCCGAACAATACGGCGGCATCGCCAAAGACCTTGAAACTGGTTTCGGATGACGTAGAAGTACCGCCGCAAAGCATGGAGCTACCGCCGAACGACGTGGCAACATTGCCCAACAATACGGCAGCATCGCCAAAGAACTTGGAGCTAGTTTCGGATAACATAAAAATACCTCCGCAGAGCGCAAAAGTACCTAGGTTGTAATGTAGAAAAATTATTAAACGAGATGACAGCTCTCTCTCTCCCTTACAGAAACAGGTGCTATCAACATTTCAGCTACTAATTCATCATCATTAAACAACTCATTCCCTGATGAATCAACAGCTAATTGCCCTTTTTTCATCACCAAAATACGTTCAGCCCATTCATTAGCAAATTGAGAATCGTGCGTACTCACCACTATGGTTAGGCCCTGTTGATGTAAGTCATTCAGCAAAGCACGCAAACGACACGACTGTGGATAATCGAGCCAGGCAAAGGGCTCGTCCAGCAAAATAATTTGGGGCTCCATCACCAATACACCAGCCAGCGCCACCTGTTTTTTTTGTCCGTAACTGAGTGTATGAATAGCCTTGTCTTTCAGATCACTGATACCTACCAAATCCAGATAAGCCTCAACACGTGGCTTAATTTCATGCTCTTTCATCCCTTTGTTACGAAGGCCGTAAGCCACATCATCATATACGTGCGTGGCCACTACTTGAACATCTGGATCTTGAAATACATATCCGATGGTTTGGCTCAATTGTCTACGGTACTTGCGGCAATACCTAAACACCTTATTCAATAAAAGATAATGGCCGTGTTGGGGTTTTAATATGCCAGCCAAAGTTTGAAAAAGTGTTGATTTGCCTGATCCGTTCGCTCCCATCAAGGCTACCTTACTGCCTTTCTCCAGTGTAAACGAAACATTATCCAAGCCAACAGCCTCAGATGAATAAGCGTAATTAACCTGATCTAATTGAAGTAAAGTCATTGGCTAAAATTTAAAAAATTCAACACAAAAAAGGATGATTGCTGAAACAGTAATTAGCAATATGCCAAGGAATGAACTTGGGTGCCACTCTTCGCTTTGATGGGTAAAGCCTCCGTACCCTCTTACCTGCATGGACTGGAAATTTTGCATGGAGAAACGTAAACTTTTAATAAATACCATTGAAAGTAATAGGCCCGTTGAGCGCAAACTATTTCGAAAAGAGATATAGCCCAAGCGCTGATTCTGTGCCAGGCGCACTACATGGGCCGTTTCTTTTAAAACAAATAAATACCTGTATGATAGTAACACCAACTCAAGCAAGCTGTTGGGCACTTTTAATTTACGTGCAGTCGTTATGGCTTCGGCCAAGGAAATATTAACAGATAACAACTGAATAAATAGTATACTATTGACAGCACGGCAAGCCAATTGAAGAGCATACCAGAAGCTATTGTAAGTAATACTCCACCACAAACCAAAACATTCTATTTGCCACCAGGCATCAATATTCTTATGTCCCACCACCAGCATTAACACCAAACTGCCCAGCACAACAAATGAAATGGCCAGTAGCAATAAGCGCCATGATAAGGACCTTTTATATACAGCTCGCACTACACTAGTCACGCCACCAACAAGAATAAATAGTTGAATACTCCATCTTGAACATGTTAGTACAATGAGCATGCCCATGCAGAAGAACAGTAATTTCTCTGCTGTGCCACTAACCATACGATAAGCTATATGTTCACTATTTGTCATTCGCAGCCGCTCTTTTTCCTTTGATGTAGCCAATAAAGTAAAACAGTACACCTGCACCAATCGCGGCTTGCAACGAAAATAACAGACTTTCCGTTTCTCCACCTGGCGGTGCCCACACATTATCAAACCAAGGCGTGTATCGATCAGCTTCATCAATTAGCTCCACGACCATACCATCGGCTCCTCCAAATTCAGAATTACCGCCAAGAAACAAACTCACAACAGGTATGATTAAGACCAAAAGCAACAGGTAGTAATTTTGTCTTTTTAAGCGTCTATTTCGTTCCATGTGCAGATACTTTTGATTTAAAGAGCCTCAAGCCCTTGATTGAAAACAAATCATTTTCCTTAATAAAATCGTTACTCACCAGTATATTTACCACCACAACCGTTAGTAAACCCTCTACAATGGCAACTGGTATTTGAGTAATTCCAAAAACACCAATGAATTTTCCGAAAGCTCCCATAAATCCACTCGCCTCATCGGGATGAGCAAGAGCCAGCTGAATAGAGGTCACCAGATAAGTAGACAGGTTGCCCAGGAAAGCTCCAAGAAACAAAGCAACACGTAATGACACTCCTGTCTTTTTCATTCCTCGATACACTAAATAAGTAACAATAGGCCCAACAAAAGCCATGGCAAAAGCATTGGCTCCCAAAGTTGTTAGTCCGCCATGAGCCAGTAAAAACACCTGAAACACCAAAACTATGGTACCAACAACCGACATGCTAGCAGGCCCTACCAGGGCTGCTCCGAAGCCCATACCGGTGGCATGTGAACTACTTCCTGTTACTGATGGTAATTTAAGAGATGATAACACAAAGGCAAAAGCTACTACCATGGCCAACACCATACGTTTTTCAGGTGCTAGCGCCACTAAACGCTTCATGCTGCGTAAGCCCAGCAAAAAAAATGGCACAAAAGCTAAGCTCCAAATCACCGACCACTGCAAGGGTAAATATCCCTCCATAATGTGCATACTATAAGCCTGAGTAGGCAATAATACGAGAAGCAATACATACAGATTCTTTTTTGTCATTACCAAGTATTTTTAGATGATGTGTCCCTTATTACTAATTAATAAAAGCTCAAGCTCTGTGCTTTGCATGAGTGTTTGACAAGTGTTGTGGCAACGCTTTTTTAGCTGATAAAAAAATGGTTCATCTATGCTAAATGGAAATATGCTTTCTAATTCACGAGCCATGCGTATGCTGCGAACCTTCTCAATCTGTAATGAAGAGTATTGGCAATCAATAGCCAATTGCACCAAAAACTCTTTATTCATCACTACTTCGCGACTATGCGTATCCAAATGACCATCGGCCAACTTAACGGCTTTACCTGTCATAATACCCATGCTTACTTTGGAAATACCTGTGTTGGCAGCTATCTTCAGGGCCTCACCAATATAATTACCATACTGCACAAAAGCATAATTGGGCAATGCGCCGAAATATTGCTTAAGATACCCTTCGCTTCGTCCACCCGAATTCATCACCACATGCTTTATATTATTCTTTAGCACAAGTCCCAGCTGACGGTGTATGGTCGCTATGTAAGCTTCAGAAGAAAATGGCTTAATACGCCCTGTACTGCCAATAATGGACAATCCACCCTCAACGCCCAAGCGTGGATTAAAGGTGTTTTTAGCCAAGCGTTTGCCTTGTGGTATAAAAACAGAAACATCAAAACCATTATCTAGCTCGTACTCCTCTATCAATTCGTTTAATACGCTGCGTATCATATCCCTCGGCACCGCATTAATGGCGGGCTCGCCAATAGGTAATCCTAAACCAGCTAAACGTACAATTCCGACTCCCTCTCCTTGCACAAATTGAATATCATCGCCCTTTCGAAGGCTTACTTTACTGCCAATGACCATACCATCTGTTAAATCAGGGTCGTCACCACTATTTTTAATGACTGTAGCAAAAGCCGATTGATCATCACACGCAGAAGTATGAATCTGCATGGTCACAGCTTCTCCATCGGGCAAATAAATGGTTTCGGAAGATGGTTTTATACCACTTAATAGATAACTGGCTGCCGCTTTGCTACAAATGGTAGCACATGTACCAGTTGTATAACCATGAGCCAATTGCTTATTGGGCAATGTAAAATGACTGCTCATGACTTTTTTCAATTCGGCTCGGTGCTTGACTATTGCTGTATAATTGGGTAAGGCAGGACGCTCTAGTACCACCAGAGGAATATTAAAAAATTTTGCCAACTCCACTTTCTGATCAAACAAACCATTGTAACCACTATCTTTGGTTAATAGCACCTCAATTCCCTTAGACGCAATTAACTCCTTAGCATCATCAAGGTTTTCAAATGCTGATGAGGCAATAAGCTGAATTTTCGATACGCCACAACGCAAAGCTTCATTCCACGACAACTCCCGGTCCAAAATCCGATACCAAGTATTTAAGTCAACTAAATGCTCATGCAGGTAGGCAATACTTTTAACACCTAAGAGCGATAAAACACGTTGATAAGATCCCTCTTTAACAAAACGCTGCATCTCTTCCAGTGATGCCACACGCACAACATGCTCATCATCTTCGACATCGGTCAATTGGCGTTCAACACGCACTGTTGGCATGCCGCATTGTTGGGCACACTCAGCAATGGTATGGTGCAATTCTGTGGCATACGGATGCGCTGCATCAATGATAACTTCGATGCTGTTATTGACACATAACTTTATCATTTCCTCAGTTGATAAAGCACCTACAATGGACGTGGAGCCTTGGGGCACAACAAAAGAGCTGGGTGTTTTGGTAGAATAATAGAACTTAAATCCCATATCATTCAACCAATTGGCCGTTGCTTTCCCTTCGGTGGTTCCACCAAACAGTAATATGTTGGTGGCCTTAATCATTAGTAGCTGTACGGAATAAATGCGTGAACTTTGGGTCGTATAGTTTTGAACGATTTTCACGATTATCTATCGCTTCACCTACAACAATCATCACGGTTAAAGTCAGTTTATTATCTTTCACAATCGTCACCAAATCTTTCAACTGGCCACGCCATATCTTTTCCTCTTTCCATGTAAGCTTATAACACACGGCAATAGGTGTTTCAGGAGGATAACCCTCCAAAAGCTGACGCTGCATATCTTCAATTAAGGTAACGCTCAAAAACAAGCAAATGGTACTCTGGAACTTGGCCAACTCCGAAAGCTTTTCGCGGGGTGGCATTGGCGTTCGTCCTTCGCCTCGTGTAAGGATAATTGTTTGAATGCGCTCCGGAATGGTAAACTGTGATTGCAAACGAGCGGCGGCAGCCTGAAATGAGGATATCCCAGGTATAATTTCATAGGGAATTTGATGAGCATCGAAAAAATTCATCTGCTCTTGAATAGCACCATAGATACATGGGTCGCCCGTATGTAAGCGCACTACTAAACCACTTGCATCATACACATCTTTCATGCACTTGAACTGTTCCTCCAAATCCATTTGTGCTGAGTTGCGCACTACACAGCCCTCTTTGGCATAGTGAGTAAGTTGCCCGGGCACCAAACTACCAGCATACAATATAAGATCGGCAGCTTGCAATAACCGTTTGCCTTTGACCGAAACCAGTTCTGGATCTCCAGGACCTGCCCCAACAATATACACCTGCCCGATTCGTTCCTGGCCCAAATCCATGGCAATAGCCAATGTAAAATGCTTGCCTTGCTCGTCGCAGCCCTTGGTCTTGTTCAATAACAAGTGATGATTTTTAGATCCGACTAGTGCCGATGCCTCAGAAACATTTTGAGCACCAGTAGCATTGAGTGCTGCTTCTGATACTTCCAAGTGATCAGCTACTCGATTAAGATCCTCGGCACTATGCGTTTGAAATGGCACTGACAAGGTGCTTGCTAAATCAATAAAAGCCTGTTCCTCTTTTTTGACGTCCACCGAATGGATGGAGCGAATAGACTGAATGCTTAGGGATTCCTCTTGAAAAATTGTTTCAATGCCCTTTTGATAAAAAGTATTGTTTACCCCTTTTTGTGAACCCGTGCCTACAACCAAACATTTGGGGCGAAAGAATAGAGTAGGTTTTTTAAGCTGAGTAAGGTGCGGAGACACAACTATTAAAAGCTCATAATCATCTTCATTTACCTCACTCATTTGATGATAACAATCAACAAAAGATGGTAAACTGTGCTCCAAAAACTGCGTTCCAGCATCCTTTGTTTCTAGTACTAGAGCTGTTTTAGCGCCATTCACAAATTTAGAAATCAACTCATTCTCATTGATATTGACATACTCATTCGTCCAGGCATAAGCCTTACCTATAATATCCAAAGCCCACAAGTCCAATGTGTCGCTAGCGGTTGTGATAACCGCATGGCCTCCTGTTATGCGTGCAATACGTTCGGCCAATGCATTGGCACCTCCTTTATGACCCGATACAACCGGCTGAATAAATCGGCCGTTCAAATCGAGGTTAATGACGGCGGGATCGCATTGTTTGCTTTGTATAAAACCTGCGATGGAACGTACTGTAATACCCAGTGAACCAATAAAAATTAATTGATCCAACTGCGAGAACGAACCTTGCAAGAAGCTTTGAATGGATGTAATCTTCTCCGTTCCTGCATACCCAGCAGTGGAATATATCTGCCCACCCAACTCTTGCTGTAAAAGCGAAGCAAGTGGATAAGCATTGCTGTTATTAATTAGGATTGCCTGTTTACTCATATCTGTATTCGTAGGAACTAGATTAATGTGGCTTTTACTCATTTCTTTTGTGTTTACTTGCCTGTAAAATATTGACTGGGTTGTGCGCATCTTGCTGTAAGATCATCGAATCACTAATCCCATACCCCAGGCGGGTTGTTACTTCCCTAAATATCTTTTCTGTTTCACTGCTTACCGCGTTAAATACAATGATTCCATCAGTTTGTAAAACAGCATCCAGCTTCTGTAACATTAATTCTAAACGACCGCCATGACCTCCAATAAAGACCCGATCAGGCTCAGGCCACAGTGAAAGGTCCATTTCAAAAAAATCACCTATCGAATGATTGATGCCTGGTACTCTATACTTTTGTTGATTCTTAGTCATCAAATCACGAGATTCTTCCCGTTTCTCAATGGCATAAACATCCACATGAGGCGCCATCTGCTTGGCTTCAATGGAAACAGAACCCGTGCAAAAACCAATATCCCACATTACCTTTGCAGCATCTAGTTTTAATATGGATAAAGACATCAAACGTATACTCCGCTTGGTCATCATCTTTGGCCGACCTGCCAAGTGGTGCATCTCTTCTTCGGGTATGCCAATGCTACGCTTAAAATCTCCTGTTTTCTCAAGTATTAAACAGTTAGGCATTTGAGCGTCAACACTACTTAACTGCTCTATGCTCAGCTTTTGAACCCTTTGACGTTCGCCACCCATGCGCTCTCCCAGGTAGGCACAATAGTTGTTGATTCCTGCCGCCAACATACGCTTAGCAATGGCTGCGGGCGTTTTTTTCTTATCGGTTAACACACCAATCAATGCTTTTCCTTTAATCAATTCCTGATCGATATTCACCCAAGGACGTCCTGTTAAGGTAGTAATGCTCATATGTCCATAGGGCAATAAGCAGGCGTGGGCTAACATTTGCAAGCTATTGAAGCTTGGGTACACATTCATTGCGGCACTTGGAAACTCTCGTTTAAGCGTGTTAGCCAAACCAAAAAACAAGGGATCGCCCGAAGCAAAAACAATAATAGGCTCTGCTATTGCCTCATAATGGGTAAAAGTTTTTGCCAAAGGCACTTCAACATCTATCCACTGGTAATCGAGTGGTAATAAATCCTGTACCAATTCAAAGTGCCTTGCACCTCCAGAGAAATAGGAGGCAGACGCCATCAGTTCCTGCACCTCCTTGTTGAAAACCGGAAGAGACTCATCGGAAATACCTATCACATGAAAACTACACATCGCGACCGGGAGTTAAATTAATGGCTTCATCACGACTTAATACAGCATTAACAATGGTTGCTGCCAGGTTTGAACCTCCTTTACGACCAGCAATACTAATAAAAGGTAAGTTGGCAAAACTTAGCAAGCGGTGTTTCGATTCCTCCACATTGACAAAGCCAACGGGTGCCCCCACAATTCCTGCAGGCATCAGTTTCTGCTTTCTCATTTGTTCCGTCAACTCGATTAAAGCGGTTGGCGCATTCCCAAATACGTAGAGCGCATCGGGGTGCTCTTCCACTGCCAGGCGAATACCGGCTTGGGTGCGTGTGATATTCTGTTGCTTAGCCAATTCTACTGTACGTTCATCGTGCAGATAACATTTGATGTTAATGCCATAACGCTCACAGGCTTTTTTTCGAATACCACTTTGAACCATGGTCACATCGGTTATGATGGTACCTCCTTGTACAAGGTAATTATTGATGCGTTCAACAGCATTATTTTGCACACGTAGCAAGTTTTTCATCTCAAAATCTGCCGATGTATGAATGCAATGCATCATCACCCATTTTTCTTCATTGGATATATCTAAATCAGACAGACTAGCTGCAATAGTACGGAAGCTTTCTTGCATGATCAGTGGCCCTGGTGCTCCCTCCTGTTCGTATTTTGAATAATAACCACGGGGTGTTATAAAGCGATTATTGGCGACATAGCTCTGAGAGTTACCTATCACAACAATCGAAAACATATCCACAATCTCAGGGTTAAATTCGCCTAAAGTAGTTAAGGTAATTTCTTCCTCTTCTCGTTCAACCTGCCTTACAATGGCTAGAGGCGTAGAGGCTTCTCGTTCCTTTAAAAACAATTCCTGTAGTCGGTAAATTTGCCAATAGCGTTTTTTACTCCGTGGATTATAAAGCACGGTAACAAAATCGCCATAGGCTGCAGCCTTCATCCTTTTCTCAATCAAGTTCCAAGGCGTTAGTAGATCCGATAAGGAAAGAATCACAAAATCGTGACTTAAGGGTGCACCCAACTTAGCTGCAGCAGCTTGAAATGCCGAAATGCCAGGCACTACCTCTACAGGTATGTTGGTTGAACGTTTATCTGCCATTTCTAGTATGAGAGATGCCATGCCGTATATACCAGCATCGCCTGAACTTATGACCACAACACGATGCCCCGCCTCTGCCTGTTCAAAGGCAATTTTTGCCCTTTCTACCTCTTGACGCATGCCGGTATCAATACAATCCGTACCCTCTTGCAGATAGCTTTGAATAAATTGGAAATAATATTTATACCCGATAATAACATCCGCCTGTTTTATGGCATCAACGGCAGGATTTAAAAACATATTTGGATTACCTGGCCCTAGACCAACTACTTTTATATTACCCATGCTTACCTTTTTATAATAATGATTGAGAAATAAGGAATACGACGCTCTTTCAAAAGTGCAATGGAATTACAAGTGAACTCTTTGTCTGTTCCCATGTATTCGCCATAAAAAAAACTCAGTTGCTGAGCCTCAATAAATGAAGCAATCCACTTTTTAACCTTCGACACTTTCATTAGCACCACCGTTTCATTCTCTTGCGTATATCGGGCTAAAGCAGCCTCATCATCCACTTGCGGTAGTACCAATACTTTGTCATTTTGAGTACAAACCGGTAGTTTACCCAAAGAACCTCCCAAAATAAAGGCAGGTACTCCTGGTATCATTTCGTAATTAAGCTGTGCTTGCTTAATGTCATCAATGAGATAGGCAAAAGTGCTGTAAAACGATATATCGCCCTCACTAACAACAGCTACATTTTTGCCCTGCTTGCAGAGAGTAATACACTCATTTGCCAAATGATGGTAGGTGCGATTAACCTCTGTGCGGTCATATTTCATAGCCACTTCAACAGGCCTGAGCTTCGCTTCATCCAGTTCCAAATATTTCAACACACGCATGGCCATACTGCTTTTTTGCCCTTTGCTATTAAGCGTTGTAGGGTAAAAAATTACATCCACCCTTTGCAGGCATTTGAGTGCTTTTAAAGTAATTAGCTCAGGGTCACCTGGTCCAAGTGCCACGCCATATATGCTTCCTTTCTCCATTGTTTTATTTAATGATGATGACCATTGCACGCATGTCCATGATGATGGTGGTGGTGCGGTTCATAATTTTCAAGCGTTTCCTTATCTACGCGACTTATTAAATCCGCTTCGCCCTCTTCGATGCTGTGCAAGCGTTTCATCAATATCTTACTTAAAGCAGATGACTCACTTAACAAAGAGGTTACCAAAACCCTTTTATCAGGATGCTTTGATTTGAATGCGTCCAGTAAAGCCAAAGCCTTATCCATGTATACACCTGGAAAGAAGACATATGGCAGCACAACAATATTTTTATAATCCAATCGCTCACTAATAGTTAAAGCCTCACCTACCGATGGATAGGTCATTCGACTACAAAAGCCATTTATTGAAAAAGAAAAATTATTAGATTCTTGTACCAAACGTGTTAGACGGGCCAAATCGCCATTGGCTGCTGCTTTTGATGCACCTACTCCCAATCCGAAGAACAAAGTTTCTTTTTCTTGCCCTTTAATTTCGGATGCAACTTGTGACACCAATTCATTGGATAGCATCACCATGTCATCACAATCGCCAATGTAAGATGCCAGCTGAATACGTACATTATATTTTCTCTGCAGCTGGAATAAGATGCACGGTATATCCTTTTGTATATGAACACCAGTAAATAAAAACACAGGCAAAGCTATTATTTCCTCTATCCCACGTTCAATCAGGTTCTTTACGCCTTTTTCAAAATCAGGTTCCGAAAGCTCTAAAAATCCAGCTTCTACCTCATATTCAGGTAACATAGCAGCAAAACGCCTGGCATAAGCAATAAATGCTTCTTCGCCTTGTTTTACGCGTGTGCCATGGCCACATAGTAATACGCCTTTTTTATGCATGTATCAGATTTTTTGTATTGTCAGATTGTGTAATCGATTGTAGTTGATCTGAAAAATTAACTACTTCACCAATCACCATTAAGGCAGGTGGCCTAAAGTTAGCTTCCTGCATATCCTTGCCAATGTTTTTGATATTAGATTTCAGCATCTCTTGCTGCGGATAAGTACCCCATCGAATAAGGGCTACTGGCGTATCTTCTGTTTTTCCACCTCGGTTCAACTCATTGGCAATGTGAGCAGCATTGCTAACTCCCATATACACCACAATGGTATCTGATGCTTTGGCCAATGCTTGCCAACTAACTTTTTCCTGACCACTTGAAGCCGGATGCCCGGTTACAAATGTGACTGATGAGGCAACATGGCGCGCCGTAACAGGAATTCCCATATAAGCAGGAACCGCTACACCAGAAGTAACACCTGGTATCACCTCATAATCAATATTATTCAGTATTAATTGTTGAATCTCTTCCACACCGCGCCCGAATACAAAAGGATCCCCACCTTTTAACCGAACAATGGTTTTACCTTTTTGGGCATACTCTACCAATAATTGGTTCAACTCCTCTTGGGGGTAAGTGTGCTTATCTTTCTTTTTGCCAACATATAAATACTGGCAATTATCGGGACAATGCTCAAGCAAGGATTTATTAACCAGGTAGTCGTAGAGCACAACATCGGCCTGTTGTAAGACGCGCAAGGCTTTGACTGTGATTAATTCGGCGTCGCCAGGACCAGCACCTACCAAATATACTTTTCCGCTTTGGAACTTCATAAGTTATAGATCGTTTAGGTTCACTTGTGTTTTTTCAATAGTCTGAATGATTTCATCAATCATCACTTGCATCTGCTGTCGTTTACTTTCTTTATCAGCCTCTGATGAGCTTAACATTTCCAAACGTGCATTGGCCACTGCCTCTATCTGAGACTCAGTAATAGCAGTAATTTTCGCACTAAAATACCGACGTAATTGAGCCGATAAGGCAGGAGACTGCCCCTGCGTTGTAATGCCTAAGTTTAAATCTCCTACCGAGCAGCTTGCTGGCAATATAAAATTACCTTCCTCAACGCCATTAAGGCTATTGACCATTGCACCATATTGTTTCGCTTCAGCACATACTTGCCGGTTAACTTGTGAGTTATTGGTAGCGGCGAACACCAGAAAAAAGCCTTTTACATCATTACTTTCGTAACAACGCTTTAGGTAGGTCACGTTTGATTGCTAAACTAGCTGAACAAGAGCCGGTGTTAAATCTTTGGAAATAACAGTTATGGCAGCACCTGCCTCATTCAGTTTCATCACTTTTCGTTCGGCAATTCGACCACCACCAACAACCAAGCAAGCTTGATTTTGTATATCGATATGAATCGGATAATAATTCATCGCAAAAATTTAATCATACAAAGCAAAAAGCCAGAACTTGAAAACAAGTCACAACGATTGGCTTTATAAGTGGAAATTATAAAGTCTCTAGCTTAAAAAACTGAAATGCAGATTATGAACACACCGAATGGGTATGCTTTTTAACAAACTCTTAAAAACGGCAGATAGCACTTGTTCCTGGCTATCCCAAAATATGGAATGCTTTTTCATATGCATCAAACTTTTAAACCCGAAAGCTTTGATTAATAATGTATTTGTTACATGGCAGGTTTTCTGACTTACTCCCTCCAGATTGCGCCTTCCCATTAGATGAAACTAACAGTGACCTTTTGCAATGAAGTTATGGAGCTTACAGCTGCGGGTACAGTCCCGGAATTACACCGGATTCCCTCTTTATCATCAAAACCCGAATAGGTTGGTTTTGACTCACCATTTTCGTCGGCAAATATAGTGTTTTTTATATTCTGACAACTACTGGATAAAAAAAACCATGGCAAATCCTTATCCACCATGGTTAAAATTAAATTCAAATCTATAAAAGAAACTAACTTACAAATTGGCTTAGTAACTATCTACTAAAGACTTAGTCGACAATTCATAAGTATCAACATTAGCAGATAATATTGTATTGCTTTTAAAAATTATCTCTCTTTGATTACCTGGCAAGAGGTCGAAATAATTATTTGAAAAATGCCCATCCAAATTTGAGAATGATAAACACAGGTCTTTAGCCAAATAATCGGTCGACAGCTTAATTTTTAGCTCCGTATCGTTTAATCGCTCGAGCGTATAAGCCACATCTACATTTTTAAGATTCAAATCTTTTGGAGCAACAAAATAATGTTCGTTTTGAGCCAATACCATCTCATCATCCCTCAAAACCACATTCACCACCAACTCGTTTTCTTGGTGATTGGCCAATAACTTACTTATTAATGGTGATACCAACACCTCACTGGTATTAACAGGTATTGCCACCTCAAGCTCTTCACTCCAAATGCGCTGTCCTGTAAAATCATTGACAATGATACTTAAAGTACCTGTAGATTCTTCAATACGATCCGACACGACATAAATATCAAGTTTATCGTTGTTCGTTTGGGTTGACACCATCACTTGTGCATAGGCATCACGAACTTTGTAATGTAATGCTTTCCAACGGTTATAGTAATCAACCGATGACCATGATGCGACAGGCCAACAATCATTCAACTGCCAATAAAGCGTTCCCATGCAAAATGGCATGGCACGACGGTGAGCCTCAACAGCCATCTTAATGCCTTTGGCTTGTAACAACTGACTCACATACACATATGACTCAAAATCCTTGGGCCAGTTATAATCACGCTTAATATATTTATCAATAACCGGGTATCCTACACGATGCTTTTGATGACTCTTCATCACATCCGAATCAATGGCACGATCAGCTACATCAGTAAAAGCTTTAATAGTTTTCATTTCAGGAAGAGACTGAAAGCCATATTCACTCATAAAGCGACCAATATTTTCTTCCTCTAAAAATACTTCAAAAGGATCTTGCGCATGCCAAACAGCCCACAAGTGAACATCTCCATCGATGTTTACCGGGTAACCCCAACCATATTTTGGCGATGATGGCCAGTACGCTTTATCAGCATCGTATTGCTTTACTACTTCAGGTAATAACTCGTCGAACAAAGCCTCATAATCGTGCCACACAGATGCCGAATCCTCCTTTGAATAGCGGTTTGACCAACGCCAGTCTTGCCATCCAATATAGTTCTCGTTATTACCACACCAAAGGGCTAAAGATGGATGATTACGCAGGCGGATAACATTTTCAATCGCCTCTTGCTTTACATTCTCGAGGTAGTCGGTTTCTCCAGGGTACATGCTACAGGCAAACATAAAATCCTGCCACACAAGCAGTCCATTTTGATCACATAAATCATAGAAGTAATCTTCTTCATAAAAGCCGCCACCCCAAACTCTTAGCATATTCATATTAGCATCGATAGCATGCTGTATCACTGTTTGGTAATCAAGAGAATCAACTCTACTTTGGAAGCTTTCCTGCGGAATGTAGTTAGCACCTTTGGCAAAAACAGGAATTCCATTTAACTCAAAATGAAAAGAAGCTCCTTTTGAATCAGGGTTCTGCACCAATTTTAAATCACGAATACCAATCACTGTTTCATCATCATCAAGCAAAGCATTGCCGCTGCTTAGTTGGGTCGTAACAGTATAAAGATGTGCCTCTCCCAATCCTCGTGACCACCACAACTTAGGTTTTTCAATTTCAAAAGGGATCTCAATCGAATTTATTCCTTTATCTAGCGTCACCTCCAGCGTCTTGTTCAAGTCAGCTACTTCACTGCTAATTGTTAGTTTTGCTTCGCCCGCTTCATGAGCCTCAAGCTCAACAACAGCCTTACATACGGCTAATTCTTTACTTACACGCTCCTGTACAATGTGCGTATCCTTAATTTTACCACTTGACCAGGCCTTTAAGTATACAGGACGCCAAATACCAGCAGTTATATAAACAGGCCCCCAATCCCATCCATCGTGAAATGCAGGCTTACGCGTATAAACGTAATCGTCAAAAAGTTCAATTGAATCATCAGCTCTTAAAGCTTTGTTGTTTGTTACCGAGCTGGTAAAACGAACATCTAAAGTATTAATACCTGACTTTAATTTGTTTTTAACATCAACTTTCCATGCTCTAAAATAATTGTTAGCCAGCAATACCTGTTCTCCATTAAGCAGTACTTCGGCATACGTATCTAAACCATCAAAGTGTAATTCAATACAAGGCTGAGCTAACACCTGCTCATCAACCTGAAATGTTGTTTGATAAGTCCAGTTACGTTCGCCAATCCATTGCAGATCTTTTTCATTATCGCCAAAATAAGGATCATTAATTTTTCCATTATTGAGTAAGTCCATATGAACAGACCCAGGAACTGTTGCAGGTAATTTCTGTAGACTATCAGTTTCTGAAAATGTCCATTCACAAGAGTTTAGCGACACATGAATTGGCTTTTTATCGCCCAATGTTGTGTTACAAGCATTTAAAATGACCAAAGCAAGCAGGGGAATTAGCACTCGGAGTATTGATACCATCTTGATTCAATTTTTATTAATTCGTATTATTTTTTTGTTTTATAAGATAAACTTTTTTGCTAACAGCTTAATTGGTGCTGCAGACATTTTATTTTCTAAGATTAATTTCAAGAATTCTTCTTATTTAAACTTATCATATTCAGGATTTACACACTGCTCCGACCAACGTTGATACATAAATTTTAGTCCAGCATCACCTTCTGGATATTGTCCTTTGTCATCAGTACTAAGCACCCACTCTTCCAGTCTTGTTCGCAATTCATTTAATTGGATGGCATAGTCAGGGTTGTTAGCCAAATTATTTATCTGGTGTGGGTCGGCATTGACATCATAAAGTTCTTCAGAAGGCCTTTCCTCACTCCAGAATGAGGCGGCACTACTATTTAATTGACCTGCATTAGATAAATATCTCATGCGTTGTGTTATTATCCATTCATCTCGATAGTTAGGCTGCATATAAGGCCTATCTGGAAAATAATTACGTATGTATCTGAATTGTTTCGTACGAATAGAACGAATTCTATCTATGGTAAAATCACAGCGATCACGTACCGAAATCACATGATCACGTGCTTGGTAATTGTCTGAAAGAAAATCCTGACCTTCGGTATAGTTAGGAATATCAATATTGGCTAATCCTAAAGTTGTAGTACCAATATCCAGTCCACTCATCAAGTCATTATTTACTGTTCCTTTTTGAAGCACTCCATTATTACCATAATAAGCCAAAACAAATGGCACCTTGGTGCCAGCATCATACAAAAACTGTTTATGACGCCATAAACGCATGCCATGATCAGAGAAAAAGAAGATGTAAGTATTTTCCAAAAGACCATCTTCTTTTAATCGCGTTATTATATCTCCCACCTCGCGATCAGTTAACTCAATACATTCCAGGTGATCAGCCATATCCTGTCGAACAAATGCTGAATCGGGGTAATAGGGTGGAACTTCAATCTTAGCAGGATCAATAGGACGAATAACCTTACTTTTAAATTTCGAATTGTAAATATGCTTATTACCGTATAATTGAATCTGTCCAAAAAATGGCTGCCCTTCCTTGCGAGCTTTCCAATCGTTTTTTAAACCTTGCATGCCATACATACCAATGGATCTGAACGCACCGGAATAAAGGTTGCGACGTTCATACCAAAAGTTATAATCATCCTTACCATGATTAAAAGTGTAATAACCATGTTCTTTAAATATCTCAGGGATGGTTTTTATCGAATCAGGTAAAAATATAGCCGATGCTAAATCACGACTACTATGGTGATTATGAAGACCAATCGTAGTTGGCATTAATCCAGTAATAATTCCAGACCGCACAGCAGAACACACAGCTGCTGGCATGTGCATATTGGTGTACATTATACCTTGCTTTGCCAAAGCATCAACATTGGGCGTATTAACAATAGAATTGCCATAACAAGCAAAATCCGGGCTTAAGTCCTCTACATATATCCACAGAATATTGGGCTGTTTGGTTTCTGATGATTGATTATCTAACTCAATGTTACAAGCATTTAAACTGAACAAAGCAATAAGGGAAAATAGTACCCTTGAAAATTTTAGCATGTTTTATTTTTTATTGATTTGAGAAGTATTTAATAATCTATTGGCAATAGTATCTAACACTCCTTACATTTTGAAATAAATGATAAGATTGTGATATAATGAGATAATTTAGTGCTAAAAAAGAGCCATCTCGATGCCACACATTATAGGTGGTTAATGAAAACTACTTACCTTTGTTTTTAAATAGAAATAAGCAGACTCAAAGCACATGTTTGACTGGCAAAAAAACGGGTGGAACACCTTTACTTATAAAAATCCGTATAATCTTAAAAGTGATATTAAGGCGTTAACGGAAGAGGAAATAACCTGGGCTGTGGATTACCATGTCGATTTTCATCAGCAAAGAACCCTTTTTAAAAATGTAGCCCACTGGCCTGTGCATGTTTGCGACAATAAAAATTGGCCATACCACGTGGCCAAACACATGTTAGAAAGTATTATCAGAAATTTTAATGCCACAAACATTAACTACACAGCTACCTTACAGTGCCTCAAAGCTATTGACAATAAAAAGCGTGATAACGACTCTTTAACTGTTTATGATGATGACACCAATCACAGTTTGGCTGAAAGAATATTACCGGTATTAAGCTGTGCTGCATTTAAACAGGAAACCATCAACTTTAAGCAGCTTAATCAAGAGAGTGATCTTGAATTGGGAACAAACATCGCTTACCCTTTAAAGTACATACGCGATTTTTTGTTACGTAAAAATTTACCTGATTTAGTTTCTCTAGTCATTACCAAGTCAGGTGAACCTACTAAGTATTATAAGCAATATAGCAAAGAACAATTACAAAGAATTCGATATAGGGCATTTAACCATGATTGGATTAATCATCCGATACGTATAGATTAGATTTTTTTCTTCACCAATAAAAAAAAGCAGACACTCCTATTCGGGAATAACTTAGTTCGGCCATCGCTTCACACATGAGTGTTCATGCATTGAGCTTTGGGACTGCATCGTACCTGCTTTGGGGCTTCGTTGGGTCTTCTTCGGATCTTTATCGCTTACGCGCGTTGCCGATGAAGACACGATGATGTATCGACTACGACACGACGCGGGTACAACCAGCTCCCATAGAAACACCAATACTCAAGGTTTTGAGCAAATGATTTTGAGAATACCATGATTTTTCTGTTTGAGGACATAACGTTGAATAAGCTATTTTAATAGGCTCAAATATTCTTTAGCAGGTATGACTACCTAAATCATATTTGATCAAAAATTTACTCCATAAGACCCAAGTGATTTTTTGATGTTTGACCCGTACATATTGTTCCGTTAAATGGATAAGCTTTTAAACCATAGCAAGAGCAATTATGCTATTAACATTCGCCAGATAGTTAGCCAGCCAGGAATTGTAAGGAGGCAAATAATGTAATTGATCAGCATCATACTACCTACTTCTTGCGCATTACCACCATATTTACGAACCTGAACAATGAGCAATGTGGCTGGCGCAACAGAAGCCTGCAACACTAATAAATCGGCAATTAAGGGATAGTCATGAAGCCACTGAGTCCAATATAAAAGTGCGATTACCAAAGCAGGCATTAGAAATAGTTTAATTCCCACCACCTTAATAACGTCGGAGAAGGGTGGTAAGTGTCGAACTGAAATAGAACCAAGCGTCGCTCCCAGCACAATGGTCGCAATAGGAATGGCGGCCTGCCCCAGAAAATCGACGGGTATCATAATCGCTGATGGAATATAATTTTCCAGCCCCAATAACACAATAAGTATAGATCCAAGACTTGCTATTAAAGGCGGGTTAACAATCTCTTTCATTTTTATGGACTCGTTTTCACCCGAGGTCACCATGTATTTACCAATGCTCCACAAAGCTGTGCTAACACCTAAAATAAACATGAAACAATAGGTCAAAAACTCATCCAACTCAACAGAATAGAGCATAATGGCAATAGGCAACACCATATAATTGGCATTCATGAACGAAGCAACAGCCATAATGGCTTTCTTCTGTTTGCGTTGTTTATAAAAAAGCAGATAAGCTATTCCCAAAGCTACTCCTATCATAACGAAGGCCACCAAAGGAAGCACCCACCAATACACAAAACCAGATGGATCGAAACTACTAATTATCTTGGCAAAGAATAGACAAGGCAGTAAAATTACAATGGTAATGTGGGACATGCTTTGAATGTCGCTTTGTTTTATTATTTGACGACGTACCATAATGCCGCTAGCGATGGCAATAAGAAATATGGAAAGTACTGCTTTAAAAACAGGTATGAATGTACTTGTAATCATTATTTATAAAATCAATTACGTAAAAAGGCGTTCTATAATTCAAAAAATAAGAGATTATATCACTTTTAAAAGACTAAAAAACACTCGTTTTCTATTTTTGTACTTAACAAACCGATTAACTACAGATGTAAAGAATATCAAAAAAACCAGCACTTACCCACATCGAACTAGGAGACTGAGTCTAAGGAGAAACTAATTTTACTACCAATCCCCACCTCGGTTTCTACTTTTAATTTATAACCATGTTTTTCGGCAAACTCATTACATAGAAACAAGCCAAGTCCCGTTCCTTTTTCACCAATTGTTCCAGGTTTAGATGCCATAACCCCATTATCTAATGCAAGCTCCAAATTTTGCTTGTCAAAACCAATTCCTTCATCTATAATAGAAACGGTGGTTAAATTCGGATTTGCATTACCTGATACATGACACTTTATTTTAACAATACTGCCTTTGTCACTATATTTAACTGCGTTCATCAGTAAGTTTCTCAACATAATAGAAACCATGTTTTTGTCTGCTTTTACCATGTATTCCATATCATCATCAAATAAAATAGATATGTCTTTATGAGAGGCACTCATGTTAACATTATCTGTTTCTGTTTTAATGACATCTATTAGCTTCCAAACAGATGGCGAGAATTGAATATCATTCGTTTGTAACCTGGACCATTCCAGCAAATTATTGAGGAGTTTTAAATAATTCTCCATCTCTCCATTGATCAATTCAATGTATTCTTTCCGTTCGCTCTCATTCAATTCACCATAACTAACATTCAGAATATTGGCAATACCCAACATACCAGAAAATGGGCTCAATAAATCATGTGAGATAATTCGAAATAACTTATCTTTTGTACTATTTAGCTTCTCAAGTTGCTGTTTTTGCTTAGCAAGAAGTTTGTTCTGTTGTCGCTTTTGCTTTTCACTTCGATAAAGAAGAACTAAAATAATGAACGCAACGACAAAACCAATAATAAACGAAATTACTGTATTCTTTTGCTGGCTGATAACCTTATTCTTCTCTTGCAGAGTAAGTTCTTTAGTATTCATAGCTTCACGCTGACGACTAAGTATCTGCCTGTTATTATAAATTTCATCATTCGATGCATTCAACTCTAGTTTTAATGCATGTAAACTATCCTGTATATCTCCCAAGTAAACTTTGCTTTCTGAAACTTCTTTTTTTTGTTCAATAAGTTTATCCGAAAGGTTTTTACTTCTTTCAAATTGTTGTTCATATAGAAGCTTTTGCTGCTTCATTTCCTCTTTGTATGCTTCAATCTCACCTTTATAATTTTCAATTTCCTTCTCAGATCGCACAATGATCGAATTTGTGCTATCAATTACTGATTTTAGAGTATTTAGCTGCTTCTCGGATTCTACAAGCTTGCTTTGTGCTTGAAGGTATAGTTCTTTAACATCGATCTCCGTTCCACCCATCAATTCAATCTCACTTTTGATCCCGATCTTGCGCTCGTATATATTTCCTTTATTAATCTCAAACAAAAGATTACCATCTGGTGTATCATAAATATTAAAAAGAATATTCCGGGGATTCGGATTATTTATGCTCACCAGCAGCGTACCATAATCCTTGGTCTTATCAAAAACTTCATCGTATAATTTCTGCTTGTCTTCTCCAATTACGATCAAACAGCTTTGCTTATATTCCTCTTCTATTTCGTCGGCTACAAAGATTTTAATTTCCTTATCATTGATTTTTAAACTCGATTCAAGCGCTCTAAGCTCAGTTATGAGTGATGGCTCTTCACTTATCAATACAATGTTGTAGCTTGACTTTTCTTTTTGCAAATCTGAAGACGAAAGGCGGGCGAAATTATAAATGTAAGCACCAATAAGTTCTGACCGCTCAACTTGTTGAGCCTGAACATCACTAAAGGCAGTCACTATCAACAGCTGTAAAACTATGGCTATGTGGCGAAACTGCTCCTTATTCATTTAATAGATTATTGACTTTGGTATTGTAAATGTAATGTTTTAGATTTTATCCCATGCTTTAGTAATCATATTCGATGGTTGTTCCCAAGTAATATTAATTAAAAATGTTCTACCTGGTTGTGGGTGGTATGCCGGAATTAAACCATCAGGATTTATATTTGACTCATGATGATAATCATCCGCGAAGGCCGATCCGGTCTCTCGTCCAATACCGTAAAACTGTTCATCAAAAAGATTGTTCACGACGAACTGAAATTTTAGGTTGGGTGATAACTTATAAGATAGTGCCATATTAAATTTTAAATAGGATGGTGCATATCCACCTTCATAAGTATTTATCCAAACATTTTCATCTGGTGCTTTTCGTTTACCAACCCAATTCATGCGCATATCACCAATAATTCTTTCTTTAAATAAAACAGTATTAAGCCCAGCATTTAATTTATGTTTTGCTGTTCGATTAATGGTGTAAATTTCATTGTTATCAAGGCCAACGATAAAGTTATAATTGACATTATACCGAATGTACTTATGTAATTGACGATTTAAATCGAAAGACATTCCTGTTATCGTCATTCGTTCAATATTTTCGAATCGCTCGCCTGATAAAGATGTGGGGTCATTAACCTTACCAATGCGATCATCAATTACAGATAAATAAAAGTTCGTTTTTAGAGATAATTTCTCATTAAAAAGGAGACTTCGCAATTGTAATTCAGAGGTATAAATTTTTTCGGGAATAAGATTTGGGTTACCTCTAAACTCATTCACCAATTCAAAAATACTTGGCTGCCTGAATGCCTTACCAAATAATAATTTAGTTCCAAAATAATCTGATGGATGATAATCAAATGTCATCCGCGGATTAAAAATATTACCAAATTCAGAACTATAATCATAACGTAATCCTAAGGAATAACTTAATTGCTTCCATTGTTTATTCCACAAACCAAACAAAGCAACTTCACTAACATTAAAAACCGGATAAGCTTTTGGAACATTTAGGCTGCCATCATCCTTAACCGCTTCATCCCACGATGATGATGTTGAGTATTTATTGCTTGGATAATCACCTAATGAAACCACCCGATCACTTTTTCGACTTAAACTGGCTTTGAGACCTAGAGAAAAATCATTTCTTTCATTGACATTCCAATCCAGACGTTCCTCTATATAACCTTGGTAAGCATATGCTCCATAACTTTTTCGCAGATTTGGGAATCGGTATAAATATTTAAATCCACCATCAGGAATTATGTTAGTACCCCTGAATACGACTGATGAATTTAGTTGCAGCTTGTCAGATAATGGCGCATTGTTATTAAAATATGCATGAAAAGTTCTATAATGCGTTGTATTCTCCTTATCTGTTAAGTCATATTCGTACGATACAATGGTAGGCCCGTAACCACGTAAATAATCATTGTAGAAAAAGCCCAAAGTTGACTTTTTTAGTTGCAACTTACTTCTTATAGCAAAACTAGTTTGACTTGTGTTGAAACCCTCGGGAATAGCTTTACCACCATACGACGTATTGGGTTGATTGTACAGTAAATCACCATCGTAATTATAATCTTTAGTAAAGTAAACAGGGTATCTTTTCTCTTTAAAGTACTCACCAGGATCATAACGATTTAAACCTTTATCTCCATCTGAATACAAGGTATGTAATGCTAAAGAAAAATGGGCCGACTCACCAATTTTAGTCCCTACCAACACATCGGCACCGCGTGTTTTATATGAACCAAAGAATGGCTTAACGATTATCCTTTCTTGGTTGGACTTGGTGATAAAGTGGATGATTCCCGTTAATGCTTGTGCACCATAAATAACAGAACCAGGTCCATGTACAATCTCTATTCGCTCAATATCAATGAGCATGTTTTCAAAGGTCCATAAAGAGGACCAGTTAAAACTAATATTGTTTTGAATAATGCCATCTACCATTACCAATATCTCCGAATTCCCGACCTCTCCTATGCCTCGATTCATACTGTGAGTTGGGTATTCTCCATTGCCTTCATTATAAAGCATAAAATCAAACCCAGGAATGTCCTGACAAATATCAACCAGCGTTTGATACCCCCTGTCTTCTATCATCTTGGCAGTGACAACAGTTATATTTGAAGGTGACTTATTGACTTTGACTTCTTTAATAGATCCGGTAATGGTCTTTAATTGCGACAGCTCCAGTAATGAATATTGATAGGTAGGCTTTATACCCAAGGAATCCTGACCACTAATTTTCGCAGTATATGTGATGAATAGTAATGCAAACAAAAATCTTAACGGCCATATATTTATAACAATATCAATCGCACCCCCCACCAATAGCCGCTTATCAAGCGTTTGTTTTCTCATTCTCAAAAATTGTTCAAGATAAAATATTAAGACATTCGAATAAAGAAAAAAATAACTAAGTATCAAAATTATAGATAAATATAATTGATGTGATTTATACAAATTACAATAATACCCACATAGCAACTCCCTTATGCTTACGTTCCAAAACGTAACAGTCACTTATTTTAAAAATTTTATCCCATAATATGCAAAACTCTTCAAATATTCACCAAATTGGGCTTAAACTGGTTGTTGACACTCACATAAAATGTGCAACTGCTTGTTCACAACAGTTTTGTTTAAGAAGTAGTACTCCTACAATGATCATACATGTAAATCAATTTAACTAAATAACCATACACGAGTCGTCAAATTGCTCAATGCAACGCCATTAATAAATATTCGATACATGTAGCAAATAATGGCATGCTACAATTTACTTTTGGTAACAATTGACCAATGCTGATTTATTTAAATAAGGCATGATCATTTCTCAGAATATGAATCAATAATTTAAGAGTATTATACAATTTTACCAACTTTTAACCCAAGCTGTTTTGTAACATACCACAAGCATGACTTTGGTCAATTTTAGAGGTACCAATTAGCTCTATTTTTGCATCCATAAGGTGTACTTAATAAAGCTAAACAACAAAAAGGCCCAATAGTAATGCTTAATAGAAAAGTAATCGCCATCTTTTTTAGTCCTGCCCGTTCAACAAAAAAAATAGTTGAAGCAATAGCCAGTGGTATTGATAAGGACTTTATTACTTATGATATTACCCAAGGCTTAAACAAAAGCATTGAACTATCAAGTACGGACATTGCCGTTATCGGCGTTCCAGCATTCTCGGGTCGCGTTCCAGCCCTTGCTACCAAGTTTATTTCACAAATTAATGGTAATGGAGCTCGCGCAATAATAAGTTGTGCGTATGGTAACTGCCATTACGAAGATACACTGAATGAACTAAGCAACATAAGTGTTGAAGCTGGTTTTATACCCATAAGCAGTGGTGCTTTTGTTGCGCGCCACTCCTTGTTTCCCGAGTTAGGCCAAGGGCGACCAGATCAGAATGATTTGGATAAAGCTGAACAATTTGGGAGGAAAAGCGTGATGCATTCTCGTATTATGAATGGAGGCCATCAACAACAATCTGACAACAAAAACCTACGGCCACAGGGACATGTTCCCTTGGTAGCAAAAACCAATTCAAATTGTAACTTTTGCGGCAGATGTGTTCAGGCATGTCCTGTTGGCGCTATTGACAAAAGCAACCCTAAGAAAACTTGTAAGAAAACATGTATTGCCTGCACACGCTGTATTGATGTGTGCCCTTACGGCGCAAGAAAGTTTAGTGGACTGATGTACCTCATTACCAAAAAACGCTTGTTGGATAAAAACAAACTTCGTAAAGAAATCGATATCAATATCCCTTTATAAAAGGATCTTTAAGTATAAACTTATATTTTTATTGTTCTAATTAAATTGGCGCTTCGCCCAAGCCCGACTGTATGCTGAAACAATTAAGAATACTCAATTCTTTATTGTTCCGATGTTCTTAATGACAAAAACTAAGGAAAAAACATCAAGGCTACACCCGCTTTACTCAAAAGGACTACGTCTGATTGACTGAAATTGATTAAACTCGCCTTTTTCCGCACCTCTAAAAGTCTCAAACAGAAATCAATTTTTAACCGTCAAATTGCGAAGCTCTTCATGAAGACCATTAAGAATAAACAAAACTGAATAATTCAACCTTGCTTTTTGGCTCACCAGCTGAGGCCGTTTGAAATAAACAATAAACATTGAAACAAAACGTTCGGACGCTATTGTTCTTAAACCATTCACTAAATGGTCTTACAAATCTCACGTGGCTAATTATCATCATGTGCGTGTGAGCTCTTCTCTTTTCATACAATTTATTGGCTATAACTCTATCTCGCCAATTACATATGATAATACATCAAACATTAAAATAACTAGGATGTTATATCAATAGGTGGTTTTGTTCATTCTGTAATTCTGCAGTCTTAGAACTGTAATTTCCTCTTCGGTACAATTTAAATGTATCCAAGCTGGGTGAATGTCTAACTTGCCTTGTAAACCTAGGGATATGATGAATCAAGAACGCAATACAATCAATTGCCATTTAAATAAAATACCGTTTAAAACTTCGCTCAGCTTTGAGTATTTAATTGAAGAGATAAAACAAATAAGCAATAAAAAGTCTCATCCGATGAAAAGTATGGCCAAAGAGGTATTGCTTAAAGTGGATAAGACTCCAATATTTAAATCTGTTATTGAGAACTTATCAGACTTAGAACCTCACAATGATTTGCTGGAGCAAATGATATCCTTTATGATTAACCCAATGGCAAGCGATATGGAATATGCCGCAGTGCATATGCCTTTTCGTTTTGAGCCCATTTATTCGACTCCTTTATACCAGGAAGTATTTATGGGAGATAATAAAACTTTGGACATCAGTAAGGATATTAAAAAGGATAAAATGCTCATATCGATGCTGTATCAATCATTCCTGATCATCATGCAAAAGGAATATGGCATGGATTTACCTCAACAAATGCCATTTACCTTTAAGGTCACAAATCAAGATAATCAATCGGTTAAATTCTTTAATGTTAAAATTGACACACGCTTCTTACGGGTAAAGCGACTGGGTGATGTTCCTGATTTTTCATCTGAAGACATTAAAGATTTACTGGATAAAGAGAATGATTTAGACTATTGGAATAGCAAAATACCCCTCAGCAAATACGAATTTACTGGACTTCTAAAGTTCAACCAGTTTGATGTAACCAGAAGCTATGTTATCTCAGAGCTGAAGTCGGATTTGTTGGAAAAAGAAACCTTTTTAACCAAGAATGGATTCAATAAAATACTGGAGCGGGTAAGGGCATTAATGGAGAAACCCAATGTTGAATTCGGTTTTGCAGCCAATCAGGATTTTGAATCGACACTTAACCAGAACTACATCTGGAACACCATTATTCCACAAAGTGAATTGAGCTGTTCGGAATACGAAGGTTCGGTATATGAGAGGGCATATAGAGAAAAGCAAATAATATTAACAGGCGACCTTGAGTCAATAGAGAGAAACTCTGTTGTGGATGCTTTTCTAAAAAAAGGCATTCGTAGTCATGCCGTTGTACCATTATTGCTCGACGATGAAGTGGTGGGCATGTTAGAATTCGCTTGCTACAAAGCCAATGAATTAAATACCTTGCAAATAAAACTCTTGTATGAGTTATTTCCAATATTTGCCTTGGCTCTAAAACGATCAAGAGATGATTGGAGCGACAAGGTAAGGGCTGTTATCCAAAAAGAGTATACCGCTATTCATCCTACCGTTGAGTGGCGCTTCAGAGAAATTGCGGCTCAACAACTCAATCAACCACACGGTGATGCAGTAAGTAATGAACCTATTTTATTTAAGGATGTGGTGCCCCTTTATGGTGCTTCAGACATTAGGGCTTCGTCGGTAATTCGCAACGAAGCCATTCAGGCAGACCTATCTGAGCAACTAGAACTTGCTTTAATCATAGTAAAAAATGAAGTAAAGGAAACAGGCATTCCATTGCTTAATAATTTAAGCTACAAAATTAAACAACATCTTGACACTGTAAAAGCCGGACTCAAAGCTGGTGATGAAGTAAGTATCATCGATTTCCTTACTAAAGAAATAAACCCTATTCTTATTCTTTTAAAAGATACTTACAAAGGCGCCAACGAGCCTGTGAAGCAATATTTTAACAGTCTGGACACTGAGTTAAACGTTTTATACAAAAGGCGAAAGCAATTTGAAGAAAGCCTGACTTTGATAAACGACAAGGTATCAGAAATCATTGATGATGAACAAAAGAAAGCTCAAAAAGTATTCCCTCATTACTTTGAAAAATACCGAACTGATGGCATAGAGTACAATGCTTACATTGGTCAATCAATGGTTAGGGGGCTTAAATACAGTGAACTCTACCTTAACAACATGCGTTTATGGCAACTTCTACTAAAGGTTAAGGTGGCACGTGCGGTACATAACTTACAAGCATCACTTACAACTAAGCTAGATATTACACAACTTATATTGGTACATACCAAGCCCTTGAGCATCGCCTTTAGGCTGGATGAAAAGAAATTTGATGTTGCAGGAGCGTACAATATACGTTACGAGATAACTAAAAAACGCATAGATAAAGCCTTGATTAAAGGAAGCAACGAGCGCTTAACTCAGGTGGGTAAAATTGCCATCATCTATTCGCACTCAAACGAAATAACAGAGTATAGCCGATACATTGATTATCTTATTTCGAAGAACTATCTTCATGAAACGGTTGAAGACTTAGAGTTGGAGGATCTGAAAGGAGCCTCGGGCTTAAGAGCGCTAAGGGTCGAGATTAACTTCAACAATACAGATGCCCTGGAAGACATTATTTAAAAAATTGAGGCAAGAGTTATAATCTTTATAATCTATGAAATACATTGATCGCGACATCAGTTGGTTAGCTTTTAATGAGCGTATACTACAGGAAGTTGAAAACCCTGATATCCCTCTTTTGGAACGCCTCAAATTTATTGCCATCTACTCATCCAACCTCGAAGAATTTTATAAAGTGCGAGTGGCTAGTCTCCGCTTCTCTCAAAAATATAAAGGCGATAAGAAAAACAAGTACGCTTATCGCCCCTCCTTTATACTTCAGGAAATTAATAGCATCGTTAGTAAGCAACAAGAAAAGCTAGGCGAGCTCTTTTATCATTTGCTATTGCCCGCCATGTCACATGAAGGCATTCACTTCTTATTTGATAAACTCAATGATCAAGATCAACAGTTAGCCGAACAATATTTTCAACAACACATAAAAGAAGATTTCTCGCTGATTGATATCACTAATGAACCAGATGTTGAACTTAAGAACCAGGCGATTTACCTCTATATTTTAGATAGGCAAAAAACATATTTATTGGAGATGGACTATGAAAAATGGGGGCGTTTTATTACACTTCATAATGATAAAAAAGGAACACGGATAATTCAATTGGACGATATCTTTCGGTATAACCTCAAACATTTTGTGGGCGTTAATGCAAAGGCATATGCGGTTAAAATATCGCGCGATGCGGAATTATACATTGATGATGAGCAGGATGCTGACATTGTGCATAAAATTAAAAAGAGTTTGAAAAAGCGAGAGACAGGACTTCCCAGCCGCCTGTTATTTAACGAAGATATTCCTTTTAAATACATCAACAAGCTGAGGAAGCAGATGAACCTGGACATGACAAGTTTGATTCCTGGTGGCAAATACCACAGTTATTACGACTTTTTCACTTTTCCTGAGTTTAAGGACAAAATGCACCTTTATTTTTCACATCAAGCACAAGTACCTTGCACTCGCTTGGATGAGTCAAATAATTGGTTTGATGAAATACAGCAACAAGATGTATTTCTAAGTTACCCTTACCAGGACTTTAACTATGTGTCGCGCTTTTTGATGATGGCAGCTGAAGATCCCGATGTGACCGAAATTAACATTACCCTCTACCGAGTCAACGATTCATCGGACATTTGTAAAGCACTGGAACTGGCGGCGCAAAAAGGTAAGCATGTATTTGTACTGGCTGAGGTTCAGGCACGCTTTGACGAGGTATCAAATATTTATTGGGGCGAACGATTAAAGGAGGCAGGTGCCAAAGTTAAGTTTGGCCTTAACAAACTTAAAGTACACGCCAAAACATTTACCATACATCGAAAGGAAAATACAGGCAGTGCTGTTTATGCCTACCTGGGAACTGGAAACCTGAATGAGAAAACGGCTAAAATATATGCTGACCATGGAGTACTAACAGCCGATATGCGTTTCACAACGGAGCTCAATGAGGTGTTCAGGTATATGAAAAAAGAAACCAGTAATCCCAAATTCCATCACTTATTGGTTGCTCCATTTACCCTACGTCAAAGTTTAGCTGATTTGCTAGACAAGGAAATACGTTTGGCAAAGCAAGGTGTAGAAGGCCTTGTACACATAAAAGTTAACAGCCTCGAAGACCTATCAATGATCGATCATTTACGAGAAACGGCAGATGCTGGTGTCAAAATCAAACTGGTGGTTAGGGGTATTTGCTGTTACACGCCTCTCACAGAAAAACAACAACAAAATATTACCATTGTTAGTGTGGTTGACCAGTATTTAGAACATACACGAATATACCATTTTAACAATGGCGGAAACCCCAAAGTATATCTTGCTTCGGCCGATTGGATGACACGTAACTTATCGGGCCGCATTGAGGTGTGTTTTCCAATATGGGACTCAAACATTCAATCGTTTCTGCTAAAACAAATAAAAACACAATTGGCCGACAGCAAAAAGGGCAGAATAAATGATAATGTTAATAACAATCAATACCTGAAAGGTAACAACAGTAAATCATCGCAAGAGATGATGTTTATATTTGTAAAAGAATTAATGCAGCAAACAGCATTTTCAAAGTAATAAAATATGGTGCGATTATTATCATACGGTATATTGGCAATGTTACTGGGTTTAAATGCCTGCGAAACTAATCAGGCGAATACCTATAAGCTCCACGTTCCCACAGAGGGATTTCGTTTGGATAGTGAGCTAAATGAGATCTCAGGCCTGCACTACTATAGCGATTCAATCATATTAGCTGTGCAGGATGAAGAAGGCATACTATACTATTTGAATAGCAACAACGGACAAATAACCGATACCTATCGTTTTGGAAAAAAAGGCGATTATGAGGGCGTAACAGCTAATAAAAATGATATCTATGTACTTAAAAGCAATGGCGATATTACCTTGATTAAGCGCAAAAAGGATAAGACGAAAACATATGATTTTAAGAATAGTAAGGGTTTTGATTTTGAAGGCTTATGCATGGATAAAGAGAATAAGCGATTGCTGGTAGCATGTAAAACACATGGTGATAAAGACAAAAACGATTATATCAGAATTTATGAGTTCAGTTTACGATCAATGAGCTATGCCAAACATCCAGCTTTTAAAATTCCAAAAGACAAGGTCTCTAAACTATTCTCCCCCTCGGCCATTGCCATTCATCCCGATGGTAATATTTATCTATTAAGTTCAACGGCTAAAATGTTGCTTATCTTATCCTCAGCAGGAGAAATACTGCAAAAAAGACCTCTATTTAAAGATATTTTTAATCAGCCCGAAGGCATAACATTCGCACCAAACGGAGACTTATTCATCAGCAATGAGAAGAAAATCAAGTACCCAACCTTGCTAAAATTTATTAAATGAGCTTAATAAAGATCGGTTTATTATCACTTTTAAGCATTTTACCTCTGGTATTGGGCCAGGCCTACGCCCAGAGTACTGAGCAGACACCAGATTTACCTACCAATACCGAATTATTGTACTCTCTTTATTTAATTGGCGATGCGGGAGATGACACAACCAACTCCATGCCTGTATTAAGCAAGTTGCATCTTCAGCTACAGGCTAGTGATAAAAAAAACACAGGTGTTGTCTTTTTAGGTGATAACATATACCCCAAAGGACTACGTAAAAAGAAAAGTGAACACCGAGCGGAGGATGAGATAAGGCTAAATGCACAACTTGACATTGTCAAAGATTTTGAAGGAGATGTGGTTTTCCTCACGGGTAACCACGATTGGAAAAAATACGACAAGGGAGGTTTGAAAGCCGTTAAAAGGCAAGAAAAATACATTGAAAACTACCTCGACAGAAAAGAAGTTTTTCTGCCTAGCAATGGTTGCCCTGGTCCTGAAGTTGTAAAACTAAGTCCAGGCTTGGTAATGATTATTATCGATACCCAATGGTGGCTCCACCCCTTTGAAAAATCAAGTGGTTTAAAGGATGATTGTCAATGCCGAAATGAGGCTGAACTGATGGTACTGTTCAAAGATTTGCTTAAAAAGTACCGGCACCAACACATTATTGTTGCAGGCCACCACCCTTTGTACAGTAATGGTACGCATGGTGGGTATTTTCAATTTAAAGATCATCTGTTTCCATTGACCCATATCAATGAGTCGGCTTACCTCCCACTGCCCATTATCGGCAGTATTTACCCAGGTTATCGCAAGTTCATAGGCCATAACCAAGACCTGGCACACCCTGTTTATAACGATATGGTCTTTCAAATTAGTGAGGCGCTCAAAGAGTATGAAGATATTGTTTATACAGCAGGCCATGAACACAACCTTCAGTATCATCATAAGGAAAACATACATCACATTATAAGTGGTAGCGGCAGCAAAACATCCTACATCAAAAACAACATCCACCTCGGATTTGGATCGGAACAACGAGGCTACTCTCGCCTTTTATATTACAAAAATGGTGAACTATGGCTTGAATTTTACACCATCAACCCTAGTGATAACTCGGCTTTAATGGCCTTTAGAAAGATGCTCTTTAAAAAGAAGCCAGTTGTCACAAAGATGAATGCTCCAGTCAGCAAAAAATCCTATAAAAACCAATGGGCTCAGGTTGTTCCTGACTCTACTCTGGCAGCATCAGCATTCAAACGTTTTTTTCAGGGAGACCTCAACCGCGACCTGTGGACCACCCCTCTAAAAGTTCCCTATTTAGATATTCATTACGAAAAAGGTGGCCTGAATCCCATAAAAAAAGGTGGCGGTCAACAGACCATTTCCTTGCGAATGGAGGGAGCCGATGGCAAAGAATACACCTTGCGTGGCGTTAAGAAGAACACCCGTTTTCTGGTTGAGAAAGAATTACGTGGTACTATTGCTCAAGATGTGATTTACGATGGCATGGCAGGTTCTCATCCTTATGGGGCAGTTAGTATTCCTGAGCTATCCAAGGCTGCAGGTGTTTACCACAGTAATCCGCGCTTGGTTTATGTACCCAAAGATTCGATACTGGGCGATTACCTGGATGAATTCGGGGGTATGTTTTGCTTGTTTGAAGAACGACCTGATGGCGACATGTCTGATGCTCCATCGTTTGGTAATTCTGAAAAGGTAAGAAGCTACACCGATGCCATTCGAAAAATGCAAGCCGAATACGATCATGTGGTGGATAAGAACTACAATTTAAAGGCACGCCTATTTGACATGACAATTGGCGACTGGGATAGGCACGACGACCAGTGGAGGTGGGCTACCTTTAAAACCAATGATAAAGTAATTTACAGAGCCATCCCTCGCGATCGTGACCAGGCTTATTTTACATTTGACGGCGTATTACCATCCATTGTTAACCGTAAATGGTTAATGAGAAAATTCCAGTCTTTTGACTCCGAAGTGCGAGACATTGCAGGATTAAACTTTAACGCTCGTTATTTTGATCGTGCCTTTTTAATCGAAGCATCAAAAAGTGATTGGTTACGAAATGCCGAAGAGTTAAAAGCAAATTTGAGTGATGAAAGCATCGAAAAATCAATACATGCATTACCGCCTGAGGCATTCGCTGTTAATGGGGATAAAATAATATCGACACTAAAGGCAAGGCGTGATCAATTGCCGCAACTAGCAGAACAATACTATGATATTCTTGCCAAAACAGTCAGCATACCTGGTACTTTGGGTGACGATTATTTTGAGATAATTCGCCATGAAGGTGCTTCGTTAGAACTAAATATTTACCCACGTAAAAAGGGTAAAAAAGTAAAAAAGAAACGCTATTACCACCGTGTATTTAATGCAGATGAAACACAAGAAGTACAACTCTATGGCTTAGATGGAGAAGACGAATATCAGCTAAAGGGCGTTTGCGATAAAAGTGTTTTGGTAAGAATAATTGCTGGTCCTAAAGAAGATAAAATTGAAGATAACTCAGTGGTTAAAGGCTTAAAAAAACACACCTTGGTGTACGATTCGAAAGGTAAGAACAAAGTTATTGGTGGCGCAGACACAAAACTCAAAACGGTTAAGGATAGTGAAGCCTATGACTACGACCGCAAAGCCTTTAAATACGACAAGCTCTTGCCCTTGGCTTCCTTGGGCTATAATGCCGATGATGGCTTTTATATCGGACCAGGTTTTAAATATACTAAGCACGGTTTTAAGAAAGAACCATATAAATATTACCACAAGGCACTGGCCAATTACGCCTTTAACATCAATGGACTAAACCTCTATTATAACTTTGACTACACCAAGCTAGTGGGCAATTTTAATCTGGAAGGTAATGTACGCATAAACCTACCCGATGTATACCAATACTACGGTGACACCGACTATACGGACATTGATTTTGACAGTGATGAATACAATGTAAAAATGAATGATTATCATCTTAACCTCAACCTTAAATTGAGGTCTGACGATCAAACAAGACAATTACGATTTGGCCTTTTATACCTGCACATTAACTTTGAAGAACTCCCTACCTTTGTGGGAGATAGTTGGCAAACACAAAGTCAGAATTACCTGGCTCCTGCAGTGGAATACAAGTATGAAAATCTAAGCAATGTCATTCATCCATATAGAGGTATTAAATTTTATACTCGCTTACTTTGGAATCACAGCATCAACAACAATCATGTTGAATATTTGCATTTAAATACAGCATTAAGCTTTTATCAGCCTCTTAATATCTCATCCAAACAGACGACCCTGGCCTTGCGTTCGGGCTATGTCAATAACTTTGGTTCATATGCATTTTACCAGTCTAATTTTGTTGATGGCATAAAAAACTTTAGAGGGGTTAGGCGTAATCGCTTTTCATCAAAAGCTTTCTTTTATCAGAATGTTGATGTAAGAATGAGCCTTTTACGGGTGCCAAATTACATTGCTCCGTTTGACTGGGGTTTGTTAGGGCATTTTGACCTTATACGCATGTGGCAGGCCGATGGCATAGATGACAAGTGGCATCACTCATACGGTTTTGGCACATTTATTAGCATACTTGATGCTTTTATGCTGAAAGGCACTTTTTCCATATCGGAAAACGACGAACTCTTTGTAGTAGGAACCAGTTTTTTATTTTAGAATATAACAGTAGATCATGATGATGGATATAGTAAACACCTGTTTAAACATTGTAAAGGACAAAATTGATAAGAATAAGCAAAGTGATTTGTTTTACCATAACTGGGAACATATTAATAATGTGCTGATCAATGCAAGCGAAATTGCCAATGCAACGCCCGAAGTAGGTGATGACGAACTGGAACAAATACAGCTGGCAGCCATCTTCCACGATTCATGTTTTCATTGCAACAGAAAAGAACACGAAACAGAAAGCGCCTGTTATGCCGAAGAATTACTAAAGTCTGAGGGTTATGAAAAAGCAAAATTAGAAACCGTTAAACGTTTAATATTAGCCACTCAACACAATCATCAGCCTAGTGATTTGCTTGAGCAGATAATTATTGATGCCGATCTTTCGCATTTACAGAGTAATAAATACCTCAAGCAAGCTTTTACTAATTTGTATTATGAGCAAAAAGCAATGCGCGAGCTAAGTCCTCAGCAATGGGTTCAAGAGTGTATCGAGTTCTTAAATCAACATCAATATTACACCGAATATGCCCTCAAGAACTTTACTAAGGGAAAGCTAAAGAATATTAAAAGACTGGAAGAACTAGCTAAGCGCGACATCGTAAAACTGGAGGATGCTATTGACAGCTTGAAAAAAGACAAGAAAGACAAAGAGAAAAATCAGAAAAGCAAAAGCACAACTGAAAAACCAGATAAAGGCATAGAAACCTTATTTAGGGTAACTCTGCCCAACCACATCAGCCTAAGTCAAATTGCCGATAATAAAGCCAATACTATTATTAGCGTTAATGCTATTATTATATCAATTGTGCTCTCTACCCTATTCCCAAATTTTGCTGCCTATCAAGGCCTATTTATCCCAGCATCCGTTCTACTATTCTTGTGCGTTATTACTATTATTTTGGCCATGGTGTCAACCATACCACGCACTACCCATGGAATAATGACACGGGAAGATGTTAAAAACAAAAAGGGTAATCTTGCTTTTTTTGGCAATTTCCATCGTATGAGTCAAGATGACTTTGAATGGGGTATGGAAGAAGTGCTGAAGGACAAAAGCTACCTATACAAAAGCCTTACTCGCGATTTGTTTTTTCTGGGGAAAGTACTGAATAAAAAATACATCTACCTCAGAATAGCCTATATCGCTTTTGTATTGAATTTAATTGTGTCAATAACTTTGTTTGTAATTTTTCTAAAGGCGGGCATGTAGGCTTAGGATGCATGCTTGCAGTTGCCTAATACAAGTTAGAATGAGGCTTGGCGTATGCCAATACAACTAGCTATTGTTTGGAAGAAATCGCCTCATCTACTAGCCTATGAAGCAAAAAAAAGGTACTGATAATTCATCAGTACCTGTGCTATTTACTTCTTCTTTAAGTCATCTGCAACACGCTGAGCATCGACACAAAACTTGTCGTCGCCCTTCAATTTCCATTCGCCTGTTTTTTCAACAAAATGCTTAACTGTTTTTTCCACAACTTTTTCATAACCACCATGCACCGCTAGCAACTTCTGCACCTCTTTCACATAGTCTTTCATGCGAGCATCGTTTTCAAGCACGATGTCCCACAAACGTTTCATGCGTTTTGACTGCTCTTTACACGCCGAATCGGTCGATTTAAAAGCCATCAAATAAAGAGAAAGTGCTTTCGCCTCTGCCGATGGTTTTTCTGTTCTTCTATTTATACTTTTCATGTGTTTATAATTTGCTTTCAATTGCCATATGGAACTCGCCAAAATTAATCTTACTCCTGTGTGTGAAGCAACTCGTATGACTCGTTTCATAAGGCATTTATATAGCAGCAAAAGTAGTTCAATTATTTTAAGCCAAAGCTTATAATTGTTATTCCTTTCAATTCTGCATCAATATAAAATTTGGAAGATGCTTGCGTCTGTTACTTGCATGCTTTATTTCAGTGATATTCCGAATTATATCTCCTATTTAGAAACTAACATTAGCTTGTCCTCCCAAACACCAGTTATAGATACTCCACTTCCTATACATATATAATGCTACCATAAAGCAGGCATAAAACATTTTTAATACGAAACATCTCTATAATTAATTTATATCACCTTCGAGTAATTTCGAATTTATATCGAAGATGATACGAAATTAATTTGTAGTTATTTCAAATTTTATAAGCTTAATGACAGTAGTATCTACATCATTGCACTATACACACATTACTTATAGTAAGCCAATTCCCTACTTATGAACTACTGAATACTTACACCGAATATATGATGGACCTACTGTTATACCATTTTGATTATGGAATTAGCGCTTGGTATAATGCCGATATATTAATGACAGCGTTAAATGCAAAGCAAATGTAACACTAAGGTCATTAACTAATCGGTATAACATTGCCGACAAGCTTGCATAATTACTGGAGCAGGAGCCTTGATTTCATTAGCCCCGGGGCCTACCAGAGCAGTCCATAGGGTCTTTACCTTATCTTTTGTAGCAATAAACAGCGTCAATCGATTAAATATGTATCTCAAAAAGCCAAATAAGTTTCTCAAATGGCAGAAAAACCCGCCAATTGGGCGAGAAAATGAAATCAACAGATTGGATAATGCAGTCAATCAGCTTATGAAAGCGGCCAATCGGGTAAAAATCGGATTCAAGAGGGTGGGTAAGGCATTCCCTAGAGGCCAACGACGGGATAATTGGGTAAGTAATGTGAGTTCGATGTAAGAATTACAATTATTATCAAACAAAATCTTGTATTTATCTCCTTTTCAAACCAGAAATTTTCAGATTCCGCACCAAAAGGCCTCAAAGGGCAATGCGCAGTAGCACAGCCCAAAGGCCTGTTGGAAAATCCAAACATCATAATGAGGGCTGTAGGCCCGACACATAAAAATAATATCAAGCATATTTATCATGTGTCGACCTTTCAGCTCATTAAAGAACTTTATATTTTAAAATAGACCTGCGACCTATCCTAATACGTGACGACCTTTCGGGTGTGATTTATTGGAGTTATACGAAGAGTTAGTCTGTTCCTTTCATTGAACTCACATTATTTTAGCTTTAAAAATAGCTTGAGCCATCCCAGCAATGGGTGCACAACTTCTCTTTAGATAAGCCAATAGCTTCTATCAAGTCATCGAGTCTTTGGAACTTAAGTGATGTTAAATCCAACGTTTCTCGAATTTCTTCCACCATGGCTTTGTATTTGTCAGAATCGCAATCAGAGTATTCCTTCATATCCACATCTTCTTTGCCTTCCAATTTGCTGGCTGCTTTAATGGTAGCTAGATCCATGTTGGAGCGTGAGCGGCTAAAGTTTAAGAATTCACAAGGATAAGTTAATGGAGGACAGGCGATGCGCACATGCACTTCCTTAATACCTGCTTTATGCAAGTCCTGTACATTGTCTTTTAGCTGTGTTCCGCGTACAATCGAATCATCAAGGAAAATACCACGCCCACCTTCAATCAATGCTTTGTTAGGCAATAGCTTCATCTTTGCTACTAAATCTCGGGTCTTCTGACTTTGTGGCATAAAACTACGAGGCCATGTTGGTGTGTATTTCGAGTAAGGACGCTTTAATGGAATACCGGTGGCATGGCTATATCCCATAGCATGACCTACACCGGAGTCTGGTATGCCGGCACAAAAATCAGCATCAGTACCGTTTCTATTTGCCAGTGCAGCTCCACAACGGTAACGGCTCTCGTCAACATTAATACCTTCGTAAAACGATGGTGGATAACCATAGTAAACCCATAAAAATGAGCAAACCTGCATCTTTTCATTAGGTTGGCGTAGCTGTTGGTAGCCATCGGCAGTGATCTTCACAATTTCACCTGGTCCCAGGTATTTATCAATCTCATAATCGAGATTGGAGAAGGCACAGGTTTCAAATGAAGCGGCATAAGCTCCATCTTTTTTACCTAAAATGATAGGAGTACGGCCGAGTTTATCTCTGGCAACCAGTAGACTATCCTCGGTCATAACGAGCATTGAGCATGACCCTTTGATGCTGTTGTATACATTCTCGATTCCCTCTTTAAAGGTCTTGCCTTCGGCAATTAGCATGGCCACTAACTCGGTTGCATTAATGCTACTTTGGCTCGTTTCAGAGAAGGTACGGTGTTGTTTAATAAAACGCTCTTCCAACTCGTCAATATTGACAATTTTAGAAACTGTAGCCACAGCAAACCGACCAAGGTGCGAAGTAACAATAATAGGTTGTGCCTCTGTATCGGAGATAACACCAATGCCGCTTGTACCATCAAAGTCTTCAATGTCCTTTTCAAATTTATTTCTGAAATAACCATCTTCAAGGCTATGAATAGCGCGTTGAAAGCCTTTTTCACGGTTGAAAAATGCCACCCCGGCTCGTTTGGTTCCTAAATGAGAATGATAATCGGTCCCATAAAAAACATCTGTTACGCAGTCACTTTTAGAGATGCTGCCAAAGAATCCACTCATGTGTATTAATATTTTGTGATTGAGGTATTAAGTTGTCTAAAATAGATATTTCTGCAAAGTTAATTTTATGCAAACGGCTATAAACAGTTATTTGTTTTTGTTCTAAATGAAGAGTATAGAAATCTTATGATTAAGATAGGAGGTTTAGTTATTACTATTGCATCAAAGAAGTCTTGACCAGTTGGTCTGTTTTATTCGGTTTAAAAAAAAGTTATAAGCATAAAAAAGTTTTGAACAATTTCAGGAAGATATACTGAAAAGCAATTCTCGTTATTGTGATAGTAGTTGCAAACTACCTGTTATAAACAATGAAGTTACAGACTTCGCCGAGCGGGTATAATTGCGTTTATGAATCTCATAGTTTTATTTGTTTTTACGGTCTTTATCAACTGTTCCCATTTAGTCAGCAAAACACAATAACACACACTAAACACTTGGATTTCTACCCTTCAAACTCACTTGCCGATACAGAATTTTCTAAATGCAAGATGTCAGGATGTTATGAAAAATACGTTGTAAATGTAGTGTAAATAAATTCAGGTATTTTGAGAATTTCTGAACAGCTTTACATCGGTATTAATTTCGCCTCTAATAGCAAAGATAAGTAAATCAAGTCCACTCACCTCAGAGTTGACCAATGACAAATGTTTAGGTTTACTTGCATTTAGCCCTATTTATCACGTTTAATAAACTGGCTTGGACTCATGCCAAATTGTTTTTTAAAATTGGTACTGAAATGTTTGGGATTGGCAAAGCCGGTGAGAAAAGCAGTTTCACTGATTGATAATTGTTGACTTTTAAGTATATCCGCGGCTTTTTTAAGTTTGAGTAGATTTATAAATTCCTGGGGAGACTGATCAGTCAGTGCTTTAATTTTACGATATAATACAGGGCGACTGACGCATAATTCCTTACTCAGCTCCACAACTGATAATTTTTCATTAATCATATTGTCATTCACAAATTGAATAGCTTTTTTAATGAAATCATTGTCCAATTTATTTTCATACGTTACTTCACTCTCCTTAAATTCAACAAAGCTGGTAAACTTATTTTTAAGTCGGTCACGTCCGGTTATCAGGTTTTCAACCCTAACTTTTAACAGGGAAATGTCAAATGGCTTTTCAATATAGTCGTCTGCACCAATTTTGTAACCGGCTTTTTTAAATGTTGTATCCGTTAAGGCAGTTAGTAAAATTACCGGGATGTGGCATGTTTCAAGATCGCTTTTTATTTTTTGAGTCAGGGTGGTTCCGTCCATAACAGGCATCATGACATCAGAAATAATAAGTGCAGGATGCTGTTTTTTAATAATCTCTAAAGCCTCTTTCCCATTTGATGCATCATAGGTAATGTATTCGTTATTAAAGGCTTCAATTAAATAGCTTCTTAATTCTTTATTATCTTCAACGATCAGTATTTTAATTTGCTTCCCTGATTTCCCAGCTTGACTTGGAGCGTTTTCTTCATGTAATGTAGTAACAGGGAGAATAGATGTGTTAGAACTTTCAATTTGAGATGTTTCTGTGGCCTGTTTTTCTAATGCATAGGGTATTTGGATGGTAAAACTTGTACCAATGTTCTCTACGCTCTTAAATGTAATTTTTCCCTTGTGAAGCTCCACTATTTTTTTTACCAATAATAATCCTACTCCGCTTCCATTCTCAGTAGAATTGATGGCATTGCTGCCTCTGTAATACTCATTGAAAATGTACCTTTGTTGGACTTTGGGGATACCAATACCCGTGTCGGTTATTGTGATGTGCCAGTGTTTCTTGTCGAGAAAGCACCGCACTGTTAAACTGCCTTTTTCAGGTGTGTATTTAATAGCATTTGATAATAGGTTCAATAAGGCTTTGTCTAACTTGTTACGATCATAGTACACCAGAATCTCATTATCAAAATTTTCCAGTTTTAGTGTTAACTCTTTATTGTTAATGGCAGGGCGAAAATTTTCAATTGTTTCGTTAAGGTGATCTATTAGGTTATGTTTTTCAATATGGGGTTGAAGCTTGTTAATGTCAGCTTTCTGGAAATCCAACAATTGGTTAAAACGTGCAGTCAGCTTTTGTAAGTTACTTCTTGATAATTCAAGCATTTCTCTATCCCGTTTCTCAAGATTATTGTTTTCAGAAATGATTGAAAGAGGAGAAGTGATTAGAGTTAGAGAAGTTCGTAAGTCGTGTGCAAACTGAACAAAAAAGTCGATTTTTTCCTTTGAGTGTTTCTGCATATATCGAACCTTATTTAAACGAAGAATGCCATACATCAGAAGTATCACCATGATCGAATAGAGAAGATATGCCCATGGAGTTAGCCATATTGGCGGTTCAATAATGATGTGCAGGTTTCTTTCAGTGCCATTCCATGTATTGGGAATATTCGTCGACTTTATCTTTAAAACATATTCACCCGGTGGAATATTGGTGTAGTTTGCCGTAGTTATTTGTGTAGATTCGCCCCATTCTTCTTGAAAACCATCTAGTTTCCACGTATAGCGATTTTTATGAGGGTTGGTGTAGTTTAAGCCATAGAAAGAAACAGCGAACGAGTTTTGATTGGCTTTCAGTGTAACCGTATCGGTCATGTTAATGTGTTTTGTCAAAACACTACCACTTACTGCCGGCCTTATAAGTTTATTCAATATTCTAAAATTGCTGAAATGTAGATTTGGAGGAATAATGCTTTTTCTAAACTCATCTTTGGAAAAGTAGGTTGCTCCGTTAATGCCTCCAAAATACATAGTATCGTTTTTGCTATACAGAGAGGCCCCAGGCAATGCCTCTGTTAGTTTAACTTCATCAGGGGCTATAAAATTGGTTATCTCATCATTAATGATATTCAATTGCGATATCCCATTTGTTGTTCCAATCCAGAAAACACCATCTTTATCTTTTAAAATTGAGCGGATGTCATTGGAAATAAACCCCATATGAGAACCAAAATGCTCAATTGCCTTGGTCTCCACGTTGAAAATTTTTAAGCCATCTGATGTACCTATAAAGACTTCCTGTTCGTTAATTTTATGAAAACAATTAATGATTGTGTATACGTTTCGCACATCATCTTCCTTGTCAATGGTGTATGACTTATATTGCCCGCTGCCGATGTTAAAAGTGCCAAAAGTGTTATTTGAGCCCAATATCAGGAGCCCTTCATTCATTTCATAAATACTTTTAACGTCTTTAACCGGGTATTTTTTTATTGTTTTACGTTTTCTGTCATATTTGCAGAGCGGCTCATTTGCGACAGCTAACCATATGTCATCATGTGAGTCCCTATGAATTGAAAAAATATGTGGTGAACCAATTGTTCTTAACAACGCTTTTCTGTTGTATAAAGCAGAAACTTCTAACGTTTTGGTATTAATCACGTTGATGCCTCCACCATAACTACTGACCCAAACTTCATTTGGTGCTATCTGGCACATAGACAGAATGGTGTTACTGCCAAGATTCTTGTTTTTAAGGGACTTATTGTAAATATGATTCCATTTTTTTGTTGATTTATTATAAATGCTTATCCCCTTGCGCGTTCCAAACCAAAGTCGTTGTTGTTCATCCTCAATAATTTCTCTCACATAGTTATTCCCAAGTGATTTTTTTTCGTTGTATTGATGCGATAGATGACCAATGGTTATTCGGTTAGGATCAATAATTGAAATGCCTCCTCCATAGCTTGTTAACCAAAGGCGATAGTTAGAGTCAATTAGCATATTATAGATCGCGTTGCTACCAATGGTACTCGGATCATCTTCGTCATGCCTCAAATGTTGTTGCAACATCAATTGGTCATTGAGTTCATAAACTCCCGTTCCGTCGGTTGCAATTAAAACGTTATTGTTAGAATGGTTGATGATTTGTTTTATGGTAGTTCCTTTCGGGATTAATTGTTGAGTTGCTTTGGGCAGCTCTATCATCGAACCTTTGGTGATATCATAAACGGCAAGTCCGTTCTCTACCGAGCACAACCAAAGTCTGTTTTGCTTGTCTTTCCGAACAAGCGTGAAATGTTCGTTGCGGAAATCATTAGTTGTATCGGTCAATAAGTTCAGGAAACTAACCATTAATGTTTCAGTGTTAACTTTATAGCAGCCTCTTGAAGTTCCTACTACAGCGGTTTTGTTATTAATAAAGTCAATTGAATTTATTTCTCTGCTGATTTCAGATACCTTGATGATCGTATCATTATTCTTTATAAATAAACCTCTTCGTGCACCAAGCCATAGACGACCATTATTATCTGTCCGGATGGTGCGAATATTCAATTTTTGTAATTCCTGTGATTCGCACTTAACTCTTATTATTTTATCGGATTCAAAGTCAAATTCATATAATCCAGCTTGAGTACCAATCCACAAAACATGCTTGTTTTTATTGTAATGCATGCATCTACCGAATACTGTTTGGCTATAACGATCATCGTAGAACTTGTAATGCTCAAAATCACTGCCATTGTATCTGTCAATCCCATTATTTGTGCTTAAATAGATGATGCCGTTCTTATCTTCAATAATAGAATAAATGCGGCTGCCTGAAATGCCATCCTGTAATGACAGGTTTTTAGTATTACCTGTTACTTTTGAAAATAAAAAGAACAGTACAATTATGTACAGCAATAACTTTTTCATGACTGTCTGGTATATGCGTCAAAGATAAATAATAAAATCAAACGGTCGCCGTGTGTAATTTTCAGCTTTAAAGATGGAAATGATGAATTAGTTATGCTGAGGTCTCTTAATGTTCAGAAATGCAATTGTTTGTGATGGCGACTCTTATCGTAGGACTCAGGTTACCCGTTCAATTATGTCGTATTATGAACCGTTTAAAAACCATTACGAACGCATTTAAAACTACCAGTGGGATGATTGACTTTAATTTTGGACCATATTTTAATTATAAATGAAATTCGTTCTATGAAAAAAACTATCATTTTATTAACGGTGCTATTGGGATGCTTCCAAGCATTTGCGCAAAAGCAAATTAATGGAATTGTAACTGATACTAGCGGGGAAACAATTCCAGGAGTTAATATTACAGTGAAAGGCACCACTCAAGGTGTGATTACAGATATGAGTGGTGCCTATACTATTGAGGTTGAAGAAGGAACTACCCTTGTTTTTTCCTTTATAGGTTTTGAGACCGTTGAAAAAACAGTCGGCGTACAATCAACCATTAACGTGGTGCTGAAGTCTGAAATGTTAGACCTGGAAGAAGTCGTTGTTGTTGGTTATGGCGAAATGCGAAAGAGTGACTTGACCGGAAGTGTATCCTCGGTTAAACTGTTTGAGAATAATGCGGCAGGAGCCTCCGTTGATAAATTACTACAAGGACGTACCAGTGGCGTACATGTATCCACCGCTTCGTCAGAACCAGGTGCCAATGTAAATGTTCGCATTCGCGGAGTCAGTTCATTGAGTGTATCCAATCAGCCATTGTATGTGATTGATGGTATTCCTTTTGACATTGACGTGAATACACCAAGTTCAATGGGAGAAACTTCTTCAGTTGGCATTAGTCCTTTAATTAGTTTAAATCCTAACGATATTGCTAATATTGAAATATTAAAAGATGCATCGGCAACAGCCATCTACGGTTCAAGAGCCAGTAATGGGGTAATATTAATTACCACTAAAAGCGGAAAAAAAGGTAAAAGTGAAATTACCTACAGTTCATCCATTTCTTTATCACAAGCAGCAAAACATATTGACGTATTGTCTCCACAGGAGTATGCACAGTACTTAAACGACTGGGAGCTGGCCCGTGCTGAAGTTCAGGGGGATGAAGCCAATCCGCCTTACAATGGTGAAGAAGATGGTTTGCCATTGCCTGAGGATGTAGTGGGCTATAACTGGCAGGATGAACTTTTACGTACGGCTTTTTCACATGAGCATAATATTGGGATTAGCGGAGCCAATGAGTTAAGTAACTACTATGTGTCACTTGGTGTAGCTCAGAGTGAGGGAATCATGTTAAACTCATCTCTTGATCGCTACTCATTTAGCGGAAAATATGATTTGAAGTTAAATGAGCGTTTAAAAACCAGAAGTCAGATTGCTTATACACATGCCAGTGGACAAGGAACATCAACGAGTGGAGACTCTCAGAACACTTCATGGACAGCTACCAGCTGGATGTTGTCAAAGTCACCGGTGCCAAATGCTAATGATTATGATGGTGATGACTATATTGATCCGGAACTTATTGAGTCACCCAACCCTTTATCGTTTGTGAATGAATATGTATCACACCCAACTACAAACACCTTAAGGGGAAACATGTCGATTGATTATGAAATATTCAAATGGTTGACATTCCAAAGTAAGTTCGGACTTAATTATGCCTTCAATAAAAAGGCACAATATTGGCCATCAACACTACCAATGGTGGAAGGCCAAGGCAGGGCAGGTTATTCAACCAGCGAGCAGCTAACATATACTTGGAATAATTTGATGCACTTTAAATTTAATATCAATAAAGACCATGTATTTTCAGGAGTGGCCGGTACAGAAACAAGCAAAGCCCAAAAGGAGTATTTTAAAGTAAGGGGTGATGGATTTTCGGATGATGATCTTACCTATTGGGGATTGGAAAATGCCAGTATTTTCACGCCAGCTGACTTTGACAAGGTACAATCGACCCTATTTTCTGTATTGGCAAGGATGAATTATAATTACAAAGATCGGTATTTACTTACTGTTACAGGTCGTTACGATGGTTCATCAAAATTTTCAGAAAGTAAAAAGTTCGGATTTTTTCCTTCAGCCTCCGTTGCATGGCGAATATCACAAGAGAACTTTTTAAAGGATAATTCTACCATTTCCAATTTAAAATTAAGATTGGGTTGGGGGCAAGTTGGTAACCAGGGTCTGCCACCATATTCTACCTTATCGCAGTATGGCGGTGCCATCTATCCTTATGGTGGTGTATCACATAGTGGATATTTACTTAGTGATTTTGAGAAAGATATCACCTGGGAAATTTCAGAGCAGCTCAATGCCGGTATTGATATTGGCCTATTTGAAAATCGCTTTATGGCATCTGTTGATGTTTATGAAAAATTATCAAAGGATTTATTAATAAAACGTAATATACCGTTGACTTCAGGTTTCACGACAGCCTGGACCAATATGGGCGAAATACAGAACAGGGGTGTTGATGTGGAGTTAAATGCCAGAGTAATGGACGGTGCATTTAAATGGGATCTTGGAGGTAACTTTTCCCTTTATCGTAACAAGATCTCTAATTTAGGTCTGCCGGAGTCCGATTATGGTTATTCGCAATACTGGGGCAAGACATTAGGAGGCTTAAACGAACCGGTAAATACCTTTATTGAAGGTGAAGCCATTGGTTTATTTTGGGGTTATAAAACGGATGGTTTATTCCAGACTCAGGAAGAAGTTGATGCACTTAATGCCCATGCTGTTGCTGAGGGAACAGGAAACTTTTACCAGTTTGAAGATGATCGCGTTTCAGCAGGAGATATTAAATATGTTGATTTGAATGGAGATGGTGTTGTGAATGAAAAAGATAAGACAATCATTGGTAACCCTAATCCTGATTTTACATACGGTATCAATAGTACTTTTACATACAAAGGTTTTACTTTAAATGCCTTCTTCCAGGGGGTACAAGGGGTAGATGTGTTCAACCATAACCTTCAGCGAATGACTAAAGTTGCAGCTCCAGGTACAAATGTGATTGTTGATGCATATAAAAAAGCCTGGACAGGCGAAGGAACATCTAACTACTACCCGCGTTTGCAACCGGAACAATCCTTGAATGAATTAAAAGCTTCTGACAGACTTATTGAGGATGGTAGCTATTTGCGTTTACAAAATGTTTCACTGGCTTACAATGTGCCGGTGCAAAAAATACAATGGTTAAAACAGTTAAATGTTTCTGTAACAGGAACGAACTTATTTACCTTAACTGATTACAGCTGGTATAATCCTGAAACAAACATTCATGGCGATGCAAATGATGCAATTGGAATTGATCGTAATTCATACCCAATGGCTCAATCAGTTATTTTTAGCTTACGACTAACGCTTTAATTGTAATTATTGAATTGAAACGAGGGGTTCCAACACCCAAACGTTAAATGTGGCAATGACAAAAAATTAAACAAATGAAAAAGATATTAGTATATATCATGTCAGTAATACTGTTGGTGAGTGCCGGTTGTACCGACTTTTTAACCGAAGAAGTATTTGACATGAAAACGAGCAATAACTTCTTTACCAAAGAAGCGGATCTGGACTTAGCAATAACGGGTGTTTATTCAACGGTAGCTGATGTGTATCGTCAAAAAACCATCGAAATGTTGTTGTACAATTCGGGAGCATTCAATAAACGAAAATCGACGCACGATTTTATTGGCGGTAATTATACCAGTTTACATAAAGATATTGCTGAAGTCTGGCAATACTTGTATAAGACGATTGACAGCACCAATGATCTGCTTAGCAATACTATGAAGATGGGAGATGCGGCATCTGAGGAAAAGAAGAATGCCATCATGGCTGAAGCCCGCTTCTTACGTGCATGGTCCTATTTTATGGTGGTACGTATGTTTACCAAAGGGCCTTTAAAGCTAGAGCCAACAACCTCTCTTGATAATGCTTATGTAGATGTAAGCTCGGGAGAAGCCTTGTATGACAAAGTGATAATGCCTGATTTACAATATGCCTTAGAGTTTTTGCCAGATGAGCCTATAAATATAGGCAGGGTCACAAAGGGTGCAGCAGCAGCAGTGTTGGCTAAAGTTTATATCACATTGGCCGGCAATGATGAAAACTCACCTTATTGGGTTCAGGCCCGTGATATGGCACAATGGGTAATGACCAATGGTGGTTATAGCTTAGCGCCTGATTTTGCTGATCTATGGTTAACTAAAAACACAGGGGAAGCAATTTTTGAAGTCCAATTTATGCGTGGATTGGAAACAGGTTCGGCTTATTCGAAACTTTTTAATCCAAGTGGAAGTGGCTGGTCAGCAAAAAATGGCGGTTGGGGACGCTGCACATGTACCCAAAAGAACTACGACGATTTTGCCAACCTTTACCCGGGTGATTACCGGATTGATGTCACCTTTACGGCTGAGTATTTGGATGTCAATAAAAATAAACTAACGCCTGTTTATCCTACAGATGGCTATAACAAGAACTCTGGCGCATGGCCTTATATTGCCAAATGGAAAGACCCTGAGGCACCCGATAATGCGGCTGGAGATAATAATTTTATTGTGATTCGATATGCGGATGTGTTATTAATGTTTGCCGAAGCTGAAAATGAAGTAAATGGTCCTACGGATGATGCTTATAATGCTATTGACGAGGTATTAAACAGGGCAAGAAATGCCAATGGAACAACTCGTTTGGAACCGGCCAACTGGGAACGTACGCTTGATAAAGCCGGTTTTAGGGAGAAGGTGTGGAATGAACGACGTTTTGAGTTGACTGCCGAACAGCACCTATTCTTTGACCTTGTTAGAAAAGGTTGGGACAAATTCAGAACCTTTAAGGAAGACGACAATACCTATGGACGTAAAATCGTTAAACATGGTGTATTTGAGCGCAATATGTATTATCCGATTCCCAGTTTAGAGATAGCCGCGAATGACTCCATCAACGTGAGTGATCAAAATCAGGGTTATTAATAGGAATTAAATAATGAGGATGCCGGAACTTGTTTTAGGGTATCCTCAAATATTTATACATAATAAATTAAATCGACAGCATGAATGTTGATAACTTAAAACATAGTGCCTCAATGCTTGTTTTTATCCTGTTAGTAAGCTTTGGGTGTCAGCAAGACATTGAAAAACAACCAATCACCCCTAAAGAATGGTTGCAGAAGATGGGTAATGGCAATTGGATGATATTTAATATTCCTCCAAAGCATACAGGCTTTGCTGATGTTTCTTTTGAGCCGCAATTACTTGATTCCTTAAAATCCAGAGGTATTACCGGTGGTCGCCTACACCTGCAGGCCAGGGAAATGATCGATCCGCATACCCATCTTTTGGATTCAAAAGCAGTGGATTTTGTATCAACAATCATCGATGAACTTACCAGTCGCGACATGGCGGTTTGTTTGCAATATGACTGCCTGCTAAAGGAAGAACGTTACTATATGGGGCAAGCAGCTAAAAATAAATACTTTAAAAGTTGGAGGCAGCTATGCACTGCCTTAAAAGATAAAGACTATTTATTGGCAATGTGCCCGACCATACATTTTCAGGGGTGGGATTATTTGTATGATCAATTTAAAGATACGCAGGATTCTTCGCATTTAATTAGCCTGAACGACAGTACAAACCGTTTTTATGACGATCTCACTAAAATCTTTCGGGAGAGCAACCCCAAACGCATCATATCCTATAGAATGTGGTTCAGGGCCGGTAATTTTGCCTTCGAAGATCTGGATTTACCTTATGACGGAAACAGCTCAAACCCTGATGAAGAGTATTATATGGTATCGGGTATGATGGGCTATGGTATTGGTCATTGGGAAGACTATGGTGTATGGAATGAATACAGCCTTAACGACTTGAAACATCAACTGCTGAATAATGACGAAGCACCCAAAGATGCCCTTATGCATGCAATTAACTGGAGTAATAAAACCGGTATCGAGTTTTGGGTCGATCGATGGGAACCCAACTACTGGAAATATGGAGAATGGACACAGGAACAGAATTTGGAATTTGTCAAGTGCTTGTTGGATACATTAAAAGATCATGGAATTGCCAGTTGTGGCATACAAACCCGCCGTATATGGGATAGCAAGAATATGCGCTTTAAAAACGATGAGTTTACACAACAATTGCTTAAGGTTTTCGACGAATTAAGATGGGAATAAGACAAGCAATTTGTATGTGCAGGACTCAATTAATATTAAATAACAGATGATGAAACGAGCCATGATAATTATTTCTCACACAGAAGTATGATTAATTTGGCGAGTTCCAAGTGGTAATAAAAAGCAAAATATAAACACATCGTTAGTTTGTGGAATACCTAAATATGAGAAAACCAATTAGGAGTCAAACGTGATTTTTAACTTAGGCAAAAAGCTCCATCTGCTGCATTAACTTTAATAAACAGATAGATAAAATCTAA
>NZ_VKDE01000017.1 GCF_007097485.1 Carboxylicivirga sp. M1479 | reverse complement strand
GAGGGGTATTGTCTTGTTTTCCAACCATATCTGCAAGCTTTGTTACTAAAATACACAATTGCTTGCAGAACAAGAAACTTAATGAGATGTATTATCTACTGAATATCAACTCCCTAAGTCACTTTTAAGGTTTGACTATTGAGACGCTTAAGGGAACCATTAATGTTGAATCAAAAGTTGGCCAAGGTTCAATATTTAGCGTTAGTCTGCCATTAGAAACAACAAAAGCATCAACAAATGAAATTATTGAAGATGCTCTTATCAATCAAAAATAGTTTGATTTACTATTTGCTTTGCTCATAATCGTAGTTAACCATCCAATTAATGCCATACTGATCGGTTAATACACCAAAAAGTGAGCCCCAAAAGGTTTTTTCCAAAGGCATATTAACTTGGCCATCATTGGCTAATCCCTTAAATAGGTCTTTTGCTTCTGATTCGGACTCTGTATTAATCGATATAGAAATGTTATTTCCCACTTTTACAGGTGGACCAAATGCTGCAGACGAATCACTACCCATCAACACCGTATCTTTACTAATACGAAGTGAAATATGCATTATTTTTTCTACCTCTGAGTCAGGCACTTTAAACTCAGCTGGCATGTCTTTAAATCGGCCAATATATTCAAAGTCTCCACCAAACACCTTTTTATAAAAGTTAAAGGCTTCTTCACAACCATTTTGAAATGTTACATACGGATTAATTGTTGCCATAATCTAATTTTTAATGATTTATTTAGAAACATTAAAAATAACAAATTCGAATTAAATATTCCAGCAAGAAGCTTCCAAGTTTTAGTTCCCTTTTTAAAAGGCTTTGCTTAAGTAAAATTATCAAAATAGAGGTTAAATAAACATTAAAACTTAAGCATTCTGAGACAATTAAGGTCATCTAAATTTTAATATTCGATAAAATTTTCTATTTTTATTACAGACTTATATTTACTATTAAACCATATCAATATGAGTACAACAACAATCACATTTAATCAGCTCAGGAAGATTAAGGATAGTCTGCCTGATGGAAGCATTCACACGATTGCCGATGAGTTAAACCTCGACGTAGAAACTGTAAGAAATTACTTTGGCGGAGCCAACTATGATCGAGGGAAGAGTGTAGGGATACATCTTGAACAAGGACCCGACGGCGGTATTGTTGAATTGGATGACACAACTATCCTGGAAATGGCCCGCAACATTCTAAAAGGCAGTAAGCCTGTTGCTCAGAGTTAATGTTTATAATTATATATTAGAAAAAAGCGCCCAATAGGCGCTTTTTTTATGCTCTCTTATTTAATAAACTTCTCTCTGTTCTGAAGATTTAGTAAGCCCCAGAGTCCTGCAACAAGGGCCACTACTAGCCAAGTGCGAATGTGCTTTTGAACAACATTTACCCATACCGTTTCGGTCATGCCTGATGGCAAATTAAAGGGGTTTAAAAATACATTCCACGAACTATTTTCAATAAAAGCACTTATAAACCATATTATTAAGCCAATTATTACAACAACCACAGCCGTTCCGTTACCATTTTTAACCACCGTACTAAAGAAAAAGCCCAACATACCAAAGAGCATAACAGGAACCATCAATCGCAATGTCATCTCCCATACAGGTATGCTTATTAGTAACAAATTACTGAGTATAGCCATTAAAAATATAAACCAAAACACCATAAAAAAGGCCATTACAAGACGAACAAGCCATATTTTGTAGCGATAATTGGGTATGCCAAAGAGAATTTCTAAAATGCGGGCATCTTCATCGTTTTGTATACCATAGGTAGTTGGAAAAAACACGAGTAGAAATGCTGGAAACATTAATTGATAATAAACTCCGTGTACACTGACACTATCGGCAGCAAACAAACTAATGGAACTAATTAATAGGTAAAAGATGAGTGAAGCACCTAAGAAATAAACAAACTTGTTTCCGAATACGATTTTTAAGTTATACTTGATAAACTTAAAAAGTAATCGAATTTTTGAAGGGCTTATTATATTTGATTTATTCATTTTCTTCAGAATTATCTTTTAACAACCAAATGTAGGCATCTTCCAACACTGCATTAACTTCTATTGCATCATTTACAGGTTGCTCATTGGACAAACAGCGAACGCGAATCATCTCCCCATCGCGCATGTGATGGACAATAATAAATTGCTTATTTACCGTTTCAAAATCTGCGGCCTGCACATCAAATTGCCATACTCTACCGTTGGCTACCTGAACCATGTCAGATGGTTCACCCCAATACTTCAACTCGCCTTTGCGCATTACCGCCACCTGATTACAAGAGTTCGAAATATCTTCGATAATATGAGTTGAAAACAAGACTATTCTTTCACGGCTTAACTCAACCAGTAGGTTTCTAAAGCGAATACGTTCGCGTGGGTCTAATCCTGCTGTTGGCTCATCGACCACCAAAATCTTGGGAAGATGCAATAATATCATTGCAATGCCAATACGTTGCTTCATACCGCCCGAAAATGCACCTATTTTATCATCACGCCTTTCCCACATATGCACTGATTGCAGCACATATTCCAAACGTTCTTTCCGTATGGTTTCATCTGATATTCCTCGAACTATGGCTTGATAATCTAGAAATTCATAAGCCGTCATGTTTTCATAGGTGCCAAACTCCTGTGGCAGATATCCAATTATTCCTTGTAATTCTTCGCGATGCTCTGCCGTATCAAATCCATTGATGTATACCTTACCATAACTTTGCTCAAGTATGCCGCAAATTATGCGCATCAAGGTTGTTTTTCCAGCACCATTAGGCCCTAACAAACCAATCATACCAGTTTTTATCTCAAGCGAGACACCTTTTAAAGCTTTGAAAGGTACTTTTTGCTTGCCAACACCAGGTATTCCGCGCAACATGCGATAATACGTTCTGCGCCATCCTGCAAAGCGTCCAGTAATACGTTCAATGTTTAATTGGTCCCTTTTAAGTTTGGTTCCTGATGAGATTAATATTAATAACAGATATGATAAAACAGCCATAACAATGGCTAGCACCATGGCATCCCATCGGTACACAATTAAAAGAGATGCCAAAAGCGGATAAGCGAACCGAATGGTAGTTAACATTCTTCTATCCCACTTGCCTGCCACCTTTAACGGTTTATGTTGTCTCCAAAAATAGGCCCAACTATTGTATACTTTTAGGGCAATAAAGTAGTTGATAATTGAAAAGGTTAAACCCCAAACAACTGAATCGAGATACCACCAGGTGTAATAAACCATAAAGGCAATCAAAGGCAATTGCCAAACCATTTGCTTTAATAGCATTTTGTTGGATAAAGTGGTTTTTCCCTTAAGCACTCCTAATTTATGTTTTCGCGCTTTCAGTTCACGAACAAAACGGCTATCTCTATCGTACACTTTTACCAAATTACGAATGGTAATATTGACCATTTCGTCGTCCTTTACGAGGCTTGATTTAGCCATTCGTAATGAGCTTTTAACAAAATAGACGACAGCTGGCACTCCACTAATAATCAGAACGCCATATAACATTTGCCAGGCAAAGGAAGCATCCGCAAAAAAATAGACAGCCAATAATGCCGCAGCCCATAAAAAGTAGATTAATAGTTTTAACCAAATGCTTAAGCCACGCAACCAACTTAAGGCTGAATCCAAACCAAATGCGAATGTTGGCATAAATACCAAGGTTAAGATTGTGCTAAAGCTTAAACCTCCAACCACGGTAATGGCAAATGGCGCACCCAATATTCCAACATACTCCGACTTACCAAGTGCTAAAGGCATCATGGCAATAATGGTAGTTATAGCTGTTATTAATATTGGTCTAATACGAGAAATTCCAGCCTGCATGATAGCCCTGCTGTAATTATAGCCATCGCGGCGTAGCTGCCTTGAATAATCGATTAGCAGTATGCCATTATTGACTACAACACCCAAGAGAATGAGAAAGCCAATAAAGGTGTTGATATTAATAATTGAATTACCAGTAAGCACTAAAGCCAACAAAGAGCCTATTGCCGCCAGAGGAACTGAAAAAAGCATGATTACGGGCGCTGTGAGTGACTCAAAAACAGATGCTAATATCATGAACACCAGCAATAGGCCTATTAATCCGAGGAACTTGAATTCGGCAAACATGTCCTCTTCATGAATCACTTTTAAAGATACCTTAGAAGAAATAGGAATAGAAGCAACCAAATCATCCACCTGTGCCCGTGCATCCTCCAATAAAGTTGTTGAGTTGTTCACTTCATCCGTAAAACGGTAGCTTACCTCAATCTGTTTTTCCTGATTAACCCGTAATATTTCGGTACGCCCTGAAGCATAATTTATCTCCGAAAAATCGCGTAAAGGCACAACAGTGCTTTGATTGGTAGTAATGTTCATCTTTTGCAAATCACCCATGGTTTTTGGCGCTTGATCACTCAAGTTTTCATCCTCTACCGTTTTTAGTACAATGTCATAGGTTTCTGTGCCAACTTTTAGCTCGCCACCCGAACTAACTTCAGATCGAAAGGAAGATAGCTCTGAAACAACATTGGATGGCGATATATTAAATAAACCCATTAGAAAAGCATCCATTCCTAAATGCACTTCAGGCCGTTTATTTGAAGCAGAAATACGTACTCTTTGGAGGTTATCTATTTCATTTTCCAAATAATACTTAACATCATTGGCCACTAATAACATTTGATCGTAATCCTCTCCCTTAATCACCACCTTTTCTTCCTGTTCCCCAAGACCCAAAAACATCATCATGCCCATGCCTGGGTTGGAGCCAAAACCCCTACTACCTCCCATGGCAGCCGTTGAACTTTGCGATAAACTAATTTCACCACCATCGACTTCACTAATGCGCTCCAGAATGTCTGCTTTTATTGACGGAATTGTTCGTTTCGCTATTTTCTTATAATCATCAACTAAAGTAACGGATACACTGGCATTGTCTTCATACACTTTACTGAGTACATCTTCTTTCTCAGCTAAAGATTCTAGTCGAGTTTCTATCTCGCGAACCACCTTATCAGTGTTGCTTAACATGGAGCCTGACGACATTTCAACCGAAATACTAAATTCGGTTGTTTCAGCCTCTTGCTGAGTAGAAATACTTAATCCGATACTAACGATTAAAACAACAAAAAAAACCAGCATGATACCAATGATGGTTACGGCAGGTTTTCTTAGAGTCGCTTTCAATAGTAAAATGTAGTACTGAACCATTTTATTATGCAAATCCAACTTTTCCAATGCTTCAATGCGATGCTTGATAATCCCCGATAAGAATAAGTGTGATAACATGGGAATTAATATTAAAGCCACCAATAATGAAACTAGTAGTGTTGAGATTATGGAAACACTTATGTGTTTGGCTATTTCGCGAAACATGGTTTGCTCGGAAAAAACAAAAGGCAGGAATACCGAAATGGTTGTCAGTGTAGTAGCAGTTACCGATCGCCAAACTTCCTTTGTGCCCCTTATTACGCTTTCTTCGCCACTGTAACGTCCGCTTGAAGCCACACGGTAGATATTCTCCATTACTACCACGCTATTATCGAGCAGCATACCAATGGCCAATGCTAAGCCCACCAAGGTTAGTACATTGATGGAAATATCTGTGGCAAAGAAAAAGTTAAATGCTCCATATACTGATAATGGAACCGATAACATTACCATACCAACCAGCGGTATATTATTTAGGAATATCCATAAGACAAAAATAGCCAGGATACCACCAATAAAGGCCAACTCAATAATTGAATCAAGGTTACTCTCCATGGTTTCAGCCTGGTTAGAAACCACTACTAATTCTATACCTTTAGACTTATAATTGGTATTAATCTGCTCAATTAACTGCAAGGTGTTATCCGAGAGATTAATCATGTTCACCTGCGCATCTTTTGCTATGGATACAGAAACTGCTTCCAGACCGTTAATACGGCTGTATGAATCATCTTCCTTAACACTGAGGCTGATTTTAGCGACATCCTTTAGTAAGACTGGACCATCAGCTTTAACCACAATGTTTTCAATATCGCTAAGGCGTTTGTAATCGGCTTCTGCAGTAACAAAATAATGCTTTTGACCATCTATTACTTTCCCAGCAAATACCTTCTCATTTTGTCCTGATGAAATAAGCTGCCTGATTCGACCTGATGTCAAACCATAACTGTCTAATACATCCTGACGACAAACAATTTCAACTGTTTTTTGGCGACCACCAGAAATTTGCACAGATGATACGCCATCCACACTTTCCAACTGCGCTTTTATATCTTGCTCAATCAGGTTTCGGATACGATCAACACCACCTTCTCCTCGCACCTGAATGATCATAAATTCACTGTTGAACTGGTCAACATCGGCCTTAAATACTTGTGCTAACATGGTTTCGGGCAACACACTACCTGCACCCTCAACTTTCTCAATTAGTTTGAGATAACTGTACTTCACATCCGCTTCGCGCGTTAAGAAAACCATTATCATGGCTTGGCCTGGTCGAACGCGTGTTTCAATCTTTTCGATCCCATCCATGGTGCTGATAAGCCCTTCAATTGGGATAGCCCCCTCCTGCTCCATGTGTTTAGGATCGAGTTGAGTACTAGCTCGAACCTGTACAAACAAAAGCGGATAGTCGGTGTTGGGTAATAGCTCAAACGATAGTTGGCGATATGAAATCAAGCCCAACATTGTAAGCGCTATAAAAAGCATGCTGACAAGTACTTTTCTATTTATTAATTCTTTCATACAAGTCAGTCCTATTTGTTGGCATTAAATAAACGATCGAACACATAATAAACACAAGGAATAACCACCAAGGTAAGTAATGTGGATGTCAGCAATCCGCCAATAACAGCGATGGCCATTGGGGCTCGAAGTGCAGCACTGTCGCCAAAGCCTATTGTTAATGGTAACAAGGCCAGTATGGTGGTTAAGCTTGTCATTAAAATAGGTCGTACACGTTGCTGACCTGCCGAAATAACGGCTTCTTTCAATTGAAGCCCAGCCTTTTTGTATTGATTAATGGCATCTACCAATATGATAGAATCATTAACGGCAATACCAGCCAACATGACTATTCCAATATAGGCCATGATGTTAAACGTATGACCGAGCAAATAAAACGCCCATACAGCACCAACGCCTGCCAGTGGTATGGTAAGTAAGATTGTAAACGGATGTAATAATGACTCAAACTGAGAAGCCATTACCATATAAACCAGAATAATGGAAAGAATAAGTGCAAACTGCAAACTCCCGAATGCATCCTTGCGCTTTTCTTCTTCTCCTAATATTTTAATGTTGGATGTTGGCTGTATCACCAACTGCCCAATAGCCTGATTCAAGTCTGCAATAAAATGATCAAAAGGTCGATCATCGCGAACCATGGCACTTAAGCGAATCACTCGTTTTTGGTTATTTCGTATGATCTCTCGCGATGCCTTACCGATACTAATGGTACTTACTTCCGATAATAATACCTCTTGTTCTCCATCGCCGATGTTTAAGGAGGCTAACTCATTCAGGCGTACATCTGGTGTTTCCAGTTTTATGTTGGTTAGTTCTCCACTAAGCTCCATTCGCCCACCGTCTTTTTTCGAAAGATAATCGGACAGGTTAGACATTATAGTAGAAACATTTAGATTGAAGATTCCAGCTCGAACACGATCAATTTGAACATTCACTTCTGGTGCTCCATCTTCAAAAGAACTTTTTACATTATATATTTCACCGTTTTGGCGAATATAATCAGCAATCACCATGGCCGATATCTCTAAGTTTTCTCGATTATTATCTTCCACTTCAATTACAAGAGGCGACTCATCGGTTCCCAATAAGGTTTGTAAGGCTGATTGATCTTGCACAAAACGCATTTCCAAATCTCTAATACCTCCATATAAATCATTTAAAACGGATACTATTTCAGAGAAAGAGACCTGCACATCGCTGTTGAGTATCAACTTAATAAAACCAGTATTTTCTCCCTGCTCATTGGTAGATATGGATTCCCCTGATGTTTCGGGCCCAGCATGCGTGTATATCCACTTTAACTTATCGCCAAAAGCATCAATGGCCATTTGTTCCATCTGACTGAGTGTGGCATCAGTACGGTTTAACGTTGTTCCAGCAGGAAACACTGTTTCAATGGTTACTTCGTTTGATTGTGTTTCAGGCATAAACTCACTTCCTACTTTAGGTAGAATAAAACCTGTAATAAGCAGAAGTATCAAAGCTCCTAACAAAACTATATATCGCCCGTCAAGCACCTTTTCTAAGAACTTTTCATAGGCTGTAAAACCCGTTTTTGTGATTGCAGGCTTTGTTTTTGACGTGGCTGATTTTTTTAAAACCGCTGTGCTGAGAACTGGAATTACCAATAGAGCGACTAATAAGGAGGATAAAAGTGAAAATGCTACCGTCCATGCCTGATCTTTAAACAATTCGCCTGATGCACCGTGCAAGTAAACGATTGGTAAAAACACCACAATGGTTGTTAAGGTTGAAGCTGTTAATGCTCCTCCTACCTCTGATGTCCCTTCAATGGCTGCTTGCTTTATGGGTAAGCCTTCTTCTATTTTTCGTACAATATTTTCAACTACTACAATGGCATTATCCACCAACATACCAGCACCAAGTGCTAAGCCACCCAAAGTCATAATATTTAATGTGAGTCCATTAAAGTACATGAGGTTAAATGTGGCTATGATAGAAATTGGGATGGCCAGACTTACAATAAGTGTTACACCAAAACGACGCAAGAATACAAACAGAATGAAGACCGCTAAGATAATACCATACAAAGCACTTTCTTGCACCTCGCCAATGGCACTTTGAATAAATGTACCCTGGTTACTTACTACGTGTAGCTTATATCCAGGTATACGTCTTTGAATATCTATAAAGGCCTCTTCGAGTTTTTCAACAGCGGCAATGGTATTAAAGCGGGTTTCTTTGTAAACCGAAATGCCCAGGCAGCGTTGCCCATTCAAACGCACAATACTTTCTGGTTCTCTATTGAGAACACGAACCTTAGCCACATCTTTTAGCAAAACAGGCATTGCGTCCGAAATGGTATTCTGCTGCTCTGTTGTGGTATTTGTTTTGTTGAGTTTTACCACCAAGTTTTCCACATCGTGAAGCGCCGATAAAGAGCTTAATCCTTTAATGATGTAGCGCTGGCCCATTTCTTCGATTGAGCCACCAGATACGTTCTGATTAAAACTATTGATCGTATTTAGCAGAGATGTTGATGTAATTTTATTCGCCTTTAGCAATTGAGGATCAGCGATAATCATCACTTCAGCTTCCTCCTCACCTGAGATACGAATATCGGCAATTCCGTCAATGCGGATGAGCTCATTGCGAATGTAATTTTCAGCTACTTTTCGCAAATCATTCATGTCATTTACCTGATCGTTGATAAAGGCCGCTTTAATAACTGCCGATGCATTGGGATCGAACCGCGAAATATTCAACTCTTCAACATCTTCATCCTGGTTAACAGGCGAAAGAGCTTTTTGAAGATCTAAAAATGCTTCATCAATGTCTTTACCCCAATCATATTCAACTGTTATAATAGCCGATCCAACACGAGAAACTGATGATACGTTTAATACACCACTTTGTCGAACTGCTAAAGCCTCAACCTGCTCAACAAAACGTTTTTCGATTTCTTCGGGAGAACGCTCACCAGAAACCACTTCAGCATATATTCGAGGATTTTGTAAATCAGGAAACAGGTCTGTTCCTAAGCGGGTTAATGAAATGCCTCCAAGCAATATTATGCCTAGCACAATCATTAATACAGTAATGGGATAATTAACTGAAAATCGAGAAATTGATTTCATATTTAATTCATAGATTTTAAAATGAAAAAAAGGCGTATACCTCGGCTCAAGTGATGTATGAGTAGCTGATAATAAACTTACGGGTAATTACCTCACTTTTATTTACAAACCAATCACTATGCATTTGTAAATCGATAACTTGTCATTTGCCAATTAAGGCCTATTGTTTTTTGTGAAGTAAGTAGCCAATATGCTTATTATTTTACTACCTTAACTTTGGAGCGGTCCTTAAGTGTTTCAAAGCCTTTAATAATCAAACGCTCATCTTGTTTTAATCCATCTAATACTTCCATATCATTTAATGTTTCAATACCAGTACGGATATATCGCTTTTGAGCTGCTGAATTTTTTGCCACAAACACCACTTTACGATTGCCTTCGGTCAACACCACATCTTTAGGTATTACCAAAGCACTATCGCGTTGATCAACCACAATCTCAGCTTTTACAAACATACCAGGCTTAAGTAGCTGTTTTTTATTATCCACTTTTAAGCGCCCTTTAAACGTTCTTGCCTCTTTATCAATGGCTGGCGATAAAGCAGTAATTCTACCCTTAAGCGTATCATCGGGCAAGGCATAATTCATAATATTTACCAACTGATTTACTTTAACCTCACCCAATAAATTCTCAGGCATGCTTAAATCCATCATCATGGTAGAATAATTCATAATGCTTAAAACAGCTTCTCCGTTATCAACACGCATACCTGGCGAAAAATATGGCAAATCGGTTATTACACCTTTAAATGGTGCACGTATGCTTAGTTTTTCAATCTTTAGTTGAGCATTTTCATATGTTTGCTCCGATGTTAAAAGCGTTTTTTCAGAATTAACCAATTCACGCTTTGTTACACCCCCTTTTTCAAAAAGAGCCTGCTGTTTTTCATATTCCATGGCCGAAATCTCCATGTCGAGCTGAGCACCTTCTAGGTTGGCATTGTTGGTATACTCCTGATCTTCTAACAATATTATTAGTTGCCCCTCACTAACCTGATCACCCATTTTGAATGGCTTACCTGTTTTGGGGTTAAGTTGCAAATGATAGTGTGCAGTTAATTCTGTTTTTAAATTTGACTCCATTTGCGGACTAATAGTAGCTGTTGTTACCAATGTTTGCTCAATGCTTTTCTTCTTAACCTCCTGCACCGAAACATTAACGGCCACATCGGTTGAAAAACTACTTGCTTCGTTTTTGCAGGACATTAATAGCAAGGATATCAGTCCAATTAACATGGGCACTTTAAAACGCATTGCTGTTGAGTGTAAGTATTTAGATTTTATCATTTTAATAAGAATATATAGGTTAGTAAAGGTTTATTGAATCATTTCGTATTTCATTACATCGTCAATAATGCTTCGTTGCATCTCAAAATCGTACAAAGTCTGCAATTTCATATTTAAGAGCTCAAGCTTGTAATTAATGAGGGCATTGGTTAAAGCATTTTTCTTTTGAGTTAACTGATTCTGGAACAGGTTAATATCCATACTAGTTAAATCGCCATTACGGTATTTCTCAAGGTTGATCTCATAGGTTAACTCCGCATTCTCTTCGTTCTTACGAGCTATTTCAATTTGCATAAGGGTATTTTTCAAACTCCTATCTACCTTTCTAATGTTTAAACGAATGGTCTTTTGCTCATCTTGCAAATTATATTCGCTAGTTTGTAAAGATGCCTCTGCAGCTCGCATACGGGCTTTCTTCTCACCCCAGTCAAATAAAGGCACTTCCAAACTAAAACGTACATCTTCGTTATCATTGGGATTATCGTAAATGCCTTTAATTTTCTCATTCTCACCAAACAATCCAACCGATACATTTAAATTACCTTTAAACTCGTTGGTCGCGTTAGTTTTTATCAACTGAAATTGCCCTGTTTCAATATCAATTTCGCGTTGGCGAATTTCCATCCTGTTGAGTAAGGCAAAATTGGTAGCCATTTTAATGTCAATATCTACAGGTAAAACCGATACTTCAGCAATCACCATTAGTTCTTCTGATAAAGATAAACCCAACATTTGCTTGAAGTTATCTTTGATGTTTTCGAGTTCAACTTCGTTGTTTTGTACCGTTGACTGACTAGACATCATATCCAATTCGGCCTGTAACATTTCTTCCTTGGCAGTTAAACCTGCCTCTACCTTATTACTAATTATTTCGAAACTTTTCTTACGATTGCCCCACTCTTCGCGCGAAGTAATTAGCTCCATTTGCTTTTGATATATTTGGTAGAAATACTGTGTAATCTGACGTTCTACATTTAGGGCTTCGAGAGCATAGTTAAGTTTTGCATTTTCATGATCAAACTCAAGCTCTTTCAGCGTCATTTTTGTTCGGTTATAGGTAAACAAAGGTTGATTAATACCTAAACGTAAGCTATTACTAAAACCTTCAAACGAGTTGGATGATGATGAGCTATAGTTATCCCTATATCCAAAGGTATTATCTAAAGTGATGGTACCATCTGTCCAAATAACTGGTTGGGTAACGCTAAGCGTAGCATTACTTTGCGTGCTTTCCGAAGTAAACCATTGTTGGTTAAATTCATCGTATTGCCGATTATTTGAATATTGATAGGGGTTTAGATTTAGCTTAAAATTAGAACGCAATGATGCTCTTTGGGCGTTGAGCAACTCACGCGTACGAATTAAGCTTAATCGCATGCGTACAATTTGCGGACTGTTCTTTAAAGCTTCTTCAACCGACTGATTAAGCGTCATTAATCGCTGAGCCTTTGTTGGCCCTGCCATGAGCAGTAAGAGCATTAATGTTGCTATCTTAATTTTTTTCATAAAAATATGTGTTCGTCTTTTTATTTTTTAATCCATTTAACGGCATCACCAATGATGTACTCACTATTTGAAACATCGGACAATTGTACTTGGGCATTTCCTTCAGAAAAATAGAATTCACCTAAATACAACCAGCCCGAATTATCGTTACTTATGACTAACTCTATAGGATCTTTACCATCATCATGGTATACTGTAAAATTGTATATTTTCTCTTTGTTTGAATTATTGTTTCCTCGCCTAAAACGATTGGTGATGTTGGCAACATAAGCGTGTACTTCGTAGGTGCCTGCCTGTTCAATATTAGCTTTCCAGGCAAGATAGCCTTCGCCACTACCTTTTCTTTTATAAACTGCTGATCTTAGATACTCACCAAAAAACTTGTCACTGACCACAGGTTGCCATTTCACAGGCGGGTTCCAGAATCGTACCATTCCATAGTCACTGTCACCATCCTCTTCATTCTGCATCGCTGTCCACCAATCTTTTACAGTTCGGCTTTCTCCTGTATTAACAAGCTCAAAACCGCTGTCTTCATTATCAACAATTATCTCATTCTTAACCTTGTAATTCAGTGTTTTACTCGAAATTTTTGATCCCTCAAAAAAAGCAACTTTTTTATTTTTTCTATTAATCGGATTTAATGTGAGGGTTTGACTTGATGGTATATTTACTGCTATGTAAGTATTAACTAATACTTCGCGCGGCTCCTCATCCAGCAAAAAGCCAATGTCGTAGGTTTGACCTGCATTAAACTGATAACTTTGTTCTCCATCCTGCTCATCGTCACCCTGGAAGCGTGAACGAAAACGCCCGCGACCTCTTTGTTGACGCCCCTCACGTACTGTAAATCCCACAATTCCATCAGCATCGCCCTGGTTTGATACAGTAACTTTCACAAAATATCGAATACGATTGCCTTCTTTTATTTCTGATACATCTACAGAACTAAATAAAAAGGCGGGTCTGTATGCATCGTTTAACCAACTGTTGTACATATCTGAAAAATCAGACATACTAACTTGAGAAATGGATGCAGTAAAGTCATTGATTGCTTGGTTTTGAAATTGCTTTGCTGTCATTAAAGCATTTAGGTCATTATCAAAATTAGCCTGACCAACATTAACCTTTAGGTTAGAAAACAACTGATTTCCTTTTGATGCGAATATGTTACCCAAAGTATTGACATCCTCTTCATTAATTAGATCTTTCAGGCTATTGTTACGAAGCTTCAATACTACTTCATCATTACTTGAAAGTCCACCTAAACCTCGTCTTCTTGTTTCACCTAAGCGTTGGTGCAGGTAATTTTCAACAGCAATAGTTAAAAGTGGGTAGCCTTGTTCATCAATACTATTGACATAACTATAATATAACGGAAAAATCTGGTATCGTCCCCAGTTTTCGATTGATCGCTCTGCCTCGCGCTGGCGACCAAAAAAGAAACGAGATGGCCTAATGAAGTTGTCTCCAAGGTAGTTTTTTAAAACCTCCACTTGTAATTCTTTTTCAGAGCGTTCTTCGTTCGATCGGTCTACACTTCTGTCAATTCGTCTTCGAACATTGCCTAAGTCATTTTGCCAAAGTCCTCCTCCATTTTCAGGAAAGAAAACCATCTCAGGCATAATATTTTCAGTCGCTAATGTCCAGTTTCGTATGTACGAATGAAAATTAATGGGAGCCTCAACAATTGAAAGACGCTGAAAAGGATATGTTAATCCTAGCTTCCGTTCAAAATCGTCTTTAATACTCTGAACAACATCCGCAACAGTATCGTTGAGCTCACTAAAATAGTCCTTATAATATGTATGTGTTTTATGATGATATAAGTTAAACTCAACACTATCAATTACGGTTGTATGCCGTTCATAATCACCAATAACTAAACTATACGCATTTAACTTCTGCTCAGGCGTAAAAGAATAAGTTCCTGAGTTAATGCTATCTTTTAAACCTTGGGAGATTACCTCCAAGTTAGGCTCTGAATGAACAGTTAAGTTCATTGCAGCAAAAGGATATTGTGTCCAATATTGGTCTCTGGCGATTACTGGATACCAATGAGCCTCACGAGTTAAAAGGACATAATTAGGTTGAATAAAGCTATATCCCTTACCTGCCAATAATGGATCCTTCCTATTTTCTGAAGCTTTGATTTCCTCTTTGATATCGGCATATATGGCATCATCCAAAATAGTCCCCTCGTAAGTTAGTTGTAAAAGGTACGATTCTTCGCTTACGGTTGTAACATCAACCGACACAATGTGAGCATCTTGTTGAAATGACACTGGCTGTTGATTTATGGTACAAGCTGTAACCTTTAATCCTGGATTTAAAGCCAATGGCAATGTATTTGCCGTATAAGCATTGCGATTTATTTGCATGCTTACTTCACAATCAATAGCATCATTATTATGCTTTACCTTTGCCTGATATGAAGTTATTTGACTAGCGATTTGTGGCAACTTAGCATTTAACTGATTAATTTGAAGCAGTAAATTATCACTCCTGATTGATGTTGTTATCTGAATAAAATAACTAACGGCAATTAAAGAACTAAAAATTAGGAGTGTCCCCCAAAGCATAGGCTTATTTAAGCGCTGCTGCTCTAATCGGGGTAAGCGCAAAATTGTAGCAATGATTAAAGCCATTCCGATTAATAAATACGCAAAACGTTGGATTAAGAGGCTATTAAAGTCTTGAAATCCTGTAAAATCAGAGCGCATAAAAGGGGTGTAAAAACCCAAGATATCGAATACACCCAAATATTTATTACCCAGATAAAATAACGACAGAGCGATAAACCCAAGTAACAACACAAAAGTAATTGCCTGGTTACGAACCAATGTCATTGTAAAAAACGATAATCCCAAAACTAGGATCAGCGTAGGTAATGAAATGAGTAAGGGGTACAACAGGTAGGCTGTCCACGATATATTTACTTCTGTAGCAATTAAGGAGAATAATAAAGCACTCATTAAAACGGCAGCGTTGAGCAAAAGGAATACTTTTAAAACCCCCATTGTTTTACCCAAAACATATTCCGAATTGGACATGCTTCTTACATAAAAGGCCTCCGTGGTATCCAGCTTTTTATCTCTTCCCAAAAAATCGGCTGATAAAAAAACGGCAATTACGGCTTGTGCGATGTTTAATATCCACAAATTAAAATAAGGTACCCCTGATGGCAATAATCGTCCTGGCCATCCTCCATCTGCAATTGCAGTAACACCAAAAAGATTGAACATGAGAACAAATCCCATAATCAATATTGCAAATATTCTGAAAAACCAACTTCTTAAAAGCGTCTTCGACTCAAAACGAGCAACTGTGGTAATTTTAAATAAAGACATCATTGGTATTGAAATTTTTCATTAGCAATATATTCCATAAAATATACGTAAGCATGCTCTAAATTAGGCTCAACAAGCTTCGTATCCCAACCTTTTACTTCATCGGCTACAAACTCAATTTCGTAGCCATTGGCTCCAGGTACCGATGTTATTACCGGGTATTGTTCTCCTATTACTTTAAGCTGTTCAAATGTTACGTTGGTATTAAATACATGACCCGATGATTGATTAACAAACATCTCAGGAGTCCCCTGAAAGTGAACTTGGCCTTTGTTTAATAAAGCCATTTGTTGACAGGTTGATGAAATATCTCCAACAATGTGCGTTGATAAAATAATGATGACATCTTGTTGACTCAAATTAGAAAGAATATTTCTAAAACGTATGCGTTCTTCTGGGTCGAGTCCTGTGGTAGGTTCATCAACAATTATAATTTTGGGGTCTCCTATTAACGCTTGTGCAATACCCAACCGTCTTTTCATACCACCTGATAATTTATTGGCATATCGGTTGCGCACATCAAACAGCCCAACCTGTTCAAGCATATGATCTACTGCCTTTAATCGCTCCTTTTTATTTTTTATACCAGTTAGTGAAGCGGCATAATCTAAAAACTCCCAGGTTTTTAATTTTGAGAAAAAACGAAAATCTTGCGGCAGGTAACCCAAATAAGATCGCACTTCGGATCGGTTTTTAGACAAGCTTTTGCCATTAACCAAAATGTCGCCATGACTTGGATTTAATAGAGTTACCAATATGCGCATGAGAGTTGATTTACCAGCACCATTGGGTCCTAATAAACCAAACATACCAGATTCAATTTCCAGATTAACTTTGTTAAGAGCTCTGAAATCATTTTTATAAACCTGGCTGAGGTCTTTAATTTGGATATTCAAAATAGATGTGTTTAGGTTCTTTCCTTTTTAACTAAAAGTATACCAAGATAATCAGATTGTTATAAACTAATGCATTATATAAATACGAAACAATTAGAAGTGTTCGATTCTACTACTTATTGTTCGATATCGTACAGTAATTGTGCAATAACAAACTTTATTACATATGATGTATTTTCAAAACGCTTTTAACGTTCGATAATGGACATATATACTCATATTTTGGATAATACTTCCTTTAACACACATATGACGCTATTGAAAAGCTTACCCTGCGAAAAAAATAAGTTTCTTAGCAATTGAAAACTTGATAATTGAGTAATACTGCGGAATTAATACTACAAAAATGCTTCATTTTATTTGAATAGATAAGTTGAATAATTATCTTTGCATCGCTTTTAACAAAAAGCACTAAGAATGGTCCAGTAGCTCAGTTGGATAGAGCAATAGCCTTCTAAGCTATGGGTCGTGGGTTCGAATCCCGCCTGGATCACTTTCTTAAATATCAAATAAGAACAAAAGCCTGTAAATCACTTGATTTACAGGCTTTTTCTTTTTTATAATGTCAATAGTGGTATCAAAATGGATCACAAAGGATCAGAACCAAATTCTGGGTCTAAGCATAAATTTTGCAGAGTCTATACAAGAAAAACTTCACATCACTTACTCCTCTAATATAACGTTTATAAAGACATATGCCTTTACCGATAAATCATCCCGCTTTGAAATAACATTCGATCGATTGATCGATACTCTATTATAGATAATGCCATCATCTGAGTAAAACAAACCATTACCACTTGTTCCAACCCACTTTCTCCCATTATTATCAATATAAATGGCGCTAACGTGAACCCGATTTAAACCGTGCTGATCAAAACCGTTTATGTATTTAAAATTATTTTTGCGCGAGATACGGACAATTCCCGCTTGTGTTCCTAACCATATATCACCCACCTTGTCCTCAAAAACATCCCGAATAATATCAAAATCAACAGATGCTGATTGAGAGTTGAAAGGGTAAATATTAACCTTTTTGAACTCTTCTGTTTCTTTATTGAATTGGAATAATCCGTTTCCCCACGTTCCAACCCACAATATCCCTTGAGTATCATTGTATAAAGTAAAATTCTTATAATCTACAGCTTTGTTGTTAGGGTAGTGCTTGGAAGACATTGTATGGTAATCAATCTTCATTAGATCTTGATTCCAACCTAATAGCCACAAACACTTATTAACCTTATCCGCTACAAGTGAGGTTATACTTGTACCGATGAAGGTTTGAATAATTTTGTCAGTCTTTTTTTTGTATTTAAGTCCGGCTGAAGTAGCAAACCACACTGTACCATCTTCTGTTTGCTGTATCGATCTGACTTGATCAAGACCTTTATAATGTATAGCAGTGTCTTTGTTAAGGCACAAAACACCGTTCGACCACGAACCAATCCATGTATTGTCTTCCTCATCTTCGCAAAAAGAAACGACTCTATTTAATCCGTATCGCTTTGCAAGTTCTTGAACTTCAAAAACACCAGCTGAATAATCATATTTTGCAGGACCACCTGATTTTAAACCAATCAATATATCCTGTTCCTTGTTTAAGAGTAAAGCTTCAATAGATGGATTGGAAATACTACCAGAATCCATAATAGAGGGCTTATAATGCTTGAAAGAATAACCATCGTACCTGTTTAACCCACCTCGGGTACCAAACCACATAAAACCATAACTATCTTGTACAATTGACGTGACTTCGTTTTGTGATAGACCATCTTCAACCGACAAATAGTTAACCTGAAAATCCTGAGCACTAGAAGTAGGAGCATAGAAGTACAAAAGGACAATCAGCAAACAATACACCTTTGAAGATATCATACACTATTCTTAGTTATTTTCGAAGTGCTAAAATATAAACATGCCTATTCTTCTACAAGTGAATTTTAATGTTTACACATTATTGTTGGTAATAATCAATTTATCAGCATTTAATATATTGGAAGGCATCGTAAAAATTCATTTTAATGATAGGCAACAAAGAATAAATTATGCAGCGATAGATACCAAGCAAATACTAGAGCTTGATTCGAACTAAAGCATATTGGCTTTATAGTGGGCCAACAAAAAAATTTAAAATAAAAAAAAGGAGGGCGAACCCTCCTTTTTACCACTCATTATTTAAAATCCCATTACGGAAATTCTACCATGTTATAATCATTGATATTGGCATGAGGTACTTGCGCATCATACTTTGCATTTATTGCATCAATAAAAGCGTTGGCAATTATTGCTGAACCACGCCCTGTAGCATGAATACCATCTAAAGAAAATACGCCTCCAGAAACAAAAGTTGTGGTATAACGATTTCCATCAATAATAAGTCCGCTTGTACTCAACTGCTCCATGATTTTTGCTAAATCAACATGAGCAATCCCGTTTTCATCAGCAATAGATTTAATTGTTGCGTTATAAGCTGTAGTAGCTGATGATATCGCATTCAATTCATTTAAATCCAGAACATATTCAGCACCTAAAGGCATTTCAACAGATTGACCATATCCCATTCCTAAAGCTGTACTTGCAGACAACAGAATTTTTTCTCCTTCAACAAGCTGTCGAATACCACCTGGTACGGCATCGTCAACAATCACCAAAGGCAAGTGACCATCTTTCAAAATATGATTAAAAAATGGAATGGTTTCAATTGCTGGAACATTACCTAGTACAGCCTTTGATCCAGTTGATAATATCGCATTAACAGCTTGCGTATAAGCAGCGGCAAACATTGCTGGATCGGTAATAGCATCTGCTTCACCACCAGCCATTGCATAAGCTAGTATATCGTTATTTCCAACCCAAAACGAAACAAAACTAGGCTCTGCTGCTAAAGCATCCCCAAGAACCGTTGCATCAGGACTGCTGGCAAATCGAGCATAAAAAGGATTTAATTGCGCGTATGGCGGATATGGAGCAGGTAATTCACCTAAGTGAATTAATTTAGCTCCAGGAACACCGAAGTTTTGATTATCAGGACTACTTACCTGTTCACCTAAAATAGCAACGTCGCCTATCGTAGGTTGTGGCTTTAAAGATCCCTCAACAATGTTTAACTCATAATAGCCATTATAAACGCCTGGTTGCAACTCCATTGAACCAACGCTACTTTCTGACTGTACAAAAGGTTGGTTATAAGAAGTTCCTCCAACATACATCAACTGCTTTCCCAATATGGCACTAAAGCTTTCTTCTTGTCCTCTTCGCCCTAAAGCTCCATCGGTATAACCAGCAGTGTATGAATCGCCAATAGCTACAAAATTAGTAAAATCAGCGCTTCCTTTTGATGGATTAAAATCATCAGTATTAGGCTCGCACGACCATAAAGCGACAGCACTTAATAGTAGTGCATATTTATATATATATCTTTTCATCAGTACCATTTATTAAAATGAATAATTAACACCAATTCCCGGAATTACAGCATTGGAATAGTAAGTTCCGTAAAAGTTAGTTGGCGCATAGCCGTCTTCACGCTTCATTCCGTGTATGTACAATAAGGATGCATCCAGCGATAACTTATCGTTGATCTGATAACCTAATCCCAATGACATTCCTATTTTATCGGTACCTGGTGTTTCAGGCGTCAATAAATCTTCTGGAATTGGCGTGCTGTCGTAATAAACACCTGCTCTAAATTGCACTTTCTCATTTAAAGCATACTCAGCTCCTAAACGATAAATCATTGTATTCTCAAAATCGCGTTGATTACGTGAATCAGGAACAGTTGGCGCTTCAAAATCAAAGTCTAAACTTTCATATGCCGACCAGCCAACGTACTGCAAGTCCGCCGCCAATAACAATTTATCATTCACCTGATAACCTAGGCCAAAAGTAATATTGGTAGGCATTGGTAACTCGGCTTGAAACTTAGTATCTGGATACAAACCAGCCAAAGAACTTGGAACCGTGAAGTCTGCATCGCCTTCATCTAGCTCTACCATTACCTCAGATCGGTAACTTAAACCAAGTGAGAGTTTATCTGTGGCTTGATAACTGATACCTGCATTAAATCCAAAAGCCCAAGTGTTACCAGAGATATTGGCACTCGCATCACCGTTGGCGCCCTGAACAGGCAAGGCCTTATTAAGATCTACATTACCATTAACAGCCATGAAACCCAAACCTAAGCCTAACTTATCATTAATCTTATAAGCCAATGTTGGTTGAATAAAAATAGCTCGCAATGAAATATCTTGGATTAAATATTTACCATCCCAATCATCACCCCATTTTAATGAATTTCCATAAGGAGTGGTTACAGCAAGGCCAAGTGCTAACTTATCATTTAATTTAGTAGCTCCATAAAAATAAAATGGCGTTCCCATTGGATTATCAGACTTTGCCTCATAGGTTGATGGCGCTTGTTTTTGGAAAGTATTATTTGAAAAAATCATGCTTCCGCCAAAGGAAAAATCATACTTTTTATCAATAAAACCTAAGGCTCCGGGATTAAAATGCATACTTGATGCACCCATAAATAGTCCAGCACCTGTATGTCCCATACCTGTTTGTCGATTTCCTTGTAAGTTAACCTGATAACCTTCAGCAAACAACTGAAAACTAAGCATAACTAACCCACAGAATAGACCTATCCTCTTCATATAAGAATAATTAGTGAATATTTTTAAGAATTTTTAACGTGGCGAAGATAGTTATTTTTTCATATATCCAACCATTTAAATACTTGTACATCAGTATATTTGAACTTTCGAGTTCTATGTTCTAATAGTTAATCTTTAACTATTAGTAAACTTACCGCAGCTCTAACGCCTATGTAGATAGGCAATACGATCCTAGGCCAAAACAAGCATGAAAATGCACAATACACACTTGTAAAACACAGCGAAAACAACTAATATTACGTATCTATAAAAATGAAATATATGCTTACAAACAAAGACCTAACACAGCTCAAAACGAAAGGTATTACCGAATCAAATATTAAAGAACAATTAGAACACTTTGCCAAGGGTTTTGCTTTTGCCAATCTCCAAAAAGCAGCTACTTTGAACGATGGTATTTTATCAATATCTGACACAAAAAAAGAACTCCTCATTACAAAATACAAACAGGCAGTTAATGAGGGATTAAAAACTTTAAAATTCGTTCCTGCATCGGGTGCTGCAACACGTATGTTTAAAGCATTATTTGAATTTTTACAACAATCAGAATTAGAACAAGCGGAATCACTAACAAAAGCTCCTTTTTTAGAGTTTTTTAAACGAATTAATGATTTTGCGTTTGCAGATGATGTTCCATCGATACAGAATAATAAGAATAACAACAGCTTTAATGCTCAGGAGGCACGTTTAATAATTGAACAAATACTCATGGATGGAGGGCTCAACTATGGTCATCTGCCCAAAGGTTTACTTAAGTTCCACAAGAGCGAAAATGGCAACACCACTCCGCTAGAAGAGCATTTAACAGAAACAGCTCAGTACGCCAGTAACTCCACACAAGGCCGAGTACATTTCACTGTAAGCCCGGAGCATCACAAGTTATTTCAACAACAATTAGCTGGCAGTATTGCTGAATACGAAAGCAAACACAACATTAAATACGATGTTAGTTTTTCGTTTCAAAAGCAATCAACAGACACAATTGCAGTTCATCCAAATAATGAAGCATTCAGGCAAGAAAATGGAGAGTTGCTTTTCCGCCCTGCCGGACACGGTGCACTTATCGAAAACTTAAATGATTTGGATGCTGAACTGATTTTTATCAAAAATATTGATAATGTTGTTCCTGAGGATCAACTGGAAGATACGACTTATTACAAACAACTATTGGCCGGCATCTTGCTTGCTAAAAAAGAAACTGTTTTTACCATATTACATGGAATCAAGAGTGATAATACGAAAGTAGTTAATGAAGCGATAGAACAGGGCATGCAGTTCCTAAGCAATGAATTGCAATTGAATACTGAGGAGCTTCAATCTTGCTCTACAGTAGATAAGGTAGAATTCATCAGTAACAAACTGAATCGCCCCATTAGAATTTGTGGAATGGTGAAAAACGAAGGCGAACCTGGCGGTGGTCCTTTTTGGGTAAAACAAAGTGATGGTAGTTCAAGTCTGCAAATTGTTGAAGGTGCCCAAATAGATCCTAATAATGCTGAACAACAAGCCATACTCAATGCTAGCACGCACTTTAACCCTGTAGATTTAGTGTGCTACATTAAAGATTTTGAAGGAAAGAAATTTGACTTAGCGAAATTTGTTGATGCTAATACTGGATTTATATCCGAAAAGACACGAAATGGCGAAGCCTTGAAAGCGCTTGAGTTGCCTGGCTTATGGAATGGCGCCATGGCACATTGGTTAACATTCTTTGTTGAAGTACCAGTAAGTACATTCAATCCTGTTAAAACAATCATGGACTTATTACGACCACAACACCAACGACAGTAACAGCAAATATTACAAAATAAAAATGTCCCTAACTCAAACTGAATTAGGGACATTTTAGTTTATAAATAGACCTGACTAATAGGCAGGTGGCTGATCTTGATAGTAATTAACGCCAAATATGATTGCTGCTATCAACAATAACACAGCAACAACGGCCAATGTGACTTTTATCCAGCTATAAGGACGTTGTCCTTGTACTTCGCCAGTACGACCATTAACTAAAAACTGATACAGTTTACCTTTAAACAAATAAGCACATACAAAAACTGGTAGCAGCAAGTGCTTAAAAGTAATATCACGATAGCTAGTATTTAATGAAATGATTCGTTGCTCATCTCCACCAATATCGCGTCGCACCAATTCACGAATTTTAGGATCTGCAATATCCTTTGCTATTCCAAAGCCCTCTTCCAAACCAATTTGGTACTTTTCAGCAATAAATCCGCTTATGTATGACCTATCGAAAGGCACTAAGTTCTCCAAATCCCAAGGCTCTAGTTTATAGATGTACTTTTGAGGTAAAGAACGGGTTGCTACTGTTAAAATATCATTGAAAAATTTGTGGACTCGACCAGATGCATGGCTCCACCTCGTTTTTCTTACCTGACGCGTTTTGGTAACTGACTTTCCATTTTCTGTGGTCGTGTAAGTTTCTGTAACGTAATAATAATCGCCCCTCTGCCCCACATAATTGGAGAAAGTATCGGTATCGTAAGTCCAATAAGGAATATAAACACCTTTAAAATGGTCAAAATTCAGGACCGCCTTTCTTAAGTCGTTTGGTGCGAACCACAACTTTTTGAGCCAGGTTTTAAATTCGTCTTTGGCCTCATCTTTATTCAACTTAAAGGGCAGTAAGGATTTTGGCTGAATAACACTCTCGTTTTGGGCATGCTCTATAACCAATGGAGCAGCACAGTAGGCACAATTGGTAGCAGTCACATCTTCTTCTAAAGTAGATGAGGCCCCGCAACTATCGCACTTAACAAAGTTGGCTTCAATGGATGTTTCCGATTCTGACTTTTGCTTGAGAAAGGTGTGAAAATCTAGCTCTTCAATCTCTTCTTCTACCTGTGGAATTTCATTTTCAGCACCACAATACTCGCAATTTAAATGCTGCGTACCAGGCTTATACTTTAGATCGGCACCACACGATACACAAGCAAACGTACCTACTGCAACTTCTTTTTCTTCGATATGTTCCATTTTATTGTCCTGGTATTGGTGGAGGAATACTTCCGAATAAACTCGTTAGCTCGGCTTGTTGCCCTGCAGCTGACCAATTAGCCATACCATCGCGCCACACCAGGGTCTCCTTCGTTAGTTGACTTTGCATGGCCATTTGCTTAAGAGTTGCCATATCATACGGCCCCGCTTGCTGACCATTGAGCACCACAAAAAACGTTAAAGCTGGCGGTATTGGTGGAGGTGGCGGGGTTGCTGTTGGTTTTTGCTCTTGTGCCTGACCAGCACCAAAGGTTTGTCCCATTTGGTTAGCCATGGCAAAACCCATGCCCATGCCCATACCAGCTCCAGCGGTGCCACTTGGATTGTTGGCAGCGGCCTCCATTGCTTTGGCAGCTTTCATTTGCGCCAATTTATTTAAATCAATCGCACTTAACCTGCTCAATTCAAATATTTCTTTTTTAATTTCCTCTGGCATCGACACATTCTCAACCAAAAACTTAGGCAGCTCAAGGCCATATTGTGCAAATTCAGGAGCAATTACTTTTAATACGTAATCCGACAGCTCATTGATGTTACCTGCGAAAGCTTCAATAGGCATTCCGGCCTCACCAGCCGCATCGGTAAAGCGTGTAACAATCATGCTTTTTAGCTGATCTGCTATTTCATCGGTTGTAAAATGGCCATCTGTTCCTACAATTTCTTTAATAAACAAAGGAGCATCGCTCACCTTAATTACGTAGGTGCCAAAGGCTCGTATCTCCAACATACCAAAGCGTTGATCGCTTAAGGTGATTGGGTTTTTCGTTCCCCACTTTTGTGCAGTAAGGCTGCGTGTACTAACAAAATATACTTCAGCTTTAAAAGGGCTGTTAAAACCATGCTTCCATCCTTGTAGAGTTGATAAAATTGGCAGGTTTTGAGTTGTTAACTCGTACATACCTGGCTGAAAAACATCTGCAATTTGCCCTTCGTTGATAAAAACAGCTACTTGCCCCTCACGAACCGTAAGCTTAGCGCCATTTTTGATTTCATTTTGATAACGTTCAAAACGATAGACGATGGTGTCATTTGAATCATCGAGCCACTCAATGATGTCAACAAATTCACCCCTTAATTTATCGAACAATCCCATTTAAAGTTAGATTTAGTAATTATGAAGCATAAATATACTCAATGCCATTGAAAAACGAATAAAAGACGTCGATGATTCTTCGTTCTATTTTAAGCTGATAATTAAGTACAATGAATCAATAGATATTCTTGTGGACAAAGAAATAAACAGTGTACCTTCTAATCAATGGCTTTACAAAAAACAATCATCGAGATTCTTTCTTTTGGGTTATTCAACAGACAGTATAGAGAAATAATTAGTACAGTAAGCGCAAATTATTCACTGCCCTAGTACCGGGCTAGCACATCCTTTTCAAAAAAGGATGCAAAACCTGATTGAAAGGGGTGATTGCTACGCACCAGAGATGGATTTATTGCTTCATGCTAAAGGCTATCGCCTTGCAATTCCACAATATCCACTCTTATCACTGGCTTTCAATCGTTCGAAACCTTGTTTCGATTGGGGAGGGTAGCTCAGCATGATGAATAAGCTCTGCTGGCTCATTATTTAATCGAATAATTAGTTTTATACCCTTTACGTTTGACTATCCTCCTTGCCACACTCGAAAAGCAATTTCGAAAGCGTGGTGGCCTGTTCCATTGGCGGGCATGCGAAGGAGTGAATATTGATTAATTTAATTAAACATCAAAGGGGCTTGACCTACTTTGATTGTGAAATTGATAAATCATTAGAGCGGGCGGTAGCATCAATGGGACTAGCGTTTTGGTTCTTTTGGGCGATGCAAAAGAAAGAAAAACCATCTCACAAAACAAGGTATTTCATTGCTTCCTTTCGTTACAAATTATTATTAATCCACAGAAATATCCTATGATCCAATACAATCCGTGTTCATTAATTCATCCATCAAGTTTAATCGCATAAAAAAATCCCTCGGGTTATGAGGGATTTTCATTTCACAGTTGGTAGGTTGCTCCACACCTCTGTGCAGAGTTATTATCATATAGCTGTGCCACCTTTTTCGCCTGTTCGAATACGAATACACTCTTCAAGAGGTGTGATGAAGATTTTACCATCCCCAATCTCACCTTCTATTTCACTAATGGACTTAGCTCCTTTAATGATTGCATCCACCGTGGCATCAACAAACTCTTCGTTAACCGCTATTTCAACCCGCATTTTAGGAATCAATGCTGGTATCACTTTTTTACCACGATATACCTCTTCTCGCTTTTGTGCTCCATGACCTGAAACACGACTTACTGTAATTCGGGTTATTCCAGCTGCTATAAGACTCTCACGCACTTGATCGAGCTGGTACGAACGTATAATTGCTGTTATTAATTTCATAGTTATTTTTAATTGAGTTATTAATTAGGGTTAAGCATTCCGTATCCTCGCTCTCCATGATAGGCATGATCCAAGCCTTGCATTTCTTCTTCGGGTGATGACTTTAATCCAAACACCTTTTCAACCACCACTAAAATAATAATTGTTAGAACAATAGAATACACAATAGCGATACCCACAGCAGCTACCTGAACACCCAATTGTTGCCAGATACTCCACGATCCACCTGCAGCCTCAGCTGCATTCGCCATCCAGCTGTCGCGGATGAAAAAGACTAAAGCAATGGCACCAACAATACCTCCTACACCATGAATACCAAAGGCATCTAATGAATCATCGTAACCTAGTTTATCTTTAACGATTAGCATTAAGTAGCAAATAATGGTGGCCAAAGCACCCAAAGCCATGGCGCCCAAAGGCTGAACCACTCCTGCAGCTGGTGTAACAGCCACAAGCCCAGATAATATACCAGAAGCAAAACCCAACGCTGTCATTTTACCTTGGTGAAACCCTTCAATAATAATCCATGTGATGGCTCCTGCAGCAGCAGCTACCTGAGTGGCAGTTAAAGCCTGTGCTGTTTCTAAACCACTGGAAACACTACTACCTGCATTAAAGCCAAACCAGCCAACCCATAATAGTCCTGCACCCACCATAACCATTACCAGGTTATTAGGTTTCATCTGGCGATGAGGATAACCACGGCGAGCACCTAAATAAATAGCAGCAACCAAACCACTGATACCTGCCGAGATATGTACAACGGTACCACCCGCAAAATCAATAGCTCCATCGGCACCCATGTTAAATAAGAAACCATCTTCGGCCCATACCCAGTGACACAAAGGATTATAGACCAGTAGTCCCCACAAGGTTATAAATACTAAATATCCTCGGAACTTAACACGTTCGGCAAACGCTCCTGCAATTAGCGCAGGCGTAATAATTGCAAATTTACCCTGAAACATTGAGAACACGTACTCGGGTACGCCCCCCTCCATTACAGCTTCATCAATACCTTTCAGAAATACATAATCGGGGTTCCAGCCAAACCAGCCTCCCATCACATTATCTCCAAAACACATGCTGTAGCTTACCGATACCCAAAGTACACTCATTACACCCATGGCTGCAAAACTATGCATCATAGTACCCAATACGTTTTTAGAACGAACCAGTCCGCCATAGAACATGGCCAGACCAGGCACCATTAACAATACTAAGGCCGTGGAAGTAATCATCCAGGCTGTAGCACCAGAATCAACACCGGGCTGGGCACTCAATTCCATCAATCCACCAAGGCCCATGATTATTGCCAAGGTAGTCATCATTCTTTTCTTCAATTGTAGATTTACTTTCATGATAATGTGATAAAGTTTAAATATGCCATTACCCGAGGGTGATAAAAAGTATTTTGATTGACATCAGCATTATCAAATTGATTAACCGTGGCTACGATTTTAAATCCAAAATAGTGTTGCGCTGTTCACTCAAAAATGCTTTTTTATGACATTTATCAGTTTTTCAAGATGCAAATATAAAAACGAGGGGTGTAATTACAAATTATTATTAAATATTTCTTTTTACCCCCTATTTATAACACGTACATCCAAATGATTTACAATATTTAAGAATCACACCCCCTTTACCTTACTAAGTACATAAAAACAAAGGATCGCATCCTGATAGGCATGACGCTTATCAGGATGAGATCCTTTAAAATATTATTATCTACTTTTTTACTGCTTTAAGGCTGCCTTTGAAAACAGATAATCCGGTATCTCTTCGTTAAATCTAATACTTATGATTTCCCAATCAGTACCCTCGCCCTGCTTCAATACATCTTTAAAATTCATTTTCATTGGATACCATCTGCCGTCGACCTTTTGGAAGTCACTCAACTGTGTGCGCTTGAGTAACTGACCACTCTTAGCATACAGCTCCTCCTTAGTTGGTAGGTAATACTCAGCATCCACCCACAACTTACGCGAATGATATGCTGCATCATCAACTTTAGCAGTAAGCTTAAGCACGAAAATAGATCGCCCATCAATTTCTTCTTTTGACTCAACTACAGCCACGTACACCTCGGTTAACTGACGATCGTCCATCATATCTTCGTAGGATAAATCGGAACCCATAACAGACTGCCGTAACATGTGTCCCGAAATTTGCACAATACGGTCGTTGGCAGGGTAATAAGTCCATAAACGATCTTCGAGTTTCAACATCTTAGTACCCTTTTCACGTGGGGGCGACAGATATTCTGTAAAGGACTTTTCAGTACCAACCGTGTAACTAACTGATGTTATGGTTCGACTATTACGTCTACCATGGATGGTCATACTCGATTCCACAACCCTGTTTTCCGATGACATATTATCATCAATCTTTTGCATGATCTCATTGGCTGTTTGCGACTTCAACACAGCTATTATTGCCATCAACAACACTCCTATAAGAATAAACCTCTTGCACATATTTTAATTTTTAAAATTATTCTTCCATTCAATCTTAACCCTTACCACTCACCACACGATACCAGCACAAAATCCAATCCCAATAAGATTTAAACACTTCCCCGCAGCCACCTACCTATTGCGGGGTATCCATGCTGACTAATCTACACTTCCAACTCTTTAAACAACTGAGCCGTTTTTCGTTTATAAATTGCGTAGCCTGCCAGAGCATTGCCCAAGGTCATGGCCAGCAATCCAGGGATAAAGCCAATGTAAAACAAATCAGGAGTCACCTTGGCTCTATAGACAGTCGGCATCATCATTGTCACATTCTTCATCATGGCACTAAAATCAATGCCGTTCTCCTGCAAGTAGTACGAAATACCAATACCCAACGCAGAGCCCAAAACAGAACCAATGGAACCAATCATTAGGGCTTCGTAAATAATGGTTCGAAAAATATGACCTTTTTCTTCGCCCAAAGCCAAGCGAACACCGTACTCGGTATAACGACGCAAACCTCCCAACAAACCAGTATTCCATAATACAATTGACATGGCAATTACAAATATCATCACCATCATGGCACTCATGTTGTCAGCCATCTCCAGGTACTGCTTAAGTGTTGCCTCATCGCGCAGGCGCACCATCTGAGGCGAAAACTCATCATTAACATCACTATAGACAGCGTTAAAAGATTCACGCATCAACAGCGCCTCATCATCATTATATTGACCATCTTTAAAATACCCCAGGAGCTCACCCGCTGCATCTTGCATATCAAAAGCCAATTCAGCATCGGTAATATCCATAATAATGGCTCCCCTATCGAGCATAGCCATACCAAAATTAAGGGTTCCACACACTGTAAAGGTTGGCACTACCATGCTTCCATACATGGTTGAGCCAAGTATGGATATGTCATCCCCAATGGCCACATTAAACCGTCGGGCAAACTCATCACTAATAAGTACCTCACCCTGCTGTTGCGGCATACGCCCTTGCACCAGAGATTTTGGAATATTTAAGCGTTCGGCCTCTTTGAAATCGGGCGATAACAAGTCCACAGCACGACCCGCAGCAGGCCCTTGCGCACGGGTCTCCCCATTTTCATCGGGCACATCTAACAAACCACCAAACATAATTCGACGCACCCACTCTACATTTGGGTACTCAGCACTCAACTGCCTGGTAAGCGCATCCACATCAAGCAGGGCCAAATCATTGGGTATTTGCTCTTCGTTTTCGGCATAAGCTCTTGTCATTACCTTGACATGTCCCATGGTATAATTGGCATTCATATCAATCATATCGCCAAAGATGCCTTTCATCCATCCACTCATAAAAACGGTAAGAAACACTCCCAAAGACACCACAATTACAGGCAATAGACTTCTGCTTTTGTCGCGCAATATTCCTTTGATTAAAAATTTTATCATGATGTTGTTATTTACATTAATTACAAAGTGCGATGCAATAAGTGCATCGTGCACATTATCACTCCGCTACATCTTTCCTTTAAGTGCATCGGTAGGTTTCATACGCGCAATTTTACGAGCTGGTATAAAACTCACAATGGTTGATGATACCACCACTACCACTATGGTAATGAGCACCAATTGTAAACTATAGTAGGGATAAACCCTTTCAGCAATGGTAATGCCCATATCGGCACTTCCAAAGTTAATTCCAACGCTATCGATCCACATAAATAGAGGAATACCATAAACAGCCCCTAATAAAGCTGCCAACACACTGTGCATGCCACCCTCAATGGTAAATACCCGAACCACCTGCTGTCGGGTTAAGCCCAGGGCTATATAAGTTCCAATTTCTTTCTTGCGACGAAAAATAGCTAGTATTTGCGTATCGAATATGGCCAACAAAGCAATTAGCAACAGTATCAACTGCATTACCATTCCACTAATGCGTTCCGAGTTGATGAGTTCATCAAGCTCTTTTAACAAAAATGATGGTGATTTAAAGTCCCAATCAGAAAACTGCTCGCCCATTCCCAGCTTATCAACCAAGAGGGTGGCTTCATTGCTTAAACCCATCATGTTCTGCATCAAGGCATAGCTAATGTAAATTTGTCCGTTATCTATTTCGGCCACATCGCAATTAAAAATGCCACCAATACGCATTTCTGCCGCATCAAAAGTTCCATTTTTATCGCGCCACCTTAGCAAAACCGTATCGTTCAGCTTTAGCTTACTTGCCTTGGCCATTCTTTTACCAATTAAGGCGATTAGCTCTTCGCTATCACTTTTTAAGAGATGAGTAGGTAACTTTAAAACACTTTGCTCAGATGGAATACCACGCAAAATAATAGACTGCATGCGTCCTTGAGGATATATACTGGCCTGCTGTAGTAGCTCGGGCACCATACGACCTGCATCAACATGCTTTTGAATTGGGTTTATGAGTGCTTGATGAGCATCATTGATGGTGTACACATCGTACTTATCATACTCAGGATGCCAATATTGCCCCTGTGCAATTTCCCAATTTTGCGTATCATTTCTACCTTGTCGATTCCAACCATCGATCATTGCATTGTAAAAGATGATGAGGACAAAAGCCAAAGACAGAACACTTACATTGAGCCAGGTTCTGAGTCCTGCCCCTAATAAGTTCTTATATGCCAATTTAAAAGCTATCATTTTTTTTGATGTTGTTAATTTCTTTTCGCGTTGAACCCTACTCCTTATTGTATCTTCCCTTTTAGGGCTTCCGTTGGATTCATTTTGGCTATTCTACGAGCTGGCAAGTAACTGACAATGGTGGCTGAAACAACTACCAGTAGCATGGTTGATAAAATGAGTCCAAGACTGTAATAGGGATAAATGGTTTCGGCTATGGTTACACCCACATCAACGCTACCAAAACTTAAGCCCACGGTATCTAAATACAAGAAAAATGGGATGCCATAAGCAGCACCCACCAAGGCGGCTAAGATACTATGCGCCCCTCCTTCAATGGTAAAAATACCAACCACCTGACTGCGGGTTAAACCCAAAGCAATATAAGTTCCGATTTCCTTTTGCCGGCGAAAAATAGACAATACCTGCGTATCGAATATGGCCAACAAGGCAATGAGCAACAACACACCTTGTAAAACAATGCCGCCGCCTTTTTTCGACTCTATCATTTTATCTAAATCCGCCAGAAGAAAATCAGTATCCTTAAAGCTCCATCCGCTAATTGCCCTCGGTTCTTCAGCAGCTGTCACCAACAAACTTGCATTATTCTCCAGGCCCATCATCTCTTGCATACGGTCATAATCAATGTAAATTTGGCCATTATCAATACCTGGTACATCACATTGAAAAACGCTAACGATCGTTAGTTCCAAGGCATCGAATGTGCCATTTTTATCGCGCCAACGAATTAAAACCTGATCACCCACCTTTAAATGAGTCGACTCAGCCATACGCTTCCCTATGATGGCCTTTAACTCATCGCCATCGGTCTTTAAGGGGGCCGTCGGTATTTTTAAAATGGTTTGATCATGTGGAATTCCTTTGAGCAAGACACTTTGCATGCGCCCTTGAGGATAAATACTGGCCTGCTGAATAAACTGTGGCACTAGCCAACCATCACTCACTTGCTGCTGCAGTTCCGCACTTAAAGGCTGATGCGAATCTTTGATACTAAACACATCCAATCGATCGTACTCGGGGTGCCAGTATTGACCATTCGCAATCTCCCAATCTTGCGTATCATTACGCCCTTGGCGGTTCCAGCCGTCGATCATTCCATTGTAGAAAATGGTCATGACAAATGCCAAAGACAGAACACTAACATTAAGCCAGGTACGTAGACCTGCTCCAATTAAGTTTTTATAGGCTAATTTAAATGCTACCATATTGAGAGTGATAAGTGCTAAAAAAGTGCATTGTGATAAGTGAAAAGTTCATGACTTTCAAAACAACTACTGACTGAGTATGGCCAACTCATCAGCCACCACTCGACCATCGGCCAGAGATATTTTACGCTTGAGGTATTGCATCACTTTTTCGTCATGGGTTGAAAAGATGAATGTGACACCCAGCTCATCGTTTAGCTTTTGCATGGTTTGTAATATGTGGTGCGAATTTTTGGAATCCAGGTTAGCGGTTGGCTCATCGGCCAACACTATTTCAGGTTTTTTTACCATGGAACGAGCAATGGCCACTCGCTGACACTCTCCCCCCGATAACATGGATGGTCTGGACTTTTCCTTATCCGTTAAGCCAACCCACTCCAAGGCTTGCATTACAGCCTTACGTCGCTCTGTGGCCGACATCTTTTGCAACAAAAGTGCAAATTCAACATTTTCATAAACCGTATAAACAGGCAATAAATTATAGGTCTGAAAGATGAACCCAATATGATGATTTCTTAAATTAGCGGCCTGCTTTTGATTGAGTCCTGCAATGGAATGATTAAGAACCGTAGCCTCTCCAACACTAGGCACATCGAGCGAACCTATAATATTTAGCAAGGTGGTTTTACCCGAACCACTGGGTCCAACCAAACCAGCAAATTCGCCTTTACTAAACGAAAGGTCAATATCACTTAGGGCAGTGAAGTAGCCACTTCCAACTGGAAAGCGTTTTGTTAATCCATTTAATTGTATGATAGCATTATCCATACTAGATAAGTTTTATTAATCGTTAGCATTAAAAATTATAAACCAACATTAGCTGAACTCCTTTTCCTGCAAATAGATTCTCAGCATTAGCTTGCAAGGGCATGTTATAGTCATCGGGATTCCAATATCCCATTATATTTAAAGTCAAAGAATTATATTGCTTGCTCCAATTCATAAAATTATACAGCTGCTTATCATACCAATTGTAATAAACGATGGTATTCAAGTTATCAAACATGCCAATTGGATAATTAAGCGATAAGGCAGTCATGTTAATGGCATTATTAAATGCAAAAGCTTTTTGATCATAACTAATCAGTAAGTGTTCAGCCAATAAACCCAAACCATTACCCACTCCAAAAGTGTAATCAATACCCACATTTAAATTAAGCTGATTAGTGTATTGCCCCAGATCCTTTGACATGTTTATCCAAGATCCTTCGAACCAAAAACCCACCACTTTATCGAAGCGGGCATCCATACCAATGCGATTCTCTGGTATTTTATCAAACGCGGGCACCAAGCCGTTCAAATCTCTGCTATCAGCAACACGATGATGGTAAGAGACAGCTAATTCTCCAAGTGGAACAGGCATTTGAAAACGTGCACCAATTTCTGGCACATTGCTATTACTATGTACAAACTCCCACCCTTTCACGTTATCATTACCATATAGTACCCACAACCATAAATTAGCATTGTTAAGAAAGTAATAACGCATTAGGCCACCCCAAACACCATCAGTCAATTGCAAAGGATCGCGAGGGTCTACCTGATCGAACCACATGAGAGGACGTAACAAGGTAGCTGAACCAAAATTAATTTTTTGCAAACCTGCTCGCACCTCCAACTGCTCGGTAGAATAACGCCCCCATATTCGATAAGGAGATACTTTGCCATTCCAATCGGCCGAATCAGGTATTTGCAAGCCCACATCACCGACCATATTGGCTGATACCTCAAAGTCCAATTTACTCCTTGAATTCAATTGGGCATCGTAATTTATTTGTGGAATAAGCCGAGCTCCCCAGTATAAGGGATAAGGATTATCTGGATTATAATGCATCCATGTAACAGCCTGCCCCTGTATAGTAACAGCAGCTTCTTTTGTTGCTAACTGAGCACTAATACACGTTGAAACCAAAAGCATTACTATGGATAAAAACACTTTCATTACTCAACAGTTTTAGAACATGTTAACCCATAAAAGAAAAAGCGCATATTCTCCATAATTAATTCATTGGGAGATGAATATTTTGACAATAGCCCTGCATCATTAACGGTATCCGTCATCTTATTCATTTGATAGATAATGAAATCAATCTTAATATCATTTCTAATATCACCTGTTCTTTTTGCTTGCTGAAGAAAATCGACGAAGAGCTTTTGTAACTGATGACCATGCTTTTGCATAAACTCCAATAGGCCATTCTCAGGCTGTTTATAAATATCATTCATAAACTCTGCGCTCAGTTCTTTTGTTCCCTCCATTTTCATGCGCATCATTTGCTCCACCTTTTGCTCAAAGGAATTATCCGATTCTAATACACCTTTGAATTGCTGCAAAGCCTCTTGCATGATGTCACTCAATATCTGTTTAGCTAAATCAACTTTATTGGGAAAGTACTTATAGAAAGTCATTTTACTAACCGAGGCTTCTTTACATATTTCCTCGATACTGACGCGCTTAAGTCCATATCGCCAAAATAAATCCTTCCCTGTAATAAGAATGGCTTGGTATTTTTTGCTTTTTGAAATATTCTTCATCATAAAATATACTTACAAAACAAATATATACGTTTTATTTATATTTTGACTTAATTCGTACATTATTTAACTTTTGACATAAAAAAAGCCAGAATCAAAATTGATTCTGGCTCAAATATCTTTAACGAAAAACTTACTTCTTCAAAGCCTTATAAACTAGGTATCCACCCCAGGCAATAAATGGCAAGCTTAGTAATTGTCCCATATTAAAGGTCAAATCCTGCTCCCATACTTCTTGTACTTCCTTTACATTTTCAATAACAAAACGTGAAGCAAAAATTCCTATTAAGAACATACCAAATAGCAAACCTGATTTCTCCTTAGCTTTTGTTTTCCAGTAGCTAAAGAACAATACCACAAAGGTTATCAGATAACACAAAGCTTCATACAATTGCGTTGGATGCTTCGGCAACTCCTCACCTCTTCGTTCAAAAATGAATCCCCATGGCAAATCCGTTACATGGCCATAAATTTCGGAGTTCATGAGATTACCAAAGCGAATAAATACTGCTGTTAAAGCAACGGCAACAGCCAAACGATCGAGCGTCCAGAAAACACTTCGCTTAGTTACATTTTTGGTAAAGAGATAAACAGAAAGAATTACACCTATGGCGCCTCCATGGCTAGCTAATCCACCTTCCCATATTTTAATGATATCACCAGGATTCTGCGAATAATAATCCCATCCATAAAAAATCACATGCCCTAATCGCGCACCTACAATGGTCGCAATTACCACGTACATAAATAATTTATCGAGCCACTCCTGTTGGATTTTTTCAGACTTAAACATCTTTTCGAGGATATAATACCCTCCCATAAAACCTAAGGCAAAGAGTAAACCATAGTAACGTACGTGAATAGGCCCTAAGGAAAAAATCTCAGGATCAACATTCCAATTGATTGAATTAAGTATCATAATTTTAACATCAGATGTTAGTATCAAGTATCAAAACAGAATATTAAGATCTCATCTGTCTTGATACTTTTTCTTAATATGTTTCTTAAGCTGGCATTCCCTTACCGTGACACTGCTTAAACTTCTTACCACTGCCACAAGGACATGGCTCATTACGGCCAACCTTTTTCTCTACACGCACAGGCTCTACACGCTCTGGCTTCTTCTGCTCACCACCTTGCTGTCCGTTTCCTCGTGAAAACTCATCTTTACGCGCCTGCATTTTGCTATAATCTTGTCGTTTACGCTCCTGAGCTTCTTGCACGCCATCGGCATTCTGAATTGGAATATGACCTTTCGACAATAAAGAAACAACCTCTTTATTGTTGGCTCCAACCATTGTTTTAAACAAGTTAAACGACTCAAATTTATAAATCAATAATGGATCTTTCTGCTCGTAGGTTGCATTTTGTACTGCCTGACGTAAATCATCCAACTCACGCAAGTGCTCTTTCCAGGCATCGTCAATTGTAACCAACATAGATGCTTTTTCGAATGAACGCACTAATTCAACAGACTCTGACTCGTATGCTTTTTTCAGGTTTGTTGTAATTTGATATACTTTTTGACCATCACTAATTGGCACCACAATGTTTTTATACATCTCGGCCTTGGTCTCATACACATCTTTAATTACTGGATTAGCCTGCTGAGCAATGGTAACACTCTTACGCTTGTAGGCATCCCACATTTTCTCAAACAACTGCTCCGATAATTCATCGCTACGTCCTTTTAAGAACTCCTCCTGAGCAAAAGGCGACTGAGCAGAGAACACGCGAATTAGCTCCAACTTGAAACCTTCGAAATCACCTGTTTCCTGATATTCAGCAACAATATCGGCACAAGTATCTGCCATCATATTAGAAATATCAACCTGAATACGTTCTCCATATAAAGCATGACGACGCTTAGTGTAAATTACCTCACGCTGTGAGTTCATCACATCATCATATTCTAATAAACGCTTACGAATACCAAAGTTATTCTCTTCCACCTTCTTCTGTGCACGCTCAATAGATTTGGTAATCATGCTATGCTGAATCATCTCACCATCTTCAAGACCCAAACGATCCATGTATTTAACGATTCTATCAGAACCAAACAAACGCATTAAATCATCTTCAAGCGACACAAAGAATTGCGATGAACCTGGATCACCCTGACGACCTGCACGACCTCGTAACTGACGGTCAACACGACGTGATTCGTGACGTTCTGTACCAATAATGGCCAAACCACCTGCATCTTTCACCTCTTTTGATAGCTTAATATCGGTACCACGACCCGCCATATTGGTAGCAATGGTTACCACACCTGCAGTACCTGCATCGGCCACAATTTCAGCTTCGCGCTGGTGCAACTTCGCATTCAGTACATTGTGTTTAATACCGCGCATTTTAAGCGTACGGCTTAATAATTCAGATACTTCAACCGAGGTAGTACCAACCAAAACTGGTCGTCCAGCCTCAACCAAACGGATAATTTCTGCACTTACCGCATTGTACTTCTCACGCTTAGTTTTGTACACGATATCTTCCATGTCCTTACGAACAATCGGACGGTTGGTAGGTATTACCACCACATCTAATTCGTAGATATCCCAAAGCTCTCCAGCCTCTGTTTCCGCAGTACCTGTCATACCCGACAGCTTGTTATACATGCGGAAATAGTTCTGCAAAGTAATGGTTGCATAGGTTTGCGTTGCCGCCTCTACGGTAACGCGCTCTTTCGCCTCAATCGCCTGATGAAGACCATCGGAATAACGACGTCCTTCCATGATACGACCTGTCTGCTCATCAACAATTTTCACCTTGTTATCCATTACCACATACTCCACATCTTTTTCAAATAGAGTGTAGGCTTTTAATAATTGGTTGATGGTATGAACACGCTCCGATTTGATAGAGAAGTTCTGAAGAATCTCATCTTTTTTCTTCGTGCGATCCTCTTCTGCCATGGTCTCTTTTTCGAGCGTGGCAATTTCAGAACCAACATCAGGTAATACAAAGAAGTTAGGATCTTCAGCTGAACCAGTAATTAGGTCCAGACCCTGATCAGTTAATTCAATGGAATTATTCTTTTCATCGATAACAAAAAATAGTGGATCAGTTACCACATGCATATTTTTGCTATTCTCCTGCATGTAAAAGTTTTCGGTCTTTAACATGCTGGCCTTAACACCAACTTCACTTAAGAACTTGATGATGGCTTTATTTTTAGGAAGACCTTTAAAGGCTCTTAATAACAAAAGGGAACCTTCTTCTTGAACCTTCTTATCTTCTGACTTTAATTTTTGTTTTGCCTCAGCTAAAACACCTGTCACTAATTTCTTTTGTGCCTCGACAATTGATTCAATTTTTGGTTTTAAATCGCCAAACAACTGATCATCGCCCTTAGGCACAGGACCTGAAATAATTAATGGTGTACGAGCATCATCAATTAAAACAGAATCGACCTCATCGACAATAGCGTAGTTATGAGGACGCTGCACTAGATCTTCTGGCGAAATTGCCATGTTATCGCGCAAGTAATCAAAACCAAACTCATTATTTGTACCAAAGGTAATATCAGCTTTGTAGGCTGCACGGCGCTCAGCCGAATTAGGGCGATGTCTATCAATACAATCAACCGACAAACCATGGAATTGGTAAATAGGTCCCATCCACTCCGAGTCACGCTTGGCCAGGTAATCATTCACTGTAACAACGTGAACACCACGTCCTGCAAGTGCATTTAGAAACACCGGTAAGGTTGCCACAAGTGTTTTACCCTCTCCGGTTGCCATCTCAGCAATTTTACCACTGTGTAATACCACTCCACCAAACAACTGAACATCGTAGTGAATCATATCCCACTTTACAGGAACACCACCTGCCAACCAGGTTGTATTAAACACAGCATTGTTGCCCTTTATCTCAACAAACTCTTTGCTTGCTGATAAATCGCGGTCAAAATCACTTGCCGCCACTTCCACAAAATCATTTTGCGTAAAACGACGTGCTGTATCCTTTACAATAGAAAAGGCCACTGGCATGGCTTCGGTTAAAGCTGCATCTAGTTTCTCAACAATGCCTTCTTTAATTTTATCAATTTCTTTATAGATCTTCTCTTTCTCAGATACAGAAATCTGTTCCGATTCAATCTTATCTTTTAAACTCTGAATTTTATCTTCATCAGCCTTTACTGCACCCTGAATTTGTGCTTTAAGGTCATTGGCTTTCTGCCTAAGTTCATTGTTACTTAACTTTTCAATCTCGGGATAAACCTGTTTGATTTTTTTCACAAAAGGTTCCACCTCTTTCATATCGCGATCGGACTTATTTCCAAATATCTTGGAAATCAAACTACTAATAGCCATTATCGTATGTAATTATAAATTTCTAAAATTGTAAAAACGTTAGATTCAGTCATCTAACAAAAAAATGCGGTAAAATACAATTAGGCCAAGGGACCAGCTCTGGTAACAAGAGAGTTTTTGTTACGATTTTGAATTAAATGAAAAGTTTGCGCTTCATCAGGTTGATCATCTACACAAAAACGCGATAAATCTACGTCAAAGCGCTGAACATCTGCACCTAAATCATTTAATAACTTTTTAAATGCTTTTTGTTCAACCAATAATTTTAAATGCACATAACGCACATCAAAATTACCATCTGAATGGTTTTCAGTGGCATTTTTAAGAGCACTTTCCCATTCGATTACTTCGCCTAAGTGGCTAGATGAAAATAATTGAAACTGCTCAAGAATAATTTCACGAACACTTTCATCAGCAAAGCTATACGATCGCTTATTACTTGCATCTGTAACACAGGCGGCAGTCATCATTAGTGTAACACCAATGAGTTTTAAGTATTGCGATTCTATTTTTTGCTTTTGCGTCATTAATTTCAAATTCCGCATAAAGATGCGAAAAGATTTTCAATATATGCTAATCATAGGGTTTTATAACAGGGTAAACGCATTTAAAAATATTTTACACAAAACTCGTCTCTTAAAGAGAAAAGAATTTGATTTGCTCTAGCCGCAAAGGCTTTTACTTTCTTCCTTCAGCCGAAGAAAGTAAACAAAGAAGCCCGCCGACTGCACCACTCGCTTACCCACTAATTTCTTTGTTTTGAGACAGCAAGAACTCCCTACGGTCATACAGCTTTCTGTCTATTCAAAATCAAAGAAAAGTGGGTCCCAAGCTACGTTGCTGATGTCGGATGCGTAACTTGGAACCTTGTAAGTTTAAATGCAATTGCCGTGGGTTTTATCAGTAATACGATTGACATCTTAAAATTAACTATAGATCAATTGGTACCTTAGAAGCTTATAATTTAGGTTTAAAGACTCGCTTCTGCAAGCAAATAGTTAGTAAGTTTGATAAAAACAATAAATCACTGCATTAAGCTTAGAACACTAGTAATTGAACAATGTTACTAATGAATGATATTCTCCACCTCTTTACTTGATAAGGCTGGCACTTGTTTATTTTGCAGTTTTCTCACTACTATTTTAGCAGCTTTTACTGCATGTGCTTTATAAACGAATGGTTGATAGCCATTTTTAGCAGGAATAAAGTCTTGACGAATAATAACTTTGTCGGATTTTTCAATATGATAACCATAACCACCGTCCACTTCATAAACAACATAGGTATAATCCGTTTTTGATTCAATAGCATAAACCACAAATGTGATAAATACCAAAACAATAATGCCCCAACTTTTTAGTTGACGCATCATTGTTTTCTTAATCCTTTTATTAATCATTATCATCCTGTTCTTCATTAGGATTAAAAGTCCAAACATCATCGAAATAATAACCTGCACTATTACCCGTAGCAATAAATGGCTCGTTATCGATTACAAAAGCAACAGCCGAATAACGGGGAGAACCTTCAAAATTACTTAGCTCTTCCCACACATCACTATCCGGATTATATTCCCAATTTAAGGACCCAGGAGCTCCAGCTCCACCAGTAGAGACATACCCCAGTCCGTTAATTGAAAAGGCAACTCCATTAATTCCTACAATTTCGTACTCATCATCGTAACTTTCATCTTCATTGGCATCCTTTCCAATATCTCGTTTTTGTGTCCATGCATCAGCAGAGGCATCGTATTGCCATAAATCATCCAGGTATTGCCCATTATCGGAACCGGTGCACACATATGCCTTTTCGTCTATTACAAAAGCTACCGCATCACGGCGCTTTTTTCCTCCAATGCTCACTTTTTGCTCCCAACTATCGCTTAAGGGATCGTATGCCCAAAAATCCTTAAGAATATTACCATCGTATCCAGTTCCAACAAAACCTTTATTGTTTAAAGAGAATGATACTGCTCCGTAGCGCGCAGATCCTGCAAAAGCAGCTTTTTCAGACCATGAATTGCTAGCAACATCATAAGCCCAATTGTCATTTAGCTTATTTTTACCGTCGTTACCTGTTGTAACATAGCCCATGCCATTAGCCGTAAAAGCCACGGCTCCATTTCGTGCCACACCCTCAAAAGGTGCCACCTGCGTCCAAAAATCTTTTTCTGAGTCATAGCGCCAAAAATCCTTTAAACGCTCATCTTCTACCCCATCATAGCCAGTACCCACATAGGCGTAATTATCAATTACAAAAGCAACAGCTTCGGTTCTGGGCACTCCCTCAAAGGAGCCTCTTTCTACCCAGTTACCTAACAACTCTTCATCATCAGTACTTGAACTACACGATGTAAAAAGCAAAAAAGAGATAAAAAGTAGAATACTCAATTGGTTCATATTGATCATTGTGTTTTCGATTAAAATTTAACCAAATGTAGAACCTGCCTGGCTTAAGAGTAAATCAATTCGATCAATAGGCTGCTTTTTTCGACTTTACCATACATTTCTTCAACAAAGGGCTAATTGGCAATATGAACAAACAAATGTGCTGTTTATTGAAATAGCCGCATCATTGGATGAATTAGGTCCCGATTACGTTGATAAGATTTATTTAAAAACGATGGACAGCCTTTATTTGCTAATCTGTTAATCATTAATAAACACAAGTGCCATGCATCAACTCCGCTTTATAAGCTCACGCCTATTTCTGATAACAACACTCGCTTTTTTATTGATGTCATGCCAAAAAGGCGAATTAAATCTAGGCGATCATGTTATTAACTCATCGACTTACACTACACTTATCGATACTGTTTACATTCAGCTTTCAACAATAAAAGAAGATTCGATATCAACCCTTGCTACCAGCAACGCTATTGTAGGCTACTTTCGTCATCCACTTTTAAGTGGACAAGAAGCTAAGAGTTACTTTTCGATGGGCTATCCACAAAATTTCTCGTGGGACAATGAAAAGCAAACATTTGATAGCTTGGTAGTAGTACTAAAGCCGAATGGTTATTCAATTGGGGATACAACAGTTGATGTAAGAATTCAGATGCATACCTTGGAAGAAGTACTAGAAACCAATGATGATTCAAAACTCTACAACACCTCTTCATTCAAATATTCTGATACCTCAATAGCATCTGCCACCTTTCGCCCATACCCTAACGAAAACGAAGAACTTACCATGCGCATTGATGATGCATTCGCCTTGGAAATAATCAACTTTCTGAATGAATATGAAAATCACGTAGATAAAACCTCACTATTTAAAGATGAATACAAAGGTTTTGTATTTAGTTGCGACACCTCTATCACACGATCAGTTTTGGGATATAGCGTTAGTGACAGTAGCGCCTACATTCGTTTGTATTCACACTTCAGCGGCCTCGAAAAAGAAGAGCATATTACTGACTTCTCTCTCGCTTCATCTGTCCATTTTAATCAACTTCAATCGCATAATAAGAGCATAAGGTATAATCAAATAGCTGACGGGAAAAGCATGGTTAAAAGCCAACAAACAAGTAATAAGGTTCTATTGCAAAGCGGATCAGGTCTCAAATTCAGAGTTGATTTCCCAACGATGCAAAATCTGGTGGAATTTGAAACGAAAGGACACATTGTTAAAGCTGAGCTTCAGTTAAAGCCAGACATGACCATAATGAATAGGACTGACTTACCATCAAATATATACATTGGAGATATTTATCGTGCCAATGACATATGGGGCTATTTAACCGATAGTGACAGTAACCCCTTGTCAAGCTCGCTTTATATTGATCAACTCTATCATGAGAAAACATATTATTCCTTTGACCTAACGAATTACATCAACTCGCGTTTGATAGAAACCGTTATTGATACCGATAGAGGGCTGGTCATCACATTGCCTGACACAGAAATGGGATCCACATTTAATTGGCTGGCTATTAATGGCTATGGCCGAACCACACGATCATCTAAACTTCTATTATACTATTATTACTATGATACAGAATAAACTACTTATTTTTTTACTCATCCTCATTTCGGTCAGCTCCTTGGCGCAAAACAACTCTTCATCAAGTTATTCTCGTTTTGGAATCGGCATTCTTAATTCAAAAGCCGATGCTACCAATGCCGGTATGGGTTTTGCTGGTTTGGCACTGGGGTCAAAAGGTTACTTGAACACACTTAATTCCGCTTCGTACAGCGCACTCGATAGTGCTAAGTTTGTTTTTAATATTCAAGGAAAAATGAGCTTTGCCGATTACCAAACTAGCACTGATCAACAATCGAACTTCGATGCCAATGTTGAATCTTTAAGTATAGGATTTAGGGCTGGTAAAAACTGGGGTATGGGTTTCAGCCTTGCTCCCTATTCAAGTATTGGCTACTCAATAAGTGGAGAAAAGTACATACTAGGCACGATGGATAAATACCCGGTTGAATTAATTGGTGAGGGCGGTATATCACAATTATCATGGACTAATGGCTTTCAGGTAGCAAAAGGACTTTCACTGGGATTGAACACTTCATATCTTTGGGGATCTACTGATGTCATAGAAGTATCTGAATATCCTGCTATTATTGGAGAAACCATCTATAATAAACGTACTTATCAAGTATCCTCCCTCCTTTTTGATTTTGGCTTACAATATCGACAAGCAATCGGACGCAACTCTTTTTCAATTGGTGGCACATTTAGTTTATCCAGTGAGTTAGACACCTATTTCGAACACAAAATTTACAATGATTATTCATCAGACTTAAGCTCATCCAAAACCAACTCAGATAATTTATTGATACCACTGCAATATCAGGCAGGCATGGCATTTCAGACACACAGTGGGATTACTATTGCAGGTGATTATCGTTTTGGTCAATGGCATGAATCAGAACTCAGCATCACAAACGGCGAGGTACGCGACACCCATGGCGCTAGTTTTGGTGTGCAATATGCCAGCCCTCGTTATCATCGTAATTTCTTTAAGCGTTTGCAGTATCGTCTTGGTGTATTTTACAATCAACAATACCTCACAATACAAGGAAATAACATCGACTCTAAAGGAGTTACGGCGGGCCTAACGATACCCATGCGCGATGGTTCGCGAATTAATATTGCCTACGAGTACGATACCAGAGGAACAATAAATGCAGGTTTAGTAGAAGAAAACTATAACACCATTCGTCTAGGCTTAACTTTTAATGAAAATTGGTTTCAGAAACGGAAGTTTGATTAATTCAACATAACTCATAACTAAAAAGTCCTAACAATCATCTGGCTGCAATGATTGTTGGGACTTTTTTAATAACCAATAGATTTAAAGACTCTTGTGTAATAATATGACTTGTTTTAATAACCGATACAAATATAGTTGGCCCCTTTAATGTAGACAATCACTATTAATTGGGATTTTTGCACAAATTGACAATTTCAATTACATTTGTGACTTATGACATTAACTATTTCTCCTCTGGTATAGTAAAGACAGGCTTGTCTTTATCAATTAAATATCTTCGACACCACGTGTCGGCCTGTCTTTTGTACATCTATTTTTCTAAATTACATTCTAAAATAATCATCTATATGGATGGTTTGTAACATCTTGTACAATGAATAATTTACTACAACTATACGGTTGGGATCATTACTGCACCCAACAAGCAAACGAACATAACGAACACGAAGTTGGTCGAATTAAGAGCGTCAACAAAACCAATTATGACCTTATAACGAGCAGCGGTGCTGTAAAAGGAGAACTTACGGGGCAATTATTATATGCCTCCAACGAAGATGATCTACCTAAAACTGGGGATTGGGTAAAAATAATGCCCTTCGATTCGCAATGCATTATAACAGAGGTATTGCCAAGATACAGCGAACTCAGTAGAAAAGAAGTTGGTCGTAAAAGCAATAAGCAACTATTAGCGAGTAATATTGACAAGGCATTTCTTATACAAGGTCTTGACCAAGATTTTAATCCACGTAGGTTAGAACGTGTGGTAACAGCCTTGAAAGATGCCGACATAGAACCAATCATCCTTTTAAACAAGGTTGATACTCGTGAGGATGCAAGTGATCAGGTGGAACAGATAAAATCCAATCTACCTGATGTTACAACAGTCGCTATTAGTGCTTTGAAAAACATTGGCTTAACAACATTGAACGATATGCTTCAAACGCAGCAAACCTATATTTTATTAGGTTCATCGGGTGCAGGCAAAAGTACTTTGCTAAACGCTTTGCTGGGCGAAGAGCGGCAAAAGACAAATGACATTAGCGATGCTGTTGGAAAAGGCAAACACACAACAACTAATCGTGAGCTTTTTACCATGCCCAATGGCAGCATTATTATTGATACAGCGGGTGTACGCGAATTTGGCTTAGCATTGGATGATATAGATTCACTTACTTTAACATTTACAGATATAAGTGAGCTGGCTAAACAATGCCGCTACACAGATTGCACACACATGGATGAACCTGAATGTGCAGTACTTGAAGCGCTTGAAAATGATCAATTAGATGAGGCCTTATACAATAGCTACATTAAACTGCGCAGTGAGGCAGAACATTATGCTGCGTCAACCCAAGACAAAAAGCGCAAAGGCAAAGATTTGTCAAAATTGGTGCGTAATATGAAGCGTTATAACATAAAAAAACGTTATTAAAAATGAGTAATTACATACAAACAAAAGCACAAAACAAAGAGGATCTAAAACAACTTAGTTTCTTATTCGATAAAATATTTGCTCCTGAAAAAGTAGGCCAATTGGCAAATACGCTAACAAGGTATTTCCCAAATTTAAACTATAACAATTGGTACATATCTAAGACTAATATAGATGATGAAATCGTTTCGGGTTTTGTAAAAATCCCCTGGACATGGCTGTTTAATGGCATTGAACTAAAGGTAGCTGAACTTGGCATTGCTGGTACAGAAGAAACACATCGTGGGAAAGGCTTATTTAAACACAATCATCAACTTTTTAACGATGACTTATTAGAGAATAGCTACGACCTTGCGGTTATTCAGGGCATACCAGGTATATATCATCGCTTGGGTTATTATTACGCCCTGCCAATGGAGCATCATACTGAATTGCCCTTAACATCCTTACCAAGCAATTGTAACAGTAAGATCCGATCAGCGAACGAAAACGATATTGACTTCCTACTTGAGGAAGATAAATATTATCATCGTAAACATGCAATTAGTGCTGTTCGCACAAAAGATCATTGGCACTATATCTTAGATAAGGGACAAACAACCGATTACGCCACTAAAATTTACATTCTGGAAGATGAAACAGACAAATACTATGTACGAATTCTAGAAGCTGGTTTTGGACAAGGCCTAATTGTGAGTGAAGCCAGTGATAATTGCTCATCCGATCAATTAAACGAGCTATTGGCATTTTTAAATCAGGAAGCTGTTCATTTAAAAAAGCCCTACATCAGGCTTAACTTGCCCAATAGTCATTCCTTGGTAAAAAAGGCAATGCTACATGGAGCTACAACAAGGCCTAGCTATGGATGGCAAATAAAAATTATCGACATCAAATCGTTAATCAACAAATTAAAGCCAGTTTTTGATCAGCGAATAAAATACAGTGAATTTGCTGGCTTAAATGCAACAATTACATTGGATTTTTACCAATCACAAGTCCACCTTGCTTTAATAAATGGTAAATTAAATGTTGTTGATGAAGAAGCTAAGCATACGGATTACCATATGAGCATACCAGAAGATCTTTTGCCATTGATAATTCTTGGACATCGATCGTGGCAAGAGCTACAATTTGTGCGCCCAGACTTATTCCCTGCCGATCAATTCTTGAGAATGGATGCACATCATCCATCTGAATTAACAGGCGAATTAATGAGTGTACTTTTTCCAAAATTAGATAATTGGATTTATTGTGAATATTAAACATCAATAATTAAACAAACAGAAGCCATCATTTATACCAGATGATGGCTTCTGTTTGTTTATAAATAGGCAAATAATTACTTAATAGTTTCTATTTTCGCAATCATGAAATTTTGGCGAAAATATCACAAATGGACTGGCATCATCTTATGCTTTTTTCTTCTTATTTTTTCTATATCAGGCATCCTGTTAAACCATCGACAGGTAATCAGTTCAATTGATGTTCCTCGACAACTACTATCTTCAAGTTATCAGTATAACAACTGGAATAGCGCTGCTTTAAAAGGAAGTGTAGTTATAGACAGCACACACACTCTGTTTTATGGTAATGTAGGGTGTTGGCAATATTCTAAGGCCAATAACACTTGGCATGACTATAACCAAGGTTTCCCAAAAGGAATAGACAATCGAAAAATTTCCAAACTCCTGTTAACAAACCAGCAACGCCTATTTGCAGGCACATTATTTGGCTTATACGAATACGATGGACATCAATGGCAAGCCATACAACTAAATATCAATCATCAACGCATTACCGATTTAATTGAGATAGATAATCAGCTGATTATTCTAACACGATCAGAAATAGGTCGAATGAATTTAAGTACCAACGATGTTGAATTTTCATTCCTCCCTACCCCAGCTTCATACCAAGGTACCAGCAGTTTATTTAAGACCATTTGGGTATTACATAGCGGCGAAATATTAGGCTTTACAGGAAAAATCCTCGTGGATATCATTGGCCTGTTATTCATATTCTTATCCATCACAGGCTTAATTTGGTTTTATGCTCCGGGATTAATTAAAAAAGCCAGTAGGAAGAAAAAGAAAAGCACTCGTAAGAAGCAATCTTTTCAATTTTCGGTTAGGTGGCATAACAAAATAGGTTATTATGCTTTGGTATTGCTCATCTTTACCACCTTTACCGGCATGTTTCTTCGGCCTCCATTACTGATAACAATTGCTAATAGTCAAGTCAAAAATATTCCATATACCTTATTGGATTCTGACAATGCCTGGTATGATCAGTTAAGGGCCATACGTTTCAATAGCACCTATCAAGTATATTTAGTATCCACCAATAAAGGAATGTATGCTTTAACAACAGATTTTAAAGACATTGTTAAGGTTCCTAATCAGCCACCTGTTTCAGTAATGGGCATTAACGTTTTTGAGCAAAAAGAGAGCGATTCCTACCTAGTGGGCTCGTTTAGTGGCTTATACCTTTGGAATCCTTTTTCCTCAACATGCCTAAATTACCTTACTGGTAAACAGCATCGAGCTACTCAGGGAATGGCTCGACCAATTGGCACACACATGGCGAGTGGATATCATACAAGCACAACTCAAGAGGTGTATTTTGATTATAATACGGGTGTACAATTCTTACAGGCGAAAAGTCAATTCCCTGACATGCCTAAGGAAATTATATTAGCAAGTCCCTTATCGTTATGGAATTTAGCATTAGAGATTCATACTGGTAGGATATTTCAAGATCTTCTTGGCCCTTTTTATATTCTAATTGTGCCATTGGTTGGATTATCAACTATCCTACTACTTCTTTCAGGTTTATGGATTTATTTGAAAAAGTACAGAAAGTACAAGCAAAACAAGGGAGACGCAATCAGCTCATAATCAAAGGTACGATTATCCGTTTTACAAATAGCATTAATCTTTAACATTCTATAACCAAAGCAATGTCACCTACATTACTTAATCAAGTGTCTTTAGGATGTTAATACTTCATTCACATTTAACGTGAATGATGAAGCAATTTAAGATAATGCAATTTAAAGGAACGCAAAGTAGTTTTCGAATGTCAGTTTTTACAAAAATTCTGATTTTACTAATAATGAGTACTCTTAGTATGAGTGCTCAAGTTGATGAAAGCAAAAAGAAGAATAAATGTATAAAACCTGGTAAGCGTCAAGCTGTGCTTATTCTGTCAAATGGTGAACAAGTAAAGTTAAATCAAAACGACTCTTTAAATTATTCACAATCGAAACAGCATACTGAAAACATAAGTAAAAAAAAGAACACAAAAGTACAAGAAAATAATACAGAGCAGACCAACACTTTTACAAACGATAAAGATTCAAAAGTGCGGCAGATTCAAATTACGACAAATCAACCTTAGGCTGACTTCTTTTTTGAAACTTCTCCTATAACTGTTGCGACGGAGGCATCTCCAGTAACATTCACAACCGTTCGCACCATGTCTAATATGCGATCAACTGGTAAAATAATACCTATCCATGCGGGGTTGAGGCCAACTGAACTTAATACGATCATAAGCATTACCAATCCAGCACTTGGTATAGCGGCAGAACCAATACTAGCCAAGGTTGCCGTTAAGATGATGGTCAACTGCTGACCAAAATTCAAATCTATCATGTGCATTTGGGCCAAAAATATAACAGCAACTGCTTGATACAAACTTGTTCCATCCATATTAACAGTAGCACCGATTGGTAATACAAAACTTGACACTTTTGGGTCAACTTTAAGGTTTTCTTCAACACACTCTAAAGTAATTGGTAAGGTAGCGGCACTTGAACTGGTGGAAAAAGCTAACATTTGAGCCGGACTTATACCTTTTAAAAATCCTTTGTATGTCAGTCGCTTCACAAAAAACTTCATTATGGTTGGGTAGACAACAAAGGCCATTAATAACAAGCCTAAAAGAACCGCTAATGAATACCATGTTAAACCCTTAAATAACTCAAAAACCTTTGCAGGATTATCGCCCGCCATTTCAGACACCAAGCCTGCCAATAATGCAAATACAAAAAATGGTGCTCCTTCCATAATCAGCTCAACCATTTTTAAGAACACCTCACTAAGGCCGTTGACCACATCGATTACAGGTTTGGAGTGTTTGGCAGGTACAAAAAGCAAAGCAATACCAAAAAACAAAGCGAAGAATATAATTTTAAGCATACTCCCATTGTCAGACATGGCCATAAAAACATTATCCGGCACCATATCTTCGATAAAAGTAAGAGGACCACTCTCCTTTTGATTAGCAGCTAATTTAAGGCGTGATTGAACACTTTCATCCTCGTCGTATCCTCTACGCTGCGCCACTTTCGAAATTAAGGCTTCATTGGCAGGATCATCCAATAAATTCATATCATCATGCACTTCCTGACCTTCTTGCTGTGCCCATAATTCATACGCGATACGATTTTCGGTACGTACCTCATCATCCATCCACTTACCAGGCTTGGCAATATTTACAATGAGTAGCCCAATTGATACAGCTACAATTGTAGTTAACAAGTATAACAATAGCGTTCTTAATCCCATACGCCCTAACTGCTTTGGATCGCCCAAGCCAACAATTCCACCAATTATGGAGAATAGCACTAATGGAATTGCAATCAATTTTAGCAAATTGATGAAAATACGCCCCCAAGGTGCCAACCAATTAGTTGTAAACTCACTCCAACCAAAAAAGCCAGATAATACTGCCCAAAAAATTCCTAAAAATAATCCAATAATAATTTTCCAATGCAATGCTAGTTTCTTCATTGTTGAGTTGATTTGAGTTACAATTGCTAATGTACAAAAAATCAAATAATGATATTGTTTTAAACAATAATCGATTTATCTAACTAAATGTAGGAAGTACTGGTAGCGCATGTATAATAGACAAAGGGGATGACCATTGACTGACCATCCCCTTTTATTGAGCAATAAAATGTTTACTTAAACTCTTTTTTTAGCACTTCTGTCCACTTTTCTATACGTTCATTTGATAAAGCAGCCTGGTTTTCAATATCCAATGCTAAACCAACAAACTGATCGCCACGCTGAGCAACACTGCCCTCAAACTCGTATCCTTCAGTTGATGTGAACCCAACAAGTTTCCCTCCTTTTTCTTCCAGAAAGTTAGCCATCAGGCCAATTCCATCAACAAAATTCTCAGGATACCCTTTTTGATCGCCTCCTCCGAAAATTGCAAAATTCTTACCTTTAAAATTCTCATCTTCAATAGAGGGTAAAAACTCATCCCAATAATTAGGTAGTTCACCATCGAACCAAGTAGGAACGGCTAGTATATAATTAGTAAAACTCATAAACTCTTCACCAGATACTGTATCGGCATCAACTGCTTCAACAGCATCGCCTAATATCTTAGTTATTTTCTTAACCTGCTGAGCCGTTTTTACAGATCTGAAACTATAGAATATTCCTGTTTTTTTCATCTGTTTAAAATTATTTTCATTTGTCAGATGGATCTCTCAAGTAAATTTAATCCTCCTCCAGTGTGTCAGTTTGGATAATCAAATTTATATGGTCATTTCATCCGTTTAAAATTTAATTAAATTAATAGGCCAGTAATTCTTTAGCTGCCTCTTTAATACGATCATTATTTGGCAATACAGCCGCCTCAAGAGTACGATTAAAGCCAACAGGTGTAAAGGTTGAACCAACACGTTTAACTGGTGCATCTAAAAACTCAAAAGCATCTGCCGTAATCTGGGCGGCAATCTCACCACCAAAACCACCAAACACCTTATCTTCATGAACAACCAGCGCTTTAGATGTTTTCTTTACTGATTCAATAACAGCTTCTGTATCCAAAGGAATTAGGGAGCGTAAATCAATTACCTCAATATCGCCTACACCTTCTTTGGCTAACTCATTGGCCACTTCAACACACATATGCGTTGTATTTCCATAAGTGAAGATTGTTAAATCTTTACCTGGGCGACGAACACGTGCTTTTCCAAATGGCACTTCAAAATCGTCAGGTATTGGCGTTGCCGCCTTTGGTGCATTGTACAATGCCTTTGGCTCCATAAACACAGTCATACCTTCTGATCGCATACAAGTACGTAGTAAACCAGCAGCATCATCGGCATAAGACGGGTACACAATACGAACACCAGGGAATGTAGACAGGGCTCCTTCAATATTTTGAGAATGATACAAGCCACCTCCAATATATCCACCAGAAGCTAAGCGTACGGTAATATTTGGAGAGAATTGCCCTTTTGTACGCCAGTATTCATGCGTTGTTTCAACAAATTGCTCCATGGCAGGCCAAAAATAATCGGCAAACTCAGCGCCTTCGACCACCACGCGGATGTCTTTATTATAGCGTACCATACCATTGGCGGTACCCATAATAAAGTCCTCAGCAATAGGTGCGTTAAACACACGCTTCTTACCAAACTCCTGCTGCATGCCTTTCGACACATTAAAAATACCACCCTTGTCTTTATTGGCAATATCTTGACCCCAAATGTATGTATCCGGGTTATGGCGAAACTCTGCCTTTAACGTTTCATTTAGTCCCTGAATCAACTTTTGTGGTTCTCCATCGAACTGATGGGTTCCATCGGGATATTTTGTTGATGTGTATGGTTCAGGTAAAACAAAGTCATGTATAGACTCTGGTGTTGGATGTGGTGCAGCCATACCCTTACGGTGTGCAATCTTTACCTCTGCTGCCACATCTTCTTCTATGGCTTTTAATTCTTCCTCTGTAGCACGATTATACCTGATTAATAAACGCTGAAACTTTGCCAAAGGATCGTACTCCTTAACATAGCCTAACTCGTTATCATCGCGATATAAATCATGGCGATCGGAATTACTATGTGAATGAATACGCACACAGTTGGCCTGCACAATAACAGGCTTTTGGTTCTCTTCGGCCCATTTCGAAGCTTCCATCATGGTATTCATCGAATCAAACACATCCTTACCATTACAGTACATGACGCGTAAATTCTTAAATCCCTCAAAGTTCTTTGCCACTTTACGGTTAGCTGTCTGATCTTTTTTAGGAACAGAAATACCATATCCATTATCCTGAAAAACAAATACTACAGGTAGCTGCTCTTTAGAAGCTCCATTAACGGCTTCGTAAACATAACCTTCAGAAACCGAAGATTCGCCTTGCGAACTAAATGCTACACCTTTAGACTCGTAGGTTTTAATAGCACGTCCTACACCAACAGCATGCAAAGTATGGTTACCTGTACACGACGACACATTGTGTATGTTCCACTCTGGTTTAGCAAAGTGGTTTGACATGTGTCTACCGCCACCCGCTACATCGGCATCTTTAGATATACCGTTATAAATAATCTCTTCAGCCGTTAATCCAGCTGAAACATTGGTAACTAAATCGCGATAATAAGGGAATAAATGATCTTTACTACGATCAAACACCTGACCAATGGCCAATTGAATACCATCATGACCAGCCGCTGGTGCATGATAAGACCAACCAATGGCTTGCTTTAAATAATTAGGTGCTTTTTCGTCAAGTGTTCGTCCTAAAAACAGAATACGATACCATTTTAATAGGGTTTCTTTATCTGTTTTTTTAATGGAATGTATCTTTGGAATATCACTCATATTGAATTAATTAAAAAGTCAATAACAAGGAGCACAACACGCATGCTCCTTTATCTGTATAGTTTTATATATCTCTGTTAATATCAAAATCCTCCAAATAGTCGGCAATACGACGTAGGAAACCACCTCCTAGAGCTCCATCTACTACACGATGATCGTATGATAAGGATAGGAACATTTTATGACGAATTCCAATTACATCCCCAGTAGGCGTTTCAATAACAGCTGGCTTTTTCTCTATTGAACCAGTTGCTAAAATGGCCACTTGTGGTTGGTTGATGATTGGCGTTCCAATAATATTTTTGAACGATCCGAAGTTGGTTACCGTAAAGGTTCCTCCCTGAATATCATCTGGAGATAATTTATTCTCGCGCGCCAGATTAGCCAAACGGTTAATATCACCTGTTAAACCAACAAGGTTCTTCTGGTCGGCATGTTTAATAACGGGTACAATTAAATCACCCGATGGCAAAGCTACAGCCATACCAACATTCACATCTTTACGTAGAATTATACGATCACCATCTACCGAAGCATTCACACCTGGAAAATCACGAAGAGCTTTTGCAATGGCTTCGGTAAATACAGGCATGTAGGTTATTTTTTGCCCATATTTATTTTGATAAGCATCTTTAACCTTATTACGCCATAATACTATGTTAGTCACATCAGCTTCTACAACACTTGTAACATGCGGCGATACCTGCTTAGACATAACCATATGATCAGCAATTAGCTTACGCATACGTCCCATCTCAACAATTTCGTCGTTAGCCGATACTGATACATTTACTTTATGTTCTTTAGGTGCAGGAGCCACCGGAGTGCTTTTAACAGCCACTTTTTCAACTGGCTTTTCAACAACTGCTTCTCCTCTATTTTCTAAATATTGTTGTATATCGTTTTTGGTAACACGTCCATCTTTACCTGATCCTGCAACTTGTTCTAATTCGCTAATAGAAATACCCTCTTGTTTGGCAATACTTCGAACTAAGGGAGAATAAAAGCGATCGGAATTTTTATTTATTGAATCTGATCCGGCCACAGATTCAACAACCGGTAACTCTGCTTTTGCAGCAGCCCCCTTTTCTTCAGGTGCCGATGTGCTTGCTTCTTCGGTATCTTCGGCTCCTTCTAAAAGAATAACGGCAACGGGTAAACCCACTGCTACCACATCATCTACCTGGTATTTAATTTCTTTAATTGTGCCTGCAACCGGCGATGGTATTTCTGAGTCAACTTTATCTGTTGCAATCTCTAATAAAACATCATCCTCTTGAACGGTATCACCTTCAGAAATAAACCATTTTGTTATGGTAGCTTCCTCGACACTTTCGCCCATTTTTGGCATTAAAATTTCAAATGTTGACATATGCTTAAATTTATTTTTTCTCTTTAAACAAAGGTAAATTGACCTTTTTATTATTTATATCGAATCTAAATACTGCTCTTTTAACAATCTTTAGAAGCAAAATGTTTTTGGCAAATTGCAATCTCTACATTACAAAATCCATTTTACAAACAAGCGTAATTAAGATTTGTTTATCTTTTATTCTGGAAAGAGCATTAAATTCTCATTTAAATAGCTTTGTTAAATTGTAAAATATTGGAAAAGAATGTTTTTAGACAGCGACATGACAAATATCAATTCCGCCAACATCTAACATCTATCATACCAATATCTTTGGTAAAGCAATGCCTTTTAACTTTATTTGGCATTTAGAATTAGAACTTCAACCATCAAAAAAAATTAAACAAACATCTATGCAAAACAAGTATCTGATGTTGGTTTGTGCAGCAGGGTTAACCCTAGCTGCCTGTCAATCCAATCAAACACAAAATGAATTAATTAAGCCTGTTTTCTCATCAAACGACATGGATCTAAGTGTTGATCCAGGAGAAGACTTTTATCAATATGCCAATGGCGGATGGATGAAGAAAAATCCTCTTCCTGATGAGAAAAGTAGGTACGGTAGCTTTGATCAGTTAGCCGAAGAAAGCAAAGAAAAGGTTAAAACAATTGTTGAGAATGCTGCTAATAACAAAGGGGAAGCAGGAAGTTTGTCTCAGAAAATTGGCGACTTCTATTTAGCTGGAATGGATACTTTATCCATTAATAACGCGGGTTATACACCCATTAAAGCTATGCTCAAAAAGGTTAGCTCAATTTCAACAAAAGACGATGTGGTAAACATGATTGCTGAACTGCAATCGCAACAGTTAACACCATTATTTTATTTCTATTCTTCAGCTGATCAAAAGAATAGCGAAATGACCATTGCAGGCATTTATCAGAGTGGTTTGGGTATGCCTGATCGTGATTACTATTTGGAAGATGACGAAACATCTGTAAAGCTTCGTTTGGCTTATACCGAATATTTAACCAAGCTTTTTGCCTTATGCTCTTATCCGGAGGATGAAGCTGCGCAATTGGCGACTACTGTGTTAGCATTTGAAACACAATTAGCAGAAGTATCAAACACACGTCTTGAAAATCGTGATCCTCATGCTACTTATAATAAAGTAAGTGTTGATGGTTTGAATAAAATGGCACCTGAATTTCCATGGAATGATTATTTAAATGGAATTAACGTATCTCAACCTGGTGATATCAATGTGAGCCAGCCTAAATTTATTAAAGCCGTTGCCGAGCTTTACCAAACAGAAAGTATTGATACTTGGAAAACCTTTTTATCATCGGTAATTATCCGTAAAACAGCATCGTACTTAAGTGATGATTTTGTGAAAGCTAATTTTGCTTTTTATGGAGAAGCACTGTCGGGTAAAAAAGCGATGGAACCTCGTTGGAAAACAGTGCTAGGCTCTACAAATAGTGCTTTAGGTGAAGCCGTTGGCCAACTTTTTGTTGCAAAATACTTCCCTCCTGTTGCAAAACAACGCATGGATGCTTTGGTTGAAAACTTGCGCATTGCTTTTGGTCAGCGTATTGATCAATTAGAATGGATGAGTGATGAAACAAAAAAAGCTGCTCATGAAAAGTTAGCTGCCATACGTGTTAAAATCGGATATCCTAGTAAATGGCGTGATTATTCTGAGTTAAATATTTATGCTGACTCTTACCTTAAAAATGTATTAGTTAGTAATCAATTTGACTTCGCACACGACATGTCAAAAATTGGGCAAGCAGTTGATAAAGAAGAGTGGCATATGTCTCCGCAAACAGTAAATGCATACTACAGTCCTGTGGGTAACGAAATTGTATTTCCTGCTGCTATTTTACAACCTCCATTCTTTTACTTAGATGGTGATGATGCAGTTAATTATGGCGCTATTGGAGTAGTAATTGGTCACGAAATGACCCATGGATTTGACGATAAAGGTCGATTATACGGAAAAGATGGTAATCTTCAAACATGGTGGACTGATGAGGACTCTGAGCTATTTAATGCACGTACAAAATTGCTAGTAGATCAGTTTAATGAAATCGAAGTACTTGAAGGTACCTATGCCGATGGAGAATTATCATTAGGCGAAAACATTGCCGATCTTGGAGGTTTAGCCATCTCGTACCAAGCTTACCAGAATTCTATTAAAGATAAAGGCGAGGTAGCCGACATTGATGGTTTTACCGATGAACAACGCTTCTTTTTAGGCTATTCGCGTGTTTGGGCACAAAACATCCGTGATAAAGAGATTTTACGCTTAACTAAAGTTGATGTGCACTCCTTGGGTGTTAATCGTGTAAATGGTCCACTACCCAATTTACAACAGTTTTACGATGCTTTTAATCTTGATGCCAACGCAGCATTATTTATAGCACCCGAAAACAGGGCCAGTATTTGGTAAGATGATTAAAAGTAGACTTACTTAAATCGAGTTTACACTAACAAAATAGAAGGATTACACTTGATGTTTACTACAAACAAAAAAGTTGTAATCCTTTTTTTATTATCTATCAATTAATAACCAAAAACTTACACGTTCATATAGCTCAAACCACCTAATTTATTGTATTAATTGGCTCATTTGGGTTTGGTAATTACAAGTAAATAGCTTTTCTTTGCACCGCATTTGAGAACAATGGTTCACAAATCAACCTAAATGGTTCCGTAGCTTAATTGGATAGAGCACTGCGTTACGGCCGCAGAGGTTGCAGGTTCGAGTCCTGCCGGGATCACGTTTTAACGTAACAAACAATAACAAAGGCTTGTGAATCACTTGATTTACAGGCCTTTTTGTTTTTAACGATTAACAAATGGCTACATATAAAACCAATTCTCTGGTGTAAAATTCGGTGTAACCTATTTTTATTTAACTTGTGTTACACCGGATAGACTTCAAACCGTTATTCTAAAAAGGCTTGAGGGTGATTGAGCAAATATTATTATCTGGTACTATTAAGTGTCTTTTGGTCAAGATTAGTGGTCTTTCTTCGTAGAGACCTGGTATTAATTTTAAAAATTACTTATCATGATCAACCAACAAACATTTGCAATTCTTTTCTTTTATCGTTCAAAAAGAAAAAGTAAAACATCGGGAACAATCTACATTCGGATTACTGCTAATGGTCTACGATCTGATTTTACAAGTAACTTAAAAACCTTAAAATCAGAGTGGGATCCTAAAAAAGGGCACTTCAAAGGCTCTTCCATTAAAGCAAAGACAAATAATTTCATGCTTGAACAGATAAAGACTAAACTAATGTGTATTTATCAAGAGATTAGACTAGAAGAAGACTTTATACTACCTGCAATGATACAACGAAAGTTCATGGGAACTGACGATAAACAACATTCTCTTCTTTCCCTTATTGCATATCATTACGATACGCAAAAAAACACATTGGAAATCGGTACTTTAAAACATTACAAAACGACTAAAAAATATTTAGTTGCATTCTTATTTGAACTTAACAAATCAAATGATATTTATTTAAAGAAAATAGATTATCGGTTTATAACTGATTTTGAAGCATTCTTGAGGAAATATCAACCTCCAGAACAAGCCATTAGAAAATTGGCTCATAACAGTATAATGAAGCACTTGGCCCGCTTAAGAACGCTAATAAATCTTGCTATTAAGCTTGAATGGATTGAAAATGATCCGTTTAAATTTTATAAAATATGCTATAAAAAGAGTAAACGTACCTTTTTATCTAAAGATGAACTTTTTAAAATTGAAACTAAAAATTTTTCTTTTGAGCGCTTACAAATAGTTAAGGATCTTTTTCTTTTCTCTTGTTATACTGGCCTAGCTTACAGTGACATCAAAGCTTTAACAACTAACAACATAATTATTGGAATAGATGGTAACCAATGGATTCATAGTTCGCGTAAAAAAACGGACTCTTTACTTCAAATTCCATTATTACCACTAGCGACTGAATTACTACAAAAATATAAACACCATCCAATTTCAGAATTAAAAAATAAATTATTCCCTGTTCCATCGAATCAGAAACTTAATGCTTATTTGAAAGAACTTGCTGACATTTGTGAAATTAATAAAAACCTCACCTTTCATATGGCGAGACACACCTTTGCAACAACTGTTACATTAAGTAATGGTGTTCCAATAGAAACGGTAAGCAAGGTTCTTGGTCACAATAAAATATCTACTACCCAAATTTATGCTAAGGTACTTGAAAATAAGATTGGCGAAGATATGAATACGCTTCGAAACAAATTAAATACGGACACTTATGAAACGACTATGGCAAATTCCATTATGAAATCAAGCTAATATCCTCCGTGACGTTAAAATAGCTTTCACAGCCTGATTATCAACTCACTAATATCAAATAAATAACATATTATGACAGGTTCTCTAAGTTTGATAAAAACCCAAATATTTAATCTCTAAAATGGTACATTTCAGGTACCGAGGGTTCGAATCCCTCTCTCTCCGCTGATAGCGAAAGCAATTTTAAGAAAAACCCTGTAAGTCAACACTTACAGGGTTTTTTAATGCGCAATATTTTGCAAAAAGATGCAAAAAAACGCAGTTTTTGAGCGGACTTATCGAGGACTTAATTTCCTCTGAAAAAATCCTCGATTAGCAGTTGTTAATCACGCTACATTGCGCTCTATTACTCGGTTTTGAATCGTTCGAAAATGGACTCATAGAAATAATTTTAACACTAAAATTTATCATTATGAGTGGACTTGAAAATGTCAAAATCCTGTTCTTCATTAAAAGAACAAAACTTACCAAAAGTGGAGATGCAACAATCTTTGTTAGAATCACTATTAATAAGGAAAGAACAGAGTTCTCACTAAAAAAACATGTCAATCCTAATAATTGGAATGACAAAAAGGACAGAGCTAAAGGCCGAAGCCCGGAAATTTTAGAACTCAATGAATTCATCGATCAATATCAACGAAAAATATTATCCTATATTGATTTTATGATCTTGGATAATCAAACCGTCACTGCTCGAATTATTCAGGAAAAATTAGTTGGTAAAAAAGAAACGAGGCTAACTATACTGAAAGTTTTCCAAGAACATAATGACAATGCCAGGAAACTAATTGGTATTGATTTCGCACCAGACACTATTCAGCGTTACGAGACTTCTTACATGCACACAAAAGACTTTATTCGTTGGCAGTATCAACGAGAAGACATGGCTTTGGAAGACTTAAATCACCAGTTTGTTCGTAATTATGAGCTTTACTTAAAAACAGAACGTAAATGTGCCCATAATACCGCTATCAAATACCTGAAGAACTTTAAAAAGATAGTACGCATTACACTGGCCAATGGTTTGATAAAGAAAGACCCTTTTGCGACCATTAAATTCAAACTAAAACCTGTTGATGCAGTATATCTCACTAAAGATGAGTTGAATACCCTAATTAATAAAGAAATAAGCATAGAACGCTTACGGCAGGTTCGTGATGTTTTTGTCTTTTGTTGTTTTACCGGATTGGCTTTCTCCGATGCCAAGTCACTAAAACGTGAACATATTACAACGGATGGAAACGGAATTACCTGGATTCATAAAAAACGCACCAAAACCGACCAGATGAGTACCATCTTTGTTATAAAGGCTGCTAAAAAGCTAATGGCCAAGTATGAATACGAACCAGAACTTATTGAAAAAGGTGCAGTTCTCCCCGTTCTCAGCAATCAAAAAATGAACGCCTATTTGAAAGAAATTGGAATAATATGCGGTATTGATAAACCCATATCAACCCATACGGCCAGGCATACTTTTGCTACAACAGTTGCTTTGGAAAATAATATGCCTTTGGAAGTTGTATCAAAAACCTTAGGCCATTCCAGCACAAAAATGACTCAGCGTTATGCCAGAACAACAGAAGCTTTGATTCAAAAAAATATGGAGAAGATTAAGGATTTGTATTAAAAATGCGTAAAATAATAGTTTACAGCGCGCAAAAATGGAAATCATTCTCACTATTGCGCGCTTGTTGAATGCCATCAATAGTTTACTAAGCGGTCATTGTTTGGTAATTACACTTTGAATCATAGCTAATTAGAATATTTATACATATCCATTAAATTTAAATTCGTTGACTACATTGCTGGTTCAATCAATAACATGTTGATTGCTTATTGATACGGTAGATTAACAATTTCCATAATACAATATGTCGTAGGAACCAATGTTAATATTACGAGCGATTAAGGTGATTCAACGAAACGAACGTTCAACTGAGACTGTAATAGAATGTCATATCCAGAAACTGACTCAGATTTATTAAAAAATGCGCAGATCTATTGTTTTAAGTGCGTAATATTAGAATTTATTTTTTAGTTTTAAGATCGTATTGCACGTGCGTGCAATGCTTGATTGGTCGCTAATTATTGAAGATTTTAACGCTGATTAATAGGAGACTACAACACAAAGAAGTAAAGTGCAATAGTCGATTTTCCGATTGGTTTTTCCTGGTTCTGTTCATATGTGGTATTTAAGACAAATATTCGAGAAACTGCCTTGGTAAGATATGAAATTAAATCAGTCTTTAATACTTAATGAAAACAAAGAGGGTAAATCATACATTTTATGTTCTGCCTCCATGAATAACAAAACTATTATTGCCTAAACTCCTTGTAGCAATCCTATTAAAATAGACTTTAAACAAAATTACACTCCCAATATTGAAGCTTAATTGTGCAATCCACGTAGTGTGAGAACAAAATATATTGGCAGATTTAAAACAGATCTACCATATCAATTTGAGGCTTGGAGTAAGGGTTGGAGAAGCGACTTTCTTTTAATTTTACGAACATCCAAATTTCAATAAATCAATTCAATGCGAAATACACCATGAACGCTCCCTATCTGAAACAATTATGACAAATCAAAAGTAACCTTTAGTATCCGATTGAATCACGTTAATCTCATAAATGGAAGGAGGAGCAGTTGCCTTCAGAACTCGAAACCGAAGTTTTGATGTTTGATAGGAATAGGGAAATCGAATCACCTTGCAATCTCCCATTGACTTATCATCCATGTATATAGTTTGCCATTCTTTATTCTTAAAAATTTCAATAGAGTAAGACTGAATCCTGTTTATTCGATAATTCGAGAAGCCATCCCCTCCGTCTTTACTATCCTGAAATTCAAATATTGAAATTTTATTAAACGGCTTCTTCGGATCAAGATTAATTTCCAATATCGATAATGTATCAGAAGCAGCCCATCTCGTTTGCATACCTCCATCAACAGCTAATTGAGCTCCAAACATGACCTCATCATCATTTATAATAGATGATGCAGATACTGTTGCTTTAAGAGAAATAAATTTACCATTACGAGGTAATGGTTTTCCTTTTTCTATATTTAGCCGCAGTCCTAAAGCAATAATTGCATTGACCTCATGCTCTCTTATACGTCCTGTATTATCAGGCGGAACATTCATAACAAGGGTGTTACCATTATCGGTACACCAATAAAACAATTCTTCTAGTTCATCCAGTTCCCTAACAGGTCTGAAGTCATCCTTTTGAAACCAATTCCATCTTTTACTTAAACAAATTGTGTTTTCAAACGGTAAATAATAAGATTCGCCTTTATGGATGTACTGCTTTTCATCCAGCTTGTGTGCTATTTTGGGATCCCATAAACGAAAATCTCCAGGAAAATATTGAAAGGTGTATTTGTTATCGACTATCATTGAATCGGGCAGTGCAAATTCTCGTGAACATGGCTCCAGTTCAATGGTGTGATTTACTCCAACCGCACAGTGGGGCTGTATACCCTTAACAAACTTGTAAACCCGATCCAAATCCCAGTCAGCAACTTCACGATCCCATCCACCATCAAACCACAATTCGCAAATAGCTCCATAATTCATCAGTAATTCAGTTAATTGATTAATCATATAATCAACATAAACATTTGGATTCTTATCTGTGTAAGCAGGATGATTTCGGTCCCAAAGTGAGTAATAAATCCCAAGTTCAAGATCATACTTTTGACAGGCTTTGGCCACTTCTGCCACCACATCTGTTTTAACCGGGGATGATGCCACATCATATTCGGTATATTTACTGTCCCACAAACAAAAGCCATCATGATGCTTTGTCACCAACAACACATAACGGAAACCTGCATCACGCGCTACTCGAACCCATTGGTCGCAATCCAAATTTACCGGGTTGTAAATGGTAGCAGGTAAAGTACCATCAGACCATTCTTTATTAGCAAACGTATTAACGCCAAAATGAATAAACATTCCGTAGCCACGTTCAATTAATAATTTCTGAGTTTTATTTGGCCTGTTAGATGGCTGTATAATTTGACTATTTGCAGATTGATATATAAAAAACAATCCTAAAACCAAAGAACTGAATACTCTCATAAGAATCCTGTTTTATCTAATTTTTTTCAATGATGAGTTTATTTAAGCAATAGTAATGCAACAAAGTCTCCTCTTAAAATGCAGAAGCCCTGATTAAAAGAATTGATTGCTAGTATTACAAAGGCTTTAGCTCACAATCTCCCGGGTTTACCCAGCCTGTATTTTCGATGGTGAACTCTCCCTCCATAAAACGCTCGTAGTAATTCCAGCCCTGATCGTTGGAGTATCCATAGGTATTAAAAACATCACCTTTACCAAACATACGTGGGTCTTCTTGCTCCCTCAGAATCTTTTCCATTCTGGCTTTTAAACTGTCCATAATGGCGATAAAAGCTGAATCTGATGCTAGGTTAAACATGCATTCTTTATCCTTGGTGATTTGATATAACTCTTCATTTTCCTGTCGTTTACCCATCGACCACTCCCAGTAATTATCTTCCTCTCCCGAACGGAACAACCGCAATATTTCACTTTTGGTGGGTGAACCATCAATATCAAGGTATCCTATTTCTGGGTTTCCGGCAGGCCAGAGCGAAATATCATAATTATAGAGGTATAAATAATCCTTTGATACAATGCCTCGGATTGGGTATCCCTGGTTTTTAGGACGACTGTAATCATGACGTTCCTTACCAATCACAATAACATCTCTATCTGGATTTACCTGTCCTTCTTTTTCGGTATAGAAAACATCGGATAAACTTATTCCCGGTGAGCTGCGCATACCGGATTCTTTATTTTTAACACCTGCCAACTCCAAAAAAGTAGGTGCAAAATCGATAAAACTGACCATATCATTTACAATCCTTCCCGGATTCTTAATCCCTTTCGGCCACATAATAGCCAAAGGCACATGGTTAGAATACTCATACTCTTGGGCCTTACAACGTGGGAAAGGCATACCATGATCGGAAGTCACAACAATAATAGTGTTGTCCAACAAACCTCTTTTTTCGAGACTGTTAATCATGCGATCCAAATGCGAATCGACATATTCAATCTCAAGGGCATAATCGAGCATATCATTTCTGACCACTTCATTATCGGGCCAAAATGCTGGAACAGAATCTATGTCTGCAATATTTTTTCCTGCTACACGATTACCAGAACCATACTCATATTCCCGATGTGGTTCTCGCGCTCCAAACCAGAAAAACCATGGTTCGCCCTCCCGAACATCATCTAAAAACACATCAAAATTTGAGGCGTAATCTTCATTACTCATCTTGTTGGCCCATGCTTGGGTTTTTATTCTGTTATACGATTCTCCAATTAATAACCTTGTTTTACCATCCAACTTACCCGGGTTACCCGGCCCCCAACCCTTACCTGTTTTACCAGTTAAATAACCATTCTCACGAAGAACCTCGGGAAAAGTCTTAAACTTGGCCGGAAAATTAATCACATGATTGGCAGCTTCTTCCAGTTGCCATGAGTTACGTCCGGTAAGCACATTAGCTCTGGATGGAGCACATTTGGCGTTAGGTGTATACGCATTGGTAAAAAGAATACCATGTTCAGCTAATCGGTCAAAGGCAGGAGTGTTACTCCAATTACACCCATAGGCACTCATGTGAGGTGAAGCATCATCCATTATACAAAAAAGGATGTTGGGTCTTGCTGCTTCTTGCTTAGGTGCCACATTGCATCCCAAAAAATTTAAAAACAGTAAGAAAATAATTGAATTATTCATATGATGATATTTTATTTCTTGGATTTGCCTGATATTTCAACTATTGAATAACAATACAAAATCCATATCTAACCAATTGTTTAGATATGGATTAAGTTGCACAGAAATGTGTTATAAATGTATCTTTTTATCAATCATTTTCTTTGGTTGAATATTTTAAGAAAACTACTCCATTGGGATTAATATCATAATCAAATGAATTTACCTCTTTGCCCCCCCAGATGTCATAAATAAAGTATTGCTTTGTAATATCTAATTGCAACTCATCCAATGATAGCGAAAGCGATTTTAAAGATGTTGATCGATTAAAAATCCCAATCCAGCCACTATCACCCTCTCTCTTTCGTGTTTTCCAGATTTCAACACTGTCATGATCATAAACCAAGGTGCCCATCACACCATTCTGATTACACTCTAAAATATCTTTATTAGTAATGAGCTTCAATGAAAAGTCATCCAAAGTAGGCAAATCACCTCCCATCATTAATGGCGATGCAGATAAGGCTCTTAGGGTAATAAATGTATACATCTGATCTATGGTAAATTCGCTTTGACGAGTCCATCCCTTTCCTGCTAATAGTTCAATATTACTTAATTCACCTAACTTTATTTTATTTGCAACTTCTATTTTTGTTTCATCTCCATTGACTCCTTCTGGTTTTGGTGACATCAATTGCAATTGCCCAAATGGTATCATATCCATATCAATCCAGAATCCGGGTTCTTCTTTTCCTTGCCATTTGCGCCAAGCTAAAAAACACTGATCTATTCCAACCTGTTCATCCCAAATATCAGGTGTAACACGCAACATGTGAGCCGTTTTGAACGCCACAAGATGATTGGGGTCAACATGGTTTCCAGGACTCAAGCTATAAACGATAGGTTTTCCACATTGCTCTATTGCTTTTGCAATTCCCTTTATCTCTTCTGGAAAAGGTACAAGGTCATCATACTTAAGAAAATCAACGCCCCAATCTGCCATTTGATTTATCAAGCTATTGTAGAAATCTTGCGCACCGGGCTTTGACATATCAACACCATAATTTTGATGATTCCACTCACAAATGCTAGTAGTATCCGCAATGTCCTGGGCAAAATATTTAGTGCCCTTTACCTTAGTATTAGCTTCTACGGCTGCTCTGGGGATTCCTCTCATCAGGTGAATGCCAAATTTAAGGCCTAACTCATGGCATCGATCAATTATTGGCTGTAATCCGTTAGGAAAATAGGTTTTTGACGGCTGCAATAAACCAAACTCATTGAAATTTAATATTTCAGCATGCTTCTCTGCAGGGTATAAAGTTCCTTCCTGTAGTTTGAACTCACCAAACCACCCCGCATCAATAACGAAATATTCATATCCATGTGGCTTTAACTTTCTGGCAAAAACTTCAAGATTAGCCATAGCAGCTTCCTCGTGTAAATAAACCCCATAACTGTCAAAACTATTCCACCCCATTGGAGGTGTTTGAGCTAATTTCACCAATGGTTGCTTGGTTTCCTGTGATTTTGAATTTGTTTGTACACAACTTACTCCCAACACAAAACAAAGTAATATTGATAAAACTAATATACTTTTATAATTTAAGTTCATATTATTCAGGTATCTGACAATATTTATTTTATCATTTTAAAATATGGTAAGCGTTCAAGGGGCACTTCGATTTGAATGGTTTTACCTCCCTTGAACTTTTTCCCTTCTTCATCTATCCATTTTCCTTTAGGCAAAACTACTTCTCTGGATCTCGCTGCTTTCTCAACCACAGGTGCTACTATGATAGTATTACCTAGCACAAACTGATCTTTAACAGTTTCATATCCATTACCTGGAAATGCCAGTTCCATGGGTTTAACAATAGGTTCTCCCGTTTCGGAAGCTTTTTTAGCTAATTGCAGAATATGGTCTCCAAACTGCTTATGAAGATTAGCCATCTTAAGACAGATCTGTTCATTATCACTGGATAAAACACGCCAAGGCGCAACAGAAAATTGCATCATGGGCATAAGAGCATGAACCTGTGCCGAACGAACAATTAGTTCTTCATCAATTACAGCAGAATTCAAAAAAGACTGATACTCTCCTCCTCCAATCATATCGGGACAAGTGTAGGCATAGCCCATCACACTTTGCGACATTTGGTCAGGAATTAATTTCTGAAGATCCTCCCATTCATGGCCCTTATCTCTTAAACGCTGAGCTAAAGGTAAACCAGCCATTTTCCACGATGCACGATATTCGTTCAATGAATAATGTAATCCCATTTCTGCAAAATAACGCGTATGGTCATTGGGTAAAGACTCATTAAAAGATACCAATCCGTCTTTGTAGAATTGAGCATCACCGGCATCAAACTTAAAACCATCCACCCCATATTCATTCACCAGGTAATCTAACTCAGCCTTAAGCCAATCCTTTGCCTTTGGGTTACTCAAATCCAAACAGGCACTTGCACCATTCCACCAACGAACTACGGCAGCCTTATTTCTGGTATTGGCCCACAGTATTTCCTGGGTTCGTTCTGCATCGAGCAATAACAATCCATCAGCCGCCAATTTACGAAACACTTCTGAATCAGCACTAACAAAGGGACATACCCACATCATAACTTTAAAACCCATGTTATGAAGCTTTTCTATCATTCCTTTTGGGTCAGAGAACCTTTTGGCCGAAAACTTCCATGTACCATAATCTTCCTGCCAATTATCATCAATCATCAGTACTCCGGGAGGATAACCTTTATCGATAATACTTTGAGCATATTGAAGTATGTCCTCTTCATTTTGGTCATACATCAGTTCGATCCAGGTATTGTATTGTGGATGAGTAAACAATAATTCATCCGGTATCTGGCCATTTGATGGAAAGTACTTATCAGATACATATTTGTACGCTGAATTAAGGTTATCGCCGGCCTTGCCTGAATCAATCTTTCCGTATTTAGACGAAACAGAGAGTACTCCATTTGATAGGCTATATTCAATAGGACTGTCGCTCCATACATACCGGCCTTTACTGGATAATAACAGAGGTTGAGCCTGATTGCCCCTGTTATCACCATATAAATTCACTGAGAACTTGGAATTCTTGTCATATGGTGTTTGGTGACCAATAGAACTCAAACCACCCCACCAATACTCATTATCTTCAACCTCCAGCTCTATCGATTCTATCTCTTGCGAGAAGGATCCCAAACTCACAAAAAATAGTGCTATACAAACAATTATATATTTCATACTTAATTCTTAAAAGGTAGAAAGCTCCCTGCCTACATGTTTTTACAAGCAGGGAGCAATCACTTAATAAACTCTAAAAACAAGTTTACCAGACTATTGCACAGTAATGGTTAACTCTTTAATAGTTCGATTTAAATCATACTCATCTCCTGATGATGTTCTGTCACCCTGATAGCCGGAGCCTGAGTATTTCTTATCTCCAACATTGGTTGCAATAAGAGTAACAATATAAGTACCGACCTCATTATAAGCATATTCAAAAGATTTCTCATACCTATCGATGGTAAAACCAGTTGAGAAACCTTCCTCGGGTGTAAGCAATACACTATGATCCTCATAATACAGGTTTACCATATCGGTAGCAACAGTTCTTGCCAAACCACTCCCCATCTCTATCATAAAAAGGTAAGACTCGTAACTAGCTGATTCTTTATTTGTGTACTTTTTATCAACTAAAGTTTCCAAGTTTTGAAGGATAGCGTCCATACTAACAAGGGGTATTCCCGGTTCCAAACCTGCATTGTGATTATCAACAATCACGGTCAACCAAGGCGTTAAACTAACCAAGCTATCTGAAGTCAACACGACTTCTTCTTGATCAAGATCTTTTCCTTCGGTTACTGCCAGATGGCTTTTTGCAAATTCATGCATGCTATCTCCTGTATATATCACGAAGGTCTCTGCTTCCCCGCTAACTGTAAATGCAACGGTTTCATTAACCTGTACCTTGACCTTATCAGCAGTTAAATCTATTTCGGGAACTATTGCATCTTTATTGCACCCCCCAAGAGCTACAACAACAAAGAACATTGCTAAAAACTTTATATTATTTATCATGGTTCTATTCATTAATATCATTAATACAATTAATACCCAGGATTCTGTTCCAATGCAGGATTAGCATTGATTTCAGAAATAGGAATAGGCAGAAGCATATGGTGATCAGATACATTATTGGCTGTGGTTGCCCAAGCATCTTCAGGCCTTGTGCGTCCAGGCGGAGTATAGGTTGCTAAAAACTTAATATTGTCCACCAGCTTACCCCAACGCACCAAGTCAAACCATCTTTTACACTCGCCACCTAATTCACGAGCGCGTTCTAACATGATATATTCCTTCATCGATTCATAATCAGAATAATCGGCTGCTGATATATCCGGAAGAATGTTGGCATCGTACGTTAAATCTCTTGGTAAATAATCTTCGTGAAGGTATTCTCTTGTTGCGTCTCCATTTACATTTCTGACTCTTTTTCGAAGTTCATTCAATGCCATAAATACCTCATCATTTGGCCCATTATTTAATTCATTTAAGGCTTCAGCATATATTAACAATACATCAGCATACCTTAAAACCGGCCAATGAATATCATAATCACTAAATACAAAGTCAGGATTACGTACCGGGTAGCGTCTGTATTTTCCAATTTTCCATGATTCCCAGTGCATTTCTGGATAATCTGTCTTTAGCGTTCCATTCCCCTGAACACGAACATGACATGATGTCCATTCCTGCCTTACCATATCACTTGGTTCATATATAGTATGAAAATATTGGGTTGATATAACATTACCCCAGCTACCTCCTTTGGCTGGTGGCCCCTGAAGCCCCATAATCATGCCAATGTAATTACCTTCATTTAGTCCTCCACTTTTATACTGTACGTCGAAGATGATTTCATCGTTATTTTTATTTTCTACAATAAACGCATCAGGGAAATAATCGCAAAGCTGATAATTGCCATCTGTAATAACTTCGCCGGATAAATTTGCTGCCATCTGAAAGTCTGCCATTCCATCCCCTTTGCCATCACGCTTTGTCATACTACCTCGGGTAAGGTAAACCATTGCCAGTAGTGATTTAGCTGAACCTATCGTTGCTCTTCCTGGAACTGACTCTTCTTTCATGTCCAGATGTTCTATTCCAAATTCCAAGTCTGCAATAATTTTATCATAGACATAGTCAACAGGTTCTCTAGGCACTTCAAGATTATCTAAAGAGCTGGTTTCCTTTTCCATATATGGTACATCTCCGTAATAACGCACCAAATTGAAATACAAAAGAGCTTTTAGGAAACGAGCTTCGGCGACCAAAGTATTTCTCCTGTCTTCATCCATTTCCACGTTAGGTACGTTAGTAATAGCTGCATTGGCTTCATTTATTCCTTTGAAGTGCTCAGTCCAAATAGGAGAGACTACTTGTGTATTCTCGGCTGAGAAAGAATAGGTGCCAATTCCTCCCTGCGTATTCCAGGTGGCACATCGAATAATATCAGTTGTTAAATATTGTTGTTTATGTCCGTAAACCCCGTTACGTTGTAAGGCATTATACGCCCCCACCACAGCAGCTTCAGCATGTTCAGGCGTTTTGTAAAAATTCTCCGGTGACGCCTCTGATCTTGGCACTTCCTCAAGAAAGTCCTGACAGCCCCCAAACAATATGGAGATCACTAGAAGTATGAAAATATAATTTAACGTTTGCATATTCATAAAATGTTAGAGATTAAAAACTAATTGATGCTCCCAATGTGTAAGTTACTGCTCGTGGATAAGTACCTAGGTCTACACCTGGGCCAACTTTAGCCACAGTGCCCCACCCTGTGCTTACTTCGGGATCAAACCAACTGTAGCGGGTAATCATAAAAGGATTATCAACCCTTGCATAAACTCTTAATTTCTTCACATTAATATTTGATAATAAATGATCTGGCAAAGAATAACCTAAGCTTATGAAATCGCACTTTAAGAATGATCCGTCTTCAACATAACTACTTCGCATTAGTGTTGAGTAGGTATCTGGTACAGAACCATGAACAGTTCCTTTGGGATTTAAAGGAGAGAAAGCATTGTCAGCATAACCTTGTAAGGTATTCCAGTTTCCAACACCTACCCGATCTAAGAATGTAACGTTGCCATTGATAACATCATTGCCATAACTCCAACGCAGAAAAAAACTTAAGTCAAAGTTCTTGTAGTTAAATTCATTATTCAATCCACCAATAAAATCTGGAGTAGTATTAGCAATCAATACTTTATCATTCGCATTGACTACTCCATCACCATTTACATCTTTCAATTTGACTTGGCCAACAATATTTTCCAAATTCTGCATTCTAGGACTGTTAGCAATTTCATTTTCACTATTGAGTACTTCGTCCTCAACGTATCCATAAAATCGTCCAACCGGCTCACCTACACGCACAATTACCTCATCTCTAACCTTATGATAGAAATTACGTGTAAAAAACATTTCCTTTTTTTCTCCCAAGTCCAGAACTTCACTTCTGTTCATTGAAAAGGTCAATGCACTGGACCATTTAAAATGACCTTTATCAATATTTACTGTATTAATAGCTAATTCAAAACCTTTATTACTAATTGCTCCTATATTTTGTAGTGCATTTGTAAAACCAGAAGTCGTAGGCAACTGCACCTCAAGTAATAAATCGTTAGTTTCTTTATAATAGGCCTCAGCTGTTACCAGCAAACGATTCTTGAAGAAGCCAAGATCTAAACCAACATTGTATTGCTGAGTTGTTTCCCATTTTAAATCAGGATTGGCAATACTACCTGGTACCATACCCACATATAAACCATCATTAAATATGTATTTTTCGGTTGTAAGTCGTGCAAGAGACTGATAGGTTGGGATTTGATTATTTCCGGTAACACCATACGACAGTCGAAACTTTAATAAATCAAATGTATTAAGGTTTTTAATAAACTCTTCTTCAGATGCTAACCAACCTAATGCTGCAGATGGAAAATATCCCCATTTATTATTTTTACCAAATTTTGAAGATCCATCAGCTCTGAATGAGGCTGTCAGCAAATATCTGCCATTATAGCTATATCCAAACCGTCCTAAATATGACAGCATACTATTGTCTGAATATATATTGGAAGGGAAATACGCTGTGGTTGCTGAAGATAAATCATATTTTCCGCGAGACTCCTCCTCAAAACCCTGCGCTCCAAATCTTTTGTCAACCTGCTCAAATGTATTGGCCTCAAAAACTGCAGTGGCATTGAAGTAATGCCTCTTTACACTTTTATTAAAATTTAAACGGGCTTGATAAGATGTGCTTAACATCTTTCGATTACGAAAATTAGCAAATCCGCCAACATTATTGCCTCGTCGAACAGAAGATGGAAAAAACTCTTCATAATTATCATTGAAACTATTTAATCCATAGCTTGTATAAAAGTTTAGCCCATTCATAATCTTATATTCGAAAAACATATTGCCAATCATCCGTTCAGTACCTGTTGACAGATCTACTTCATTCATATAGGTCAATACATTTTCATTATTCCAGGTATATGTTTCATCATCATCCGGAAAATCATTAATATCAAAGTCATCAGGCATAAAGGGATTCAATTGAAGAGCAGTCTTAGTCACACTGCTTTCGTCCCAGCTATTCACCATACCATTTGCCTGTGTCATTGAGTACTTCATCGTTGCACCAATTCTTATTTTTTTTCCTATTTTCTGCTCAAGGTTAGCATTAAAGTTAAAACGATTAAAGTCAGAATTAACCAATACTCCTTCCTGTCCAAGATAACTTCCAGAAAGTCGATATTTCATACCTTCATCACCTCCACTAAAACTTATGTCAGCTCTATGGGTCTCAGCTTGTCTTGTTATTCTGTCAATCCAAACACTACCTTTTTGGCCAGAATCTTTTATTTCCTGCCATGCTTCAGTATACACATTAGGATCATAAAATTGGGTAATCGGACCTTTTTCTATCTGCCAATCCAAATATTCATCAGGTGTTAAAATATTTGGCACATTTGTCATTTCTGACAATCCATAGCTATAATTAACATCAATGCTTGGCTTTCCGGCTTTGCCTAATTTTGTAGTGATGATAATCACACCATTAGCACCCTGAGCACCATAAATTGCTGTAGATGATGCATCCTTTAGAATTTCCATGGATTCAATGTCATTTGGATTTAAATCAGCTAAAGGATTCTGGTTCGGGTTACTATCATCAGGTAAAATAGGAAAGCCATCAATTACATATAAAGGCTCATTACCTCCTGTTAAAGTAGATCCTCCTCGAATCAAAACCTTTACCCCAGCACCAGGACTATTATCCGTTTGTGTGATTTGCACACCTGCTGCACGACCTGCTAAAGCACTTTGCATAGTTAATGGACTTCCTTTCTCCATACTTGAACCTTTTACAGAAGCTACCGCACCTGTAAGATCGCGTTTTTTCATTGTTCCATACCCAACCACTACAACTTCATCAAGGTCAGTCATATCTGATTTTAACGAAATATTAATCAGAATTTGATTCCCGACTACTACAGTTTGATCTTTAAAACCAATAAAACTGAAAACAAGCTTTGATTCTACATCATCCACTTTAATGGAATAATCACCATTAATATCAGTTATTGTTCCGGTAGTTGTGCCTTCAATAATTATTGAAACACCAGGAATCGGTTCTTCATTTTCGTGATCAATTACTTTACCGCTCACTTTTCGTTCTTGTGCAAAAGCATTAATCGAAACAAAGCACCATAGCAATATCGCAGAAAGCTTTATTGTAAGGCGGCCATGTCTTTTAAATTTTTCTTTCATAAATCTTAAATTTATTAGATCCAAAATTAAACTTTAATACATTGATTTTACATTATCCATCGTCTAATGATTTAGGATATTTAAACATTATCAAATACAAATTAACTTCATTTAAGAGTTTCAGATGGTACTAAAAAGTTCCTTCATCTGGCCTAAAACATTCAGTCAATGGATAAAAAATGTTCAGTTTATGGGTAGTTTTTGTTTATCTTCAGAGTTGAGTTAAATCACTTTAAAATAAGACTGCAATATTTTTGTATAATTGTGCTTGTGGGAAGAAATCTTAAAATAATTATCATTTGCCTTCTGCTTTTTGTAAGCGGAAAAGTCCATTCACAAAACAAGCGTTTTCACCATATAACTTCCAAGGATGGACTCTCGCAAAGTGAGGTTTATTGTTTTTTAAAAGACAGCAGAGGTTTTATGTGGTTCGGAACTGTTGATGGATTAAACTGCTATGATGGTTACAGTATTAAAACTTTTAGCACCTTAAGGAATAATCCTCTATCCCTTACAAATAATACTATTCGCAGTCTTGCCGAAGATAAACTAGGACGTATTTGGATCGGAACTGATGACGGCCTAAATATGTACGATCCTTATACTGAGTCAGTGTCTCAGATCATCTCCAATTCATTCTCAGACAATAAGCTAACCATTAGCTCTCTTCTTGTATATGAGGATTATTTATTTCTTGGTACCAGGCAAGCATTGTATCGCATTATGCTTAATGAAGAAATAAATCAATTAGATAGTAATAATTTACAACAGATTGTTTTCGACTCCACAGAAGGGCAAGAAAACTTGAATATAGTTAACTTAAAAGAATGCAGTAATGGTGGATTCTGGATGCAAACCAGTCATTCGGTCAGTCGCATTATAGTTGAATTACACAGCAACAAGGCTATTACTATTGAAACGCCAATCATTCACTCTTCATTTAGTTTTTTGGATTTGGTTGAGGATAATTCAAATAACCTATGGATCAGTTGTAATCGAACCGGAATCATAAGGTATAACATAACCAATAAACAAATAACAAAATTTAAGCCATCATCTGATATATCAGGACCGTCCTCCTTGAAATGCTCCGGTATTGCGAAAGACCATAATGGAAATATTTGGTTTGGAACACTTGATAATGGACTCAATATCATTAATTCTAATCAGGTAAATAATGATAAAATTCAATTCGAACACATTAAACACACCCCGTTTGATGCCTCAAGTATAAACTCTAATCTTATTCGAGCAATTTACGTTTCTAACGACAATGTAATATGGATAGGTGCCATTGGTGCTGGCATTAATTGCTTTGATACTGACCAGAAAAAATTTAAACACTTAACAATTAACAAATCAACAAGTAACGGCTCAAATTTCATCAGGGCTGTATATGTTAATTCAGATAAAAAGATTTGGGCTGGCACACATAGTAATGGCTTATATCAAATAAACAGGACTACAAACAAAATAAAAAAGCTGGGACTTGGAAACATGAGCATTTTCTTTATTGCTCCATTCAAGGACAATAAAAAACTCATTTGCAGCGATGAAGGCCTATTATTAATCGAAGAATCAAATGGGGTGATAAATATATTAAGCCACCTAAAAACGTATGCAACATTTTACATTACTAAAGGAGCCCATGAATATTTTTGGCTTGCATCATTTAACGGCATTTATCGTTTAAAAATAATAAACAATAAAATAATAATTGATAAGAATTATACATTAGCAGCTCCCCAATCAAATTCAGCACAAAACTGTCGAGTTCTTTTTTATTCTGAAAAAACAAATACACTTTTTGTTGGCACCGAAGGTGGAGGATTACACAGACTTTCGCTTAATGAGGATCATGAGGTAAATAATGATGAAATTTTTAAAAGTAGCAAACAGCAAGGTTCAATAAGTAACAACTATATCAGGTCAATCATTCAAAACAATAAAGGCCACTATTGGGTAGGAACTTATGAAGGATTAAATAAGATGATAATTGATTCAATATCAGGAGAAGTTTCATTTAAATATTATACTTCGTTTGATGGATTACCCAATAATATGATTCATTCAATTATTGAAGACAATGAAAACAACTTATGGATTGGAACCAATAATGGCCTATCAAAGTTTATCACAGAACAGGAACTTTTTATCAATTACTCTGAGAGTGACGGCATTCAAAGCAATGAATTTTCAGAGCATACAGCCCACAGAACTAATAGCAATGAAATTATTATGGGGGGTATTAACGGTATAACAACATTTTACCCGAATAAAATAACAAGTAGCAATCGATACCCCCTGACAACCATTACTGATTTTTACATAGATGGAGAACGCATCAATCCTAATGAGCAAATAGATAAAACCATTCCGCTGAGTAAAGGCATAAGTATTTGTGACTCTATCATCTTACTTCCCAATCAGAATAATCTAGGTTTTGATTTTTCATCAATGCTTTATCCCAATGCAGAAAAAATAAAATATGCCTATAAACTGGAAGGGTTTGATAGAACATGGCAATATACTGATGTTGCAAAAAGACACGCCAATTACACAAATCTAAAACATGGTGAATATATATTTAAAATAAAATCCACAAATAGTGATGGAGCTTGGGAAGAAAGGGAGAAAGAATTATTTATCCATATTAAAACTCCATTCATCTATACTTGGTATGCCTACGTTCTTTACCTACTTATCATTGTTTTGATATTTATTTACTTCTCATATTATTCCATTATTCGATATACAACCAAAAACAAACTCCTTTTAGAGCAAGAGCATAATCAGAAAGTGCACGTTCTTAACAAGCTAAGAACAGAATTCTTTATAAATATATCGCACGACCTAAGAACGCCACTAACTTTAATAAAAGGGCCTCTTGACAGTATTCTTCAAAAGAAAAATTTAAATATCGATATAAAAGAGAAGCTATTGCTAATTATGCGCAATGTAAAGCGACTTAACTACCTTATTGAGCAATTGTTGGATGTGAGAAAGGCTGAAAGTGGAAAACTCGTGGCACAATTGCAACCAATGGATATTGTGGCTTTTTCAAAAGAAGAAATTGCTCATTTCACCTATGCAATACATAATAAAGGACTTAAATATAATATAAAGAGCAACTCGTCACAATTAATGCTGAGCTTCGATCCGTCAATGATTGCTAAAGTGTACTTCAACCTGGTCTCTAATGCCCTGAAATATACCGACTATGGTGAAATAAACATTTCAATCGAAAAGGTCAGTAATGTGGACTACAATATTCTTAAAATATCTGAATATGAATCATTTATAAAAGTAGAGGTTAGTGATACAGGTAAAGGCATTTCTTCCCTTCAATTAGACCGTGTTTTTGAAAGGTTTTATCAGGAAAATACCATAAATGGGAAAGGTTACGGTATTGGCTTATCTCATACCCGTGAGCTAATAGAAGCACATAATGGTGTTATAGAAGTAGAAAGTCAAGAGAACATAGGTACAACAATACGCTTCTTTATACCCGATATTACCACCACATTGGATGAGGCTGTAAAACCCTTAACAAATGAAGATGATATTTATAAGGAAAAAAATAATGAAACATCAGTTGAAGAGACAGGATCCACTAACAAATTTGCAAAAACCTTACTAATTGTTGAAGACAATGCCGATATGAGATCGTACATAAAATCAGAACTCATAAAAGAATATAACATACTAGAAGCTGAAGATGGCCTTAAAGGGATTGAGGCAGCTGAAAATAATGATATTGACCTTATCATAAGCGATGTAATGATGCCGAACTTGGACGGGATGGCCTATTGCAAACACATTAAAACCAACTTAAAAACGAGTCATATACCCATCATACTTTTAACTGCTAAAACGGATAATCAGTCTAAATATAAAGGAATTGAAACAGGTGCGGATGATTACATATCTAAACCGTTTGAGATGGAGTATTTAGTCATTAGAATTAAGAACTTACTGCAAAGTAGAGAACAATTAAGAAAAATATTTCAAAAAAAGGGCACCGTTCTTGAGCCTTCGTCCGTCACTGTTAATTCTTTAGATGAGAAGTTCCTGAAAGACTTGTTAGCTGCCTTAGAAAATGGAATACCTGATTCCGAGTTCAATGTCAGTTCACTTGAAGAAAAGCTTGGGATGAGTCATTCAAATTTTTATCGAAAGATAAAAAGTTTAACGGGGCAATCGGGTAAAGAGTTGTTAAATGGAATGCGAATGAATAGAGCCAAACAAGTTCTAATGGATAATAAAAACATACGAATAGATGAAGTTGCTTATATGGTAGGCTATACTAGTCCAAAATATTTTGGTAAAAGTTTTAAAGAGACATTTGGTATTTCTCCGTCAGAGATGAAAGAGAAGAAACTTTAAAGCATTAATGACAATGGAAATGAATAGAATTGCAAAAAACATAACCAGAACCAAGTTAAAATTCTTGATTACGGTTTTAAATAGAATTGTTTGGTAGCGTGCGGTTTTTTATCAATCAACCAATATCTTATGATTTGAAATCGATTTTTCGGATTTCACCTGAATAACAACAGGTGCCCGAACATTAAGCGAATTAATATCAATCTGTGTTATATGACCATTTGTCTGTTTATTATAAAGTAATTGTCCAGCTAAATTATAAACCTTGATATTTCTAAAAGTCTGATCAGGAAAAATAATATTTAACATATCTTTAACTGGATTTGGATATATTTTTAGAACATTCGGGGCTATAGCTTGCTCATTATTCCATGTTGCCTGCTCAACAGCATTAACATTGGCTTTAATATTTTCATCTATCCTGTCGGACCACGAACCTCCAATTGGTAATAAATTAACAACTATTTTATAGGCGTCATTAGCAATAGGAATATCGGATGATACAGGTAAATCTATATTAGCGCTTCCTGTTCCCTCGGCAACTGTTATTGTATTGGATCCATAGGTGGCCCATGGATCTGAGTCTAGTTGAATAAATACACGGATATCTCTTGTTTCAGTGGCATTATAATCTACCGAAACAGTAACTGTTTCACCCGGTGAAACCTGATTTGGAGAAATAACATTAATGATATTTTCAACGTCAGGATAAGGAGGCACCTGAAATATTACCGTGTTATAGTCAACAAATGTGGTTTTGAAATTACCATCGTCAAAACTGGTTAATGTTTTGCCATTAAAATAACAGTTTTTGAATGTTATATTTTCCCATTGTCTATTGTAATCAAGGCCCAACATAGTATTTTGAGGTTTTCCCCGGTTTTGATCATGGTTTGTAGCTACTCCATCATTTGCTTGATGCACATTTTCAATAACGATATTATTTAACGTAATATCTCCCGTTCCATCTATCATTGTTGCATAAAAAGGAGGGAAGGCCGGGTATGGATCTTCAACTAACACATTTTGGATAAAAACATTTTTTATGGTTCTTCCAGGGGATGTTTCTCGCATCGAAATAATTCGTCCACCATCCCAATAATGCCACTTGGAACGATGGTAAATGGATGTAATATCTTTAAAATAACTGTCTTCCATTACGGTACTTCCTTTAGTCAAAAATAAAACGGCTCCATTGGCATCGTTCCAAGTTGTTATATTACTGATTTTTACATTTTCACCATAGTAAAACACATCGTCCTGAACCCTAAAGAAACAATCGGTAATTACCGAATTCCTGAATGCATTAATGGCATCGCTGTTTTGTCTCCAGGCGAGAATCTTTAAATTCTTGTATATGTTTAAGCGTTGAGGATCATCGAACGAGGAGTTCATGTTAAATGTGTGATTGGCAGGGTCAATAACCACAAAACCTTCCAAACGGGCATTGGCAGCTTGGTAAGTAAACGTCTTGTTCACTTTTGATCCATCCCCGGTCCAGGTATAGTTTTCTCCGCTTATTGCACCCGAACCATAAACGGTGAAGTTTTGGGCAGAAGAACTTCCCCATAAATTAGGAGGATGAACCGTACCATGAACCACTGCATTACCGGGAATGAACAATGTCTCATTAGATAAAATTTCAAATGCGAGTCCAATATCATGAACACCGGGTTTAAAGTAAATAGTATGCCACGTATTTCTATCGGAAGGAATAGCATCTCCGGGGTTTAATTCAATTACTCCAGGATCGGTTGTATTTGGTACCTGGTAAATTGGATTGGCAAATACAGAAATGGTATGCACAGCATCACCGTTATATTCCATGCCTGTGTATTGATCTTCCATCTGTCCGTTAATATCGACATTAATATTGGCTGGCTCGCTTAAGGTAACATAGGCTTTGCCATTGGCGATTGTTGCAGATGAAGCATCAGCCATAGGCCTTACCATTGCTTTGGTTATGGCACTTCCATCTTTTTTAGAAATTTCAACAACAACATTATCACCATTGAAATCAGACTCGAAAGCGATCCATGATGCCGACCAGCCGTATAGGTTATCATAGTATCCGGCATCTGTTTTACATCTTGTTTGAAGCACAAAAGCATTGCGAAAAGCACTATCATCTTCACTTTCAAATTTAATCCGGCACAGATATTGGTCAGACTCAGCACGGTCGGGTATGTTGTTGTATACAACTAAATTCTGGGAATGTACATCATTATATAACCCAATGATATTAAGGAGTGTAATCAAGAAGTATATTTTTTTCATAAATGCATGTTTAGTTAGAAATGAATCAAAGAAAGAGATGGACTAAATGTGAATTTATAATAGGAACTAGAAGGGATAAATTTTAATAATTCGTATTTGAACAGTTAATCAAATTATTTGGGCTGATAATTCAGATCGAATCCATCAGCCCAAATAAACCTTATTATTACAATTATTTTGCATAAAGGTACTTATTAATCATCAAATGACTTACCTTCGGTAACGCCCATCCAATCATCGGTTCGGAATGGTGAGGATGGTAGGCCCTCTTTATTATAAAGGTTTAGCTCAGCAGGATTGTTAGACCATCCAAAGCGCACAGCAATAGGGGCTATTACTTTATCCGACCAAACAACAACCTTATTGTTCTCTATTTCAGCTTTAGCCCAATGAAATACTTTATCCTCTCCAGCAACTTCAAATTCATTAATATATCCATGTTTGCTCTTAGTCATGAGGCCGGAACCGATATTATCGAAACTAACGATTACCTTATCGCCTTCAATTTGCATGGATTTATAGATGGGACCAGAGAACACCACTTCTTTATCATATGCAATTTTTAAGGCGGATAACATCAGTCTTTTACCAACATCTTGCTTGTTTCGTGGATGAATATCTAATGCTTCACCAATGTCAATAGACACAGCCATGCCTGTGTTTTTTAGACTTAGAGTTTTTACTTGTGATTCACGCAATTCGGCCCAATTGCTATTACCAGGGCTTGTAGTGGACTCTGTGAAGTTAGCCAATTGCACAAATAAAAACGCGAAGTCACCTTGATGCCAGTTCTTGCGCCAGTTCTCAATCATGTTTGGGAAGGTAGTGGCATATTCTTTGGCGCGAGGTGTGTTATTCTCGCCCTGATACCAAATTACCCCTTTTATACCATAAGGAATTAGTGGATTAATCATGGCATTATACAGTAAACTTGGAGCTTCGTTGGGAGAAGCTTTGAATTTGTCATAAACACGATCTGCCTTAAACTTCCAATCGCCACTTAAAGGAATACGTGCCGGTCCTAATTGTAGGAAGAAGTTTTCGGGTTGACTTGCAAAACCACCTTTTCCCCATTTGTTATCTACTCTAATTGTAATATTATTCTTTCCAACCTGAAGTATAGATTCCGGAATTTTATAAACCCGTTCTATATCGCTTTCCCATTCAACTCCTCCAACTTTTTGTCCATTTACCCAAGTAAGGTCCGAATTGTCAATTTTACCTAGATTTAATAAGACTTTATCATTTCTATTTATGGCATTTAATTCGAAATTATAGCTAAACCAAACAATACCATCTAGTTGCAGATATCCGACATCTTCCCAGTGAGTAGGTAGATTCATGGTTTGCCAATTGCTGCGATCGTATGTCGGCTTCATCCACTGTTCTACCATACCAGTTTCTTTTTCTGGCAAACTGTCTATACCCAAGGCTTTACTCAAGGCATTTTTGTTAATCTTTTCTATTTCCATTGCATCAAAACTATCAATCTTTTGACCAAAGTCTTCGTATTTTGGCAATTTTGTAATGGATTCCTTTGAGGTCCAGGTTTCAACACATGTGCCTCCCCAAGTTGAGTTTATTAATCCAATGGGTACACCTATTTCTCTTTGTAAGTCTCTGCCAAAGAAATAACCTACAGCTGAAAAGTCTTTGACAGTCTCAGGTGAGCAAGCGTGCCATGAGGTATTTGGCATATCTTCTTCTAGTACATTGCTAAGCTGTTTCGGAACAGTGAGTAGTCTTATTTCAGGGTAGATGGCATTTTTAATTTCTTTTTCAGGATTATTTGATTTTGAAACCGGCCATTGCATATTAGATTGACCTGAGCAGATCCAGATATCTCCAATAAGAATATTTTTGAGAACAAATTCATTCTTTCCACTGATGGTCATGTCATAAGGTCCGCCAGCTTTCATTGGCTGAAGTGTTATCAACCATTTTCCTACCTTATCAGCTTTGGTTTTACACTTTTGCCCGTTAAAACTTACCGTTATTCTTTCTCCGGGATTGGCATGTCCCCATACCCTCACGTTTATATTTCGTTGCAATACCATATTGTCAGAGAAGACATCTGCAATTTTAACATCTGCCTTACTTAATTGGAAGGTAATTATTACAATTCCGGTTATAAATAATCTTAGTCCTTTCACTTGATTAAAATTTAAAGTTTAGATCATAAAAAAAACACTCAAGTTGATTTGTTTCATTTAACAGGTACTTCAGGTGAAGTATAATGTGGCAATAGAGTACAACTTAAATGTTTATTGATAAATTCATTCCGGCTTTGAAAGCTTATCATTTCCCAAAGCTGAACAGCTTCGCGAAATGATAAGCTTCTATACGATCGAAATGGGCATTCGTCATGCTTATTTTGTTTGGGGCACTCCATTAATAATCCGAAATAATTCATTTTCGATTATTGAACTGCAGAACTGCAAACTTCTTGAAGCTCTATGATTTTAGTAGTTATTTTTTACGTTGCTCACAAATGGAAAATCCGGCTGATTAAAATGTTCATTCTCCATAATAGCTTTCATATCTACCACTATTTTCGGATAGTCGTTGGCCAAATTGTTCCTTTCCTCAAAATCGACGCTTAAATCATATAATTCAATGGTAGTTTTTTCTTCGTCGAAACAATTCAATTTTACAGCTTTCCATTTTCCTTTACGAACTGCTTTTTTACCTCCTTGTTCATGAAATTCCCAGTATAAATGATCATGTTGTTTTTGATCTTCACCCAACAATTCTGGTAAGAAGGAGATACCATCAATCTTTTCGGGCAACTCAGTACCTGCCACATCTGCCAGAGTTGGCATTACATCCCAAAAGGCTGATACGTGTTCGGTTTTTGAGTTAGCTTTAATTTTATTCGGCCACCTTACTATCATTGGCATACGGATTCCTCCTTCGTACAAGTCCCTTTTATAACCTTTTAAACCACCGTTACTATTAAAAAAATCAGGGTCGGCTCCACCTTCCTTATGAGGACCATTATCCGACGAGAACACTACTATGGTATTATCATCAATGCCCAGTTCCTTTAATTTGGCAAAAACTTCGCCTACCTGTTTGTCGAGCAATGACACCATTGCGGCAAAAGTAGTTCGTGGTTCAGGTTGTGAGCAGTAGTATTTAACTTCAAATGGTTCGTCCCCATAATCAGCTCCCGGACGGCCATCAATATGTGGTTCTTCTTCAAATTTTCCTCGGTATTTATTCATCATCTCTCCTTCAGGCATAATCAGTTCAGCATGAGGAATGACATTGGGATAGAACATGAAAAATGGTTGGTCTTTACTATCTTCAATAAACAGTAAGGCCTGTTCATGTATCAAGTCACCTGAATAAACTTCGGTGTTCTTAAAGTCGTTACCTTCTAACAATATTTTTTGACTATTATGCCATAAGTGCATCGGATAATAACGATGGGCTTGTCGTTGGCAGTTGTAACCATAAAACTCATCAAAGCCTTGATTGTTAGGATCTCCTTCGGATCCAACATAACCAAGGCCCCATTTACCAAAAGCTCCGGTTTTATATCCTGCTTGTTTTAATAATTCGGCCATAGTAAGAGCACTGTTGCTAATTGGGTGCTGCCCTTCCTGTTCGTTTTCTTTGTTTCCTCTAATTGGAGTATGACCAGTATGTTGGCCTGTTAATAAAACACTGCGTGAAGGTGCACAAACAGTACTGCCTGCATAGTGTTGCGTAAACAGCATACCTTCAGCTGCCATTTTATCAAGGTTGGGTGTTTCAATTTTTGTTTGACCATAACAGCCCAGATCTCCATATCCCAAATCATCCGCCAGAATATAGATAATGTTGGGTTGAGTTGGAGTTGTATTTTTATCGTGCTTTGAGGTACTACATGCTGAAAAGATTAATATTCCCATCAATAGACCAAATAGATTCTTCATATTTTAATTCGTATTTCGTGTTTTAAACTATATACAATAATAAGTTGATATTAATAATCTTATTTATTTTTTAATTTAGGTAGAATGAATTCTACAGTCTCTCGTGCAATTAGTCGATATCCTGTAGGGTTTGGATGTTTGTCTTTATACCACCCGGGTAAATGGCCAAATAAAGGATCAAGTTCGTTCGTGTAAACTCTTAGCCATTCAGCTTTCTTCCATTCGTAATATTTGGTATAAGGAGCTACAAGCGTATGGTATTTTTCCGGGATATCACTTAAAGGGAAAAATCGGACACTCATTGAAAATTCACCATATTCTTCTAATCCTTTTTGATAGGCAGGGCATATATCAAATATTTCCAGTTTTTCTTCTGACGCTACATTAGTAATAAACTGATTAACAATCTTTGTATCATCTTCACGAAGAAAAGGAAGAATGGTCATGACAATGATTTGAGATTCGGGATAATCATTGCGTAATTGAGCAATTACATTTTTCATATCTTTTGGGAAATTTTCCTCAAATGGTTGTCTCTTGAACCAGTCGTTAATACCATAACGCAAGAAGATATAGTCTATGCTGTCAATTCCTTTAACTTGACTATCATAGCGTCCACTGTTTAAAAGAGAAAATGCTGTTTCTCCACCTTTGCCTACATTAATTGCTTCAACGTTTGGTATACCTTCTTCTCTAGCTAGTAATTGCTCTATCGTATTTTCAAAGGTTGGCTTGCCTCCTTCAGTTGTGCTATCACCGATAAGAAGTAGTTTTACCTTTTTATTTATAGAATCCTTTTCCGCAGATTGGGCTGCCAGATTATTGATGATAAGAAAGGCTGTTAGTAATATAATAAGTTTACGCATTTTATTTTGTTATAAATTAAATGATACAATCCAAAAATTATTGTTTTTGTTTAAGATTAAAGCCCATGAGCGACATGTTGGAAATAAAAAATTATGAATAATGATTCATGGGCCAACTAACCTAATGCGGATTCAAATTGTGTTCATACAAATATTTCAATATTAAGAATAGCATGATAAGTGTTATTAGAATGAAAGGTATTTTTTCTACCAGTTTAGGTTTTTCCATCGTCATTAATTTTAAGCCACTAAACTACCTCCAAGGCATACAATATTAGGGCTAATTATATTCCAAAGACTAGGCAGAAATAGTCAATACACTATAATGTAATTAATTTTCGGGTTCTAAGCCCCCCAAGTATATATAACCCATGCATTTTCAGGAAAAACATCCTCTGCCTGATTATTATTGAAGGCTATAAGTAGTCCTAGAAAGGTAGTAAGCCCTCTCGATCTGAACAGACTAACAATTAAAAATTGCATTGATTTACCTACTTCTATTTTCATTTGCTCTTAATGACACTTATACTTTTATTACTCTCAAAAAACTAATGACAGGTTCGAAATTACCTTGGCCATGTATTTCTAGATCGAATGGTATACTTTTAGTTTTAAAATCAGCTTCAATAAAAAAGGTTGCCGTTTTAATTTTGCCGGTGTTTTCGCACTTTATAGCTTTCTTTTCGAGACCTTTCGTCCCCTGGTAAATAAGTGCCCATTCTCCATAACCAGTGTCAATATAGGATACTTTAATAGCAAATTTTTTGTTGGAAGCAAGAAAGATATCATCCACATCAAATCCTATTTTTGAACCTTGCCTCGCCACATAGTCGTAATATTTGCCGGGTTGAACCATCCACATTTCTATAGGATGTTCCACTTTTATCACAGGCTTGGTTTCATACCCAGGCATGTCACGTTGAAAAACCCATCTTTCAAAGTTTTTTACCGGACGCTGTCGCAGATAACTTTCGCGAAGAAAACACCAAGCATCTCCAGCATCTTTCCTTGTTTTTCCTAAACTAAGACTTACCCAGGTCAGCATATCTGGCAATAAGGAAAATTCATTATTTAAAAGGTAATTACAACGCATTTGCAATAGCCTTAAATTGGCTGTGAAGTAGCGGTAGGGGTAGGGGTATGTGTTTGGTCCAAAACGAAATCCGCGTTCTGGAGTGGCCCAAGTCTCTTCGTATTCCTCATTTTCTTCGCCATGGATCAGGTTGTTTTTAATAATGGGGTTGGTTTCATCAACCATTAAATAGTTTTCATTATCTAACAATTGACCTATGTTTTCATCAGGAATATGGTACAGATACATCTCCACAAAGCCACGTCGGATGCCAAATCCTTTGCTAAAACCATAGTTAGACAGACCACCCATAAACACTTTATGTTCTACTCCAGAACATGCACTAGCCCAGGCATCGATGCGCTCACGAACATGTTGAACGGTATCGTTGGCACTTGCATTGTGTTCCGGGTAAGGGCCTATTCCTTCATCGCCATTGGAGGGTGATGCATATCCCAGAAACAAACCTTTAACTTCCGCCATCTGGGGAATGCCACTATTTCCCAGAGCTTGGATAAATTTTATATAAAGCTTATGGAACTCAGGATGGCTTACCTCATAGTTGATTTTTACCGGGTTTTCTTTATGCTCCTTGCGGATGGGGATATTGTATGTCTTAATCCAATCTGGTGCAAAATCGGTGGCTGAAAAGTGTATACGGACAATTGAGCCGTAGCCTTTTTGATAGGCTGCCTCAATGTTGTTTATTAAAGGCTTAAAATTAATTTCACCTTCAACAGGTTCTAAATCCCTCCATCTGACCCAATGAGAGATAACCGGGTTGCATTTGAAGTGAATAGCAGGCAGTTGATTTATTTTATAGATACCAAGTCCAAAGTTACGAGCAATACATAAACTTGATTTATCAGATGGTTCAACATTATCAGGTAGCGACCAGTCCCAGCCGTCTATTACTCTTTCCTTAGAAAACCATAGAGGATTTGTTATTTCTGACATAGGTGTTTTTTGATATTCTCCCCAATAGGAATAACCTATCTCTGAGGGTTCTGCCTCGTCATGCTGAGAATAAGCATCACAAGAGGTTATTGCAAAAAAAGCTGTGATAACCGCATATAATATAGCATGTCTCTGGTAATTGCTCATCTTGTTTTTTTAGTTGTTATAAAAAAGGGAAGCAGGTCTGTATAGCTTCCCTCTTTATTTAACTTGCTTTATGCTTATAAAGATTTAATTGCCTCTGCTTAACCTACAGTGGTCTATTTAATTACCAATTTACTGCTTGATATACCATTTTCACGGGTAACACTTAGTAAGTATAGTCCTTTTGAAAATGGCTTAAGGTCTAACTGAAATTCTGACGCATTTACATTCACATCAGTCATTAATTTACCGGATAAAGCATATAATGAAACTCTTTTAATGTTTGTTTCACTTGAGATGGTAGTGGTAGTGCTGGCCGGGTTTGGAAAAATTTTAATTCCCAAATCCATCTGGTTATTGGATATAGCAGTGGCAATGGTAGCACTTACATTATACTCCACAATTTCATCTAAGCGGCTTTCCCATCCTAAACCAACTGGTACCAGAGTGGTACTTATCTTATACGTACCTGTGGCCACAGGAATATCTGCTGCTACAGGTAAATCTACATTTATCGTTCCGGTACCCGCTTCAACCGTTAATGTTCCTGCTCCATATTTGGCCCAGCTTCCACCGTTTTCTTGGATAAGGACAGTTATATCGCGCTGTTGAGTAGCCTCATACTCCACTTCAATTGAAACCGTTTCTCCTTGTGCAACTTCAGTAGGTGCGGTGACATTAATCAATTGATCAATCGGCCCTGCTGGTGCTACAGCGTCAATATTATAAAGGTTTAATTCGTGAAGTCGGTCTGGATACCCACCACCCACTGGTGCAATAAAGGCGCCCACTTTATAAATATCTACTGCAGGTGGAATATTTGCTGTAACTGTCAGGTTTATATTTACAGAACCAGTTCCTGCATCAACGGTTACCCTGGCACTTCCATAATTGGTCCAGTCAACGGTTGATTGAAGGCTGATAACAATATCACTTTGTGCAGAGGCCACATAGTCTACAGTGATCATTTCAGTTTTACCACCCTCAACAGGATCAGGTGCTGTTATGTTTGTTATTTCCTGAGCATTGGTCTGGTCAAAAGCAAATAATAGACCAGTAAAGGTTAAATAAAGTAGTAGTTTTTTCATAATAATTTTGAATTAATTGTTAGAAACTTGTATTCTTAAACTTAGGAATTAGACATTTATTCCATTGCACATTTTTAGACCTAAAGATGGCGTGAAATAGTTTATTGCGTTTAAACCATACTCAATTATAATGTATGTTTTTACTTGCATGGCTTCAGAATTACTATGTGCAGTTTTTGAACGAATGTCTATTTTTTACCTTTCTTTTTCTTTTCCTTTTTACCAGCAGTGGCAGCTGCTGCATCCAGTTTGTCCTCTATGATATTATCCAGCCTTGATTTCCAGTTTTCGCCAACAGGTACAATAGCAACTGCTAAATTATATGCATCGGTGGCCAGCGGAATATCCTTAGATACAGTTAATTCAATATCTTTTGTGCCTGAGCCTGCTGGAACTTTTAGTTTGGTAGAAGCATAATTAGTCCAGGGTTCTTTGTTTAGTGTCAGATTAATAAGAATGTCGCGTGGTTCGCTGGCCTCATATTCTACTGTTACTTTTATTTTTTCTCCTGGAGAAACCTGCTCTGGCGCAGTTAAACTAATTATATCATCTAATGCAGCGGCTTTAACATCTACCGGGCTGTTAGATGATACTGCATCCACATTTGTGTTAGAGCGTTCATCAAGTCGATCTGGGTAACTCCCGCCAACTGGTGCCAGTGCAACACCTATTTTATAGGCATTAGTAGCTAATGGAATTTCTGAAGATACCGGTACTTCAATTGTCACCTTGGTTTTACTTGGTTTAACTTTCACTCGCTCCCAGGCATAGCTTTTCCATTCGCCACCATTTTCCTGTACATTAACAAGAATGTCCCTGGATTTGCTAATGTTGTATTCAACAGTAACCTTTATTGTTTGCCCAGGTGAAACTTCATTGGGTGAAATGACGTTAATTATTCGTTGCGCATTAGCATTTTCTATCGCAAACATAAAACCTACTAAAGCCAAATAGAGTACTAGTTTTTTCATATTAATTTGAATTTAATTATTTGAAACTTACGGATTCAAACATAAATATTAGGTTCAAAATCTATTGCCTAGTTTTATTCCAAAAGATGACTAGATTTGGTTCCATAAGGAAGTTACTTCCGCTTATCCTTACTATTCTCAGGGAAAATAATCACATTCATCATTTCCGCATAAGCAATACGCATACTCATAAAACCCCAAATCGTGAAACACATTTATAATACCAGTTTATGAGACTGTCAAAGCCTGTTCAGGATGTATGAGAAAATGTTGTCTCAGCAAACGGTGGTTTTATAAGACTTTGAGCAATCCAAAGAATTCAATATTATAAAGAAATAATTAGATCAAATTTCTCTATCAATACGCCCAAGTACTTATTATTCCTTTTAAACTTATCAATTAGAGCTTCGGGACCAGTCAGATACTGTTTCGTTTTGATAGAGATAACCAAGTCAGCGATATCATCACCTTCATTTAAATCGGTATTCTCCAGAACGGTATTCACATGAACATCAAAGCAAGCACTTGTTGCAATTTTACTCCATTTATCAAATGCTTTCCCTTTATCTGGAAATAAAGTGACCTGGTAACCTTTGAGCGTATTTAGCTTTTGCACATTCAGCATTTCAATAGAACCAACAGCTATCCAGTTATATTGCGGATAATACAATGCTCCGAAGATGGCATTCTTTTCACCTTCGGCAATGGCCACAGGTATTGTCTTATCAATAAGCAGGTGAGCGCCAAAGAATACTTGTTTTAAATTGAAGTCCTTTTGCTTAGTAATATGATGCACCCAGTTGATATATCCAACCCGCTTTAGAGTTTTTGAATTATATAGCATTACCTTACCGGTCCTTACTTGTCCCAATCGATTGACCTGCCAGAAAATTGTGTTATTGCCTTTTGCAGTACCTACGAAATACCTTTGTAATACCTCCAAAACCATAAGTTTCGGAAAGTATTTACTCAAGCCTACCGCAAAATTATTTTGATGGTAGTTGGAAAGAGAAGCTTGCATCAACCTTTTGTCAATACATGAAGGAGGTTTGATGATTGGTTTTGACTTAGGTGTTGATATAGGAAAATCATCTAGTTTGTATCCATTTTTCACAAAGTACATTTTAGGTGTGAAATGGTAACCACATTTCTCCACACGATTACACCTACCCGTATAATCAGACAGATGTTTGTTGGTATGATTATCTACATACCTGGTAAAAGTACGCTGGTGGCATTGTGGACAATGATACCTGGTTGACCGTCCTTTATATTTTTCCAATGAATAACGAATATCTGACATTAGGGAATTTTTTTGTTTTAGTGGAGTTTGTGGAGTAGTGGAGGATTGTTGTTTTTCAGACACTTAGTACTCCACACCACTCCACTCACTCCACAGCTTCATAAAAAATGTGATTATTTTGCTTGGTAAATGATACTTTGCCACTCCACACATACTACACTCAAACTCCACACATAAAGCACTGTGAATCAAGTAAACTCCACAACTCCACAAACTCCACAGTATTCTAGTTTAAAACCTCTGTTTCATACACTCCCTTTTGCACCTTATAAGCTAGCTTTGTATTGCTGAGTAATTGGTAGGCATATGACTCTTTAGCAATACCCATATGGCCTGCCATTTGAATAAACTCTTTGTTGGTAAATTCCTTTTTCCCAATCTTTTTTATGACTTGTAATACTTTGCCCTCCTTGGAGTTGTCCTCATACACATTCAAAACCATGTTATTGAGTTTTAAAGCATTGACATAGAAGTAATCCTTTAGCATAATGGCTTTCTTCATAGCACTTTCACCTACACGCTCGATAGGTAGATTATCGAAAAAGCTATTCGAAACCTCCAGTACAAGTGCGAACCTTAAAATGTACCTATCCAGCTTTGACAGTATTCCGGAAATCATTGAGTCCTTATTGGATGGTGTTACATGCTTATTCACTTCATTAATGAATAATTCGTCAGCCATATCAGATAATACTAACTCTTCAGTATTATTCTTCTGAGTAACGGCATCAAGAAAATCTTTCATTTTTGAATGAAACTGTTCTATCGTATAATCATTGGGATTTGTCCGCTTCACATATTTCTTCTCCATCTTCAATGGGATCGCAAATAAGATACGTTCAAAAAATCCATCCTTTATATCTTTGGCTTTAAAGGAGGCAATCACGTCATCCTGTATGCTACCAACGATGGAAACACAGGGCATACTTAATGATGAACTTTCGGCCTCTTTTCTATCCAACGAAATAGGCGCTCCATCCCAAATGGATAAGAACTGACTTTGCTTTGATGTCCCACTATATCCAATCAGATTCAAAATGAAACTTTTGAATTCATCAGGCATTAATATCATGCCATTCGGATTTTGCTTATGAATATTAATCAGGGCCTCAAAGGTAGGGTCGGTGGAATACAGCTTCTTCTTACTTGGTTTCTTCTCACCACTATCAGGATTATAGTTGGCTATGGCTGATTCATATTCCTGGTCATATTGCTTCTGTAAATTTTTAACCGCTTTAAATGCCGTTTTTAATGGCGCACTTTTATTTTGACCTGACTTGCCGACCAACACCACCCACATGGATGGATTTTCTACCCACTCAATGTGTTTACGCAGATGATATGAGTTTCCTATAATGCCTGCCAAGGCTGTCAGTATGCTAACAGAAGTATAATCAATATTATAATTCCCATTTTCATACAGTTCAAGAATGGTATCCTGAATAAACCTTGGAAATATACATAAAGGAAATTCAGATTCACCTGCCTGCTTTAGCCTGACATTGGCTTCTTCTAAGGATAGTTTTCCAGAAGTAAGGTGTGCCTTTCCCAATTCTGTTTTATCGTTTTCAATTGACTTCATACGCTTACAAAGAATTACCCATTAATACTTTCCAGGTATGCTTCAATCTCCGAAGCTTTGTAATAGATTTTACGACCAGTCTTTTTGTAGGCAATCACTTTATTATCACGCATGGTTTGTAAAGTCCGTCTACTGACATTTAATAGTTTGCATACTTCTTCGGTAACATACCAACGATCCTTAAAACCATCATTTTTGGCCACATTGATACTGTCAATCTTATCGTTTATATGGTCAATCTTGCCCATTAACTTATTGAAGAGGTGTTCATCTACGATTACAACTGTCTTGCTCATTTTTATTCGATTTTTAATACATTATTAATTTCACGAGTCAAACCTAAGCAATACAGTACACTGACTTTCTCGTAAAAGATAGTAACGGAAAGTAAAGGAGAGTAAAAGCAAGTAAAAAATTGTTTTGTATCGTATTTTATCGTTTTAGCGGTTCTTAATTGAGCGCAAGTAAATATTACTGAGTACAGACTAAATTACTTCATACTTCTAATCCTTGACATTTTTCTATTTAATGCTATTTGTTACTATCTAAAAATCAAACGCTTTTACTTTTATTACTATTTATTACCATGTTCTTCATTTCTTTTGTAATTGCATTCTATTTCTCTATAATTGAATCAGAAAAACGCAAAAAGGACTCACAAAAATGATATTTAGAAGAACGATTTTGAAACAAGATTTGGCCATTAAATTATATCCACAAAGCTCAAATATAAATGCAGCGATGCAGTTGCTCCGGAAAGAAATAAAACTATCACCTGAATTGAATAACAAACTCGATTTATTGACAAGAAATAAACGAGCGCATTATTATACTCATAAAGAATTGGAAGCAATTCTGGAGCATTATTGCATTAGCCAGGAAGAATTTAAGCTATTGTAGGGGCTTCTTGGATGAAATCATGGCAAAACGCACTAAAAACCATGCAAAAACAAGCTCAAAAGCACTATCTGTACCAATAAACAGATTGCTTTTGAGTGCTTTTTCATGCTTGAGGGTACTTTCAGAGCATATGCAGACCATATTTCACATGCTTTTGAGCGCTTTGCCCATTTCGTAGTGTATATTAAGCATGCTATTTGAATGCTTTCAAAATTCCTGAGAGTACTTTTGGGATGCTTTATTCATTATCAATAGTGCTTTGTCCACTTGGTGTAAATCCTCCACCAATATGAAAACAACACCATTGGTGAATTAGGAAAATGCTTCGTTTTTTAGAGTGCTTTTTGAGCACTTTATTGGGAATTATATGGTCTGTCGTGCATGAAACCAATAAAAGTTCAAATTGTCGTTAATTGGCTAAGTTGTGTCCGAAATTGGCATAGCTGTAAGTCGCTAGTTTTGTGATTTATAATATAATTTTACAACCATCAAAATGAAGTAGAATAATATTAAACGCAATACGATGATATTACCCCGAACAATACTAAAACAAAAATTAGCTATTAAACTATACCCTCAAAGTTCAAATACAATTTCCGCAATGCAATTACTGCGTAAGGAGATTAAACTATCACAGGAATTAAGCACTAAGCTTGATAAGCTGACACGTAATAAACGTGCCCATTATTTTACTCACAAAGAACTCGAGGCAATCCTGGAACACTTTTGTATTAGTCAGGAAGAGTTTGAAGGGTTGTAGAGGTTTGATAAACCGGAATATCCACTAAATAACGCAAACTATACTCATTCGGGTATAATATTCTACCTTAATGGTCGTATTATACCCGAAAGGGTATGTTTATTTTCGAACAAAATTATCTTGTGTAGTTATTCTCCGCATCGTCCCGTCTAAAGGGTACTTTTAATATGTGGCAATTTTAGTATATGTCGATGTATCAGTTTTTGTATATGAATCCATTCTGTTCCACTGTATATATGAATATTACGCGCTACTATAAATCATTTAAATATGGATATAAGGCAAGGCGTCAAAAAGTATGGCATGTGATGCATCATCACATATTTGTATTAAAAGGGTCAGTATTTTAGTAGTCTGACTACGGAAATAGAGGATAATTTAAACTAAATATTCTAAGATGAGCCATGCTAGTGTAACTAACAATACGACTATTTAACATTTGATATTTCACTTAAAAAATATCAAGTTATTTGATCAAAAAACATATCAACATGTTAGTATTTTCGTGAACAAACACAGTGAATTCCCAATGGTTGGGAATATTAAAAAAGATTTAGTATCTTTGTATTAAAGATTTACAATATGATAGAACTACCGAATACGGTTGATAATATTGAACTTGTACAAGAGTTCATAAATGAAACAAGAGAAAGGATATCCAATGGGGTTGATATTACTTTTACAGCAAAGGCTAATTCAGAATTGGAAGACTTAATGCTTGAATATGATATTACCGTTGAAGACATAGAACATACCATATTGAATCTTACTCCAGAGAACTATTATAGAGGCATAGATCCTTCTGGTAAAGCTGATTTTAACGTATGTGCCTTTCGTGCTTTTGTTGGTAAAGATAATGTTGAGATATATTTAAAATACGGACTTGAAGAGGACGGTTTACAAATACTAGTTTTTTCTAATCATATTCCTGATTTTCCGATGAATCAGCCATTTAAAAGTTAGAAACTATGAATGCTAAAAAAGTTTTAACAAGAAAAAATAAGCCTACTGAAGAATTACATGAGACTGTAAAAAAGAATTACAAAGGCTTGGAATTATCATACGTAGAAGCATACTACTTAGATTATGAAGTAGATGAAAATACGGGCATGATTAATAGAGAAAAACAAGTTAAGCACTATACTAAGAATCAAGCAACTCGTAACTTAAAAGCTTTGAAAAGTGCTTACCTAGTTGCTAAAGGAGCTGCTGCTCCTGATGAAATAATTAATTTTAGAACGAAGTACCATATTGCTGCATCAACATTAAGTGTAGTATTAGGATTTAGTAAAAATACTATATCTAATATTGAGAATGAGGGTGTGACATCTTTGGCTAGTGGTAGGTTGATTAAGATGTGCCTGAATAATTTGGATATAATGTCGCACTACGTTAAGATTTGTGATGCCATTGATAACCATAAAAAAACTGAAATTTCGCAAAAATTGATGCAACAAGGTTTGTAGAGTTACTCATATAAAATAATTAAAAGCAGTTGTTTCTTTATTTGAGCCAACTGCTTTTTTAATGCCAAATCCACTCTTATAGCCGCATATATATACGTCGAGTTTTCTGATCAAAATACTTGACAAAAAATCCATTTTTAGGTTCGGTTCCTTTTTGCTACTTTTGGAGGGAAATGAGTTCATTAAAACGCATTTGAAACGGGCATTTTTTAGCCTTTTTTGGTGCCGCCATCCTCATTCTCCGGATAGTATTCTAATTCTATGGTCTGATCCTTTAGAACCTTGGCAATGCCTTTCTTTCGATAACCTGTTTTATGTGTTTCTACCACTGTGAAAACAGCATTTTTCTTTAAGCGAGTGACAAAGTACACCTGTTGGTTAGTCCATAAAGCAAACTGATGATAATAGTTGTAAGCTTTATCGAAAACTATCATACTGTGCGATATTAGTTCTAAGCTCTTGAGAAAGTTTTTGTCATGCACCTTAGCTGCTGTAACTTTTACAAACCTACCGACTGATTGCACGGCATCAATAAGCATATGTACTTTTAATCCGCCTTTCTTTTTGCCATCTCCTTTAGGATTGCGACCAACACCTTTAAGTACATCACTGAATAAACGAATAGTTGTAGAATCAATCAAAAGCACCTCTTTGAAGGTCAGGCCATAAGTTCGGCTGTCCGACAAAAATGGTTGGTATTTCTTAACCAATTCGAAATATAATGATTCAAAAAATTGATTGTCCCGATTACGTAATCCATCTCCTGCCGTACTCTTGGCAGGTGCCTTATCAAGACCCAAATGGTTTAACTTTCCGCCTAAGGCCCGCAGTCCTTCAAAGATTTCAGTCATAGAATCACAACGGCTAAAAATCCCAAATAACATGGTGATAATATGGGTTCTAGTCTTAAAAGCTTTGTAGTAATGGTCACTATTGTGAAGCTTAATGAGCGATGATATGTCTACGACTTTAAGCAAATCTATTATCTGTTTGAATATCGGCTGACCGACAAAATTTATTTCATTATTTTTACTCATGTTGTAAAATGTTTGTGCAAAATCAATTTACAACTTTGAGGGGAAACCTTAAGGGAGTACCCTCTTTTAAAAGTTTACTCGGTCACTAGTGATAAAGTTAGTTTTTATTGTGCCCCTAGTTATCCGTTAGGCAACTAGGGGTTTTCTCTAATACAAAGCTGTTTATTTCAACAGCTCCTTTTTTGAAATAAACAATTTATTGAAATTTGAACTTAGGGCTTCTTTAAAAACAGTTCCTTGGTTTTGAGTAGTTGTCAATATAGCTTCTTCATTCTCAATCACTGCATTCACCTCTACTTGCTCCCCATTATCTGAAAAGATTTTCGTTTTATGAGTAAATGAGGTTCTGTTGCCACCTGTAAAGCTGTTACCTTTCAACGAAGTAATTCCGGATAAATAATTGGCTACAGATGCAGAATCAAGCTGTATACCATTACTCATCCAGACCCCTTCGTTTTTAACCATGGTAAACGAACTGTCAGCAGGATAACTAAACTCAATTTTGTTAATATTGGTTTTATTTGTTTTTAATAGGGTTTTATCCCTAAACGCATCTACATTTCTATTGGCAGAACTACCCAAGAACCCCTCAACTGCATAAACCTCTTTTTCGTCATTATATCGCACGTAAGATGTCATGGTGCCTTGCGGACGCATATAAGGGTTTTGTTGCATCATAGGGTTTGTTTTGGGTTGGGAATACGAAAACTTTCCGATGTATATTTTTGCTAATTCCCCTTTAGCTCCCATAAACTGCACTTCTGTAGAAAGTGAATCTGTCAATTCAAATTTATCCCATCCATCTTTTGTTTGAGAAGCAAGCCTAATAGGCTTTAGTCCATTTAATTGATTGATTAATTGTTCTATTGTTACTGCATCACCATTATATGACTTTCCGTCAGATACAACTCTCCAATCCTCATTATTCTTTTTAAGTTCTATACTCTTGCCATTGAGCATTTTGGGTTTTACAATTACAGATGTAATTACATTTTCTTCAATATTAAATAGTTCAGTCTTGAGTGTATTAACACCTCTTCTGTTATCCAATACCTTTATACCAACAGTTAATATGAGCAGGCCTAAAAATACCCAGCTCAACGTTTTTATATTCAATTTTCTAAACATAGCTTTCTCCTTTAATTTTTAAGCGGGTAAATTTTCTTCTTTGATAACGATAAATACCAATACCCAGAATGATAAGGATTGGTAGAGTAAAGTTTAGAATTTTCAACAAGTTCTTATCCCCATCGTCTAACTGGTCTAATGGTCGCATCTTTACCTGCTTACTCCTTAATTGAATAAGTCCGGTATCATCGCTCATATAATCAATAGCATTCACAAGAAAATTGGCATTATCAGGTTGAACCTGGCGTACCTCCTGCCCGGAACCATTAATGGCCAAATCACCATCTGTGATTACTACTAATTTATGATTGTCTTTTTCCATAAGTCCTGAAACTGTAAGTTTTGAAGCTGTAAAGTCCCTTTCCTGCCATTGTTTTTCAATATTAAAATAAACTGGAGCTGGTTGTTTTCCTGATTTATCCGAGGTAAAGACCAATGGCGTAAAAGTGCTTAATGAATCCCCACTAAAGGTTAACGAACTACCAAATTGCATAATCATTGTTCCTAACCCTTGTGTGATAGGATGGTCGGCGAAATTGGATAAAATTGGTAAATAAGGAAAGTTAATCGGACGATTAACCGTAAAAATACCTTGGCGTTGTTGAACATTTACAGAACCACAATTGGCATCCACAACAAAATCCTCATTAACGGTAAGTCCTTGTTTTTGCAGCCAATTACCCATTCCTGTATATTTAGCAAAGCCCATTCCTTGATTTAATTGAGCATCAACCTTATTAAAAGATACAAGTAAGTTTCCTCCCTGATTTAAAAAATCCTCTACGTAAGTAAAATGCTCTTTAGGAATTGAATCCTGAGGGTTTATCCAGGCCAGTGTTTTATACTTGCTGAGATTTACACTATCTGATAATGCGACTTCTTCCGGCACATATAGAACTTCCAATCCTTGAATTACCTGTATTTGTTCATTTAGTGTTGGCTCTCCATGACCAACAATAAAGCCAATTGCATCCTTATCCGGAATTGTCATCTTTTTAATGGCTGTTGTTAATGCATATTCCATTTGTGCACCAGGCTGAATAAATGGTATTGTTTCAGAGTTTTCGCCAATCTGCACTAAAGCCCCCATATAGGCTTTTTTTGTACTAGCCTGGTCTTTCTCTCTTGCTTCAATCATCACTGTCTGAATTCCCGCCTGTACAGCTTTCTGTTCTTCCTGCGCATCTTCATTGGGATTAATAAATTCAAATACTAGTTGATGATTGCTTCGAGATGCATATTCTGCCAATAAATCTTTAAAATCATTTCTTAATTGGTCGAACTGAGGTTGCAAACCTTCAGAAAAATAAGCAGTTACTGTTATTGGCTCTGTAATATCTTTTAAAATATCTTTGGTGGTTTCACTCAATGTATATCGCTGGTCTTCTGTAAAGTCAAGGCGAACAAAAAAACGATTAGCCAAAACGTTAATTAAGACCAAAACACCTAAAGCCAATGCGATATAATATTTAAATCGTAGCTTGTCGTTCATGATTTTCTTTTTAGTTGATGTTACGTTTAACAAGAGACAGTTCAGATGCCATTAACCCTCCAAGGATTATTGAGGCAAAATAGATGATGTTTTTACTGTCAATTACACCTCGTGTAATACTTCTATAATGATATTGCATATCGAGATATGATAAAGTATCGCCAATCATCCCCGGAAATGCCCTTGAAATAATGCCAAATAGAATCTGAAAGAAAATTCCAATAATAAGAGCCAATAAAAAGGCCACAATTTGGTTAGATGTTATACTACTAGCAAAAATACCAAGACTTATATATGCGGCACTCATTAAAAGTAAACCTAAATATCCGGTCAGAACGGAGCCATGGTCAATTGGCCCAATATTGGCAATAGAAATATAATATGGCAATGTTAGAGCCAGTGAAATTGCAATTAGCAGAAAAGTTGCCAAAAATTTACCTGAAACTACCTGCCAATCCGAAACAGGTTTAGTTAAGAGTAACTCAATAGTGCCCGTTTTAAACTCTTCGGCAATTTGCTTCATGGTTAATGCCGGAATAAATATAAAAAGCGTCCAGTATGCAATGCCGAAAAACGGTTGCATGGTAGCCCTATTAATGTAGAATACGTCATTGTTTCCATAAAGCCAGGTGAAAAAACCACTCAAGCCCAGAAAAACAACAATGAGTATATATGCCATCAGGGAATCAAAATAGCCTTTCAATTCCTTTTTTGTGATTATCCATATTTGTTTCATCAGAATATCTTATTTTTTTAAAGTTTTGAGATAATATTCATTAACGACCTTGAGTTAACTCCCTGAATACATCTTCCAGGTTTTTTTCTATCGGTGTTAGTTGAGTTATAAACCAACCTTTACTTACGCACATTTTAAAGATGCTTTCAATCGATGATTTACCAACATGGCTTTCAACCTCAAAAATGCATGAATTATCATCAACAAATGAAACCATTGCAACTTCATCAATATTGCTCAATGCTTTATAGGCTTCATTGCGATCCATAATGCTTATCCCAACCTTCAGAAGTTCTGTTCCTTGTGCTTCTTTTCGAAGCGATTCTGGTGTTCCATCGGCAACAATTTTTCCTTTGTTTATGATTAAAACCCTGTCACAAGTTGCTTCTACTTCAGCCAAAATATGAGAACTCAGAATAACCGTTTTTTCACGTCCTATTTCCTTTATGAGCTTTCGTATTTCAATAATCTGGTTGGGGTCTAAACCAGTGGTTGGTTCGTCAAGAATTAACACTTCAGGGTCGTGTATTAAAGCTTGTGCTAATCCAACACGCTGTTTGTACCCCTTCGATAACTCTCCAACCTTTTTGTGCTTTTCAAGGTCTAACCCACAAATTCGAATCATTTTCTCAACCTGCACTTTAATATTGCTTTTGCTAACTCCTTGCAACTCGCCAATGAAATTGAGATAATCCATAATGGTCATATCTAAGTACAAAGGGTTATTCTCTGGCAAGTAACCGATGTTTTTCTTTACTTCATCGGGTGCATCATGAACAGATTTTCCTCCTAGAGTAATATCTCCTCCATTGGGAGTAGTATAGCAGGTGATTGCCTTCATTGTTGTGGTTTTACCAGCTCCATTAGGGCCAAGAAATCCCAGGATTTCACCTGTCTTCACCTTAAACGACAAATCATCTAAGGCTTTTTGTGTACCATACGTCTTGGTAATATTCTTTACATGGATGTCCATTGTTTAGAATGATTTATTAAAAATTGAAAATAATTAGTTAATTATCTGGTTTTATACACGTAAATAGCTATCTGGAACGTATCTCTCTTCGCATAAATATGGTGTATGCAATGGCAAAGAACATCAGCGTACCTCCAATAAGTGCTACAACTTGTGGCCAAACCAACATAAGACTCTGACCTAATGGCAGAGGATTTGGTATAGCTCCAATGGTTTGTTCTGTTGTTAATGGACCCAAACTTCGAACTGAAGGGCGCAACAGAGTTGTTGTAACATCATTGAATAATTGTCCGGGATTAAAACGCATTAGGTTTTGGACAAAACGTTGAAAACTGACCATTTGATTTTCGCTGATAAACCTTACTGGCGCAAGTCCTTTTGCAATAAGGTTTACAATCATACTATAGAAAATAGTAAAGAAAAGCCATACGGAAATCCCTGCCAGAGCAGATGTTGCAGCCTGCCTGAATTTTACAGAAAACAGTATGGATAGATTCAGCCAAAAGCCAACGTATATGATGTTTACAATAGAGAAAATAATGATTCTCATCAATTCATCAGTTGTAGGAGGAATACCTATAAATATAAGACCAAAACCAAGTACCTGTAAACTTAGCCCAATAAAAAGGTAGCTTAGAATGGTTAAGGCAGCTAAAAACTTGGCATTTAATATATAGTCCCTATAAATAGGTTGTGCCAATAATCTGCTTAAAGTTCCTTTGTTTTGTTCGGTATTTATGCTGTCAAATCCCATGCTAATACCTAACAATGGGCCCAGGAAACTGATAAAAACCAGAAACGAAGGCAAAGTGCCATTTGAATGTGTATAAAGCTTCAGGAAGAAGAAATCATCATCGGCACTTCCTCCTTTAATAGCAGCCGAAAAATCATCCAGGGCAGCATAAAGCGACCCCATACATGTTAGCAACACCAATGCTACCATGATAATAAATTTCCAACTTTTTACCGTGTCGGAAATTTCTTTACTTACAATTACCCCAAAGGGATTCGTTTGCTTTGTAGCTATACTAATCATCGCTTAATCCTCCTTCAAAATAACGGTTATAAATAGCATCAAGACCATATTCTTTTTTACTCAATAAATTAAGTTTATAATCAGCCTCAATAACTTTTTTAGCAATGGATGAAGAAATATCTGAAGAGCATTCAATTTGAAAAAGTCCATTATCTGCTGATACTTTCTGGATATCTTCTATTGGAGCTAATAGCTTTTCCAATTCTTCCGAACCTATTGGAGATTTGTCACCGCTATCTATTCTAAGTTCAATAAGGTACATACCGTGTGTAAACAACTTTTGCGATAACTCTTTGATATTTCCTTCTGCCAATATCTTTCCACTAACAAATATTCCTACACGGTCGCAAACTTGCTGAACCTGATGAAGGTTATGAGAAGAAAATAGTACTGTAATATTTTGCTCTACGCTGAGTTTTTTTATTAAGCTAAGTAATTCTATTACACCTTTCGGGTCTATGCCTGTTGTAGGTTCATCTAGAATGATAACTTCCGGATTTTTAATCAATACATCAGCTAAACCTAATCGTTGGCGCATTCCTTTAGAATACTTGCCTGTTTTTTTGTTTTTATCGTTACCAAGACCAACTCGCTCCAACAGTTCACCGGCTTTTTCTTTGGCAGTGCTATAATCAAAACCATTCAGCCTGGCCGTATATATAAGGTTATCCAAACCCGATAAATCATCATAAAACCCTACATCCTCTGGTAAATACCCTACCTTCTTTTTAACCGCAATAGGTTTTGAGGTAGAATTAATTCCACATACACTTACACTTCCCGAACTAGGCTCTGTAAGCCCCATGAGCATGAGTATTGTAGTTGACTTTCCAGCACCGTTTGGCCCAAGCAATCCAAAAATCTCACCTTTATTAATGGATAAGTCCAGGTCATTTACAGCAGTAAAGTCTCCGTACTTTTTAGAAATACCATTTAGTTGTATAACTGGATTATCCATACTTACCTCCTTCCGAATTTCTTGATTAAGAATGCTATCCCTCCTATGGAAGCTAATATGATTAAAATTCCTAACCAACCCATAAGCATTGGTGTTTTGACCATAATTCGGAAAGATAGATTTTGATTAGCTTCAGATGTTTTGGCAGTTATTTTGGTCACGTAGTCTCCCGGAATAGCTTTTTTGTCGGCCTTTATCGTTGCATAAACCGTCGATGTTTTTCCCGGTTCCAGGCTTTCTATTTTTTTGTTATCGAATGAAACCTCCCAATTTTTCGGTTTAGATGCTGATAGTTCTATATTCTCCAATTTTGTAGAGCCTGTATTCTTAACTACCAACTCTACCTTTTTATCATCTCCTGCTGTGATTTTTGAACTTAACAATCCTGTTGGAGTTGAAAAAGCCATTTCGTAAGTACCTGTGATAACAACCTCTAATTCCATCTCTGCAGAAGTGGAACCTGAAACCGCTTTTACAGGAATCTTATAAGTTCCGGCTTTTACATTTGATGGTGCTTTGATGGTATAATTAATATTTTTTGTGCCATTGGCATCCACCTCTGTTGAAGTAGCCTGTTTATGGTTTGGCTTAATCATTACACTCCATCCCCTTGGTGGAGATGCCATTAATGCGTACTGTTGCTTAGTAGCTGTTTTATTCTTTAATACGGCATTAAATGAAAAGTTAGATTTTGAAGTACCTTCCATGTTTTTCTGGTCGCATGTAAGTTCTGATTCATTAGAGCCTGCTGTAGTTACATTAATGGTCAATGGCAATGAAGCTATACTGCCAAGCTTTGCATAAAAGGTATAATAACCTTTTTTTACACGATAGGGAACATCAATTTTAAGTTTTAAAGTTTGTTTCTTACTGCCTAATACAGCTACTTTATTAATATTCATTCCACTAGCTGTAAGTGTATAATTCCACGAACGAGGAATGTTACTAATGTTTATGTTTTCGTTTATGGTCTGTTCGTTATTATTGATGATATCCAGTGAATAATTTACTGTACTTCCGGGTGATACAGATACCTTGGTGTAAGGTGTAAAAATTTCTGTTTTACCATCATTAGCAAAAATGTTTTGCTGAACACTAAAAAATAAAATAGATACAATTAAAAATTTACAATAAGAATGTAGACTTTTCATAAAAGTTCCTCCTTAAAACTGTTAGTAATTAAATAATTAAACACAATAAAGCATCCATACTCAGAAAAGAGCATAGACATATATGAAAAGCATGCACAGAACAAACCTATGCATGCTTCAAATCAAAAATTTTATGATGCAAATTGGTACTTAGTATTTAATATTTCATCAATGACATCTGCATGCTCATTACTGAAACGTTCTCGTACCCAATTTTGAAATTTTTCCTGCTCTTCTTGATTGAGCCAGGAGATAGATTTAATCAATTCCTTTCTAAAGAGGCTTTTGTCTTCATGAACTCCATTCAATACTGTCTTACATAATTCTAACATAGAACGATACTTTAATAAAGATTCAACAAAATATTTACTGTTTTAAAAAAGATATTAATCTGTTTTTTATTTATATATTTTTATAATCCAAATGCGTAATAATAGCTACCAGGATAATCCTCGTAAACACCTTCCAGCATAACACCGCCTTTTTTATCTTGCAGGTAGTCTACTAAATCATCAACTGTTTTATAAAGCTTTCCATCCACCTTAGTAATGATAAAACCAACTTTTACATCTGTATGTCGTTTTAATTTACCTGTGAACAACTTAGTTATTCTGATTCCTCCGTCAATATTAAGTTTTTTGGCTGTTGACTTGTTTATCTCCTCCAATTCAATACCTAATACATCTAATATTTCGTTGGTACCTTTTTCGTACAACTTAGTTTTTCCTTCCTGATTTCGGAGTGTTACCAGAAATTCCAACTCTTTTCCATAACGGTTTACTACTAATGCTACTTTATCTCCGGGATGATGCCTACCAATAACTTCTAATAATTTAGCAGATGCCACTACTTCAACATCATTTACTTTAAGTATAACATCTCCAACTTCAATCCCGGCCTCTCCGGCAGCACTATGGCTGGCAATACTATCCACATAAACTCCTTCTGTGACTTTAAGGTCTTTTTCTTTTGCAAGATTCCCGTCAACGCTTCGAATCATCAAGCCCAAATAACCTCTTTGAACCATCCCATATTTAAGGAGGTCTTCAATAACTTTTGAAACTATATTAGCAGGAACAGCAAAGCCATATCCAGCATAAGCACCTGTTGGACTTGCTATAGCAGTGTTAATTCCAATTAATCCACCCTGAAGGTTAACCAAAGCTCCTCCGCTGTTTCCCGGATTAATAGCTGCATCTGTCTGAATGAAGGATTCAATCGCACTTTGGTCTCTTAAAATATTTATATTTCGTCCGGTGGCACTTACAATTCCTGCTGTCACTGTTGAATTAAGATTGAAGGGATTCCCAACAGCTAATACCCATTCTCCAACCTCTACTTCATCTGAATTTACTAATGGCAAATAAGGCAATCCCTTTTCTTTTATCTGCAACAGAGCCAAGTCAGTAGAAGGGTCAGTTCCAACTACCTTAGCTTTAAAAACCTGGTTATCATCCAAAGTAACCTCAATATCGTCAGCATTGGCAATAACATGGTTATTGGTTACAATATAACCATCTGTATTAATGATTACACCAGAACCACTACCTACTCTTGCTTGCGGACCTCTTTGTTGTGGCTGAGGGGATTCAAACTTAAATTCCGGACCAAAAAAGCGTTTAAACATGTCATCTTGAAAAAAATCCCTAAACGGGTCGGATTGATGACGATAATTGTAGTTTTTGACATTCTGAACCTGTGTAGATTTGATATGAACAACCGCAGGCATTACCTTTTTTGCTACTTCAGTAAATTCAAGCGGAACTATCTCTCCACTTTTATTAACTGTATAGGTAGTTCCTACAACTGGAGTGCCCGATAGATGTTCAACCTTTACTGTTTTATTATTATTGCTATTTATAAAAAGAAACGCACCTATTGTAAGGGCACTGCTTACAACAGACACCAATAGCAATGAGCCAAACCTTTTCATTGTTGCTATATTTTATTGTTTAATACAAAATTAATTTCTATGACAAATTGTTTTGGTTAAAGACTGGTTAAACTCAGTTAAGAAAATGTTAAAGTGCATCACAATCCTTTATGCGACTACAATTCCGCTCATTAACTTCATCCGTTTGTAAAACCACTTCAAGTCTCTTCATTTCTTTATCCCATGAAACATTACTAATTATATAATTATCCTGTGGCAACTTATACTTAAAGCTTTTAAGCCTGTCGTAAGTTGATTTTTCATTAATCGTTTTATCAAGTAACCTGAAGTACCTGGGTTTTACAATCTCTCTTCTCTCATAGATGATTAGAGATAAACAAGCCCCCTTTATATTTAACCTATAATTATTCTCCTTTAGCAAAGCCGAACTTATAAAAACAAAACTCCGCCCTTGCTTTTCCTCATATTTAAATTCTACATTCTGATTGTTACATTTTTCTGTTGAAATGTAAGCATGGTTATTTCTTAATTGGTGATTACACCTGAACGTTTCTTTATTTAAAACTTCCATTAAATCAAGATTTATCCATTTAAACAATTTGCTTCTTCTTATGCTGTATTCTTGAATAAGTTGTTAATGCGAAGCTTTATCTCGTTAATTATATTTTTTGGTTTATTGTTTTTTTCTTCCAAAGCTTTAGCATTACTTGAATCGTCAAATACCGGAATTTCCCTATAGCTTACGTATTCTTCCTTTTTTGGAATCTCTACTTTTAGAACACCTTTTTGGAATGAAGCATTGATATTATCAAGATTCATATCACTTGATAATCTTATATTTTTAACAAAGTGCTTTTCTATACTATTGTCAGTATTACTATTCCACCATGAGCCTTTATTTTTATTTGTCCCTTCAATGGTTAATACATTGTTTTGCAAACTTATGGCTAAGTCTTTTTTTCTAAAACCTGGCAATGTATAACTATAGTTATAAGCAAATGGAGTTTCCGATATACTTTCTGTTTGCTGACGACTATATTCAAGTATTGGTTCCAATAAACTAAACTCAAATAATGGGCTGAACCAAGGTATTGCGTTTGTACATATTATAGTTTTCATGATAATTACTTTTTAAATTAATATCAAGGGATGCAACTTACTATCCAGCTCTTAATTCTATTCTCCATCGTTATTTCCTAATTTTGATGAATCAGGCTGTAAGACTGGAATGTTATGCCAATATTGAAATGGAGTAAATAGATTAAAAGTTGAATCGACTTTTGAGTTGAAAAATGGGTACATATAAACAGAATCAATATTAGGAGCTATTGGAACTTGAGTAATTTCATTGGTTTCAACTATCTTTTCTGAAGATTCACTCTTTTTTACTGAATCAACATTTAGTCCTTCCACTTTATTTTCTACTTTTTCACATCCGGCAAATACCGTTGCCAGAATAAATAGTGATAAAACTATCCTTTTCATAACAAGATATTTAAAGAATTCGAAAATAAGGGCAGTAAAAACTGCCCATAGTCAATTACATAATTTCGATTTGTTTTGCAGGTTTTGGTTTAACCTCTTCGCGTTTGGGAAGTGTAAGGTGAAGAATACCATTTTCATAATTTGCGCCAATTTTCTCAGCATCAATTACATTTTCAGAAACTGTAAATGAGCGTTGGAAAGACTGGTAGCTGAATTCACGACGAGTTACTTTTTCACCATCTTTTTCTTCTACTTCACTTTTCTTTTCTGATGAAATAGTCAAACGACCATTGTCATAGTTTACTTTGAAATCTTCTTTGGTTAAACCTGGTGCAGCAACATCGATTAAAAACTCATTGTCGTTTTCTTTAACATTAACTGCTGGTAAGGTAGTGTCTGTGCTTGAATAGTTAGTTCTATTCCAATCCATCAATTCGCCATCGAAAAATCTATCGAAGATTGAAGGTGCTGATGGAAACCAGTTGTTTGATAATTTTGCAAGTGTCATAACTTTATCCTCCAAAAATTTTAGTTCAACAAATTTTTATAATTACACCTTTGCTATTTCAAACTAAATGCCAATTTCAATGGCGTTATTCTGTAAGATTTATTTTTTATTGATTTTCAAATAAATAGATTTTGTGGAATAAAAAGCAGTGTTTATCCAAGAGTCATTTTGACATAAATCAATAACGTACCAGTGTCATTATGACCACTTTAACTGACATTTTTTCCAGATTAAACACTATACTTCAAAAATGAAAGAAAGCTTCATTTCTAAATAGAAGTGATAACATAGTACTTATCTACAAAACCACTACCTGTAATAAATTTCATGAACAGATTACTATTCACAATCGACTTCGATTTTATCTCACAATATACTTGACATTAACCCATTTTTAGGTTCGATTCCTTTTTGCTATATTTATTGTCAAATGAGTTCATTAAAACGCATTTGAAACGGGCATTTTTTAGCCTTTTTTGGTGGACTTACAGAGGACTTTAAAAATTGAATTCGTAAAATATTGAGAATAGGGTACTTAAAGCAAATTTTCAGTTCCCTCTCTCTCCGCTCATTGAAATGTAAAAACAAATCCTATACTATAGAGTGTTGTAGAATTTTTCATATTGTTCGTTACATGTTGCTGTCTTCTATATGGATTTTATCATTTTTACTTCATACCCCGTAGGGCAAGGAAACTCGTTTTTGTATTACAAAAACACATCTTGCATCTACTTCGTAAGAGGAATTCAGCAATCTTTTAACATCGAGGTTTATAGAATAAAACACTACTCTTGCATTCATAATTATATGGGGCATTTTTATTTGCTTAAGCCACTTTTCTTAGAAGGGAAAAACTATATGCAAAAGGAAGCGGAATAACCTTTAATTTAAATTGATGGGCATTACATTTGGATATGTAAAATGGATGCTTGTTTTAATAAGCTCAAAAAAAAACTTCTAAGATAATCTCAATAGAAAAACAAGCATTGGTTTTACTAATCAGACCACACAAATGCGCATCATTTAAATAAGGTTTATGCCGAACACTTTTGCATGTGTTGAGCCCGTTAAGAGCTTTGCTTATGAGTAATGAAAATGTGATAACTATTTTTTGTTGATGTAATACTACAGACGACAATTTTTACTCTTTAATAAAATGTCATTCGAAAAAATTTATGTATATTGTATAGCATCAAAGGATAATAAATAGCATCATTTAATAAGTGTAATATTCGGTGTAACACTGAATATAATCACAAGCCAATACATTGTATGTTAGGACACTATCACCTCAGAAGATATTCCTGCCGGGATCACTAAAAACCCAGTAAATCATTGATTTACTGGGTTTTGTGTTTTTAAGGGGTCAATATTGGTGTCAAATACTCTGTTTAGTTACTCATTATTTTAATTAATTTGTTTTTTATCTTTTCGTTGGGAGCATGATCAATTACAATTTTTCTTACAGTACTTACTTTCTCCTTGATTTCATCTAGCCATTCCTCATAACCATCGATATTATTATTCTCCTCTTCTTTATACAAGGTAATTTCATCTATTTCGCTGTGCACAACTGCCAATTGTTCATTAAGGTTTTCGTAAACAAGTTTATGATACCTTAAAGCTTCATTTTTTTGATTAGTGATTAGTGATTAGTGAGTGATTTATGACATCTTTAGCAATTTTATACCAATCTTTTAAATAATCGTGATTTATTAAAACATAACTAGCATAAGCAATACAAACACGTTTAAAATTTGGCTTTTCAATATGAGTTAGAACAAAGTTTGATTGTTCATTTTGCTTAAATTTTTCGAAATAGATTGATTCAGCATTTTCGTACGAGCAATATGATGAAATACTAGAGGATTTATTAGAATCTACTTCGATAATGAAAAAGTTATTATTCTTACCAATATGATAAAACCATTCATCTCTAATGTTTCGATGGTTTTTTATGAAGACCTCATTAAACTTAGAATGTATTTTATATTTCTCATCTAATTCAATTACCTCTTTTTTCTCTTCAATAGTTAATTTATCTATTCGTGAAAGCAGTAGTAGCACATGCTCAAAATCTTCGTGTTTTTCTCCCTCCTTGATTTTTAAATTATATAAAATATCGATTATCTCCACCATAGAAGCCCATTTGTGACTCCTGACTGTACGTATTTGTACTTCTATTAATTTAGAGGCATTCATAGGACTTTCAATATATATATGATAGCCTCTGTAACCATCTTCCTTACTCTCTTTTAGATAATCGTTAGAGTGCTTAACGTTAAAACGTATACTAATTAATTTAACGAGATTTTTTATCGCACTTTCATTATAAACTAAAATTCGACAACCGGCTAAATCGCCCATATTACCTAAAGACATGGTTGGCTGTCGTTTTATTTTGGATAAAATTGATTCAATACGCTTAATTCTAAAAGAAATGATATTGCTCTTATTACTCTGTTTAGAAATCACCCTCAAATCCTCAAACATTGATGATAAATCATCCTTAAACGATGTTCTGTATTTTTGAAGTTTGTCTAATAGTTCAATTGTTGGGCGTTTATCTTCTTTAAGTATTTTTCTTAATTCTTTCCCTAGTTTGTTAATTTGTGATTTTGTCATGTACCATTTAATTAGATTAAAGGATTAAAAGTCAAACAAGACTAATTAAACATACTTATAAAAGTATTATTATTATTACACTTTATATTTTATTACTATAAAAAAAATTTCATAAACAGAGCATTTCCCCACCTTAGCACCTACTAATAAAAACTATTTAATACAAAAGTTGCCTTACTAGTATTAACAAGGGAGTCACATTGTTAATCATTATTTTTCAACACACTACCAAACAACTGACTGTAATAAAAATACTCTTCAACTCCATAACATGTGCTATACTGTCTGATTCTTCCCAACCTTCTTTTTCTATTATTGAGGGTTAAACATCATTTGGTAAATCGAAAAATCTATGTGCTTCATAATTTCACTGCACTTGTTGCACAACTTTGTTTCTGTATTAAAAAAACTAAAGCATTTTTTTTCATTTGATAATTAACTTAACAATTGATGATACTATTTAAATTCTTCGCTTTTTTCTATCTCTACAGTATCAAGAACTAAATGCTCTGGAGAAAGTCCAATCTCTTCAAGCATATTTATATAGTTGTATTTAGTGCGTTGGGCAATGGTTTTCATTTTAACTAATTCGTCTAATATTTAATACAGCAAAGTCTCCCCTCACCATACATCATGACTTATATGCTAGCCATCCCTATCCTCCTAACAAACATCAAACACGTGCTCTCTAACATCGGTTATTATGATTGAGCACATCAAAATGTCTACTATTAGAGGTCGGTTTTCTGGGTTTTAAGTAGAACTTGCTGCTTTTTTTCATCAATAATGGTGTTTAATGACATCAACTGGCTACAAAAACACATCGACAGGCAGGTGCCACAAGCCAGGTTCATATGCCTTTAGACATGTTTATTGATCTTTAAATGAGTAAAACCGATGTTACAAGCCAGGAGGCTGATGATTTTTTTTACGTGGGAGATGTAAAAATTAAGAAAGTAGATGAAAATTTGATCGCTATGGATGATGAAGTAAACACGACAGAGCAATCAATGTGTGAACGAGATATTACAAGGAAGGGCACCGATGTGGCACCCTTGTTGAATGATCTACTATACTTCCTCCTCTTTCTTTTTACGTTTACGTGGAAAGCGGGCTGCCATTTCAGATACCTTCTCCTTGGCTCCCGGGTGGTTCATTTTAGCAGCGTTCTTCATTAGGCTATAAATCATCAGTGAAGTGCGATAAGCCTCGCTACCTGCAATGGCATACGAATCATTAATACCCGCTGTTAGTTGCGTTAATTTAAAATTTAACGAGCGTAGTTGATCAATGGCTTTAACATCTTTATCAAAAGCTGCCTGATCAATAAATGTCTGCAACAAGCCCTGCTCTTGTCGGGCTACTTCAGCGGCCTTGTCAACAAAAGCCACTGACTTATCACCCATTATTAGCATATCTTGCTTTTCATTGGCACTTAAAACGGCCAGCTTAGGTAATAACACTGCTTCCAGCACTTTTACAGCATCATTTACCTGTGTTTCTTCTTCGCTACTTAGCTCTAATTCATAATTATTCTCTTGCATAATTCTTTTGTTGGTTAAACAATATTACGAAGCTAAGCAGACCACACACTCAACACACTGACAATTATCAGTCTTTATGGGGTTTTAGACTAATAACACTATTTTATTCACCAACACACTATTTAACAGGATAAACAACCAAAAGCACACAAACGTTATTTTTTTTGCATTGTTTGCTTTTGGCTTAGTCGAGGGGGTAATACCATTTTGATTATGAAATTAGCACTTGATATAATGAAATAAATGGTATAACACCTCTCTACCAATTTCTTAGGCAAGATTGATAGACATCAACTAATTTATCAGCTAAAGCTATATCGTTGTACTTATACCTTGCATGTTGTAATGCTTTTTTGCGGGCATTATTAAATGCTTGTGAGTCGGTTAATAAGCTCTCCAGCGCAGCTGCCAGCTTTTCATGATTGTTAGGTTGATACAACACTCCTGCGCCATCTACAATCTCAGAAAAAGAGCCTGTATCAGGGACTACAGCAGGGATACCAGCAGCGAAAGCTTCGCACAAATATAAACCCACGCCCTCATCAAATGTCAGTGGAACTGAAATAAGCGAAACAGCATCATAAAAAGAAGCATGATCAGACATCGCATAATCATCAACAAACTCAACATCGTTTTGGTAGGGTTCCAACATCTTCTTTAGCTTCTTTACGAACTTAATATCGGCATTGGTATAGCCCCCTCCTATTTTAAGTTTTAGCTGCGGAATATTATTCTTCTCTTTTAATATCAAAAAGGCTTTGGCTAATATATCTAGACCATTTAAATGGTTCATACGATAGAAGAAGCCTATCACCGGAACAGTTGGTCTATTCACTTGCTTATAATCGGTCTGATCAATGCCAGGATAGATAACCTCGGGTTCTTTACTATTGGGAAGCCTTTGCTGAAGAACATTCTTATAAAAATTACTTGTGGTTATCAGCTTATCAACATATTGAAGATTGACCTCAATACTACGCCATGCATCATTGGCGTATTTTTCTTTCATACTATCAAGCCATACCTCTTCATCCTGCACAGAGCATACAACAGGAATATCCAGCTTTTCCTTTAATACTTTGGCTATACCTATTAACAATGTGCTGGATAGATGTATGATATCCGGCTGCTCGTCTTCTTTTAGCCATGACACTAACCGTTCTACTTCCGCCAAAAAGACCTTATCATCACCATTAATCATCGCCAAAGTCATACCTTCCATTCCATCACCAGATGTAGTACCGGACAAGGATGCTGCCATCTTAAGCATTGAACCAGAGCTGAGCATTCGCTCTATCCAAAGGGGCATCTTTATTCGTTGGAAGAATTTTTGAGCCAAATAGAATGATGTAGCAGGAAAGAAAATAGGACTATTAGTTTTGAATGCCTTATTGTTAACCGGCAGATAAAGCGGAATAACCATTACATCGTGCCCTTGCTTCCGAAGTGCTGAGGCCTGTAAATTATCACGAAAACAGTTGCCGCAATAAAATGAATCACCAGTTCCGGGTACGATAAAAGCAATTTTCATGTGATTATATTTTGTTTTTTATTGTCACATGGAACTCGCCAAAATTAATCATACTCCTGTGTGTGAAGCAATTCGCATGGCTCGTTTCATGTGTTTATAATTTTGTTATTCTCTGACATAGAGTTTGTTTCAAAATAAGTTGTAAACGCCAAGAAGTTAAATTTTCATGTTCATGCTCGAGGCAATAGTCCTGTGTGCTTAGCGTTTGAATTCAGTTTCATATACGGGGTTTCCATATCTGAATATGGATATTTCAACCTCCAGTAAAAATCGACCTTTAGGCAACTTCTTTTTTAATCTCTATTTCAACTCCCATTTCTTTTAAGAGTTGAATATGTCTTTTAATTTGTTTTTCCTTTTTAATCTCTTGTAAATACTCTACTCCTAACTCCCTATAAGCTACTTTGTCTTGAAGGATGTAGTAGGCGGCTACCAGGATCTTATGTCCTATTGCTACTAATGCTCTTTTCTTACCTCTGCGTCCTACAAGACTATCATACTTACTCCGTAGATAGGTGTTTTTTGTTCTCGTTGCTGCCCATGCACATTGCACTAGCAAAACCTTAAGATATTTATCTCCATGTGTTATTCGGGTGCTTTTTTTTTACCAGCCGATTCATTGCTTCCCGGAGACATCCCCGCCCATGAAGCTAAATGTTGCTCATTTGGAAACTGATCCATATTATTGCCGATCTCCGCTAAAATATATGCCGCTCCTTCCTTGCCAACGCCAGGAA
>NZ_VKDE01000016.1 GCF_007097485.1 Carboxylicivirga sp. M1479 | reverse complement strand
ACGGGCTTCAATTTAAAGAAAATGCTCAATAGAATTAAAGAGCAGATTCTTTTTACCCTTTTTCAAATGTTAAATGATTGGGAAGTACTTCTTTTGAAAATTGTAGCTCATCAAAATACAAGGGTTTTTAAGGTTTGACTCAATAATACTCTTTGAAATAGCCAATCCTAGTCCAGTACCATCTTTAATCTGATCTTCTACTTCAATTTTAACGAAACGATCAAATATGTGATCGAGATCGTTAGAATCAATACCAATACCCGTATCCTTAATTTGAAATAGAATTTGCTGATTAATTAATTGGTAATCTACTTCGATTACACCTTCATCTGTGTATTTAATGGCATTATTAATCAGATTGATAAGCACTTGTTTTAGCCGTGTTTCATCAGTTAAGATAATGAGTGATTCATCAATCGATTCCGAGGAATTAAAGACAATGCTAACCTTGTCTTTGTTTGTGATCTTATAAACCTGTTTTAGTTCATCCATTAAGGGCAATACACCTACTTGGCTAATTTTATATTTAAACTGACCCGATTCAATCATTGAAATATCCAGTACATTCTCTATGATATTAAGTAAGTAATGGCCATTTTGATTGATCGTTTCTAATAGGTGGTTCCTTTCTACCTTATTGCGATACATATCAGCTTGCACAATTTCTGAAAAACCCATAATAACATTAAGAGGTGTTCTTACCTCATGGCTCATGTTGGCCAGAAATTTGGTTTTTAACTCATTGGCTTTTTCCGACTCAATTTTAGCATTGTTTAGCTGAGTTATTTTATCACTAAGCTCTAATTCTAGTATTTGATGCCGTAATATATAATCAGAAAGAGCTTTCAAAATAACGGATAGTGGTAAGGATGTAACAGAACTAATTGCTATGGCATTAATAGCTAATGTAATCCAATCCATTGTTGTGTATTGGGTTATAAGCCAATCATTAAAAAGATTAAAATGTAAACCCAAAGCAATAAAAGTGGAGTATAAGGTATGAATAATCAATCCCCAAATAGCTCCTTTTAAACCTAGCAAAATAGACGTTAGAATTACAAAACCAATGTAGTAATTAAAACCTGCTCCTTTGGGACCTAGAATAATTATTAAGGTACTGCCTACCATCAGTGGTACAGCCAGAAGTAAATAGATTTTTATTTTCAGTTTAAAAGGATCGGCTAGCCACAAATAAACAAGCATACCATAAACAAAGGTGTCAATTATTGCCACAGAATACACCTCGTGAGTAAATGCCATATACATGCCAATGAGGTAACATGGTAAGCCAAGAACAGAAATAATTGTTACAATATTCCTATAAACTTTTTCTCGCCAATACTCAATACCATCTTGAAGTTGAAACTCACGAGCTTCAAAACTTTTCACAATCCAATTCTTCATCCCATTGCCAATACGATGAGCTTAATAAAAGGTTGCTTTGAAGTACATGTTTATTGGCATGAAGTTCCTTTTATTGAGTTTGTTAAGCAAATAAGCAGGAAGCTTTAACAAGGATATGCAAATAAAACTAAGAATAATCGTATTAATCTTAGAAACGCATTATTTTTGTAGAAATTTAAATGATCTATTTTGGACTTTTCGGACTTAAATATAAATACGGTTCTTCTTAACGCAATTGAAGACCTTGGTTTTATTGAAACTACGCCAATACAAGAGAAGGCATTCCCAGTCATCATGTCAGGGAAAGATGTTGTTGGTATTGCACAAACTGGTACTGGTAAAACATTGGCCTATGTACTTCCTATTTTGCGTCAACTCAAATTTTCGGAACAGCGTCACCCAAGAATATTAGTTCTAGTACCCACACGTGAGTTGGTGGAGCAGGTTGCAGGTGAGTTTAGAAAACTAACCGAATACATGAGCGTGAGAATTGGTGGTGTTTATGGCGGTACTAATATCAATACTCAGAAAGAACTGGTTTATGCTGGCTTAGATGTGTTAGTGGCAACCCCAGGTAGACTTATCGACCTTTGTTTAACCGGTGTTTTACGACTTAAAAATATTCAGAAGTTAGTTATTGATGAAGTTGATGAAATGCTTAACTTAGGTTTCAGAGCGCAATTGGAACAAATACAAGAGCTCTTGCCCGATAAGCGACAAAATCTGATGTTTTCAGCAACGGTAACCGAAGATGTTGAGAAATTAATCAACCAGTGGTTTTATAATCCAATTAGGGTAGAGGTAGCCGCAACAGGTACACCTTTGGAGAAGATATTTCAAACGGGATACATTGTTCCAAACTTTTACACGAAACGTAATTTACTGACTCACATGTTACAAAATGATGAGTCAATGAATAAAGTGCTGGTATTTGTTCAAAGTAAAAGTTTAGCTGACATTTTATTCGAAGAGTTAAATAAAGACTTTCCTGAGCAGATTGGGGCTATTCACTCCAATAAATCTCAGAACTTTCGTTTTCGAATGGTTGAAGAGTTTTTAGAAGGAAAAACAAAGGTGCTAATTGCCACAGACCTTATTGCCCGAGGTATGGATATTAGTAAAGTAAGTCATGTTATTAACTTTGACATGCCAGAAACAGCTGAATCGTATATTCATAGAATTGGTCGTACTGGTCGAGCTGATGCCGATGGTATGGCAATTGCTTTTGTTGGTGAGGCCGATGAAGATATATGGTCATCGATACAACGCTTGATGAAAAAAGATGTTGCACTGGAGCCAATGCCTGATGATATTCAAGTAAGCGAACGTTTATTGGAGTCTGAAAAGGAAGTGTTGGCTGGGATGAAGGTAATAAAAACACCAAAAATTAAAGTTGAAAAAGGTGCTGCTTTCCATGAGAAAAAAGATAAAAACAAGAAAAAGAATCAAGGTGGATCATACCGACGTACTTTAGCGGCTAAATACAAAAAACCAAAAACTAGGGGTCAGAAGAAAAGAAAGTAGCACTTAACTATTTATATAATAGTTTACTATAATGAAACTAGCTGTAAAAATTGCTTCACACACAGGAGTAAGATTAATTTTGGCGAGTTTCATCTGACAAATAGAAATTAATTTAAGCAGATGAAACGAGCCATGAGAACAGTTTCTCACACAGGAGCATGATTAATTTCGGCGAGTTCCATGTGGCAATAAAAAACAAAATATAACACATGAAAAACCACCTACTATTCTTGATTAACCCCTTTTCGGGCATTGGGAAACAACGCACTGTTGAAAAAGCCATCGAAGAGGTAATTGATCATGAAAAATACGTGGTTGAAATTGCATATACCGAGTATGCTGGTCATGCCCGTGAATTAGCGAAAGATGCTATTGGTAAATTTGATGTAGTTGTGGCTGTAGGGGGTGATGGTACCGTTAATGAAGTAGGTTCTTCGTTAGTAAATACCACAACTGCTTTGGCAATTATTCCAACAGGATCTGGCAACGGACTGGCTCGTTATCTAGATATTCCATTGAGAATTAATCGTGCTCTGCAGGTTATTAATCATATGGAAGTGAAAGACATTGATACCTTAAAAGTAAACGAGAATGTTTCTTTAAACGTTGCTGGTATAGGTTTTGATGGACACATCAGTCATAAATTTGCGAAGCTTAAAAATAGGGGACCAGCAGGTTATATGAAGCTGATTACAAAAGAGTATGCCAAATATAAATCATCTGTTTATCGCATTTCAATTGATGGTAAAACGTATGAGCTTCCTGCATTTATGATTACTTTTGCTAACTCCTCACAATGGGGTAATAATATTCACATTGCTCCCCAGGCTAAAATTGATGATGGTCTTATTGATGTCTGTATTATTAAAGAATTTCCTATTTATGATGGACCATCGTTGCTAATAAGTATTTTAGATCAAAGTATAGATCAACGGCGATATGATGTGGTTACGCAGGCCAAAAATATTCATATTCAGAGTGATTTGAAACTAGTAGCCCATCTTGATGGCGAGCCTTGTGAGTTGGGGCAAGAAGCCGAAATACAAATTCTACCTTTATCACTACGTGTGCTTGTTCCACCCAAGGATTTTCGTAAAAACCTGTTAGAGCCGCTGATGGAGTTGAAGGAGCTATTTCCTCCATTGCCCAAAGTTCCTGGTATTCCTAAAATTATTGGAGGAGAGAAACAGTAACCCGCATAGCAGATTATAGTCCCGTCGTTAACTTAATGCTTCATCTTGTATAAGTAATCATTCCCGTCGCAAAGGTGGGTTTTCCCGTTGGCATAACTGCTTCGCCCCATCATCATTAATTATACTCCCGTCGCTAAATTAGTTTTTCCCGTCGCCAAAGTAGTGCTTCCCGTCGCAAAGGTGCGTTTTCCCGTTGGTATAACTGCTTCGTCCAATAGTTATTAATTATGTTCCCGTCGCTATATCAGTTTTTCCCGTCAGAAAATAGCTCTTTCCTGTCGGAAAAGTAGCCAAATAAAAAGCCGTTCTGCAAATGCAAAACGGCTTTTATATATCAAATAACCTCGGTTATTTTTTCTTTCCTTTTTTACCTGCACCTGCTTGCTGACGTTGCATGTCTTCAAGACGTTGTTGGAATTTAGATTTTTTTGTTGGCTTCTTTTTATTAGCATTCAATTTAGCTAATAAGGATTCTTCATCTACAAAACGACGGATTAATAAGGTCTGTCCAATTGTGATAAGGGTTGAGATAAAGTAATAATAACTCAAACCAGAAGCATAGTTATTAAAGAAGAATAGGAACATAACTGGCATCATATACATCATGCCTTTCATACCTGGCATCTGCTGGGTACTTTGTGTCATATCCTGATTAATCTTTGTATATACAATGTTTGTAATAGCCATTAATAAACAGAACAAACTTACATGGTCGCCATAGAAAGGTATTTCAAATGGCAATTGGAAGATTGAATCATATGCTGATAAATCATCGGCCCATAAGAACGCCTCACCACGCAATTCAATAGAAGCTGGGAAGAATTGGAACATGGCAAACAATATTGGCATCTGCAACAACATTGGTAAGCAGCCACCCATAGGGTTTACACCAGCTTTGCGGTATAAAGCCATGGTTGCCTGTTGGCGTTCCATTGCTTTGTCCTTCGGTATTTTATTGTTAATCTCTTCAATCTGTGGCTTTAACACCTTCATCTTAGCGGTAGAAACATAAGACTTGTAGGTAAGAGGGAAGAGTAATAATTTAATAAGAATGGTAAGTAATAAAATTATTAAACCATAATTACTAATAAAACCTTCGAAGAAATGGAATACTTCAATTACACCTAAGTTAATGTAACGTAAAAATCCCCAACCTAAATAAACAAGCTCTCTTAATTGGTAAGCCTCATCGTATGGTTTTAGAGCTTTGAAATCATTAGGTCCGAAGTAGAAATGAAAGCCATGGTTATCATCACCAGTAAACGGAATGTTAACCTGTGCTTTGGCATTCATTATTAAACGTTCTGATTTTTCTTCTGGAGCTTCTGTAGAAACCTCACCGCTTAAGAAGTTATCTTTGGCGATGAATACCGATGAAAAGAACTGATCTTTAAATGCAACCCACTGAACTTTCGTATTTAAAATTTCAGAATCAGATTTCATTGCATCAATCTGATCCACATCTTCCTGAGCAAATTTGAAATACACACCTGCTCTCTGACGCTCAAAGTCTGGAGCCTTTTCTTTAGCATCCATGCGCATTTCCCATTCTAACGGCAAAGAACCTGTGTTAGTTGAGATAATGCTACCCATATTGCGGGTTATGATGTTAAAGTCAGCCATGAAGCTGTCATCGGGTAATGCATACGAGAATGTCATTTTACCCTCAGCAGCATTAATTACAAAATCGGCTTTATTTGATGAAGTAGAGGCTACATCAAAAAATAAATCATTTGTATGAAAATTGCGATTGTTATGACTAAAATAAAATCCAAACTTATTCTGGTCACCATCTTGTAATAATAATGGTTGACCATCATGTGTTTTGTAATCTTTCAGTTCAACAGAAAAGATGCGAGCACCTTTTGTTGAAATTTTCATCTTAATGACATTATTCTCAAGGGTTACAAAAGATTGTTCGCCCTCAGCTGCGTTGGCAAACAAACCATAACGATTTGTTTTTTCAAGCGCAATGGTAGCCGAATCTTTGGTAGCTTCTGTTTCAAGTGTATTCTGAGCTTGCACGGCCGCTGCCTTAGCCTCGGCCTCAATACGTATTTGTTCAACCATGGCGATTGAATCTCTACGATGCTGTTGTTGTGCTAACTGCTCTTCCGATGGTTTGTTAATCCACCAAAAGAAACCCAGGATAACTGTAATGAGTATAATTCCGGTTATCGAATTTTTATCCATTTTATTACTTTGTGTGTTAAGTTACTCGTTAATTGCGGCTTTTATAAAAGCCATAAAAATAGGATGTGGCTTTAATACCGTACTACTGTATTCTGGATGAAACTGTACACCAACAAACCATTTGTGTGCTGGAATTTCCATAATTTCTACCAGACCCGTTTCTGGATTGCATCCTGCTGCTTGCATACCTGCTTTAGCATAAGCATCAATGTATTCGTTATTGAATTCGTAACGGTGGCGATGACGCTCTTTTACATCAGGCTTGCCATAGGCATCAAATGACTTGGTTCCCTTCTTAAGGTTGCAGTCGTAAGCACCTAAACGCATGGTACCACCCATATCTGTCACATTTTTCTGATCTTCCATTAAATCAATAACAGCATCAGAAGTACGCTCATTCATTTCCCGTGAATTGGCCTCTTTTAAGTTCAATACATTGCGAGCGTATTCAATAACAGCGCATTGCATACCTAAACAAATACCTAAAAACGGAATATTGTTTTCTCTTACGTATTTTACAGCTGTTAGCTTGCCTTCAATGCCTCTGTGACCAAAACCTGGGGCAACCAAAACACCATTAAGGCCTTTTAGCTTATCGGCAATATTTTTATCCGTTAATTCTTCAGAATGAATTAACTCAATTTTTACTTTTCTGTCGTTATAAGTACCAGCGTGGTGTAAGGCTTCAATAATTGACTTGTAAGCATCAGCCAATTCTACATATTTACCAACCAAACCAATTTTCACTGTTTCTTTGGCACTGTGTAGTTTATTTAAGAATCCTTTCCAATCCTTTAAAGCTGGCTTTTCATCAATTGGTAAATCAACTTTTTTCAGTACGATTTCATCCAAACCTTCTTCCTGCATCTTAACAGGTACTTCATAGATAGTTTTTACATCAATTGATTGAATTACAGCTTTGCTATCTACATTACAGAAAAGAGCTACTTTTCTACGGATATCCTGCGACAACTCATGCTCTGTACGTAGCACCAAAACATCAGGTTGGATACCATTTTCCAATAGTTGTTTTACCGAGTGTTGAGTTGGTTTAGTTTTTAACTCACCTGAAGCGTTAAGGTAAGGCACTAAAGTTAAGTGAACTACTGCAGCGTGATTTCCTAACTCCCATTTTAACTGACGAACAGCTTCCACATAAGGCAGTGATTCAATATCACCAACAGTACCGCCAATCTCAGTAATCACAAAATCGTATTTGTGTTTACTACCTAATAACTTAATATTACGTTTTATTTCGTCGGTAATATGAGGGATAATCTGAACCGTTTTCCCCAAGTAGTCACCTTTACGCTCTTTGTTAATCACATTTTGGTAAATACGACCGGTTGTAACATTATTAGCTTGCGAAGTAGGTACATTTAGGAAACGTTCGTAGTGTCCTAAATCCAAATCTGTTTCAGCACCATCCTCTGTCACATAACATTCACCGTGTTCATAAGGGTTTAACGTTCCTGGGTCAACATTTAAATATGGATCGAGTTTTTGAATGGTAACTTTATATCCTCTTGCTTGTAATAATTTTGCTAATGAGGCAGATATAATTCCTTTTCCTAACGAGGAGGCAACACCTCCGGTTACAAATACATATCTTGTTTCCGGCACAACAATCTTTTTATAGGTTTTCAATTACTCTATTACGAGCGAAAATTACAAGCTACAAAGGTAGAAAAATACCTAAAATATCACTTATCTTCTATTTAAATTATAGGACGATCTTGTTAATTGTAATGAACGATTATTTTAGAATGTGAAAATTCCCTAAAACATCAATTAATCTCTTAGGGTGATAGTATTGCTATTGCAAAACATCTTACCTTTGTATTTGTTATTATTAATACTGATTTTGCTTTGAATCGTAAGATTTAGAGCAGGATGTTATTATTATTCAGATATAAATAGAAAGAATGAATCACATTGAGAAGTCTTTTCGTGAGCTGGTTGAATTAAAATATCAACTGTATAATAGCTTATTTCTCACTTTGCCGCTTCATGCGGTTCAACAAACAGGTTTATTATTGCCTTTGTTAAACGAGGCCTGTGTTAAAGGTTTGGATAATGGACAATCACCATCAACCATTATCAATAATTTCTTTAAGGAACACAAACCTGACTTAAGCGAAAGAGAACGTATATCTTTCCTTTTTAAAATCATTCAATACGTTGAACGTCAGATTGTATTGATTGATGCCTTGGAAGAGGCAGCTTATCCAAAAATACACCGTATTAACGATTCTGACTCTTGGGGTAGGATAAAGCAAAAGGTTGAAAATAAGGGGATAGAGGCTCAAATGGATGAGTTACTGGATACTTTTGGAATACGAGTTGTTTTAACAGCTCACCCAACACAATTTTATCCTGGTCGCGTTTTAGCTATTTCAACGGATTTAACCGAAGCCATTACAAATGACGAAGTGGGTAACGCTCGTGATTTGCTGCAGCAGTTGGGAAAAACTCCTTTCTACAGAAAGCAAAAGCCATCGGCGTACGATGAAGCAATGGCCCTAACATGGTATTTAGGAAACATATTTTATCCGGCTGTAGGAGATTTACTTGATCGTATTGACGAATTTTTCCCTGGTAAAATAAATCACAATAAGGAGTTGATAACAATGGGTTTCTGGCCAGGTGGCGACAGAGATGGTAATCCATTTGTAAAAGTTGATACAACCCTAAAAGTTGCACGTAAATTACGTTTTACCCTATCCACTTGTTATCATGCCGAGCTGAAAGCAATTAAACGTCGAATGAGTTTCGAAGGCGTTTATGACATCTTGAATGAATTGGATGAAATGTTTTCGGAGGAGCTAACCAATTCAAGCGGCTCAAAAAATGTGGATTTAAATTACTTGCTCACCCAACTAGATAAGGTTGAGAAGTTGCTTAAAGATGAACACCAAAGTTTGTTTATTGATAAAGTTAAATCATTCAAGCGCAAGATAAAGCAATTTGGGTTTTTCTTTGCCAGCATTGATATCAGACAAGATAGCCGAGTTATTGGACGTGCCTTTGATGAAGTAATGAAGGTTAATCCAGGTTTATTTCCTGAAAATCTGTGGTCTTTACCCGAAGAAGAGCAATTGAATATACTACTTAGGGTTAAAGGACGCATTGACACCAGTGTATTTGACGATGATTTGGTTCGTGACACACTGGAATCAATGAAAGCCATCAGAAGCATTCAGCAATTGAATGGCACCAGAGCGGCTCATCGTTATATAATAAGTAACTGTAGGGGTACCATTGATATTGCTAAAGTAGTTGCCTTAGCACGTCTTTGCAGTTGGGGCGATGAAGCTTTATCTTTAGATGTTGTTCCTCTGTTTGAAACAGTTGACGACCTAAAAGGAGCAGGGCAATCAATGAAGACGCTTTATGATCACCCAAAATACAAAACGCACTTAGCCAATCGTAATAATCGTCAGACGGTAATGTTAGGTTTCTCCGATGGAACTAAAGATGGTGGTTACCTTATGGCCAACTGGGGAATTTATCGTGCCAAAGAAGATATTTCGCTTATTTCTCGTGAGAGCGATGTGGAAGTGGTATTTTTTGATGGACGTGGTGGACCACCAGCTCGTGGAGGTGGTAATACACACTTGTTTTATTCCGCCTTGGGAAAAACCATTGATAGTCACCAGATACAATTGACCATTCAAGGCCAAACAATTAGTTCGCATTACGGAATTCAGGAAGCTGCCAAACATAATTTGGGTCATTTGTTAACGGCTGGATTTGAGAATAACTTATTTAACCGTACAGCATCAGATTTAAGTGATCATAACCGCGACTTGATTGAGCAAATGTCAGTGAGTGGATACGACAAATATGCTGCCCTAAAAGCGCATCCATTATTTATACCATTCCTGGAGGAAAGAAGTACCTTAAAGTATTATGGTCTGGCTAATATCGGTAGTCGTCCGTCGAAACGCGGGGCGAGTGAGAAACTAAAGCTGGATGATTTACGAGCGATACCATTTGTTGGTGCCTGGAGCCAGTTAAAACAAAATGTACCTGGTTTTTATGGACTTGGAACTGCCTTGAAAGAGCAGGAGGAAGCTGGCAAATTAGAGGATTGTAAAGAACTGTATAATAGTTCCATTTTCTTCAAGGCACTTATATCCAACAGTATGCAAAGTATGAGTAAGACGAATTTTGCCCTTACTAAATACATGGAGGATGATGAGAAATTTGGAGACTTCTGGAAGATAATTTACAACGAGTACTTATTGACCAAGGAAATGGTACTAAAAGTTTCGGGCGATAAGGAGTTGTTACAAGATAATGCACGAAGTAAAAATAGTATTCGATTAAGAGAAGGTGTTGTATTGCCACTTTTGGCCATCCAGCAATACGCTTTAATTGAAATACAAAAGTTACAGGATAAACCTAATGATGAGCACTTAGCCTTATATGAGCGAATGGTCATGCGTTCGCTATTTGGCAATATTAATGCAAGTCGTAATTCTGTTTGATAAAACAAATTATTTTAAAAAAAAAGCAGCGTATGATTGTTTGATGACATCATACGCTGCTTTTTCTTTTTTATAGTTGCCCTTGTGTTTCGTAGTGAGTTTTAACGAAACATTGAGATGACGATATTAGTTTTTCTTCTCTAATTCATTTAAATGTTCCATTTTCTTCATGGATAAGAAGCTTTGAATGCCTCCTAAGTGCTCTTTCACACGTTTATTACCAAATTCGTAAACCTTATCAACTAAGCCATCTAAGAAATCACGATCGTGTGAAACCAAAATTAAGGTGCCGTCAAATGCTTTTAAGGCATCTTTCAATACATCCTTAGTTTTCATGTCCAGGTGGTTAGTTGGCTCATCTAAAATAAGCAGGTTAACTGGCTCAAGCAATAGTTTAATCATCGCTAAACGTGTTTTTTCACCGCCCGATAGTACTTTTACTTTCTTATCAATATCCTCTCCACCAAACATAAAGGCTCCTAGCATGTCTTTTATCTTGGTTCTGATGTCTCCAACTGCTACATCATCAATGGTCTGAAATACGGTTAATTCCTCTTCCAGTAATGATGCTTGATTTTGAGCAAAATACCCAATCATGGTGTTGTGCCCCAGTTGAAGTTCGCCTTTATAGTCAATCTCGCTCATAATGGCTTTTACCAATGTTGACTTTCCCTCTCCATTGCGGCCGACAAAAGCAATTTTCTCACCGCGTTCTATCGTTAATGATGCATCGGCAAATACCAAATGCTCATCGTAGTATTTTGTTACCTCAGTAGCAATTAAAGGGTAAGAGCCTGAGCGTGGTGCAGGTGGAAATTTTAAACGTAAGGATGAACGATCTTCTTCATCAACTTCTACACGATCAAGCTTTTCCAACATTTTAACGCGGCTTTGTACCTGTAATGTTTTAGAGTATGTTCCTTTAAAGCGTTCAATAAAGGCCTCGTTATCAGTAATCATTTTTTGCTGTTCTTCAAAGGCTTTTAGTTGGTGCTCGCGTCGTTCCTGGCGCAGTACCAAATATTTTGAATAATTAACCTTGTAATCGTAAATGCGCCCCATGGTAACTTCAACGGTACGCGTAGTAATACTATCTACAAATGCTCTGTCGTGGGAGATAACAATTACGGCCTTACCACAATTGCTTAAGAATTCTTCCAACCACTGTATTGATTCAATATCCAAGTGATTGGTTGGCTCATCCAGTAGAATCAGATCAGGTTTTTGTAATAGTATTTTAGCTAATTCAATGCGCATGCGCCATCCACCTGAGAATTCACTGGTTGGTCGGTGCAAATCATCACGTAAAAAACCAAGCCCCAATAGAATTTTTTCTACTTCGGCATCAAAATTAGTTTCTTCAATGGAATAGAACTTTTCACTTAACGATGATACCTTTTCAATCAATTCGTAATACTCAGAAGACTCATAGTCAGTCCGTATTTCCAATTGCTTATTGATTTCGGCAATTTCTTGTTCCATGGCAAAGATATGCGCAAAAGCTTGCGATGCCTCCTCAAAAACAGTGCGTTTATCTTCTGTCATTAGGTGCTGGGGCAAATAAGCCACTGCTTTATCTTTGGGTACCGATACATGGCCTTTGTTGGCTTCGCGCACGCCGGCAAGTATTTTTAAAAGCGTTGATTTTCCCGCGCCGTTTTTCCCCATGAGGGCAATACGGTCTTTTTCGTTAATAACAAACGAAATATTCTTAAACAAGGTCGTAGCTCCAAACTCTACCGTTAATCCATCTACCGAAATCATAATAAAAAATTTAGCGCCGCAAAGATAAAAAGATCACTCGAAGCCTAAAGCAAAATGCTGTAAGATTAAGCTACTCTCATCATATCCGAATAAAATATTATTGTATTTTTGTTTGTTAACCTTACAAAAGTGCAGAGCAATGCCGAATATCGGGAAAGAGATAGAACAATTACGAGAGCAACTTCATCACCATAATCATCAGTATTACGTACTGAATGAACCACTTATATCAGATTTTGATTTTGACCAGTTGATGCACCAATTAACTGAATTGGAGAAGCAATATCCAGAGTTTAACGATTCTAACAGTCCTACTCAGCGTGTAGGCAGTGATTTAAACAAAGATTTTGAACAGGTCAAACATGTTAATCCGATGCTTTCGTTGGGTAATACCTATAACGAAGAGGAAATAAGCGATTTTTATGCCAGGGTAAGTAAGCAATTGATGGAAGCTCCATTTGAAATTGTTTGTGAGCTGAAGTATGATGGAACGGCCATTGGTCTTACCTATGAAAATGGAAAACTAGTTCGTGGCGTTACACGTGGCGATGGTGTTCAAGGAGATGATGTGACAGCTAATGTGAAAACAATTAAAAGCATTCCATTACAACTCAAAGGAGATTACCCCGAAAAATTTGAAATACGGGGTGAAATATTCTTACCACATAAAGGTTTTAATCGCCTGAACGAAACAAGGGTGGAATCAGGAGAAGCGCCTTTTGCCAATCCGCGTAATGCTGCTTCAGGTTCCCTTAAAATGCAAAACAGTGCTCAAGTGGCAAAACGACCTTTGGATTGCTTTCTGTACTATATGTTGGGTGAAAACCTACCTAGCAATCTGCATTCAGAAAACTTGGAGCTAGCGCGTCAATGGGGTTTTAAAATTCCATCACACATCAAAGACTGTAAGAGCATTGCTGAAGTTATTGAGTTTATTCAATATTGGGATGAGGAACGACATAATTTACCCTACGACATTGATGGTATTGTACTTAAAGTAAATAGCCTTGACCAACAACGTAGCCTTGGTTTTACAGCCAAATCGCCACGTTGGGCCATCTCATATAAGTTTAAGGCCGAGCAGGGCTATACAAAACTAAAATCGGTTACTTTTCAGGTAGGTCGAACAGGGGCGGTTACCCCAGTAGCCAATTTGGAGCCTGTTTTTTTGGCAGGTACAACTGTTCAGCGAGCGTCATTACACAATGCCGATATTATTGGCTCGCTTGACTTGCACGAGAATGATATGGTGTATGTTGAAAAAGGAGGTGAAATAATTCCTAAGATTGTTGGGGTCGATGATAGTGTCAGAGACAGTTCTGCCGCAAAGATTGAATTTATTGAAAGCTGTCCAGAATGTGATACGGCCTTGATTCGTATTGAGGGAGAGGCAGCGCATTATTGCCCCAACACCGACGCATGCCCACCTCAGGTTAAAGGACGTATTGAGCATTTTATTGCTCGTAAAGCCATGAACATTGATGGACTTGGGATAGAAACCATTGATCTTTTATATAAGAGTGGATTTGTGAAAAATGTTGCTGATTTATATGAGTTACATCCAATGCAACTGACAAGCTTAGAGCGCATGGGTGAGAAATCAGCAAACAATATTTTAAGCGGTTTAGAAGAATCGAAACAAGTTGTGTTTGCACGTGTCCTATTCGCATTGGGCATCCGTTATGTGGGCGAAACGGTAGCTAAAAAGCTATGTTCCGCCTTTAAAAACATAGATGCATTAATGGGAGCGAGCTTGGAGCAGCTAATAGATGTTGATGAAATAGGACCCCAGATTGCACAAAGTGTTCTGGAATATTTTAGCAATGATCAAAATCGACTATTACTTAATCGATTAAAAGATTTAGGTTTACAGTTTGAATTGTCTGAAGAGGAACAATCACAACATTCGAATAAGCTTGAGGGTTTATCTTTTGTTGTCAGTGGTAGTTTTGCCAGTTTTTCAAGGGATGAGCTGAAAGGTTTAATCGAAAAGAATGGTGGCAAAAACCTGAGCGGAGTTTCATCTAAAACCAATTACTTGGTTGCAGGTGATAAAATTGGCCCTAGTAAATTGGCCAAGGCTGAAAAGTTAAAGGTAGCCATAATATCTGAAGACGATTTTAAACAAATGATTGATAATTAATTCAATAACGCAATTTGATAGTTATATTAAATGAGCAACTTCATTGATAGTATTAGAGAAAGAATAGCCACTTATAAACTGAATAAGCAGCTTAAAAATTCGCCTCGCACAAAATATTTGCATAACCTTAATACTGCTAAAACTGCTGGTATATTATACGATGCCACAATAGAGGAGAACCATTTGCTTGTAAAAGATTTGATTAAGGAATTAAAAACTGAATCGATTAGTTCAAAGGCACTCGGTTTTATCGATGTACGAAAGCGAGAAGACAATTACATTGGCGATAAAACCTACAGTTTTGCTTGTCGAAAAGACTTCAGCTTTTTCTATGCCATAAATAAGGAGTCGATCCAAGCTTTTGTAAACAAGCCGTTTAGTATATTAATTGTGTTGGTTAATGAGCAACCTTTTGCCATTGATTATTTAGGTCAATTATCTCAGGCTGAGTTTAAAGTAGGTAAAGCTGGGCTTGATAACGATTTGTATGACTTGATGATTGAACTGAAAGAAAAGGATGGCATTAAAGAGCTAAAAAAACAGATCATGCATTACCTTAGGCTTTTAAATAACAATTAAACGATAACCATGATATCTCCCCAGCAAATAAGCGGAACAGGTGTGGCATTGGTAACACCATTTAGTGAGCATAACGAAGTTGACCGTGAGGCACTGGTTAATCTGGTTAATTTTGTTATCGATGGTGAAGTTGATTTTTTAGTTGTGCTTGGTACAACCGCTGAAACAGCAACTTTAAGTGACAAGGAAAAGCTAATTGTTTTACATACGGTAAAAGAAGCCAATAAAGGTCGCCTACCTATTATTTTAGGAATGGGCAGTAATGATACCTTGCAACTAGTTGATACCATCAACAAAACTGATTTTGATGGTGTCAATGGTTTGTTATCGGTAACGCCTTTTTACAACAAACCAACGCAAGAGGGTTTATACCAACATTATAAAGCAATAGCTGAGGTGTCGCCTGTGCCCATTATTTTGTACAATGTGCCTTCGCGAACAGGTTGTAATTTAGCCGCTAATACCACCTTACGCTTGGCTCGTGATTATGAAAATATAGTAGCAGTAAAAGAGGCATCGGGTAATTTTGAGCAGATAATGGACATTATCAAAAATAAACCCTCTGAGTTTATGGTATTATCAGGCGATGATGCGACAACTCTACCCATTATATCCATTGGCGGGAGTGGGGTTATTTCTGTTATTGCCAATGCTTTTCCAAGGGAGTTTAGCTCAATGGTTAAAGCTGCAAGTGTCAATGATTATGAAAATGCACGACAATGGCATTACCAATTAACTGATATTACCAAATCGATTTTTAAAGAGGGGAACCCTGGTGGCATTAAGGCACTATTACACATGCGTCATCTTATTGACAATCAATTGCGATTGCCTTTATTACCAGTATCGAATGTTTTATATGATGAATTAAAGTCCCAGTTTAATAGTATCTAAAGGTATTTTTGGAATGCTTTTTGATAAATGAAACCGAGGATTACAATAAGAATATCCATTAATCTAAACTTATTACTTATGAAACGAAATTTTATATTCGTCTTAGCATTGAGCTTAACTTTAGGCTTACTCTCAGGATGTGCAACACGTAAAGTAGAGCGCGTTGATACAACAGAATCAATAGATTTGAGTGGTCGTTGGAATGATACTGATTCACGCTTGGTAGCCGAAGAGATGGTTAATCAGGTGCTAGGAGGTGCTTGGATCGATAACCACCAGAAAGAAAGCGACGGTAAAAAACCAGTTGTAGTCGTTGGCTTAGTATATAATAAGTCGCATGAACATATTAATGCTGAGACATTTGTAAAAGATGTGGAACGTGCATTTATCAATAGTGGCCGCGTGCGTTTAGTACAGGCAGGCGATAAGCGTGAGGAATTACGTCGTGAAAGAGCATCACAGCAAGAACTTGCAAGTATGGAAACAGCTAAATCATGGGGTAAAGAGCTTGGAGCTGACTTTATGTTGAACGGAGATATCAACTCAATTGTAGACACTTACAAAAAAGAGCGTGTTAATTTCTACAAAATTAATATGGAGTTATCGAATCTTGAATCCAATGAAATTGTTTGGATTGGAGATAAAGAAATTAAGAAATACATCAATAAATAAGACTTAATTAAGCAGCGATATCGAGTATCGCTGCTTATTATTTTAATGATTTTCGTGCCTTAGCCCCTTATACCTATGAAACTTAAAATATTCGCTCTTTTTTTTACCATATTGTTAGTGGGATGTGCAACCTACTACGAAAAGACTATTAAACTCCAAAGTTTAATTGCCTCTGGTCAGTTTGAAGCTGCTGAGAAAGAACTAGCAAAGGATACCAAAGGAGAAGAGGGCAAAAATCGTTATTTATATTTCTGTAATCGCGGAGTTGTAAGTTTTATGAACGGACAATACGAAATGAGTAACGAGTATTTTAACAAGGCAGACTATTACGTTGAGGACTTTAGTAAATCATTGGGCAACGAGGCCTTGGCTTTAGTTACTAACCCCATGGTAAAGCCCTACCGACCAGAGGATTTTGAGGCTGTTCTAGTCCACTTTTATAAGGCTTTAAATTATATTTATCTAAAAGATTACGAGGGTGCTTTGGTAGAGTGCAGGCGCGTTAATATCGTTCTGCAGAAACTAAACGAGCGTTACAAAAAGAATAAAAACAAGTATACCCGTGATGCCTTTGCCCACTGTATGATGGGTTTAGTATACGAAGCTGCTGGTAATACCAACGATGCATTTATTGCTTATCGAAATGCTTTAGAAATATACGAAGAAGACTACAAAGAACTTTTCGGATTGGATGTGCCAGATCAACTTAAACAAGATTTATTACGAACGGCTCACTCTTTAGGTTTTGGATCGGAATTAGAGTTTTTTGAGAATAAATTTGGCTTGAATTACGAGCCCGAAGAAGCTGATAAGGGACATTTGGTTTTTTTCTGGTTAAATGGTTTTGGTCCAGTTAAGGATGAGTGGAGCATTAATTTTACCAATACTGGTTATAATGATGGATGGGTTACCCTGGCAAATGATGAACATGGTTTAAGCTTTCCAATTTATATAGGTAACAAATCGCGAAATGATCAGGCAGCTTTTAAAAATTTATCCTTTTTAAGAGTAGCATTTCCAAAGTATCGCGAGCGGAAACCAATATTTAGTCAGGCAGCTATTTCGGCCAACGGACAAGAGTTTCCATTGCAGTTGGGAGAGGATATTAATGCGGTGGCTTACCAGTGTTTAAATGATCGTATGTTGCGCGAAATGGCCTCAGGAATTGCCCGTTTAGCTACTAAAAAAGCTTTGGAGGAAGTAGCTCGTAACGAAAATGAAAACCTGGGAGCAATTGTTAGCATTGTTAATGCCATGACTGAAAAAGCCGATACGCGTAACTGGCAATCACTACCTTATAGTATCTCATATTGCAGGGTACCACTAGATGAGGGCATGAATAGTGTTCAGCTGAAAACAAGTGGTAAAATGAATAATTCGGTTCCTTTTAATTTTAATATTAAAAAGAATCAAACCACCTTTTTTGCCTTTCACAACCTGGAAAGTTACGAGTAATACCGTTTACGAATCAAAATGCGTCTTTGGGCATTTCATTTCAAAAATTATGTTGATTAGGCAATGGCATTATACTATTGCATGATAATTTGTAATTGCTTAAAAGCTTAGATATAAAGTGCTATAACAGCAATGATTAAACCGATGGCCGTTAGCACTAATCCTCGTATAAATTTTTTCGATTTAGGCTTATACATCCAAAGCGATGAAATGGCCAGGAAGAATAACAAAACACCGTAAATAACAGCTAGCCAATGCGCTCCAAAACGGCTTTTGGTCTTGTGAAAACCATTGATTAGCCATACTACATCGGGGTATGTGTTTATGGTGTAAACAGCTTCTCCACTTGACTTACAGTAATTTCCGTAATTAAAATAAATTGTATCAGCCGTTTCTTCCAATACCCTTAAACGACGTAGCTTTAATGCACTGCCTAATTCATGCGCAGCCATATTGGGCTTAATGTTTTCAATGTATTGCTCATCAATGGTAAATGTATCGGTATCTCTGTAAACAAGTACAATACCGCTTATGCAATAGATAATGGTTAAACCAATCATTAAAAAACCTATATCGCGGTGCAAGGCACGCATAATTTTAGTGGTTGATCGTACTTTTTTGTGCTGATTATCCTTACTCATTATTCGTTTTTTTAAATCGGGCACAAATATAGTATTGTTCGATTAACCTAGGCTTATTAATTCATATTTCTGTGTGCCATACACTCTAACTCTCCAAAGTAAGCCTGCACATTATCCATTACTTTTTGGGACAATCGTTCTTTGGCTTCTTTTGTCCAACCCGATGTGGCATTCGTGTAAATAAGCTTGTTGTGCTTCATCAGTTCTTGTTGGTATTGGCCAAATCCGCAGATGTCAAATATGGAAAAATTACCTTCTTTCTTAAGCCATTTCTCAAAGGGTTCTATATCAAATGGTAAACCCAAAGAAGTATTTATAATGATGGCATCATTATTTAATAATTCAAAGTGATGATGTTGAAGTACCTTGGTGTTACGAGGTAGATGAAATGAGATTATTTCACAGTTCTCAAGAAGTTGATCAAGAGGTAGGTATTGTATGTTATTGGCTTTGGCTTCTGCTTTAAGAGTACGGCTATAGTAAAATACATCGGCACCAAAAGCCTGTATACGTTGGGCGGTCATTAGTCCGGTAGCACCCATGCCAATGATACCAACTTTACGCTTGCTCAGCTCAATGGGCTCATTTTTCCATTGATGCTTTCCCAGGCCTTTCAAAAGTTGAATTAGTTCCGATACAATAAACTCAGCCACACCTTCATCGCCATAATCGCGCACTCCTTTTACAATTATGCCTTGCTCTTTTGCATAACGCACGTCTACATTGGCCGATTCCTCATCTATTAAACTACAGCACATACCAATGTACTTTAGCTTAGTACACTGACTAATTACGGATGAATTAATAGGCGTGTTCCAGGATACAAAAACACAATCGGCATTAAAAATGCGCTTAATTATTTCCTCATCGTTTAGTGGAACATTGTTGTAAGAGCGTATAGTTTGATTGGAAAGCGTCTGCAAGTGTTCAAGAGCGAAGTTCTGAAGCCCTGTATCGTCGAGTATTACTATTTGTTCAAATTTCATCTATTCAATTTAGTTTTCGTGGATGCTAGTTTTAACAAAACTCAGTTCTACCACTGTTCTGTCGCGAAAATAATGCAAATTTTATAACTCCCTTAATATGTTCTACAAATGATTGTCGGTGGCATAAGTCTTTGTTAACAAATAAAATACAGAAGCTTCATGTTCACTTAACATTTAATTTGCGATATCAAGGTCTGAAGTTATTAAATTAGCAGCGCTAAATTTTTTAGCCAAAGCTAAATACAATAGTACATGGAGAGTCTCATTCTATTTCCATCTTATTTTCGCAAAAAGAGACTTTCCATGTTTTCTAATTAATAGCTTCCCAGGCATCAAAACCACCGCTTAAATTGCTTAACAAAGTATAGCCTTCATCTTTTAAAAACTGGATAACATAGGCGCTTCGCATACCCAAGTGGCAATAGACCACCATGGCTTTATCACGTGGTAATTCGTTCATGCGTGCTGGAATTTCATTCATGGGAATATGAATAGAACCATTAATTTGCCCTTGTAACAACTCTTCTGTTTCTCTTACATCTATAATTACAGGAGCCGAACTTTGTTGCAGCAATTCCTTTAGTTCTTTGGCTGATATTTCGTTACCCAAATCAATTGTTGTATTGCTGTTACAAAAAGCCTCGTAATCAATTAACTCCGTTATACTTGGCTGTTTGCCACAACAAGGACACTCAGGATCTTTAGCAAATTTAATTTCATTAAACTGCATTTCAAGTGCATCGTAATTAAGCAGGCGACCAATTAAGGGCTTACCAATACCGGTTATTTGTTTGATAACTTCACTTGCTTGCAAGGTGCCAATAACCCCAGGTAAAACACCAAGCACGCCAGCTTCAGCACATGAAGGGACTGTACCTGGCTCAGGTGGTTCAGGAAATAAACATCTATAGCAAGGGCCATCGCTAGCGCCAAATACACTCACTTGACCTTCAAACTGCCTTATGGAACCAAAAACATTAATTTTATTATTGAGGACACAAGCATCATTAACCAAATAGCGGGTTGCAAAATTATCGGTGCCATCGCACACAATATCAAACTGTTTGATAATGGCATGGGCATTGGCTGATGTGAGCGCTTCGTTAAATAATGAGACTTTTACGTGGGGGTTAATCTCTTGAATACTGTTTTTGGCCGATCGTGTTTTTTCAATTCCTACTTGGCTGGTTTTATGAATAATCTGACGCTGAAGATTGGATGCATCCACGACATCAAAGTCAACCAAGCCAATATGACCAACACCCGATGCAGCCAAATACATGGCGATTGGCGAACCTAATCCACCTGTTCCCACAATAAGTACGGAGGCTTGTTTTAACTGCTCCTGACCTTTAATACCAAGCTCGGGCAATATGGTATGACGCTTGTAGCGTTCGAGTTCTTCTGTTGTTAATGACATGTTAATCTTTCTCTAATTGGGCATGAAGATAATTACTTTAGCCCACACAATAATGCAAGAAGCAAATTCGTTTGAAACCCTTGAATAACCTAGGGAAATCATAGGATAAATAATCATCATTAACTTAATTTCATAAGTAATTCATCTACTGTTGCTTTGGTACATGAATATGTTGTGTTAATCTTTTTTATGATTTTGTTGTTCTTCTTTTGCGCAGGCAAAAAAAGTTTATGTCGTCTGATAGAACGTAAGCTGATAATTAATTTAAAAAATACATAAAGTGAAGTTTTTAACCCTCTTATTAGGAATGCTGATATCTGTATCTTTAATGGCTAATACGCCAGAAAAAGAAGGGATTGTCAAAGGAAAGGTTTACGACGGAAAATCGAAAAAACCGGTTGAATACGCAACTGTTGCTATCTACAATGCCGTTGATAATAGCGTTATTACAGGAACCATTAGCGACGAGAATGGTAATTTTAAAATCAAAGGATTAAAAGAAGGTAGTTTTTATGTTGTTGTTTCCTTTCTAGGATACGACAATAAAAGGTACGATAATATTACCGTTGATGGCGGCCGTGATATGATTGATTTGGGAAGCATTACCCTAGGTTCGGCCAATCAGTCTTTGGAAGAAGTGGAAGTGATTGCAGAAAGACAGTCAGTAGAGTTTCACATCGACAAGAAAGTAGTATCAGTGGGGAAACAAATGACTTCTGCATCTTTATCAGCTGTTGAAGTATTAGAAAATGTGCCATCTGTACGCGTTGATATTGAAGGGAATGTGTCCTTAAGAGGTAGTACAGGATTTACCGTATTAGTTGATGGTAAGCCTACTGTCTTGGAACCTAGCGATGTATTGCGACAAACACCTGCTTCTACTATCGAAAATATTGAAATCATCACCAACCCATCGGCTAAATACCAACCAGATGGAACAGGTGGAATTATTAACATTATCACCAAAAAGAATAGGACGCAAGGCGTGCAGGGCTTGATTAATGCGAAGGGTGGAACCTTTGGTATGTATGGCGGTGATTTTTTATTAAACTGGCGTAAGAAAAAGGTTAATTTTAATATTGGTGCCGATTACAACAACAGACCGTTTCCAGGTGAGACATATACCAGACGTGAAACCTACCAAGGTAATGAGTCAACTATAATTGAAGCTGCAGGTGATAACGAAAGAGCTTATTACGGCGGTGGCGCACGAGGAGGTATCGATTGGGATATTACCGAGCGCGATAATTTAAGTTTTAGTGCACGTATAGGAAAGTTTAATATGGGGAGCGATTCGGAGTTGGATTACCTGGAGACCAGAACGATTGACAACAGTATTGCAGAGTATAATAGTTATAATGAATCAAACCGTTCAGGAACCTATTACTCCTTAACCACCAACTATGCTCATAAATTTGCACAAAAAGGTCACGAGCTATCTGCTCAATTGAATTATAGAGGACATGATGGAGATGAGTTTTCTGAGAATTTTCGATCACAAAATGAGGTAATAAGTGACGGTACACGAACCACAGAAATAGGACCTAATAAACGTTGGGAGCTGCGTTTAGACTATGTTAAACCTGTGGGTGAAAACGACATGTTCGAAGCAGGTTTTCAGGGTAGAGCAGGTATGGGCGATGATGAAACAAAGCTTTATCGTTGGGATGTAGATCAGAATGATTTTATTGAAGATTTACAGAATCGGAATACCACAACGATGGATCGTAATATTTATGCACTTTACTCGGTTTATAAAGGTAAAGTAAGTCAACTTGGATATCAACTTGGTTTACGCGGTGAATATACCGATCGCTTAATTAGTTCGAGTGGGGTGAATGAAACCTATGTGATTGATCGAGTTGATTTCTTTCCGACACTACATTTATCGTATCAATTGCCAAAGGATAACCAGTTGATGGCTAGTTATTCTCGTCGTATTGATCGCCCACGTGGTTATTATTTGGAACCATTTGTTACATGGGTAGATCAGTATAATGTACGAAGTGGTAACCCTAATTTAGCACCCGAGTACATTGATGCTTTAGAACTTGGTTATTTAAAAGAGTGGGATAAAATGCAGTTGTCTCTCGAAGGATACTATCGCATCACACATGATAAAATAGAGGGCATCATCATGCCTTACGAAGATAGTCCAGAAGTCTTTTTAAGGACTTATGATAATATTGGAACAGATTATTCGCTTGGTGCTGAAGCCATGTTAAATATCCCTGTTGCCAAGTGGTGGGAAATGAATGTGATGGGCAATTTATACGATTATCGAATTGATAGTAATTACGAAGGCGTTGAAGATCGCTCATCATTTAACTGGAGCTCGCGCGTTAATAATTCATTTGTACTCAGAAAGAATATAAAACTGCAAATAGATGGTAACTACGATAGTCCTACTGTTACGGCACAAGGTGAAACAGAAGGGAATTATTATATGAATGCCGCAGTAAGAATGGACTTTTTAGATAGAAAGTTATCAGCTGTGGTGCAAGCACGCGATGTTTTGGCTACTTCGCAAAGGGTATCAATAACTGAAGATCCTAACTTTTATAGTTACCAAAAACGTACACGTAAAGCCCCAATGATTTCGTTTACCTTGAGTTATCGATTGAATAATTTTATTCAGAAACGAGGACGAGGTGGTGCTGATTCCGGAGGTGGAATGGAAGGAGAATTCTAAAAAAAAGAATAGATTAATAGTTTAAAAGGAGGTTGATACAGACCTCCTTTTTTATTTTGTGGCACTAGCAAGGTGACGCTGTGTACAAACTAAATTGTTAATTGCAGCAATGAAGGCCGTGATCATATAGTCACGCCACTTCTTTATTTTTATCTTTTGACTAAATAGTCATGGTACCTTTCTCTCTTGAAAATAGCCTTAACTAAATAGTCACGCCTTGTTTTGCTACTGAAACAAGATTTAACTATTTAGTCAAAGCCAATTTCTCTTGTTCTTTGGGCCATGATTATTTAGTTAAAGCATGTTTCTCTGCTGATTTTAGTAATAACTATTTAGTCAAGGCTTGTTTCACTCCTTCCAAGGTGATGTCGGCCTATCATGAGAAATTATAAATGGGATTGTGTGTTAAATTGAGTAGTAAATAGAAAAAATGAATACAGGAGTATTTAAAGCTATTAGCTGAACCTTATATTTGCTATACAAAATCATAGTGTAGAAACATGTATGAAAACAATCGAGTCATAAATTATTTTTTTTTGGATATAAAATAAACTAATTAATAATAAGTCGTTTATGTGCAGTTCTTCAAAGCTAGGGCTCTTTAAAGCGTTGTCCATTGTGGCCTCTTTTTAAAATAGCTTACGCTTTATCAAAAGCTTTAGAAAGACCAGGAAGCTGATCCCGATTACTCGGGAGAAGATCGCCTGGCCGCACTTAAGTTTGAGATAAATTGAAGCGGAGCGGAAATCATGAATACCTTTGAAAGATAGACACAACATGAACTAATAAGAAAGATATTTTAAAAGTAGCCTTGATCTTTTTTCCTTAGTTTTTGTGATCAAGAACATCGGAACGATTAAGAATTGAGTATTCTTAATTGTTTCAGCATAATGATTAGTTTGGGCGGATAGCCCAATTGATAGAATTAGTTAGGACAACATTGTATGAAAAATATTAGCAGTAAAAACAAGATAGAGAACGAACAGCTCTTCAAAATCAGTCGCATGAAGGAGGTGATTAAACCCACCAAACCTCATAAACATGCGGGCTATCATGAGCTAATAATTTTGCATGAAGGAGCTGGTATTCATACAATTGATGAAACAGATTACGAAGTTAATCCGCCAAGTTTATTTTACCTTAAAGGAGGACAGGTTCATTGTTGGGAATTTACTCAAATACCCAAAGGCTATGTTATGATTTTTAAGGAGGCTTTTTTAGATGAGTTCAATGATGCGGCACAGCTGTTAAGTTTATTTCCAAGCTATTTGCGTTTAGGTAAAAATGACAAAAATATTTTGCAAGACTTTGCACTGATGATGAGCGAATTTGAGTCAGCGAATCCCAATCAGCAAGTACTAAAAAGCTATTTGAACGTTATCATTTACAAAGTGAATGAACTGGCAAAAACTTTAAGTATCAGCAAAGTGGAGGATAAAACCGTTGTTGCATTTAAAGCATTGGTAGATCAGTGGTATAAAGAGGAAAAGGAAATTACTTTCTATGCAGGTCATTTAAACATTACCAAGCGAAAATTAAGTACATTATGTAGCAAGGAGCTGGGACGACCAGCTAGTTCAATCATAGCTGAGCGTTTGGTAATGGAAAGTAAACGATTGCTTCGCTATACCAATAACACTATTTCAGAAGTGGCTTATGAACTTGAGTATAGCGATTCTTCGCATTTTGTCAAGTTCTTCAAAAGCAAAACCAATCTAACACCAACTGAATATCGTATGAAATTTTGAGCAATTTGAACGATACCTACAATAAATAGGTTAAAATGTACCATAATACAATTGAAAATGTACTTAGTTTTGCTACTCAATAACTAACGATTAATTTCACAATGAATTACAAACAGATGATTGCTATTGTTGGCTTTATTTTTTTATCGCTAGCAACATATGCACAAACAGGAATTATTAAGGGGAAAGTGGTTGATGCCAATAGTAATGAGGAAATTCCTTTTGCTAATATTGCGTTGATGCAAAATGGCTCAATTATTACTGGTTCGGTTACCAAAGATGATGGTAGCTTTAAGTTGACAGAACTGAAGCAAGGGAACTACGATATCGCTATTTCATTTTTAGGATATGAGTCACGAGAACTTAAAAATATCACTATTAGCAACGATGAGCGTCTGGTAAACTTAAAAGCAATTCAGCTTTCGGTATCCGATGTTAAAATTGAAGGTGTAGAGGTTAAAGCAATGGCGCAAACGGTCAGGACAAAAATTGATCGTAAAACCTATCGTGCACAAGACTTTGCAACAGCTAGCGGTGGTACGGCGGTTGATATACTAGACAAGTTGCCTGCTGTATCGGTGGATGGTGAAGGAACAGTATCGGTGCGAGGTACCAGCGATTTTTTAGTTTACATTAATGGTAAACCTACACAAACCAATGCTTCCGATATGTTAAGCCAAATTCCGGCTGAACAGATTAAAGATGTCGAAATTATTACAGTACCAGGTGCGCGTTACGATGCTCAAGGTAAAGGTGGGATTATTAATATCACCACACAAAAAGGTGCTGCTGATGGTTTATCAGTTGTGGCCAATGGAATGATTGGCGGTACGCCTTGGACCAATAAGGACGACGTGTATAGTCATCAAAAACTGGATAACAACCGGTATAATGCCAGCGTCAACCTGATGTATAATAAAGATAAATTGTCGCTTAGTGGTGCTTTGTCAATGCAATCGCGCAATAATAAAGGTAGAGGTATTATCGATCCTTATATTTACCAGGATCCGGAAGAATCGGTGAGTGGATTCCCTGGTAGTTATTATGTACTTGATGGTGAGGGCTCTCGTCCTAAATGGTATACAAACATGATGGCCAATATGGGAGTGAACTATCAGTTAAGTGAAAATGCCGAATTGGCAGCCAATTATCAGTATTCGAAACGTACCAGTGGACGTACAGCCAATTATGTTTACGATGCTTATTTTGCCGATGCACCTGATGGAGATCCTTATGCAGGCACACTTCAAGAGATCTATAATCCAAATGATATTCATCGCGATGGATGGTTTAGCAACTTAAGTGTGGATTATACTCAAAAAATAGGTGATGACTCTAAATTACGTACATCCTTTATTTACGAAACATCCAATTTGGATCAAACCATCGATAATAAGGAGTTTCCTTATGATGGCGAACGATATTATTACGATGACACACCCGATTTTCATTCTTTTCAAAGCGATGAAACACCGATTGAAGCTTACCGTTTTGAAATTGATTACCAACATACATACGATAACGGAAACTCGCTAAATGTGGGAGCTCAACCGCAATGGGTTCGATTGGATGGTTCATTTGCTTACGATACAATTATTGGTAATGGCTATTGGGGCGATCCAAGTATTGAAAGCTACGATAATAGCATTGACCTTAAGCGAGATATCTACTCGGCATACATTGATTATAACGGAAAGAGTGGTAAGTTGAGTTATATATTGGGTTTACGCGCTGAGTACATGGACCAACTGATGACGGTAAGTAGCACCGAGTATTTTGAATACGTTTATGGTTACTTTAGTGATGTGGGCGATGGACGTGATTTTGATCAAACGGATTTTGAACATCGTAAGTTTGATTTATTCCCTACACTTCATGCTCAATACGATTTAAATAAAGTGAATAGTTTGTCGTTGGCGGCAAGTCGTCGTATTAATCGCCCTCCAGCTAAGGATATGGCACCGTACTTATACCGTCGTCATCAGGAGATTTACGAAATGGGTGATCCTTTGTTGGAACCTGAATATATTTTAAATGCAGAACTAAATTACACACGTAAGTTCGGCAAAAACAATATGACACTAACGGGTTTCTACCGAGGTGTTGATAATGCTATTTATCGCGTTAATCGTGTGGCATACGACATGGGTAATCCTGGTGGTGTGTTGTTACGAAGTTATACCAATGCAGGTAATCAAACTTCGGTAGGAGCGGAATTGGGTGTGAATGTAGATTTACTAAGTAAGGTTAAGTTATTTGTTGGTGGCTCTCTCTATGATTTCAATGTTATTGCAGATGATGAGCTGCTTGGCGAAAGTCGCGATAGCCGCAGTACTAACTGGAATATTAAAACAAATGCCTCGTGGATGATGACGGACCCACTTAAATTAACGGTCGATTACTCCATTAAGTCCGGATCAGTTACGCCACAGGGTGAGAGCTTGCAGTTTCAAGCTTTGAATGCTGCCATCAATTATAAACCTCAAAGACTGAGTGGCTGGACTTTCTCAGCAAAGGTATTGGATATATTAGGCACTAATCAAGCAGGTGGTTATACAGCAGCTTACGAAGGCGATCAAGTGTTGTTACGTCGCGATTATGTATATGATTACGAGGGACAAATAGTAGAGATTGGAATCAGCTATTCGTTCAACAGTAAAAAACAAAAAGCTCAGAAGAAGCACATTGGTGATGATTATTTCTAGATCATGATATATTGATTAGATCTAATCAATCAAAAAATAAAACAAAGGGCTTGTTTCTAACGCTAGAAACAAGCCCTTTTGCTTTATATAAGAATGTAAGCTAGTTAAGCTACTCGCAAAGCAAATATTGAATTTTACAAAACATTGTTGATTCAAAGAATGATACAACCAAAGTGTCTTAGGGATTTATGAACTAATATCTAATCAGCTTACCAATTCTATATGCGCATTAGGCTTTACATTCCAAATACAATTTCCTCGGGATAAATACGATGTTCATGCTTTATGGATAACTCAAAACTTACCTGGATGAACTAATTTTCATTATTGCAATGTGCTTCATTGTTAATTCACCCACCTAATTCAATTTCTCTTGGAATATATTTCCAACACGGCACAAATAAACATTTCAATGGCAACAGTGAATGACTATTCAGTCAAAAACCTTGGCTTGTTTAATCAATAGTAAAATGCAACTAAAAAAACCGTGTGGCAAAAAGAGACTTCCATAAATAACTCAAGTATGATAATACTGGGAGCGAGCAAGTGTACATACTCTTGTTTTAAGTTAGCTAAAAAATAAAGGCATTTAATTAAAAGGCCATTTAATACTTAACAATAATTAAAGGCGGGAGCTTGACGTATTTACTTTGTCATAAATACTTGTTCGCAATTTAGAAAAAGCTGTTTTAGATGAGAATTGGGTAATTTATGATGAGTACCTGCATGTGACAATTAAAAGATCCTTGCAATAAAAAGGGCAGTTGAAAATTACAGTAGATTACACTTGTCATTAGTAAATAGATAAATAGAGTAGGGTAGAGTTGGTGTTTACAAAAGTAATATACAAGATCATTGCACACTTGTAATTAATTAGACATGATATATGTTTATAGATGTATTTTTGTTTAAGGCGATCTATTGTTCTCATCCTTCCAGTTACAGTCATGTACCAGACATATACACCTTCCTATATATTATCATTAACTAACTGTAATCCAATATTTAATACAGTCTTAATAAAGTACTACTTTAATCACCGATGGATGAGTATGTATATTTATACAAAATGCGTATCATATATGCTTTATGTAGCTTTTTATGCGCTGGTAACCAGTATAATACAGCATACATATAAACTACTACTTAAGCACATAATACAATGACTGACTATTAGTGCTTTACGCAATTACTGTGTGTTATAAAAGTATCTTAGCGCAAGTAAACCCCAATTGGCCCCCGTAATTATCCTTATTCTTAATAGTGCTAATACAGTGTTGTTTATGAGCCTTAATTAAGGTATTAATTATGTATGTGTTTTGTTATTTGGCTATGGCAGATGAAGAAAGGTGTTTAAGCTGTGTTTATTATGAATTAATAGTACTATTTAAAGCTGTAGTATTTGTTTTCATTGTTTGTAGTGATTACATTTGTCACAGGTAAATACAATTGATCATTACAAATATATACAACGCGTATTGATTACACTTGTCATTAGTTAGTCAGCCATCAATACACCATGTTAAAGTTGTCAATTATGAAAGAACGCATTGAAGCAATTATACAGCACGAACATATAACACCATCTCAATTTGCTGATGCGATCGGGGTACAACGATCTGGTATTTCTCATATTTTATCAGGGCGTAATAAACCGAGCCTTGACTTCCTAAATAAACTTTTGCAGCGCTACCCCCATATTAGTGGCGACTGGTTAATAACCGGTAAGGGCAATATGCTTAATGGCCAAATAGAAGCACTTAAGCCAACGGAACAATTAAGCTTCCCTATGGCTGATAAAAAGCCAAGAACTAGCTTTAAAGTGCCCAAAAAGGAGCTTAAAGAGGAGGAAGTGGCTGAATACGTAGCTCCTAAACCAACTCCAGTTACTAAGGTGCCAATTTTACCCGCTCCTGAAGGTAAAACGATAGAGCGGATTGTGGTTTTCTATAATGATAAATCATTTTCGGAGTATAAACCTGAGTAGCTGTTTAAGCCTGTAACATATCAGCATTAAATCGTATATCTACACTATAGTTAAACAACTTTATAGCTGAGGTAATATATAACAGGGCATGTTCTTGATTATTTCTTACTAAACTTTGATATAAGTGGTCTGTATGGCTCTTTATGTCTCAGTCGCTTCGAATTCAACTGCTTTAAGCACTTTTATACAAGGCATATACTCTAATAAACTTGCACTTAACACCATTCTCTATAAATCTAGCCAATAGTCGATCATCTTTACTATCTTCTCTTGATAATAGGTGTTTGTATGCTATATGGGCCATGAATTAAAGTTGTTTAGTACAGTTTCCTTAGCAACTAGTGGCTTAATCTCTCATAATTCAATTGTTTTTGGTATCTTTGTCCAATTTTAAGGTGTTTACAAATGTAAAGCACTATTTAGTGATGAACTATTAATTGTTTATAAGATACATGAAGAAGTACATCGACGATTTTAAGGTCATTAAAAATGAACGCTTAAATTACGAGTATGTCATCTTGACCCTCCAACATCCGGGACAAATGCCAGAGATGATGCCAGGACAGTTTGTTGAAGTGCGGGTAGATAATGGACCCAATACCTTTCTTAGACGCCCTATTTCCATCCACGATGTTGATATGGAGGCAAATACGATGAAACTATTGGTTCAGGAAATTGGCGATGGCACGCGTTTAATGGGACAATTAAAGGAAGGTGACAACTGTAACTTGGTTTATCCCTTAGGTAACTCATTTTCGCTTCCTGAAAAGAAACGGGTTTTGTTAGTAGGTGGTGGCTGCGGTATTGCTCCGCTATTGTATATGGGGCGTCACTTGGTGGCCAATGGTATTGAGCCTCAGTTTTTGTTAGGAGCACGCACGCAGGAAGGTTTAATTGCCATGGATGCCTTTAGTGAACTTGGACAATTATACACCACAACAGAGGATGGATCTCACGGTACAAAAGGCTTTGTAATTCATCATCCGGTGATGCGAACGCAAAGTCCGGAAATAGATCAAATCTATACTTGTGGTCCCGAGGCTATGATGAAAGTCGTGGCTAAATACGCTAAAAACCATGGTATTAAATGCGAAGTATCCCTAGAAAACCATATGGCTTGTGGTTTTGGCGCTTGTTTGTGCTGTGTAGCCGATACCTTAGATGGCCATAAGTGTACCTGTACAGATGGTCCTGTTTTTGACTCAACATATTTAAAATGGTAGATTTAAAGATCGATTTAAACGGATTGGAGCTTAAGAATCCGGTAATGACAGCTTCTGGAACTTTTGGCTATGGCGAAGAGTTTATGGATTTCTTTGATATTAGTCGCCTGGGTGGTGTTATGGTCAAAGGAACAACATTGGAACACCGCGAAGGGAATGCTTACCCAAGGATGGCTGAAACACCTCAGGGTATGTTAAATGCTGTTGGGCTTCAAAACAAAGGGGTTCATTACTTTGCCGAACATATCTACCCACGTATTAAGGATTATGGTACACATATGTTTGTGAATGTATCTGGTTCTAAAATTGAGGATTACATTAAAACGGCTGAAGTTGTTAATGACCTGGAACATATTCCTGGAATTGAGCTTAATATTTCATGTCCTAATGTAAAAGAAGGTGGTATGGCCTTTGGAACCAGTTGTCCATCGGCCGTTGCGGTTGTAGAGGCTGTGCGTAAGGTGTATAAAAAGCATTTAATGGTAAAGTTATCACCTAATGTGACCAATATAGCGGAAATAGGCGCTGCTGTGGAAGGTGCTGGTGCTGATTCAATATCGCTTATCAATACCTTATTGGGGATGGCCATTGATGCCAAAACCCGTAAACCAATTTTATCTACCATTACAGGTGGCTTATCTGGTCCTGCTGTTAAACCAATTGCTTTGCGCATGGTTTGGCAAGTGGCACAAGCCGTTAAAGTACCTATTGTGGGGATGGGAGGTATCATGAATACGACAGATGCCATCGAATTTATGTTGGCTGGTGCTTCTGCAATACAAGTGGGAACGGCCAATTTTATTGATCCTTGTGTGACTGACAAGATTGTAGTTGGCCTGGAGCAGTACTGTCAGGAGAATGGTTTCAGTAAGGTAAGTGACCTAATTGGCGCTATGGAAGTATAAATAAAACAAACCTTGAAAGTGAATAAAAAGCTCGTTGTATGACGGGCTTTTTGCATATTACAAATGTAATTAATGTAAAATTCATCCTTATTACAAGTGTAATGTCAAATAAATTATGACACTACTTCTCTGATAAATACGCTATTTTTAATTCAACGCCCTTATACCATTTATATTTCATAATCCGCTAGTATATTGCCTTAATACAATCAACGTGTCTTAAGAAATGGAATGCACTAAAGGCCCATTTTGATTCGTAAACGGTATTACATTAGAACCCTAATAAACCATTATTATCTTTAGTAGTGGAAGAAGATCGAAACATATGGATACAAAAAAAGCCCCGATATAATCGGAGCTTTAATTTGGGTGACTCAGCAGGGATTCGAACCCTGGACCCACGCCTTAAAAGGGCGTTGCTCTACCAGCTGAGCTACTGAGTCTTCCTTTTTTGCTTTTGCGATTGCAAATATAGAGCATCTCTATTATATAGCCAAATTTATTTATGCATTGTTGTGTTATATATGCAGGTAATAGTAGGCAATTATTTTAGCTACTGGCTCTTAAGAATTGATTTTTTTTTGCGCTTAAATTAATTATCGGCTTAAAATACGATCTTATCGTTGACCAGCGCTCAGGATATTGCTCAAATAAATTAAGAATGCGTGTTTTATTTTTACGCAAAGCATCACTAATTGCGGGAGCACTTATTGCTTTAGGCATATTGGCACCTACATCGGAGCTGGTGATACTATGTCCTTGTTGCTGTAACCTGATAGCCGATTCTTCCAGACGATCGAGCAAAAGAATGGTTTTACTTTGGCGATTAATTGGCTCCGTTGCTGGTACTGATGTTTCTTGCTGTTCTATTCGTGGAATAACCAATAATGATTCTTTGATAATAACATCATCTCCTGGTTGAACGTTGTAAAGATTACAAATGTAAATAACTGCATTGTCGATTATTTCTTGAGTTACACTATAGCTCAAGTCTAAATTAATCAACTTAAATGCTGCTTCTTGTGATATAACATAATTAACGCCATCTCTTTTGCTTGCTTCCAACAAGTATGTACTCATCCATTGATTTTTCCATGAAGCAAAGCTTTCTTTCGACTCAGTATCCTCTAAGTACTTGTGTTCTAGTAGTTTTTGTGTTTGTAGTTTAAATTGATTGTTTTGCTCAATGGTTGTTTGGTAGTTATTAATTGTCATTTGTGCAAACCTACTGGCCATTTTACCAATAATTGCCTTGTGGCTTGTATCTAATGTTGTATGACTATCACTCATGCCAAAATTACTGCAGTCATTTCTGAAAAATAAATACGACAGAATAGATCTTGAGTTAATCGTACACGGAACAAGTAAGACTAAATAGTTATTTTCTGAAAAAAGGTCTAATTGACTTAAGCTTAATTTAGACGCTTGAACAAATGGTAATAACTCGGGACTGGTCCACTGTTGCGTATTTTTTTCCTTGGTAATTTGTGTGAGCTTAAGCATCGTATCATTGGATAGTTGAATGGGTGTGCTTAATTGTTGTTGTGTTTGCTGGTTCCATTCTAAGCCCTCAAATAGTGCTTTGTTATCCAATTGATAAAACAACATTACCCGGTCTAATCCACTCATAAACATTTGCCACTGCTGCAATAGGTGTATTGCAGGGTGCACATGCTGTTGGTAAGATGTAAAATTTGGGTTATGCATGAATGCTTAATTGTTAAGCGAAATTACAAAAAATTAAGCAATTAATTAAGTAAAAACTTAAGCACTTAATAGAGTTAAGTAAATTTTTTAAACAATAAAAACTACTTAATAAATTGCTATAATGCTGTAAATGAGAAGATATTTGCATTGTTGATTCACTAATCTCATCAGAGAATTTAAAAAATTAATAAGTAAAAAATTAAGTTATGGCTGAACGGTATAGTACATTGCTTGAAATGCTGGCAGAATGGTTTATGAACTTATTTTTTGATCCGATGTATCATTATTCCGGATCTGCTAAAAAAGGCTTGAGTGCAAAAGTTGAGCGCATTGGACAGGCCATACGCCAACTAAAGGAAAGTCGTCTGAAAAAACCGTTCTTCTGGGATAAAAAGTTTATTTCCAAAAGTATAAAAGCAACCTCTTTTACCTTTGAATACTTATACAAACATTTTAGGCAAAAGCATACCGGATCGGGAGTTGTACACCTGGAATAGGAATTGATGGTGCTAAAAAAAGCCACTTACATGGTGTAAATGGCTTTCACTTCTATTTGAATATATCCTGCTCTCCTATATAGCCTTCTTGTATAACGGTCATTTTAATGTTTTGTCGGTTAACAATGGTTGCCTGCAGTAGTATAGCCGGGACAAGTCGTTTGCCATTATTAACAGTGATATTCATATTCGATGGAGCTTCTCCGTCAGATATTTTAATGGCGGCATTGGCTGCTGCATAAGCCAATGATTCAATGGGTTTATAAATAGTCATGGTTTGATTGCCTGCTACAATGTTTCGAACGGCTTGTATATCGGCATCCTGACCAGCCAATAAAACCCTGCCGTCTTTATTGTGTTCTTTTAATGCAGCCAATGCTCCTGAAGCTAAAGCGTCATTGCCACATATAATGGCATCTACATTATTTTTGTCTGCCAGGTATTGACTTAATATTCGATACGCTTCATCGGGTAACCAATAGTTACTAAACTCATCAAGCACAACTGTTAAATCACCTTTTTCAATTAAGGGCTGTAACACATTCATCCAACCTAAATGAAGTAGATAGGCATTATAATCGGTGGTTGGTCCACTAATAAGAACATAATTTCCTTTGGGAGCTATTTTTGTAAGATAGTTGGCCTGAAGCTCTCCAATATTGATATTATCGGTTGAGATATAGTAATCCAGGTTACAGTTTTTTATTAATCGGTCGTAAGAAATTACGGGCACATAATGTTCATGAGCATACTTAACTATTTCACTTGCCTTTTCCAAATCCACTGGAACAACGACCAGTACATCCACACCTTCTTCTATAAGTTTTTTAGCTTGTTCCAATTGTTTATCGGCATCCGAACCTGCAACTTCAACATATGGGATTCCACCCAATTCATTCACCTTTTCTTCAAACAAAGCCTTGTCTTTACTCCAGCGTTCTACCTCCAGGCTATCAATCAAAAAACCCACTTTGGGTTTCATATCACAAGCCGAAAGCGCAAAAAGAAGCATGAGGCAGAATAAAGGAATAAACCTTAAGTAGTTCGTTTTAAAGGAATTTATGTAGTTAGATTTATTGCTGATTACTTTTTCAGCAAGCTGCTGATCACCTTTTCTTAATATCTGAGGACAATGGTGCGTGGGGAAATAGTTGATTCTTTTCATGCCGGATTTTTTTTAAGGTGGATAAATTTGTATTTAATTTACAAAAATTGAGTAGTAAAGTAAAGCATCATGTTTATTAATGATGATGTGTTAACAGGATAAATATTGACATAATGATAATAGAGCAGCAACATTACCGCACTGTGTGGTATAATAAGGATACGAATACCGTATCAATGATTAACCAAATAAAATTGCCTTTTGAATTGGAAATTGTACACTTTAATACGTACCAGGATACGGCTGAAGCCATTAGAAACATGACAGTAAGAGGTGCTGGTGCTATTGGAGCCACGGCAGGTTTTGCCATGGCACAGGCTTTTGTATCTCATAAAGAGGAAAAGGAATGGACGCAAGCCCGTTTATTTATTGAAGCAACACGCCCAACGGCTGTTAATTTGTTTTATGCAAGCGAAAAGGTGTATAATGCCGGATTGGAAAGTGTGGCAAAGGCTTTAGAAATGGCTCAGGCCATTGCCGATGAGGATGCAGAGGCTTGTCGTGCAATTGGTCAGCATGGAAATACCGTGATAAATGATAAATGCCGTATACTAACACATTGTAATGCTGGCTGGTTGGCTTTTGTGGACTATGGTTCTGCTTTGTCGCCGGTGTATGCCGCAAAGGATGCAGGAAAAGAACCATTTGTGTATATTGATGAGACAAGACCCCGGGGCCAGGGTGCCCGATTAACGGCTTTTGAATTACATCATAATGCGGTGGAGCATCGCATCATTGCAGATAATGCTGCAGCTCACTATATGTCAAAGGGACAAATTAATATGGTGATTACGGGGGCGGATAGGATTACAGCCACTGGCGATGTGGCCAATAAAATTGGGACCCTGGAAAAAGCAATTCTAGCCAGGGCCTTTGATATTCCTTTTTACGTGGCGGCGCCCTTTAGCACCATCGATTTTAATACCGAACATGGCGAGCAAATTATAATTGAAGAACGCGATGAAGAAGAATTGCTCTATCATGAAGGACCGAATGAAGAGGGGATAATGCAGTCTATTCGAATGGCCTCACCCGGATCACATGGTCTTAACCCAGCTTTCGATATTACGCCCAATCATTATATTACGGCATTTATTACCGAAAAGGGGATTATTAAACCCAATGAATTAAAGTCGTTTAAACAAAAGTAGTACGATGACGTGACCGATGTCATGTTATAATTTATATATATTATAGGGGTTATAATTTTGATTTAAATTATATATCCCTATTTTTGTAATGGATTCACTCATTCGTGACCGAAAAGACAATGATGTATACAACTACAAATATTACAATTATTACCATTACCCCTTGGGGGGTATAGTCTTTTCATATCATCAGGTCATATTATATTATTGTATTTTTTCAAGTTTATTAAAGGCTTTAATCCAGAGGGTTAGGGTTTAATAGATCTCATCTTTTGAATCTACAAAAGTGCACATTATGAAGGTTTTAAAATTTGGCGGTACTTCCATGGGAAGTGCAGATGCCATGCGTCAGGTAAAGCAGATAGTTGAAAGCCAAAAGGTATCTGTGGTGGTTGTGGTGTCAGCCGTTTCGGGGGTGACCGATCAATTGATCAAGGCTTCAGAAGAAGCTCAGGATGGCATTGGCTATCAAAATACACTGGATGACATTGTTTCTTTACATAACACCATCATTCAGCAATTATTTAGTAAGGAAGCTCTTGAGCAAGTTATCAAACAACAAGAACCCGTTTGGACAGAATTGCATCAAATATTAAAGGGAGTTAGCCTGACCAAAGAGTTAAGCACGAAAAGTTACGATAGCATTGTGGGTAGTGGAGAGCGTTTATCATCCATTATTTTAAGTCATTTATTAACAGATGCTAAGTTGTATGATAGCCGGCAATTTATTAAAACAGAACTCAATGGCCATGGACACCATGTGCTGAATAATCCTACAATGCAAGCCATAGGCGAATTAAAGTTCAGTATTGGCTCAAGGAGTGTTTTTCCAGGTTTTATAGCGTCCAATGCAGCAGGTGATAACACCACCTTGGGGCGTGGAGGTTCTGACTACTCGGCTGCTTTGCTAGCGGCAGGTTTAGATGCTGAAATATTAGAAATATGGACAGATGTGGATGGTTTTATGTCGGCCGATCCGCGTGTTATACGTCGTGCCTATTGCATAGAACACCTGAGCTTTTCTGAGGCAATGGAATTATCTCATTTTGGAGCGAAAGTGATTTATCCACCAACCATAATACCGGTCTTACAAAAACAGATTCCGGTGAAGGTTAAAAATACCTTTAACCCTGAGGCACCCGGAACACTGATTGATCATCAGAAAGATGAAAAGCAAGATGTGAAAGGTTTGTCATCCATTCGCGAAGTGGCGCTTTTAACGCTTCAGGGTAATGGTATGATAGGCATATCGGGTATTTCCATGCGTATGTTTGGCGCCCTGGCCAAGGAAGCGATAAACATTGTTTTGATATCCCAGGCATCCAGTGAAAGCAGTATCAGTGTGGTGTTGGCTGCCAAGGATGCTGAGAGGGCCCGTTTAGCCTTGCTTCGTGAGTTTGATAAGGAGATAAGCCGTCAAGAGATTAATGGCATCACTCTGGAAAAAGACATGGCGGTGGTAGCCATTGTTGGTGAGGGCATGAAACATACTTCCGGTGTATCAGGACAGTTATTTAATGCTGTTGGCCGTAATGGTATTAATATTTACGCTATTGCACAGGGGGCATCGGAACTGAATATCTCATTTGTGATTCATGAGAATGATTTGCGTAAGACCTTAAACGTGGTACATGAGACATTCTTTTTGAGTAAGTTTCAGGCAATTCACCTTTACCAGGTGGGCGTAGGTACGGTGGGTAAAAATCTCTTGCAGAAAATCGAACGACAGTCTGAACGACTATTAAAAACCGAACACTTGAGCATTCGTTTGGCGGGTTTGGCCAATTCGTGCCAAATGATTTTCAATGACAGGGGGCTGGAACTAGACTCTGCTGTTGAAGTGTTGCAACATGCCAGCAAGGGCGATATCGATCAGTTTGTAGAACAGATTATTGCCAATAACCACTCCAATAGTGTGTTTGTTGATTGTACAGCCAGTGCTGTCGTTGCTGAGAAGTACCAACGCTTACTGGAAAATAATATTTCGGTGGTGACAGCCAATAAAATTGCTGGCTCATCGGCCTATGATCGCTACGAAACCTTAAAGAAAACGGCGCGACAAAAAGGGGTGAAGTACCTGTTTGAAACCAATGTGGGGGCTGGATTGCCAATTATAAACACCATTAGTAACATGGTAAATAGTGGCGATCGTATTTTACAATTGGAGGCAGTTTTATCGGGCACACTCAATTACATTGTTAACAATGTGAGTGCCGAAAAACCCTTGTCGGCCGTGGTGATTGAAGCCAAAGAGAAGGGCTACAGTGAGCCTGATCCAAGAATTGATTTGAAAGGCACAGATGTATTACGTAAACTACTCATCTTAGCGCGTGAGAGTGATTATGCTTTGGAGCAGGAACATGTGGAGATTAGTCCGTTTTTACCTGATGAATTTTTTAAGGATGAATCGGTGGCTGATTTTATTGAACGTGTGAAATCCTACGATGCCACCTTTGAAGCCTGGCGCAATGAGGCCGAGTCAAAGGGTAAAGTGCTTCGTTATGCTGCCTCTCTCAAAGCTGGCCATGCCAAGGTGGGCTTTATCGAGGTCGATGCAGAACATCCATTTTATAATTTGGCCGACAGTAACAATAAGGTCATCTTACGCTCGGATTATTATTATGATCATCCCATGGAGATAAAAGGTTATGGAGCCGGAGCAGACGTAACTGCTGCAGGTGTTTTTGCCGATATCATTAAAGTTGTTAACCTATAAACCCTTATTATAATGAAGTATTTAGTTATTCTGGCCGATGGTTTTGCCGATGAGCCCATTCAGTCTTTGGGTGGAAAAACGCCCATGATGGCGGCTAACACTCCACACATTGATGAGTTGTGCCGTTTATCACGCTCTGGTTATTTAAAAACAGTGCCTGATTCCTTACACCCAGGCAGTGAGGTGGCCAACATGACCATTATGGGCTATGATGCGGAAAAATACTACCAGGGGCGAGGTGTTCTGGAGGCAGCTGCTCTGGGCGTAAAGCTGGAGCCTGGCGATATGGCCTTTCGTTGTAACCTGGTGACAGTTGAGCAAGCCAAGTTATTGAATCATTCAGCCGGCCACATCAGTACCGAAGAGGCTAACCAGTTGATTGTTGCTTTAAACGAATATTTGGGAAGCGAAAAGGTACAGTTTCACACTGGTGTAAGTTATCGCCATGTACTGGTGGTGAAAGGTGGTAATGAGGGCTTGGATTGTACGCCGCCCCACGATGTACCGGGAGAATTTGTTGAAACAGTGCTACCCAAGCCCATGGAAAGCAACGATACAGTCAAACTTTTACGCCAGTTGATGTTTGCGTCCAATGAGTTACTGAGTAACCACCCCGTTAATATCAAACGACAGGCCCGTGGCTTACCTGTGGCTAATATGATATGGCCTTGGTCTCCAGGTTTTAAACCCAATATGCCAAGCCTTAAAGAGCTCTATGGCATTGGCAATGGCGTGGTTATTTCGGCAGTGGATTTAATACACGGTTTGGGACAATTGGGCGGACTGAAATCGGTTTTTGTGGAGGGAGCCACTGGTTTGTACACCACAAATTATGAAGGAAAAGCAAATGCGGCCTTTGAGGCCCTTAGTAATGGCAGTGAGTATGTGTTTCTGCACATCGAAGCGCCCGATGAAGCTGGTCATGAGGGAGATGTGGATTTAAAGATTCGAACGTTGGAGGATATTGACCAAAAGGTAGTCAAACCTGCATTGGCCTATCTGCAAAAACACAAAGAGGAGCTGAGTGTGGCTTTTCTACCGGATCATCCAACGCCTTGTGAAATACGCACACATACGCGTACCCCTGTGCCTTTTATGATCTACCGACCAGGTACTAAAGCCGATCAGGTGGAGGTATACGACGAAATATCGGTGCAGGAGGGTGCTCATGGCTTTGTTGACCAAACTGAATTTATGCAATTACTGTTATCCGGAAAAAAAATAAATGATGCAATATTATAGTACAAATAATAGCTCACTTAAGAGTGATTTAAAAAATGCCGTTATCAATGGTTTGGCCGATGACAAGGGCTTGTTTATGCCGGAGGAAATACCTGCTTTACCGGATGATTTCTGGGAGCGACTGCCGGCCATGAGCCTGGGTGAGATTGGTTTTGAGACACTGAAGCATTTCTTTTGTCCAATTATTCCAGAGCAGGACTTTAGGCAATTGACCGACGACGCTTTCAATTTCCCGATACCACTGGTACCGGTATCTGAAAATATTTCAGCACTGGAACTTTTCCATGGTCCTACCTTAGCATTTAAAGATATTGGAGCGCGCTTTTTAGCCCGCGTTATGGCACGTTTTACCAAAGATTATGGTCGCGATATTAATGTGTTGGTGGCCACTTCGGGCGATACGGGCAGTGCGGTAGCCAATGGTTTCCTGGGGATCGATGGTGTTAATGTTTTCGTCTTGTATCCTAAAGGTCTAGTTTCCGATGTTCAGGAAAAGCAATTCACTACTTTGGGGCAAAACATTACGGCCATTGAAGTAGATGGTAGTTTTGATGACTGCCAGAGCCTGGTCAAAACCGCTTTTATGGATCAGCAATTGAAAGAAGCGATAAGCATTACTTCGGCTAATTCAATTAACCTGGCACGTTTTTTACCACAGATGGTGTATTATTTCTATGCCTATGCCCAGGCTGTTCAATACGGACATACTGATTTGGCTGTTTGTGTGCCAAGTGGAAATTTTGGTAACCTCACAGCTGGCCTTATCGCACAGCGCATGGGTTTACCTATTAAGCGCTTTATTGCCGCCACCAATCTCAACGATGTGGTGCCGCAATACCTGCAAACGGGTCATTATCAAAGCATGGCAAGTATTGCTACTCCTGCCAATGCCATGGATGTGGGTGATCCCAGTAATTTTATCCGCATACAGGAGTTGTTTGGGCATGAGCTGGAATTGATAAAACAAGTAATTGAAGGTATTTCAATCAACAATCAAGAGTTGTTTGAAACAATTGATAATGTGTACAATAAATACCAATACATACTCGATCCACATGGTGCAATTGGTTTCAAAGCATTGCAAAAAAAGCTGATGAATAATGAGCATGGCATATTTCTTGCTACTGCTCATCCGGCTAAGTTTCCCGAAGTGGTTGAGCCAATTATTAAAAAAACCATTGATCAGCCAGAGCGTTTAAAGGCATTTCTCAAAGGAGAAAAACAAGTAAAAAGTCTTACTAACAGCTATGAGGAATTAGCCAAGTTACTGTTGAGCCAGACACGGAATGTGTAGTTTTTTTAAAAAAGGAAGTTAAATTTTAAGATATTTTTAAAAAAAAACTATTTTTACCATCCGTTGAAGTGAAATGAATCAATAAAATAAGATTAAAAGAGTAGTATTATGAAGTATTTAGCAACTTTATCCCTCGTGTTTTTAATGTCTTTAGGAGCAGTAGCTCAAGAAGAAAGTGCAGTAGAGCTTAAAAATCAGGGAAATGAAGCATTAAGAGCAAAAAATTACAAAGGTGCATTGGAATTGTTTGAGAAAGCAATTGCTGCTTGGGGAGAAGAAGAAATGGATGCCGCTATGGTGTATAATACGGCAACGAGTGCACGTAAAATTAAAGATTACGAAAAAGCACAAAAATATTACAATGAGTCAAAGAATTTAGCTTATAAAGCTGATGTTTCTACTTATTACGTAGCTTCTTCATTGAAGAGCATGGGTAAGAACGAAGAGATGGAGAAAGTTCTTTTAGCTGGTATTGAAGAGTATGGTGCTAGCAAGTATGTTGGTCACATGAAAAAAATGTTGGCTGGTTACTATGTAAAAGAAAGTAATGCTTTGTATACCAAAGGTCAGGAGATCTTAAATTCTCGTGTTGATGGTAACCGCGATCAGTGGGACTCAATCAAAGCTAAAGCAAAAGTAGTATTGGACGAATCAAGTGCTTTTGCCAAAAAAGCCTTAGAGTATGATGCAGCTAATAAAAATGCTCAGGCTATCCTAACTGGTATCGATACTTTTCTAAAAAGCTAGTAAGTAATTGGTGCCTTTTAAAGGACACTCAAAAATATTTAAACCTGTGAAGCGTGCTTCACAGGTTTTTTTGTGTCAAATGGTAGGTTATTAAAGGTTCTGGATTATTTTTGCACTTAACCCCAAAAACAAGTTTAACATGAAACGACCATGTAAATTTGATTATCCAAATTGAACACAGGCGGATGATGAAATTTACTTGAGAGTTCCATCTGACAAAAAGAAAATTAAATGAAACAGATGAAACAATTATTTGTATTGATGATGTTCACTCTGGTGGGCATCGGAACGGCATTGGCTCAAAATGCTGATGTACTTAAGAGTGATGCCATTATTCAAGAGAGCAGGATGCAATACCTGGCAGCTGCCGAATTGTATGAGCAAGCGGCTGCCATTTATGAAGCAAATGGATCTGCTGACGCATTTTCCTATTTTAAGGCAGGCCATAACTATGCTAAAGCAAAAAAGTATTCCAAGGCAGTGGATTTGCTAACTAAGGCCAGAAATAATGCTTACGACGAAGCTGATCTGTATCTGGCTTTTGGCGATGCTTACGCAGGAGTTAAGAATTTTAGCGATGCCGAAAAGGAATTATTGGCTGGCAAGGAAAAGTACGCGGAAAGAAATGCTGAGTTCACCAAAAAACTGGGATACCTGTATTTTAATTCAGCACAGTACGAAAAGGCGGTTAGCTGTTTGTCAACGGCCATTGCCAACGAACCAGGTAACTATAATTACCATTACCTCTTGGGATCATCGTACGAGCGTATGAAAAAATATACAGAGGCAACTGCTGAGTTGGAGAAAGTATTGACTTTGCGCACCAATCACAAGAACAGTATCAAAAAGCTGGGTGTGATTTACTTTAAACAAACGGATTACTTGTATAGCAAGGAAACCAAGCGTTACGAAGCTATGAAAAACCCTACTCGCGTAGACTATCATAACTCCACAAAAAAAATGGAGGAGATAGCGAAAGGATACCATAAAGCATTGCCGTACCTTGAAAAGGCGCACGCCATGTCACCCAAGGATAAGGCTATTATCAATTGCCTGAGTGTTTCTTACCGACGTCTTAAAATGGAGGAAAAAGCGGCACAGATGGCGGCTTTACTTAAATAACATATAAGCGGGTATCTTAAAATTGTGATAGACATCAAACAGGTGTTTTCGTAATTTTAGGATACCCACTTTTTTCTGCCACTTTAACTACCCATCTGCCTCTGATCCCAAGCGCATTTATTCGGATCCAAGTAAAATGCACTTGACATCCATTTACTTTTAAAGCCTCTTTGATTTTGTATCGGTAATATACAATCCATTCAAAATATGATAGGTACAAACGTTACTCTTCGTTGACAGCATCTTTCTGTTAGATTTTGTTGCTTTCTACTCAAGGATTCTAAATACTGAATAAACTTGTTTATTTATCTATCAAAAGAGAGCTGTTCTCTCTAAACTCTGGTTTGGCATTTGAACAAGCGCCATGTTCATGTGTTTTAAAAATTAGTTTGATAAAAAAATAGTAAGCTGAATTAACAAGCATGTTTTATTCGATGGACTGTTATTGTAGTATAATTGAATTCAACGATACTTTAGAGCCTCAGTAAAAATGCTAAACACACGCAACAAGCTATGAGAGCTGTTTCTCACACAGGAGCATGGTTAATTTTGGTGAGTTCCATCCCGATAAATCGGGACAAGTAGTGACAATAAAAACAAAATTTAAACACATGAAACGACCATGTAAATTTGAGTATCCAAATTTTCACACAGTGGGATGATAAAATTTACTTGAGAGTTCCATATGGCAAATGAAAGTAAATTATAATCATATGAAACGAGCCATGAGAATAAGTTCTCACACAAGAGCATGATTGATTTTGGCGAGTTCCATGTAGCAATAAAAAACAAAATTTAAACACATGAAACGAGCCATGAGTACAGTTTCTCACACAAGAACATGGTTAATTTTGGTGAGTTCCATGTGGCAATAAATAACAAAATTACGAACACATGAAAAAAATTGCAATTGAATTAAAATGGGGGATCATCTTTTTTGCCGCCATATTACTATGGACAGTCTTTGAAAAATCAATTGGTTTACACGACGAACGCATTGACAGACACCATATACTCACCAACTTTTTTGCCATTCCAGCCATCATTATTTATGTATTGGCCTTGTTGGATAAGCGAAAATGGCAGGGTGGAGTCATGAGTTGGACCGAGGGTTTCTTGGCTGGTTTGGTCATTGCTGTTATTGTTTCTCTACTAAGTCCTGTTGGGCAATACCTGACTCATGTTTACCTATCACCCGATTATTTTACGAACATTATTGCTTACACTGTTGAGCAGGAAACCATGACTCAAGAAGCTGCAGAACAATTCTTTAACCTCAATTCATATATTAAGCAAAGTATGATTGGTGCGATTAGGATGGGAGCGGTAACCGCTGCTGTAGTAGCCTTTTTTACCAAGAAACAATAAATACACATCATTATTGCTGGCTGAGGCCGAGGTAGAACAAAATGGATAGCATATGCAACTAAACTATTTTTGCCGTTATAGTTTTGATACAAAAATAAAATTTGCCGCTGTTAATACCTCTTCACCCTCATAGCGGTAGGCTGCCAAACGGCCTGCTGTTGTTATGCAAGCATCTACACAGCCAATATTGTTCGAAGCCAGCATAGGGCCTTTGCCCATGCAATAATGGCCTATAAACACAATGGGTTCCGTGTGCTCATAAACCTTATAATCACTGATAATTTCATTGGGAATGGTATAATCGGGTAATTCAAATTTGTTGCCATAGCTTAAGTTGCGAAAGGTCTGCCCATGAGGCTTTACCCACCATTTAACTCTGAAATTATCTCGCTTAACCTGATCCGAATCTTTAATCACCAAATCGTTGGGCATTTGTAGTTCGATACCTTTCAAAGTCTCCCAGAACGCTATTTGTAAGTCATTGTCTTCTTCCAAAAGGGTCTTAAGTCGGCTTTTCCTGAGTCTCCCTTTCTTATACAAACTTTGTAACTTAATAAGATGATGGCGATTCCAATACGCATGAACAACCCGGATACCATCCAGCTCTAAATGCAAGGGTAAGCTTCGCAACCACTTGATATCATCCAAAAGGGTTTCTTGCTGGCCATTGTATTCGTGCATTAACTTGGTCATTAGACGCAAGTTATTACTGCCGGGCACCCTCAATGCCTGACCGTCTTTATCCTTTGAAAAATACAATATCGCATTCATTTCATGATTCCCCAATATGGCCATAGCTGTACCTGCGCTTACCATTTCCCGAATCAGCTTAATAACACCCTTACTATTCGGTCCCCGATTGATGAAATCACCAACAAATATGGCTTTTCGAGTGGCATGAGTCCACACACCATTGATCATGGTATAAGACATCTTTAACAACAGCTTTTGCAGTTCCAGGTGATGACCATGAACATCTCCTATAATGTCGTAATGGCAATTTTTGCTGCTGTCCGTAGATGCGATCATCGTTCAATTCAGTTTAGGCAATAAAAATAAAACTTTTGATCGTGTGAACAATCGAATGGGATTAAAAAAACCAAGTAGCATATCAACTCTCCTCCTGACTTTTTTAGGAGGAGTACCACAACGAAGGAGCAGGGAGGTGGTATAAACCGTTCCTTGAAGTGGATAAAGCCACACTAGGAAAGGAAGAATATGGTTCTTATTTAACTGCATATTACGCTGATTTATTCCTGCGGAATATTATATTTACCGCTGAGCAAAAGGAGTTGAGTGGTGAGTTTTGAGAAAAGGGTTGTAGGACACGGTGCTTATTTAACCGCAAATAAAAGGAACACAGAGACTCACAAGCTGCCAATCAAAGGCCAAAGGCCTAAAACATTAATAGCCTGGGGGGCACCCCCAGGTATCCGGTACGCCAATAAAAACGGTGCAATTACAGTCCGTATTATCCTTACAGCATTACCATGCACCGGATTAGGTTATTATCCACTACGTATCGCTCCGTCAGAGCTAATTTATAGTATGGTGTTGGGTAGGCCTGCGACCTACCTTAATACATATCGGCCTTACAGGCCTTTAGAATACTAGCTACAATAGATAATAATGTTAGTAAGTTAATGCAAATTACACCAAGCTGCCAATCAACTCTCATCCTCGATTTTAGGAGGAATACTGCGACGAAGAAGCAGGGAGGTGGTATAAGCAAGCTGCACTTAGCTGGCCAGCGGCCTGCCACATCAATAGCCCGGGGTAAGGGCAACGCCACCCCGGGTTACGTTACGGGCATAAAATCGGTGCAAATACACAATTTAATACCTATGCAATAGAACCATGCACCGAAAAAACAGGAAAAGTTTACCGCATAACAAAGGAGAACACAGAGCCTCACAATCTGCCAATCAAAGGCCAAAGGCCTAAAACATTAATAGCCTGGGGGGCACCCCCAGGTATCCGGTACGCCAATAAAAACGGTGCAAATACAAGCCATATTATCCATACTGCAATACCATGCACCGGAATAGGTGATAATCCATCACGTGCCACTCTTTCAGAGCTAATTTATAGTATGGTGTGGGGTAGGCCTGCGACCTACCTTAATACATATCGGCCTTACAGGCCTTTGGAATACAAGCTACAATAGATAATAATGTTAGTAAGTTAATGCAAATTGCACCAAGCTGTCAATCAACTCTCATCCTCGATTTTAGGAGGAGTACTGCGACGAAGAAGCAGGGAGGTGGTATAATTGAAAATTAACACCTCAGAAACCATACAAATATTACATATCGTACAAACTGTCCGCGGAAGAGGATGAAGCCAAACTAGAAAAGGAAGAACGTGGTGCTTATTAAACCACAGATTGCGCTGATTAATACTGATTTATTCCTGCGGAATATTGTATTTACCGCAAAGCAAAAAGAGGTGAGAGGTGAGTAAGGAGTAGTGAGGCAAGCTGCTAAGCAAATCTACTAGGTATAAAACGTAGCGAGACGCTACGCTTAAAAGAGTACTGCGACGAAGGAGTGGGGAGGTGGTATAAGCAAGCTGCACTTAGCTGGCCAGCGGCCTGCCACATCAATAGCCTGCGACCTACCTTAATACATATCGGCCTTACAGGCCTTTGGAATACAAGCTACAATAGATAATAATGTTAGTAAGTTAATGCAAATTGCACCAAGCTGCCAATCAACTCTCATCCTCGATTTTAGGAGGAATACTGCGACGAAGAAGCAGGGAGGTGGTATAAGCAAGCTGTAACTAGCTGGCCAGCGGCCTGCCACATCAATAGCCCAGGGTAAGGCAAGGCCACCCCGGGTTACGTTAACGGCATAAAATCGGTGCAAACACACAATTTAATACCTATGCAATAGAACCATGCACCGAAAAAACAGGAAAAGTTTACCGCATAACAAAGGAGAACACAGATACTCATAAGCTGCCAATCAAAGGCCAAAGGCCTTTAGGGGTGTAATCCCCGGATAAACATAAACCATGCTCTAATATCGTTCCTTAAACAATTTTGTTTGCACCCTTTATGAATAATTCAGTACATTAGTTAGGTGAGAAGTTTCACGGTTCTGGATCAACAGACCGATTCATTAAGTAGAAGAATCCATTGTCATTCATTAAAAATTAATATTAAAACTATGTTAAAACGCATCAAGTGGGGCATCATTGGTTGCGGTAATGTGACCGAAGTGAAGAGCGGGCCAGCTTTTAATAAAGTAGAGGGCAGTAGTTTGCACATGGCCATGCGAAGAGATGGAGAAAAAGCTAAATCATATGCCAATCGCCATAAAATTCCGCACTGGAGCAATCAAGCAGAAGATGTTATTAACAATCCGGATATCAATGCCATATACATAGCCACGCCACCTGGCTCACATGCCGAGTATGCCATTCGATGCATGGAAGCAGGCAAACCTGTCTACGTTGAGAAACCCATGGCTGCCAATGCCGCACAGGCAGAACAAATGTTAGCTGTTAGTCGATCAACTAGAGTACCATTATTCATCGCCTATTACAGGCGTACTTTACCAGGCTTTTTAAAAGTCAAGGAATTAATCGACACTGGAGTAATAGGGCAGACATTATACGTTAATATGCGCCTTATACGACCCGCGAAGTCATATGAAAAAGATGCTTTACACAATATTTGGCGCTTGCAGGCCGAGCTATCCGGTGGAGGTATCTTTTTTGATTTGGCCTCCCATCAACTGGATTTTTTGGATTATGTATTTGGTCCGGTAAAAAATGCTTTTGGGGTGGCTGCCAACAGGGGTGGTTACTACGACGTTGAAGATACGGTCAGTGCCTCTATGCAGTTTGAGAGTGGCGTGGTGGGCAATGGCATCTGGTCTTTTGTCAGCAATGAACACACCGAGGAGGATACTATTGAGGTAGTTGGTACTAAAGGGCGAATTGTTTTTTCAGCATTTGCTCATACACCTATTTCTTTGCATACCGATGCGGGGCACCTTGAATTTCCTTATCTCAATCCCGAGAATATTCAATACAACCTGATTAAGCAGGTCGTTGAATCACTTCAGGGTATTGGATCATGTGTTAGCACCGGCGAAACAGCGATTCGTACTAATAGAGTGATGCAAAAGATTGTACAGGATTTTTATCAAAAATAAGGAATTGAAAACGAGCATAAACACCATGGAATCGATCATAATATAATTTGAACTTGTATTCAGGTAACTAATTAAAATAATAAACTCATGAATGTAATTGCCATCAACGGAAGTCCTCATAAAAAAGGTAATAGCTATTTAGCACTCTCCATCATCTGCGAGCAGCTCAATAAAGCAGGTATTGACACTGAAATCGTGAGCATTGGGCATAAAAAGATACAGGGGTGCACAGCCTGTAATGCCTGCGTCAAAAATCGTGATGAGCGGTGTATTATCGTTGATGATGATGTGAATCCTTTGATTCAAAAAATGAAACAGGCCGATGGCCTACTCTTTGGCGCCCCTGTGCATTATGCTGATATTGGAGGTACCATGAAAGCGTTTTTAGACCGTGCCTTTTATGTGGCGGGAGCCAATGGTGGATTGTTTCGCCATAAGGTGGGAGCCGGCATTGTTGCTGTTCGCCGAACGGGTGGTATGCCAGCCATTAATACCATTTATAACTACCTGCAATACAGTGAACTATTTTTACCGTCGGCCAACTATTGGAATGTGGTACATGGCACTAAGCCGGGAGATGTGCAGCTCGATGAGGAAGGCGTACAGATAGCCCGTGTATTGGGTAACAACATGGCCTGGTTGCTCAAGGCAGTGAACAGCTTTAAAAAAGAAGAAGCTTTACCGGCTATGGAAAAGAAAGCCTGGACAAATTTCATACGTTAGGTCTTTCATGAGAACTTAACTGTTTATGTACGCCTTTGGCTCTGGTAGAGAGTGCGTTTTTTCAATATGAGAGCACAGAGACTTTAAAGCTGCCAATCAAATGTCAAAGGCCTGTAATACCGTTTACTAATCAAAATATGCCTTTAGTGCATTTTATTTCTAAAGCCACGTTGATTATGTAACGGCATCATACCTGGACATTATGAAATACAAATGGTATAACGTTAATAGCCTGGGGGGCACCCATGTTATACATCATACCCATAAAAAAGGTGCAAATACAGTTGGGCGTATCTAAACGGCCCTACCATGCACCGGAACAGGTGATAATCCACCACGTGCCGCTCCTTCAGAGCTAATTTATGGTATGGTGTAGGGTAGGCCTGCGACCTACCTTAATACATTTCGGCCTTACAGGCCTAAGTCAAACTACCAATAGAAAAGAATAAGATTATGATTTAATACGGATTGCACCAAGCTGCCAATCAACTCTCCTCCTGGATTTTAGGAGGAGTACCACAACAAAGGAGTGGGGAGGTGGTATAACAAATTACCGCAGAGCAAAAGGAGAACACAGAGCTCACAAGCTGCCAATCAATCTCCTCCTGAATTTTAGGAGGAGTACTGCGACGAAGAAGCAGGGAGGTGGTATATTTGATTTTGTGATAATAAGTAAGCCTAGGTTTAAAAGTATCTCTATTCTGCCCTTGTGCCGGGCTGGCACTTTCTTTTAAAAAGAAGGCAAACCTTATTGAAAGAGGTGATTACTATGCACCAGAGATGGATTTATTGTTTCAGGCTTACCTTTTCCAAGGTCGCCATTGATTCAGATGTGTAAGTTTTTATAGGTCTTCACGATTTCCACTTCGTTCCAATTGCATAACATTGATTCCTATCACTGACTTTCAATAGTTCGAAACCCTGTTTCGAGTGGTGCTTGTTATTAATACCGTTTACTCATCAAAATGCGCCTTTAGTGCATTCCATTTCTAAAGACACGTTGATGATGTTACGGCATTATACCAGCGCATTATGAAATACAAATGGTATAAAAGGGCGCAGAGGGTAAGGGTGAAATACTACCTATAAATAAGCAAGCTGCAACTAGCTGGCCAGCGGCCTGCCACATCAATAGCCCGGGGGTAAGGGCAACGCCACCCCGGGATACGGTGCGGGCATAAAATCGGTGCAAACAGACAATTTAATACCTATGCAATAGAACCATGCACCGAAAAAATAGGAAAAGTTTAACCACAGAGCAAAAATAGAACACTTAAGAAAAAGAGGAGAGTAGTGAGAATAAAGAGGTTAGATGAAGCACATGATTTGGAATTACCTCAGAACTAAGAAGAACACAGAGAACTAGAAGCTGCCAATCAAAGGCCAAAGGCCTGTAAAACCGTTTACTAATCAAAATATGCCTTTAGTGCATTTTATTTCTAAAGCCACGTTGATTATGTAACGGCATTATACCTGGACATTATGAAATACAAATGGTATAACGTTAATAGCCTGGGGTGCAACCTCAGGTTATACATCATACCCATAAAACCGGTGCAAATACAGACCTAACCACCATTACTGCATTACCATGCACCGAAATAGGTGATTAACCATTACGTGCCGCTCCTTCAGAGCTAATTTATGGTATGGTGTAGGGTAGGCCTGCGACCTACCTTAATACATATCGGCCTTACAGGCCTAAGTCAAACTAGCAATAAGAGATAATATGCCTTGCAGGTTAGTATGGACTACACCGTGCTGTTAATCAACTCTCCTCCTGAACCTTAGGAGAAGTACCACTACAAAGGAGTGGGGAGGTGGTATAAGCAAGCTGCACTTAGCTGGCCAGCGGCCTGCCACATCAATAGCCCGGGGTAAGGGCAACGCCACCCCGGGTTACGTTACGGGCATAAAATCGGTGCAAATACACATTTTAATACCTATGCAATAGAACCTGCACCGAAAAAACAGGAAAAGTTTAACCACAGAGCAAAGGAGAACGGATGACATCTATGTAAGCAATAGGTGAATAACCATTACGTGCCGCACTTTCAGAGCTAATTTATGGTATGGTGTAGGGTAGGCCTGCGACCTACCTTAATACATATCGGCCTTACAGGCCTATGGTAAACTACCAATAGAAAAGAATAAGATTATGATTTAATTCGGATTGCACCAAGCTGCCAATCAACTCTCCTCCTGAGTTTTAGAAGGAGTACCACGACAAAGGAGTGGGGAGGTGGTATACTTGGAAATTAACACCCTTGAAACCATTTAAATAAAACACCTGGTATAAACAGTTCTTAAAAGACAAGAATAGGAACTGAGAAGAAAAACTTAAAAGGACTCCGACATTTTTAAGTACACATTGGCGCTACCATCTCTTCCCACAGCAACGTCAAAGCCCAGGTTTATTTTAAATTCAGGGAAGATGCGATAGCGTATACCTGCACCAATGGAGGGGAGCGTAATACCATCTCGGGCAGTACGTGGTTCATCAAATAACCATCCATAACCCATAAAACCAACACAGCCCCATTTTTCGGAGTACATCCACCTCAACTCGGTTTGCACGGTCACCATTGACGAGTTCAGGTAGTTACCGGTGATATAACCCCTTAGTACTGGTGAGGCACCTGGAGAAGCCATCTCGTGCAAAGGAAGTAAACCCATTCCTAATTGGCTGAATAGGCGCGAGGCAATTAACATATCGCGCTTCTGACTGATACCTTGATAATTGGCTAGCCCAAAAGTAACTTTATCGAAATTGAAATTATTGGCAGGGTTATGGATCATTGTTTCATAAGTCAGGGTATTGAACCAACCTGACTCCGGGTAAAAGAGGTTATCACGACTATCAAATGCTAGCTTAACACCTGGCACATGGTACCAATAATACTCTTCACTAACTCTTAAGGGATTATAGCGGTCGGGCAATTCCTCCCGCAGGTAGTTATTGCTCATCATGGGACCAATAAAAAAATTATTCTTCACCTTAAAAGCAAAGGACATACTAGAGATGAAACCATCAAACTGTACTTCTTCCTGATCTTCTCCATTATTGTAAAAATGCTTAAAATTCATGGATGAGTAGCCAGCATAAACATCTAACCAATATTTGTTACGGTTAAAATATAAGGTTTGCTTAGCACCCACTAAAAAGTTCCCTGCCAAATTAAAAAACAAAATACCCTGGGAGGTGGAAGGGTTGGTTTCGGGATGCACACCTTTCAAACGATAGACATATACTGGTAGTACGGCAATACCTGTTCCCATTGTAGGATTAAACATGGGAGCCGGAATAATACCACCTTCGGAACTTAATGATTCGGTCACCAATGAATCAATGCTATGCAGGGTTTTCACAAATACATTGGTGCTATCTTGCGACTGGGCAGTTAAGCTTATAGCAAGCATAAAAATGCTGATGCAGCAAGGGCGAATGAGCCAACGATATGTGAGTAAAAGTAAATGCACAACTATCAATACAATATTATTATTTTATCATGAAAAAACATACTCTTTATATAACTCTTATTCACCTGATTTGTTGAAAACAAGTAAATAGTGCTTGCTCGAAAAGTCCAATTTAATCATGCTTTGTTATGCTTTTAGAAGTATTCGTGATTTATAATTCTTCGTTACGCCCTTTTTGAAAACAGTCATTTACAATAGTAAACTCTTTGATTTTCAAAAAGGCCAAGCCTTGAAATTTAACTTTTCCATTCAAGCGCTTGAGAAAAACATGAGTTTTCTTGCAGAGACTAAATACTGTAAAAAAAACGGATGACATCTATATTGGCGTCCTGCTTCAATAGATGTCATCCGTAATAAATATAATAAGTTTTTTTCAAGTGGCTCTATACATGGAGAATGGAGAAAATCTGCTAATTTACTATAAGAGCTTACTTTCTGACACCGCAAAAATCTAATTCAAGCTTACCTGTTTTATTATCAAGAAAATCAGTATGACGTACCAGCCAAACGATGATATCAGCCTTTTCAATGGCATCCTCTTGAGCAGTTAAGCTAAAACTAGCATGTTCATGAATATGTGGTTCAACCACTAGTACTTCGCCACGTGCTTCTGCTACAATTTTAGAAGCAATGTATTTAGCTGGCGACTCTCGTAAATCGTCAATATTTGGTTTAAAAGCTAATCCCATACAAGCAATTACTGGCTGACGGCCATGTTTCACTTCAAATACCAAAGCCGTTTTTAAGGTTTTCTCCACACACCAGTCGGCTTTGTAATCGTTAATCTCTCGTGCCTGACGAATTACATGTGCTTGCTCGGGGTAGTCGCTTACGATAAACCAGGGGTCAACGGCAATACAGTGACCACCAACACCACATCCGGGTTGCAAAATGTTAACTCGTGGGTGCTTATTGGCCAATTCAATCAATTCCCACACATTAATACTGGCTTTATCACATATAATGGATAACTCATTGGCAAAGGCAATCTGCACATCACGTGAGGAATTTTCCACCAGCTTACACATTTCAGCTGTACGGGCATTGGTTCGGTGTAATTCTCCATTTACAAACAAACTGTAAAATTCACAAGCCTTTTGAGTGGCTTTATCATCAACACCACCTATGGCTCTATCATTTACCACCATTTCTTCCAGTGCTTTACCGGGCAATACCCGTTCAGGACAATAGGCTATGTGTATTTTGCCTACTAATTCAGGTCTTTCACTAGCAATGAGTTGCCCCATTTTCTCAGTAGTCATCACGGGTGAAGTGGATTCAATGATATATAAATCACCTTCCTTTAATAAAGGAAGAACATTGCGTGTGGCAGCTTCCACAAACGATATATCTGGTTCATTATTGCCTTTAAATGGGGTGGGCACCACTATCAGGTATACATCTGCCTCTTGTAATTGGCTGCTGGCCTTTAAAAAGCCCTCTTTAACACCTTTCTTAACCATCTCTTGTAAACCTGGTTCAATTATGTGTATTTCTCCCTTATTGATGATTTCTATCACATGAGGGTTAATGTCATAACCATTAACTTCAATTTGTTTATTGGCTATTAATGCGGCTGTTGGCAGGCCAATATAGCCCATGCCTATGATTGATACTTTTGGTGTTTGCATTTTTATTATTCAATTCCCCTATCGGGTACATATTTATAATTGCTATTTAAATACCCCCTTTCTCCAAAGGGGAAAAGTACTGTGCATTATTATTATTCAAAGTTATTACTATTTGGGGCAATTATATTCTCACGTTCCTCAACAATTGTTTCAATAACTCGAATAACATTGTTCAGGTCTTTTTTTATATCATATTCATCAATTCGTAGGACTTGATATCCTAGTTGCTTTAAATTATTATCTCTAAGCTTATCTTTTCCTGTCTTAAACTGATGTGAATAACCATCAACCTCGATGATAAGTCTCAATTTTCGACAAACAAAATCAACTATGTAGTTATCAATTGCAAACTGTCGATTAAACTGGTAGCCATACATTTTACTAGCTCTAAGTGCCTCTTTCCATAAAATAATTTCACCATTGGTCGAATCATTACGCAGTGCCCTCGCAAAGTCCTTTAGCTTGTTGTTGTAATGCGAATCTTTCATTTTTCAATCCCCCAAATACTTATGTATTATTTAAATATTTTTTTGACACCCCCTTCTCCACGTGTCCCGACACTTCGGGAAGGGGGAAAGCACTTACTTCCTCCAGAAACTATTAGTATTATATATCAAAATCAATATACTGGACTAGAATAAAGTAAAATATCCCCCTTAGAAAAGGGGGTAGGTTATTTATTTTTGAATAGATTATTTTATGTCGGGGGATTGAAAACTACAACCTCTCCTTCAAAAACTTAATTATCCGTTCACAGGCCTCGCCATCGCCATAAGGGTTATGTGCCTTTGACATTTGATCGTATACCTCTTGCTTATTTAAGAGCGCTAATGCTTCTTTAATAATCAGATCCTTATTGGTGCCTACCAACTTCACTGTGCCGGCTTCCACAGCCTCTGGGCGTTCGGTGGTATCGCGCATGACGAGTACGGGTTTGCCCAAGCCTGGTGCTTCCTCTTGAATACCACCGCTATCGGTCAATACAAAATGAGATTGACTCATTAAATAGATAAATGGCAAATATTCTAAAGGTGGAATTAAATGCACATTATCAATATCACCCAGTATTTCATTAACCGGCTTTTGTACATTGGGATTTAAGTGTACCGGATAGATAATGAGTGATTTTGATTGCTGAGTCGCAATTTCTTTGATGGCCTCACACATGTGTACAAAACCTTCTCCAAAATTCTCACGACGATGCCCGGTTATTAGAACTAACTTTTTGCTACCTAGCTCACTTTCAATATTTGGTATATAGCGCTCTAACAAGGACAGAATATCTTGCTTGAACTGTGCCGAGTGTTCTATCTTATCTAAAGCCAACTGAAGGGCATCAATAACAGTATTGCCCGTAACACAAATACTATCTTCATGTATATTTTCTTTTAAGAGGTTTTCTTTTGACCAGGGAGTAGGTGCAAAATGAAAAGTAGTTAATCGTCCTGTTAACTGACGATTCATCTCCTCAGGCCAGGGAGAATAGATATCGTTGGTTCGCAAGCCTGCCTCTATGTGGCCAACCGGTATCTGCTTGTAAAAGGCAGCCAAGGCAGCGGCGGTGCTGGTGCCTGTGTCACCATGTACCAAAACCACATCAGGTTTAAAGTTATCTAAGACACTACGTAAGCCTAATAGAACACGAGACGTAATATCGTATAAATCCTGACCAGCTTTCATCAGGTTTAAGTCATAATCAGGTTCAATATCAAATATAGATAATACCTGATCCAACATTTCGCGGTGCTGAGCAGTAACACAGACTTTTGACTTAAAACTACTTTCAGCTTCTAAGGCTTTAACCAATGGAGCCATTTTTATGGCTTCGGGGCGTGTACCAAATATGAGTAATATACTTTTTTGCATTTTTGTTATTAAGAGTCAACTTACTGATTATTCTACTTCCAAAATCCTTATATTAAAGACACCTTTTTCAAATAAGTGTATATCATGGAAAAATAACAATTTATCTTTAAACCTTTCATTATAATTTAGACAAAAAACATTATGACTTTTAGCATCAGTATATGCCAACACCTTTTTTTCTGCACAATGCGAATACTGACGTCAACCGTAATGACAAATAATAAATTTAACTTCAGAACTAAAGTGGACACTGAGGCAACTTTAATGACAATATAAATTTCAATTTCACCAAGCTACCAATCAGCTCTCCTCCTGATTTTTAGGAGGAGTACCACGACGAAGGAGCGGCGAGGTAGTGTAAATACCGTTATCACCCCTAAGGCACTCTAAGAAAGGAAAATCACGGCGCTTATTTAACCGCAGAGCAAAAGAAGAACACAGAGTTTTGCAACCTGAGAACACAGTGAGGCACAAGCTGTCAATCAAAGGTCAAAGGCCTGTAACATCAATAGCCCGGGGTGAAACCCCGGGTATACATCATACCCATAAAAACGGTACAGATACAGGTGGCGTTTCTATACCGCCATACCATGCACCGGAATAGGTATTTAACCATCATGTGCCGCTCCTTCAAAGCTTAATTATGGTATGGAGTTGGGTAGGCCTACGACCTACCTTAGTACATATCGACCTTACAGGCCTAGGGTAAACTACCAATATTAGATAATAGGGCTTACAGGTTAACGCAAATTTCACCAAGCTGCCAATCAACTCTCCTCCTGAATCTTAGGAGGAGTACCACGACAAAGGAGCGGGGAGGTGGTATAAGCAAGCTGTAACTAGCTGGCCAGCGGCCTGCCACATCAATAGCCCGGGGTAAGGGTAACGCCACCCCGGGTTAGGTTACGGACATAAAAACGGTGCAAATACACAATTTAATACCTATGCAATAGAACCATGCACCGAAAAAACAGGAAAAGTTTAACCGCAGAGCAAAGGAAAACACAGAGAACGTAGGCCTGCGACCTACCTTATTACTTATCGGCCTTACAGGCCTTAGTCAAAACACTAATAGAGATAATGAAAATACAAATTACAGATTAATGTGGACTACACCAAGCTGTCAATCAGCTCTCCTCCTGAATTTTAGGAGGAGTACCACGACAAAGGAGTGAGGAGGTGGTATAAGCAAGCTGTAACTAGCTGGCCAACGGCCTGCCACATCAATAGCCCGGGGTAAGGGCAACGCCACCCTGGGTTACGTTATGTGAATTAAATCGGTGCAAATACAGACCGTATTATCCATACAGCATTGCCATGCACCGGAACAGGTGATAATCCACCACGTGCCGCTCCTTCAGAGCTAATTTATGGTATTCCATCGGGTAGGCCTGTGACCTACCTTAATACATATCGGCCTTACAGGCCTTAATTAGTCTACCAACAGAAAAGAGTAAGGCTCTTGCAAGTTATTTTGAATTACACCAAGCAGCCAATCAGCTCTCCTCCTGAATTTTAGGAAGAGTACTGCGACGAAGAAGTGGGGAGGTGGTATAAGCAAGCTGTAACTAGCTGGCCAACGGCCTGCCACATCAATAGCCTGGGGTAAGGGCAACGCCACCCCGGGTTACGTTACGGGCATAAAATCGGTGCAAATACACAATTTAATACCTATGCAATAGAACCATGCACCGAAAAAACAGGAAAAGTTTTACCGCAGAGTAAAAGGAGAACACAGAGAACTACATGCTACTAATCAAAGGCCAAAGTTCTTTAACATCAGTAGCCTGGGGTGAAACCCCAGGTATGCATCATGTTAATAAAAACTGTGCAATTACAGGCCGTATTTACCATGCACCGGAATAGGTGATTGACCATCACGTGCCGCTCCTTCAGAGCTAATTTATTGTATGCCGTGCGGTAGGCCTACGACCTACCTTAGTACATATCGGCCTTACAGGCCTAAGTCAAGCTACAATAGGAAAGAATGAGATTATAAATAATGCGAATTGCACCAAGCTGCAAATCAGCTCTCCTATAGAATATTAGGAGGAGAGCCGCAACAAAGGAGTGGGGAGGTGGTATATACTTGTTAACACCCCTAAGGCACACAAATCAAACTTCTGGCACAAACTGTCCCCTGTAGGAAATACGAACATTAGGAAAGGAAGTACAAGGTGCTTTTATAACCGCAGATTAGGCAGGTTAACACTGATTTATTCCTACGGAATTGAATTTACCGCAGAGCAAAAGAAGGTGAGAGGTGAGTAAGGAGTGGTGAGGCAAGCTGCTAAGCAAATCTACTAGGTGAAAAACGTAGCGAGACGCTACGATTAACAGAGTACCATGACGAAGGAGTGGGGAGGTGGTATAACAAGGCCTGGCATTCCAATGAACAACATACCTTTTGTACTTCCCAATAATTTTTTTGTTATAAATGTAAGTTTCTGCACTACAGATCGCCTGTCCGTGCTTTTTTAAAATAGGTCTGTAAGGTCGATAGGGTGGTAAAACCTTTATTGTCAACTCTGCGAACTTTTATAAACTGACTGAGGTATTGTACAATAGGGGCTCTATCGTTGCAACTATTCAGTTGAAACAATCCATCGCTAATGAGGTTGCCCATTGCGTGTACATATTGGTGGGGATGACCAGTCCATTCCAGTAGGCGCGATGGATCGGGAACTAAAGGCTGCTCTTGCGCCAGGTACGACAATTGAGTAATTACATGGTTAAAAACGCTGCGGTTGGGAAATGTGGGACCATAGAACTTACTGCGCCTTCGCTTGCGTTCTTTTAGTGCTTGCTTCCAATGGGCCAGTTCCTCCTGGCAGTTCATGCTTTGCTGGGCATTGTGGTACTTGAGTATACCTTGATAATTCTCAAATGTAAAGCTGAGGTCGTGGCGCGAGTGCATGATGCTGATGACCAGTTGGCGGTGATCGAGCCACTGATCGTGCAGGTGAATAAGCTCCAGACAGTGCTTAACTTGTTTGATGATGCGCAGGCTCTGCTGCTCCTCTAAACGAGTAGCCGGCCGTTGCAGCTCAGCACATAACCAACGGTTGATCAACGCAACAAGCGGGGAATCTTCCGGCATGCTTGACTTCAGCTCGTCCAAGGATTGCAGTAGTTGTTCCATCTCATCGGGCAAGGGGTTGAGTAAGTCATCCAGCCAATGAAAATCGGCCCTATAGGGAGCTATTATAGTTTGTAGCTGTTTATTACTCATGCGTAGGTAAGGCCGTAACAGGCTATTGGAAGGATGCTCATGACAACGGCAGTAACCAACAAAATAATGCCTGGCATTATCGAGTAGCTGTGTAAGAATCAGGTAAAAAAGCAGATCGTGGGTAAAGCACACCATGGTGGTCTGATCATTTTCTTTGGGAACGCGCCATATATTTTGGTCCAAACGTGATTTTATACCACAAAGGTTTTTCAAGCGAAGGGCTACCGTTGACCAGGATTCTCGCTCAAGCTCTAATTGGTTGAGCCAATCAAGCAAGGTCTCCTGTGCGTTGTGGTATAGCTCCTGTAGGTTGATGATGCCATTAAAAGAACGGCAGTCGCTCCATTTATTATTTTTTCGCAGACAGATACCCTGCGCAATAAGGTGTAGATCTGATAACATGGGTTTGATCGGTTCTGGGTTAAGCCATACCAGACTCTGACTGGCCAATGCCTCCCTTAAGTTACTTACCAAGCTGAAGTAACAACTTGCTTTTGCGGCTTTTAAAAGGCATCGATCCAAATTCTCAGAATCATTCGGGCATAATGAAGATAACTAAGATACTGATATTAACAGGCCATCTATTTTATGTTGTGAAACAGGTGATGTCCATACAGGGTTGTTCACTTTATCATTTTAGATCGTTGGGCGATAATACCAATACTACATTAAAATGAGCCTTATTCTTACGCTCTTTTTTCCTTATACTTCGTTGAAAAATATCGCCGTAGATACGGCTATGCCTCAACTTTTCGCCTCGTCGAAGTTAAAATAATTCAAAACAATTTAAGGCTCACTTTAAAATAGAATTGGTATAAGTACCTGTACCACGACTTTATTCATCAACCCCGATCCACACTTCTTCGCCACGTTCCATGGCCTGTGTTATGACGGAGTAAATACGCTGGTAAGCCAGACTACTTTTCATCAGTCGCCCTGGTTCTTCAATATTGGTACTAACTACATCACCAACTAATATACAGCCCGCTGTATCATCTTCGTCATTGCCTATGTGAATATATATCCACTCAAAACCGGGCACATCTTGTAAATGTAACATGCCTTGGTGCATTTTTGGAAAACGTTTTTTGTAGCGCTCGTGTAAGCGCCCTTCTGTGCGTAGCTTAATCTGGTACGTTCCTTCAGGGATACGAGTTTCACCACTAAGCTTTTTAATACGATTCTCATCTTCCAGAGTAAAGGCCCAAAAAAGATCATCAATAAATAAAAGACCAAGAGTGTCGTGTTCACTCTCGTTGAAGCGTTGTAAATAGATAAACATGGTTAATAGATTTTTAGATTTAAATAATTAAGTGTTAGGTGCGATGCACCGGATGGAGTGTTTTTCTAAGATTTAAGTAAAGGAAGCAGCATGGCCACTTCCTCTACAAAATTCACTGTTATGGTAACACAATACTTCCCACATACACGTCATTGCTCACTTCTGAGCCTTCGGCCTGGGCAAAAGCCAGGTAGCAATGGGCTGTGGAGCCTGAGGGTCCATGGGGCAAAGCCAATACGCCCCCTTTGTTGTCGCGCCTGAACTCGGTCAAAGAATAGCTGGGGTAGAGCTCTTCACCCGTGGCCAGAAGCACGGCATAGTTATCACCATGTTCCTTTAGGTTCAGGGCACTGTCGTCCCAGGTGAATTCAATCTCATCACCTACAAGCTGTACCTGCGGACTGTTTGCCACCTGCAAGGTACCCTTGGCAATGCGTAACTTTTCATAGTCGGTTCGGTAAGCCGGATACTCACCACTCAGGGCATCGGCCATAAAAATGGACATGGCTGCATTCTGGGGTGATTGTTTCTTGGTCTGGGTGCGGTAACCCACCTTCAGCACTGGCCCCAGGGGCTGTAAAAACTGACTGGCATAGGCAAACCTTGCACGCACAATCATCTGTTTCTCACTGGGTGTTTTATTACTTGCTTCTGACAAGGAACGCATGTAAGTGATGCCTTTCCAGGTACTACCAATAATGTTTCCTACTTTACCGGAGAATCCGCCTAATATTCCTTTTTTAAATTGTCCCATTTTCTTAATGTTTTACGGGTTAATAAATTATTCCGATTGTTCAATGAAATGAGCCTTACCTCAAACTGCGTTTGACTAAGTCTCTTCATTGATATCCCGCCGAAAGAGCGGGACAGACTATCGGCATTTACCATTGTAATTTCAAAGCTTCGCTTAGGCTCACTTTGAAAAACAATTGGTATTAGCGCTCTTTGTGGCGCCTGTTCGTTTTTGCTCCTTTGGCTTTTTTCGTGCCAGTACGCTGCCGGCGCTTGCCAGACCTTGAGGAGTCACTGCCACCGTGCTGGTACGATGGCTTTCTTCTGATGAAGCGACTGAGCAAAGAGGTGAGTGCACCTGCCAGCAATGATACCACTGCTTTAATGGCCATGCTCTCGGGGTCGCTATTGGCTTCCAGTAGCACCTCACTGTTGCTGATCTCCATCAGTCCCAGTGCACCTGCTGAGCCCAGTACAAAATTTCTAATCTGATTCATAAGCTTTGATTTAATCCGGCCGGGATTCACAACAAACATAAGGCTTGCCAGGGGGGAGATGCAATTACTGTAATATTACAGTTATATGTAATAGCCAGTAGATTAAACACATAGAAAGCTAGTGTGCAGTCTCAATGAACAGCATTATGACCTAAGCGTTAGTAGAAAAGCTGTTTTGGAGCTGAAAATGGCGTTTTTGTGCCTTTTTTCTCATAAAAATCTTCTTTTTTGGCTGTTTATTGCTTGTCAGATGGGGCTTTATCGTATCGGCAAGGGGTCTGCATCGTATCTGCATCGGGTACATGGATACGATGCGGACACGAAGCACTTACGAAGCAGCTACGATGGAGAGTCATAGCCCAAGCGATGGAAAGTGCAAGGGCACCCAAAGGAGTTTTGTGATGGAGTGCGATGAATAAGTGAGGTGATACTGTTTGAGTGCTTAACACCCCTGAAAGGATTCTAATCAACTACCTGGTACTAATTGTCTCCTGGAGGAAATACGAACATTAAAATTGGAAGAACATGGTGCATGTTGAACCGCAGATGACGAAGATTAATTCTGATTTATTCCTGCGGAATTGGATTTACGCTGATGGAAAAAGAGGTGAGTAAGGAGTGGTGAGGCAAGCTGCTAAACAAATCTGCTAGGTGAAAAACGTAGCGAGACGCTACGCTTAACAGAGTACCACGACATAGGAATGGGGAGGTGGTATTAGCAAGCTGCACTTAGCTGGCCAGCGGCCTGCCACATCAATAGCCCGGGGTAAGGGCAACGCCACCCCGGGTTACGTTACGGGCATAAAATCGGTGCAAATATAGGCCGTATCATCTATACTGCAATGCCATGCACCGGAACAGGTGATAATCCATTACGTGCCGCTCCTTCAGAGCTAATTTATGGTATGATGTGGGGTAGGCCTACGACCTACCTTTATACATATCGGCCTTACAGGCCTTAATTAGTCTACAAACAGAAGATATTATGATTTTTAATTACAAATTAATGCAAATTACACCAAGCTGTCAATCAAAGGCCAAAGGCCTGAAACGTAAATAGCCTGGGGTGTAGCCCCAGGTTAAACACCACGCCAATCAAACTGGTGCAAATACTGGTGGGCGTACCTATACCATAATGCCATGCACCTGAACAGGTGACTAACCACCACATGCCGCTCCTTCAGAGCTAATTTATTGTATGGTGTGGGGTAGGCCTGCGACCTACCCTTATATATATCGGCCTTACAGGCCTTAATTAGTCTACAAACAGAAGATAATATGATTTTCTATTTCAAATTAATACGAATTACACCAAGCTGCAAATCAGCTCTCCTCCTGAATTTTAGGAGGATTACTGCGACGAAGGAGCAGGGAGGTGGTATTTGTCACATAGGTATTACTCAAGGTCGAGCACTATTTTAATATTTTCCTGAACCAATTCAATCAATTCGTCAGATAAAATACCTACCCTTTTAGTCAACCTTTTATTGTCTATAGCCCTCATTTGTTCAATCATTACATCGCAATCCTGATACAAATTAGCTGTCCCTTTAGTTAAGTGAACTCTTAATATGTCAGATTCTGTTTTAATGTTGGTTGTAAGCGGACATATAATTGTAGAAGGGTGGGGAACTTTATTGAGCAAATTTGTTTGAATGACCAATACGGGTCTGGTTTTACCCGGTTCAGTTCCTAACTGTGGATTTAAGTCGGCAATCCAAATCTCAAATTGTTTAATCGCCATAATCCATCTCCTCAAAATCATTAAGTACGTACATCGACTCTGCTTTAACTAAAGCTGATTCCTTCTTCAGTTTTTTTTCAAGAATTTGTTGGCGTTGAATTTTATTATAGTACTCAAGTGCTTCATTAATGTACCTGTTTCTTGGTTTTTTAATCCGGGCAAGTATCTTCTCCGTCTCGCCAAAAATTGAATCGTCTATTTTAAGTGATACAGTTTTCATAATATATAGTTTACATCACAAAGATATGCTATTATAGTATATTAATCAAGTATACACTTTTGTTATACCAAATAAGCGTAACAAAGGAGTGGGGAGGTGGTATAAGCAAGCTGCACTTAGCTGGCCAGCGGCCTGCCACATCAATAGCCCGGGGTAAGGGTAACGCCACCCCGGGTTACGTTACGGGCATTAAAAAAAGGTGCAAATATAGGCCGTATCATCTATACTGCAATGCCATGCACCGGAACAGGTGATAATCCATTACGTGCCGCTCCTTCAGAGCTAATTTATTGTATGGTGTGGGGTAGGCCTACGACCTACCCTCATATATATCGGCCTTACAGGCCTAAGTCAAGCTACCAATAGGAAAGAATGAGATTATAAATTAATTTAGACTACACCAAGCTGCCAATCAGCTCTCCTCCTTATTTTTAGGAGGAGTACCACGACAAAGAAGTGGGGAGGTGGTATATACTTGTTAACACCCCTGAAACTGCACAAATCAAATATCTGGTACAAACTGTCCCCTGAAGGGGATAAAGCCACACTAAGAAAGTAAGAACATGGTGAACTGCAGATTACGCAGATTAACACTGATTTATTCCTATGGAATTGGATTTACGTTGAGGGAAAAAGAGGTGAGTAAGGAGTGGGGAGGTGGTGTAAGCAAGCTGTAACTAGCTGGCCAGCGGCCTGCCACATCAATAGCCCGGGGTAAGGGCAACGCCACCCCGGGTTACGTTACGGGCATAAAATCGGTGCAAATACACAATTTAATACCTATACAATAGAACCATGCACCGAAAAAAAGGCAAAGAAAGGGTTAGGCACAGAGTTAAAGGAGAACACGTAGGTATAACTTCCTTAGCATCTCGAAGATGCTTAGGAAGTAAAAAAACTGCGCCTCAGCGTCTCTGTGTTAAACTGTTTTATATCCGTTTCTTTTATTACTTTCGCACAAACACTCAACACCATGCAAAAACAAAAGATCCTCATACCGATTAGTAAATGAACTAATAGTTAAGTTCGTTTTCAACTCCTTAACTATTGTTATTTATCTATCGGCATTGTAACATTAAAAGTAAGCATAAAGTAATATTGTAGTTCGTTAAATATCAAGATGCAAAAAACTAGAATACTAATATTTATCGATTGGTTTTTACCAGGTTATAAAGCCGGGGGGCCGGTGCGCTCCATGGCCAATATGGTGGAGTATCTAAAGGAGGAGTATGAGTTTTATATTGTGACACGGAATACCGATTACACCGAGACGACACCTTACGATACGGTAAAAAGTAACTGTTGGGAAGAGTACGTGGAGGGAGTAAAAGTGTTTTATTCTGATGTGGCCCATCAAAACAAGCACTCTTTTAAGCAGCTAATTAGTGAGGTCGCTCCTGAGGTGATCTATATCAACGGTGTGTACTCGTGGAAATTCTCCATACTGCCATTGATGATTGCTAAAGCATTGAAGAATCAAAAAGTGATTGTGGCAAGCAGGGGCATGCTGGCTCCCAGTGCCATTGATGTAAAAGGAGGGAAGAAACGTCTGTTTCTAAAGTTGGCGAAGCTGGCCGGACTGTATAAAAAGGTGGTGTTTCATGCCACTAACACAAAAGAAGAGAATGATATCAAAGAGGTCTTAGGTGCTAGATCAAATGTATCAATAGCGGATAACCTGCCGAAAAGGAACTTACCGTCAACTAAAACAATAGAAAAGGAGCCAGGTCAATTAAAGCTGGTGAGCCTGGCACGTATAGCGCCGGAGAAGAATACCTTGTTTGCTTTGGAGCGATTGGCGGAGTTAGAAGCCTTTAAGGGTACAATTAGCTTTGACCTGTACGGACAAATCTATAACGAAGAATACTGGCAGCAATGTAAGGCTGTTATGGATCAATTACCTGAGAATATTAGGGTAGAGCACAAAGGAACAGTGGAGGCTGACCTGGTGGGTACGACCATACAAGATTACCATGCTTTATACATGCCTACACGTGGGGAGAATTTTGGGCATGTGATACTGGAAAGCCTGAGTGCGGGACGACCGGTATTGATTAGTGATCAAACGCCGTGGAGAGAGTTGGAGAAAGATAAGTGTGGGTGGGATATTTCTTTGGAGTCCATTGCTCGAAGTCCGAAGTCCAATGATGAACATGGTGAGAGGAGAGAAGAGAGTAGTATGTCCGAAGCTCGAAGCTCGAAGTCCGGGGGTAGTGCCTGGTGTCAGGTGCTAAGTGCCCTTGTGGAGATGGAGCAGCCAGAGTTTAATGAGTGGTGCAAGGGAGCTCGAAAGCGTGCAGAGGGCTTTGTGAATAATAGTAAGTTAAAAGAGCAGTATCGGAGACTATTAGGTCGGTAGCATAGGCCTTAGGGCGGTAGGAGATAGGTTTTAGGTTAATAGAACCATAGGCCAATAGTAAATTTGATATGAACTATTGACCTATTTATCTAATTACTTTATGATATCCGATTGGTTTCCATCCAGTGGTTCAAGACTACAAGAGGCCATATGCGTGAGTAGGTAAGCGATGGGTCGCCGCTGTTGAATTTGGCCCATAAGTTTGTAACTGCTGCCGCATTGAAATAAGGGCGCAATGCCAACTGTTTAATATGGTGATCAGCTAATTCAAAGAGATCCTTTTTCAGCCATTCACTCCATGGGAATACAAAACCCATCTTGGGTCTATTAACTATGTAATCAGGTAAGAGGTCAGACAAGGAGTCTACCAACAGCTTTTTAGGTGTATGCGGGTACTTCATGGCATCAGGCACTGACAGCAACAACTCTACCAGCTCATGATCAAGAAAGGGAACACGTACTTCCAAGGCATGGGCCATACTCATCTGGTCGCTATCGCGCAGAAGTACATTTTGCATGTAAGTGCTTATCTCGGAGATGGATACTTTAGTGAGTAAAGACTTGTCACCAAGGTTAAACTGGTTTAATAAAGTCACAGGAAGGTGGTGACCTGAAATGTCTGATGATAACAGTTCACCCACTCTGTTATCCAACAAAACCTGACGTGAAATAGCGTATTGCGACGTAAAATCATAGTTGGTCTGACTCAGTATAGCCTTAACCTTATCAGAAGCAACACCTGGTTTTACCTTTTGCAGTCCAGCACCCATTAATTGTCGCAGACTCTTGGGTAGTTTCCAAAGACTTTGGTTCTTATCCAGCTTTGCCATGCGGTTAAAAATAGCGTAACCTGCAAACAGCTCATCACCACCTAAGCCTGATAAAGCCATGGTGACACCTGCTTCACGTGTTACCTTTGATACCATCCAGGTGTTGGGACCATCGCCTGATGGGTGGTCAATGGCATTGAGTGCATTGGGCAGCTCATTCAGAAAATCATTGGGACTTAAATTTATCTCGGTATGATCCGTCTGGTGAATTTGAGCAATATGAGCTGCATACTTAGCTTCGCTAAATTCTTTTTCGGCAAATGAAATATTAAAAGTCTTCACCTGTCTGTTGGAGCTGTGTGCCATGGCACCCACCACAGCACTGGAATCAATACCTCCTGATAGGAACGCTCCAAAAGGTACATCGGCTACTAAGCGGCGTTGCACCGACTGATAAAAACGATGGCGCACCTCTTCTTTTAAGTCTTCGTAGCTATCCGGCACCTCTGTTTGACAGTGATCAATGTGCCACCATCTGTCTTTTTTAAGTTCAGTATTACCTTGTGAAATGATCATGTACGAACCAGGTTCAAGCATCCATACATCTTTTAAGATGGTATTGGGAGCCTGCACGGTTTGGTAACGCAAGTAATCATTGAGGCCTTCCGTATCAATCTGACGGTCAATCAACTCACTGGCTAACAAAGACCTGATCTCGGACGAGAAAACCAATTGTTGACCGTCGTAGTGATAATACAAAGGCTTGATACCCAAACGGTCTCTTACAACTGTTAATTCATTTTTTGTGTGATCCCAAACGGCAAAGGCAAACATGCCATTAAACCTATCTAAACATTTAATACCCCATTGCTGCCAGGCAGCCAATATAACTTCGGTATCACTATGTGATTGAAAAGGATAGTTCAGCTCTTTCCTAATCTCGGCAAAATTATATATCTCACCATTGAAGACAATCGTTAGCTGCGCATCGGCTGAATGCATCGGTTGATGGCCAGCATCTGATAAATCAATAATTGAAAGGCGCTGATGCCCTAAGGTGATATGGTCGGCGCTGTGTATCCCATGATCATCGGGGCCACGATGCTCCATGGCCTTGTTCATCAATTCTACTTGAGGTATGTAGGTTTGTTTATTATGAGAAAATATTCCGTTTATTCCACACATGATTTTTTAGTTTGTAGGGGTTGGGATTGGGTCGTTAGGTCAATGGGTCTTAGGTTGTAGGGTTGATCATTGGTAAAACATTTTACATGCCGGCAATCAGCTCTCCTCCTTTCTAAGGAGGAGTACCTCGTCTTTGGCGAGGGGAGGTGGTTTTAATATAGTAATACCACCCCGCCTAAATTTAGGGAGGGGAATGATTGACAATTCGTATTTAAGCTCCCCACTATATTGCAATGGCTGATGAACCGAACAGCACGGCATTCATATAGATAGGTTTTCATGTGTTTATATTTTGTTTTTAATTGCCACATGGAACTCGCCAAAATTAATCATGCTCCTGTGTGAGAAACTGTTCTCATGGCTCGTTTCTTATGAGTAAAACCTATTTTAAAAACACAGTATGTTTAACTTATAACGACTACTCATTTACGCTGCCATTAAACTAATGACCTTAAATCCCAATTACTGTCTCCGCCCATTTTTCAGGTGTATGTTGCAGTCCTAATTGGTGTGAAGCACTACTCATTTGTTGGAGTTGCTTCTGATCCAGTTCCATTATTTTGCGTAGTGCCTGCTTAAGGCTTTCTTTACTTTCATTTTCAAAAATATAACCGTTCTTACCATCTTTCAGAAAGTCGCTTACCGATCCAATAGCAGAAGAGCATATCATGGGAAAGCCAGCCACGGCCATCTCATGCACCACCACCCCCCAAGGCTCAAAGCGGCTGGGCAAAACAAAAACACCGGTCTCATTCAATAATGAGTTCATTTGAGCTGGTTGCACAAAACCATGGTGTTTTATTTGAGGATGAAGTGGGCGCTGGTCGTAAAGTTCACCTGCTCCCAAGCACCACAATTCCCATTCACTAACTTGTTCATTCTGAATCTCAATAAAGGCATCAAACAGTAAGTCTAAGCCTTTTGCAGGGATATAACGACCCACATATATAAAGCGTTTGGGTAAGTCAGTGCTGCGTTGTTTTGTTGCAAATATATCTTTGAAATGATTGGTGTCCGCACTATAAAAACCAGTATGTATATTATTACCAAAACCAAGTTTACGTGCATAAACAGCCTGTGGCTCACCCGGTACCCAGGCATGCGAAAAGTGACGTTTGATATAAAAAGGCGCTAATAAACGCATAAGCTGCTGTTTGGTATTACCAAACCAGTGGTTGTCAAGCGTTAATACCGTTGGTATCTTACCTTTAAATTGACGGCATACTTTTAAATAGCCCTTATCAATCCAGCCACTCGTGATGATCTTATCTGGGTTAATTTCTTTAACCAATTCAAGCAAGCCATCATTTGTATAGTTTGTTCTGTCATAAATAGTCACACCCTCGGGTATATCAAACTCAAAGGGTGCTTCTTTATTGACCGGCCAGCGTACAACATGGACTTCTACATTTTTAGCAGCTAAGGCACCAAAGCAACTCATGACGTAGCCAGCTAATTCAGTGTATAGGAATAATATTTTCATGGTAAAAAAACGGTTTGCGGTTTGACGGATGAATGGTATGTGGGTTTGGGGTATGATGGTATGTCGGTGTGATTGTAAATCGGTTTGTGGTGTGACGGTTTGTCGGTGTGGGGTTTGACGGTATTATGGTTTGACGGTTTTTTACCGCATACCGATTAGCCGTAAACTACATACCGTACTAACTACTTCTTGCATTAATTAGTTTTCTAAGCATGGCTGATATCTTTTGGCATTTATCAGAAAGGGTATCTAGTACTTCTTTTCCAATATAGTCAATTTCATAGGCGATGATTAACTGTGTTTCTAATTCTGCACAAGATCCTTTAGCAATATAAAAATGACGTACTGCTTGTTTGTTGGTATCCAACTCATCACCTTCTGCAATATTTGACGGTACAGAAACAGCAGATCTTTGCATTTGATCTTTTAAACCATAGTCAGCAGCTAATTTACCATCACTTGTTAATCGATAGACTGAAACAGAAAGGTCTTTTGCCTCTTGCCAAACTTTTAATTCTTTGAAATTTCCCATAGTAATCGGTTTGTAGTGTACCGTTATTCGGTTTAAGGTGTTTCAGAAAAACATTGGTGTGATGGTATATCGTTTTTTTTTGGTTTGAGGTAATCAGTAATCGGTGTTGCAATATGACGGTTTGATGGTGTTTCGGTTTGCCGGTGTACCGGTATAATTCCTTAGTACCATCATATCCGAATACCAACATACCGTGTTCCCGTCATACCGGTTTCTTTCATACCGATTTCCCGTCATACCGGTTTCTTTCATACCGCTTCCCGCATACCGGTTTCCTCATAAAACTCCCGACAACTCAATAGACTCAAGATAATGACCATCTGAATAGTGAACGTTTATACAGATAAAATTAGGCTCCATTTTTTGATTGTGATACTATAATTACGTTATATGCTGCCATGGAAAGTCCAAGGAATAGGAATATTTGATAAAGACCATTATTACCAATATGTGTAAGAAAGCCAACAATACCGCCTATGAGATAACTATTAAGGATGATATTATTATAAAATTTATTGTCGTTTTTAAGTTTATTGATATAATTATAAATTGAAAAGAAAAATAAAAATCCCAAAAGACCTAAATCCATTAATATGACCACCCAACCAGAATCTATAGGCTCTACACCACGGCCATGCTTAGGTAGTGGTAAGTGATAATTATACATACCTAATCCAAAACCTGTGAGTAAAAACTCTGGTGCTACGTTATACATATAATCAAGAGCAACTGACTCATAGCGCTCTTCACTTTCTTTTTCAACCCTACCAAAGGAGCGTTCATATAAAACATCCATCATACTTAAACTTTCTTTATTCTCAATACTTGTTGTCTTAGAATGTGCAGTAAATGAATCGCCAGATTGCATGAATACATACCCCACAATACTAATGATTACAGTATATTGCAAAATCTTTGAGCCAAAACGATGCCGAAATAAATATGGTATAATTATTAGACCAATGCCAGCTGAAATTAGGATGGCTGATGAAAAGGTATAAACCATTACTATGAAGGAAACAACTAATGCAGTTATATGAAATATCCTTCCTTTGTTATAATTTCCTTCGATATAGTTGTAGAAACTAATAAAAATGTATGGTAAAATAAATGTAGCTAGTGTCTTGGGTTCACCAGATAGACCATATATGCGATTAACCACCGTACCTTGTAGACCAAAAGCAGCAAACTCACTAGCCTCTCCACCCGGGCGAAGTATTGGTAAAAATGGTAATCCAAGGAGAATGAAAACAAAGTGAATGAGGCCGACAGCAATAATAAACTCACTTAAAAAAAAATAAGCTTTAAGGCTCCAACTTAATCTATGCTCTGAATTAATAACAGATGTAATAAATGGCACCATTAAGGCCATTGTTACATATGTATAAGCTTGGACAACTGGGCGCATCATTGGCCCCTGTAAAAAGGTAACTCCAGGGACATTAGGTGTTGCAATCCATGCCACCGTAGAGGAAAGTACTATTAATAAATAATATGGTTTAAGGATGGTGGATTTGTTATACTTATTACTATACTTAAATGCGAAAAGGCTTGTTGCAAACATGACCACTTTGTATGGGAACCAAAGTGTACCAGCTAAAGCGGTAAAAGCATTTAAGCCAAATGAAATAAGTAATAATACAAATAAAGAGTAGAACTTATTCTTCTGGTAAAAATAGAAACCCAAGAATAAAAACACCCAAAGACCTAGTTTAGATATTTGTTCAAATGGCATATTCCAAGAGTATCTTGTAATTATAAGCTTCAGGCAATAAGTGCTTTTGTTGATAATTAAGTTTACCTATTGCCATGAAAAAACCTTTAACACTTCTACTAATTGCTTTAGGTATAACTATTGGGTGTTGCCTATTTGCTTTATTCCATATTTGGCGCAAGAAAAGTACTCCAAGATGGTAATGTAAGTCATACCATTTAATAGTATGATGCTTAAACAGTCCCCTAAGTATAAAATACCACTCACCAAAAACATGATGAATAGGGTGAATGCCTTCGTTCTTGCCCCAATTGCGACACCCTCCGGCAGCTGCACCTAAGTGAATTACACCTGCTTGGGAATCAAAAATAAGTGAACCATATTTTTTAGTTAAACGCAAACAAAAATCACTTTCTTCCCGGTGAGCGCCTTTCCCAAAATTATAATCCATTCCGCCAACAGCGAATGCAAAAGAGCGACGAACAGATAGATTACAGGATGTTCCATTAATAACTTTACATTTAGTATTAAAGTTGGGTGGAAAAAAAAGCCAACCCACCCGGGGGTGGTAACTTTTTTTATGCCGTGATGTGCGTAATGCTATGCCAGGATCTTTAATCTGACCATAAACACCTGGTAATGCATTGTCATCGTAATTTTTAAGGTGACTTTCTAGAAAGTCCTGGCTTTCAATTATCAAATCATCATCCAAAAAAAGAACAATCTCACCTTTTGCCTCCAATAGCCCAATATTGCGTGCTAAACTGGCATTGGGCGCTTTAGAATAAAAAACTCTTAAGTTTATTTGATGTTGAGTAGCAATTGTTTTTAATCGATCTAAATCAGTATCAGATTGAGCAATCAATAAACACTCCCAGATATGATGATCCAAATTTTGCTTGCCCAAATCGAATAAGGTATTATAAACTTCTTCTTTTCGACCTAGTGTCGGTATAATGACGGATAATTGCATTTATTGTGTGCTAAGTTGATCTATAAGTTTAGAAAGCTGTTGCGCTGCGTTTTGATAGGTAAATTGTGAAGCATACTTTTTTACCAGTTCCTCGTATTCTTTAGATATTTCGAATTGGCTCATTTTTAAAAGGCCCGTTTTTATCGATTTAACATCTAAGGAATCAACAGGTATACCATATTCAGATGCAACCTCAGGCATGGATGTACAGTTACCATATAATACCGGGCGGCCTTGTGAATAGGTTTCAATGATTGGTAAACCAAAGCCTTCGTATAAGGAGGGAAACAGCAAGCCTTTACTATTACGTACCAACTCTTTTAGACTTAAAGCCTCTTGAAAAGGAACCAGTTCAACACACGTACTATTGTTAATTTGATCTTTTACGGGAAGTTGGTTAGCTGCTATTTCACCAATTAATAGCAGTTGGGGTAGTGGATGATTTTCAGTTTTAAGTTCTGAGTAGGCTTCTAGCAAGCGTCCCAAATTTTTCCGGTTACTGCCAAAACCCCACCATACCCAATAGTTTTGGGTTTTATAATTATTTGTCAGCTCATTAGTTTCATATTTATCATCGAACCAGAAATCTTCAATTCCATTATGTAAGCTAAAAAATAGCTCTTTCTGTGCAGGGTATTTCTCAATTAACTCATCTCTGGTAAAGTTTGATATAGCACCTATCATCGAATTGCTCTTCATACACCATTTGAGAGTATTTTTGAAGATACGATTACCATGCCATTTTAGACTACTTGTTTCTGGAGCATTAATGCTTGATAAATCTGCAACAGTAGAAATACTGGGTTGTTGTTTTTTGTTAAAGTATTCTGGCATTCCTGGGCTCAAATAAAAATCAAATCCTTTGGGCCAAGATTGATAGTTTTTGATTCCAAATAGCTTTTTGATATTAATATTTCTTTGTGAACTCAAATTACTCACAATATTAACATTATTAATATTTCTTAGCGAATTCCAATAATCTGAAAGCTGTAATGCTTCCGCATCCATACTTACAAAAACAGTGAATTTATCATCACTGCGTAATAAACACAATGCTTTTATTAGCCCCCGTTGTGGAGTGCCAGAAGTAAACGCTTTTAATGAATTTCCGTTTATAAATATATTCATCCAACTAGTGATACCTTTTATTACAGCTTTTTATTATTTGAGCTAGCTGCTGAGTTTGTTTCTTTCTTTCGAACTGTTTAGCAAATTTCTTATTTAAAATAAATTCAGTATTCTGATTAAAAACTTGTTCTAGTTTTTTAGATGATTCAATGTGGTCGTCAGGATCTAATAATAGACTATTACCTAATTGTTCAAGAAGATCCTTCTGTGCACTATTAGTAACAAACCCGAGAACTGGTTTAAGAAGTTTTAAATATTCAAAAGTTTTACCTGCGATAGAGTAATCTTTTCCATTAATTACTTTTGAAGACGTTAATAACAAAAAGTCACATTTCTTCTGAAATTCAACACTTTGCTGTTTATCTAACCAACCAACATGATTAACTATGTCGCTTAAACCAAAATCATCAACCATTTGTAGTAACCAGTTTTCTTTTTTACCAGCAAACGATATTTTTATTCGGTTTTTAAAATCTGGATTATTTTTAATAATCTGCTTAATTGTTTTTAGAAAGAAATACGGACTTCTATACAACCAATCTTCTTTGCGCGGTGTATATTGTAATTTCTTAAGCAAAGTTTTCTTTTTTGTTTCTTTGAACATCATGTCTCTAGACTCAGGATCATAATAGAAACTACCAACATACCCAATATTTATTTCATACTTAGTATTAAATACTATTTTTTCATTTTCTAAAATTTGATTATCAAAGCCATTGGGTATATAATTGAATTTGCTCTTACGTATTGAAGGATGATGTTTAATTAAATCTGATTGTGTTACAAGTGATGTTGTAATAATTGATTCAGCAGCTTGTAACACCCTCTTTTCTGAGTTTTTTACTAATAAATAATGAAGGTAACTTTTATATGGTGTTGTCATCCATAAAGACCAATGATCTCTTAGATCTACTATTAATGGTACATCAAATTTTTTTGAGGTTTTTTTTGCCAACTTAAGTATGCTAAAGGGAGGCGCCGTAACAAAAATTGCATCATATTTCTTTTTACTAACTAAGATTGAAATTTTTTTGTAGAAATCTTTGCGCCAGTAATATGCTTCATTAAAAAATTCAGGAAACCTTGATATAAAACGATTACTTCTTTTTCTGATAAGATTGTCTGATTTCACTTGACAAATATGAGTATCGTCAGAAAGTTCTTTCAATTGATTATTGTCTCTATTTACCTTTGTATATACTACCGAATAATCTCTCTGATCTAGTGTAATAATAGTAGGAGTGATTCCGTATTCTGGTAAATATTTAGCAAACATTAAAGGTCTATGACTTCCGCCAACATTTAGAGGGGGAAACTGATATGCAATAAAAAGAATATTCATTTGCAGTTATCTATATATTCCACAAAAATCCAATTCAAGCTTATCTGTAGTTGTATCAAGAAAATCAGTATGACGTACCAACCAAACGATCATATCTGCCTGTACTAGAGCATCTTTTTGCTCTGTCAAACTAAAGCTGGCATGTTCATGAATATGTGGTTCTACAACTAGTACTTCGCCACGTGCCTCAGCTACAATTTTCGAAGTAATGTATTTAGCTGGCGACTCTCGTAAATCGTCAATATCTGGTTTAAAAGCCAATCCCATACAGGCAATAACTGGCTGACGGCCATGTTTCACTTCAAACTCCAATGCTGTTTTTAAGGTTTTCTCCACACACCAATCGGCTTTGTAATCGTTAATCTCTCGTGCCTGGCGAATCACATGTGCCTGCTCGGGGTAGTCGCTTACGATAAACCAGGGATCAACAGCAATGCAGTGACCACCAACACCACATCCGGGTTGTAGAATGTTAACACGTGGGTGCTTATTGGCTAATTCTATTAATTCCCACACATTAATACCGGCTTTATCACATATAATGGACAACTCATTGGCAAAGGCAATCTGTACATCACGCGAGGAGTTTTCCACCAGCTTACACATCTCAGCCGTACGGGCATTGGTTCGGTGTAATGCACCATTTACAAACAAACTGTAAAATTCACATGCCTTTTGAGTGGATTTTTCATCAACACCGCCAATGGCTCTATCATTCACCACCATTTCTTCCAATGCTTTGCCTGGCAGCACACGTTCGGGACAATAGGCAATGTGTATTTTATCACTTAATTCAGGTCTTTCACTAACAATGAGTTGTCCCATTTTCTCCGTGGTCAACACTGGTGAAGTGGATTCAATGATAAATAAATCACCTTCCTTTAATAAGGGAAGTACATTGCGTGTGGCAGCTTCCACAAAGGAAATATCAGGTTCATTATTGCCTTTAAATGGGGTGGGCACCACTATCAAGTATACATCTGCCTCTTGTAATTGGCTGCTAGCCTTTAAAAAGCCGTCTTTAACACCTTCTTGAACCATCTCTTGCAGACCAGGTTCAATAATGTGTATTTCTCCCTTGTTGATGGTTTCTACCACATGTGGGTTAATGTCATAACCATTAACTTCAATTTGTTTATTGGCTATTAATGCGGCTGTTGGCAGGCCAATATAGCCCATGCCTATGATTGATACTTTTGGTGTTTGCATGTTGTATTATTCAATTCCCCAATCGGGTATAAATTATCAATTGCTTTTATAAGAGCCCCTTTCTCCAAAGGGGAAAAACCTATTTTAATTATCGTTCAAGATTATTACTACTGAGATTATATTTCTCCTCAAGTTCAGCAACAATTGTTTCAATAAACCTAATAACATTATTCAGGTCTTTTTTAATATCATATTCATCAATTCGTAGGACTTGATATCCTAGTTGCTCTAACTTATTATCTCTAAGCTTATCTTTTTCTGTCTTAAACTGATGTGAATAACCATCAACCTCGATGATAAGTCTCAATTTACGACATACAAAATCAACTATGTAGTTATCAATTGCAAACTGGCGATTAAACTGGTAGCCATACATTTTACGAGCTCTAAGTGCCTCTTTCCATAAAATAATTTCACCATCGGTTGAATCATTACGTAGTTCACTCGCAAAATTCTTTAGCTTATTGTTGTAATGTGAATCTTTTATTTTTCAATCCCCCAAATACTTATGTATTATTTGAATGATTTTTTGACACCCCCTTCTCCACGTGTCCCGACACTTCGGGAAGGGGGAAAGCACTTACTTCCTCCAGAAACTATTAGTATTATATATCAAAATCAATATACTGGACTAGAATAAAGTTAAATATCCCCCTTAGAAAAGGGGGTAGGTTATTTAGTTTTGAAAAGATTATTTTATGTCGGGGGATTGAAAACTACAACCTCTCTTTCAAAAACTTAATTATCCGTTCACAGGCCTCACCATCGCCATAAGGGTTATGTGCCTTTGACATTTGATTATAGACCTCTTGCTTATTTAAAAGCGCTAATGATTCTTTGATGATCAGATCCTTATTGGTACCTACCAATTTCACTGTGCCGGCTTCCACAGCTTCAGGGCGTTCGGTGGTATCGCGCATCACCAGTACGGGCTTGCCTAGGCCTGGTGCTTCCTCTTGTATGCCGCCGCTATCGGTTAATACAAAGTGTGACCGGCTCATTAAATAGATAAAAGGCAGATATTCTAATGGCGGAATTAAATGCACATTGTCAATATCACCCAGTATTTCATTAACCGGCTTTTGCACATTGGGATTCAAATGTACTGGGTAAATAATGAGTGATTCGGGTTGCTGTGTTGCAATTTCTTTAATGGCCTCACACATGTGTACAAAGCCATCCCCAAAATTCTCACGACGATGCCCGGTTATTAATACCAACTTTTTGCTCCTCAGCTTGCTTTCGATATTTGGTACATAACCCTCCAATAAAGACAAAATATCGTGTTTTAACTGTGCGGAGTGCTCTATCTTATCTAAAGCCAAATTAAGTGCATCAATAACGGTATTGCCGGTTACACAAATACCATTATCATGTATATTTTCTTTTAAGAGGTTTTCTTTTGACCAGGGAGTCGGTGCAAAATGAAAGGTACTTAAACGCCCGGTTAACTGACGATTCATTTCCTCAGGCCAGGGAGAATAGATATCGTTGGTTCGCAAGCCTGCCTCTATGTGGCCAACCGGTATCTGCTTGTAAAAGGCAGCCAAGGCAGCGGCGGTGCTGGTGCCTGTATCGCCATGTACTAAAACCAAATCAGGTTTAAAGTCATTTAATACTTCGCGTAGGCTTAATAGAACACGAGACGTAATATCGTATAAATCCTGACCAGCTTTCATCAGGTTTAAGTCATAATCAGGTTCAATATCAAAGATATTTAATACCTGATCCAACATTTCGCGGTGCTGAGCAGTAACACAGACTTTTGAATTGAAAGTGTTGTCTGTTTCAAAAGCTTTAACTAAAGGTGCCATTTTAATGGCTTCAGGGCGTGTGCCGAATATTAAAAGAATTTTAGCTTGCAATGCTTTTTATTTTATGAGGTTATTATTAGCAACTTGATAAAGCAACTCTTTTATTTCCTTAATTCGTTTTTTAGGCTCACATAATTGCAAAATATGGTTTCTACCTGCCTTACCCATTTTTTCTGCAATATCAGGATTTTCTATGAGGAGTATTATTTTTTCAGCCATTGCTTCATAATCATATTCTTTAACCAAAAGACCAGTTTTACCATCTATAACGTTTTCTGGAATTCCATTATGGTAGGTAGATACAACTGGTAATTCATGAAGTGCCGCTTCAGCCAGGCTAATAGCAAACCCTTCAGTGTCACCATTGACAGAGGTAACGCTATGTTGTGCATAAATCCAATGTTTGTTTAAGATTGGAAAACTAAATTCGCGTGATAATACTCCTTTAAGGGCCACAGATTCTTCTAAACTTAATTGAGTAATTAGCTGTTTAACTTCCTTCTCTAATGGACCTCCGCCAATCATGGTTAGCGTTGCATTTGGAATTTTGTTTTTTACAATACGAAACGCATATAGTAGTGCCATTGGGTGCTTTTTCTCTGTGAACCTGCCAAGATAAACTATGGATGGATTTTGCAGTTTACGAGTATCCCAATTTAATGGTACTATCCCTTTACTTGAAACCCCCAACCTTATTACTTTTATTTTGTTTTCATCACAACCTAAAAGTATAAGGCGTCTTTTCATATAATGACTTGCGGCGATAAAGCCCTGAGCTAAAGCAAACAGTCGTTTTAATTCTTTGACATAGGCCTTGTCATTTAAACAAGTTGTTATATCGTACCCATGCACATGTACAACAAAAGGAATTTGTTGCAGTTGCAGATAATCCATCACCAAAACGCCCGAAGTAGCATATTCCACATAAGCCACATCAAAATTGGGTAACATAGTGTTTTTTAGTTGACGTAATGCCACTCTTTGGATAAAACGCATTTGCCATTCATCACCTTTGGCGCCTTTTATTTGGCCAAGTTTATGAAGTCGCAATGCAGTAACTTGGTATTTATCAGAATAGCCTGTTGTATATTTATTAATTTTTAGATTAGTATGTAACACTTCTCTTTTGCCCGATACATAATTAACACTAACATCAGTACACAGGCTTAATCCTTCAACCAAATCATATATAAATGTTTCGGAAGGGGAAATATTTGAATGGGAAAAGAAAGCTAGATTCAACATCACTAGAAATTATTTTTTCGAATTTTTTTATAAAACTTATGTAACTGAATTTTTTTAATTAGTTGAATAATTTTACTACTCCTATAAAAAAACAATTCCGCTAAATTTTTTCTGTAAGTAATTATATCATCAAACTGATCAGGAAAGTGTTTTTGCAAAATATATCTCTTTTCACTCTCTTTTAAAGATACATTATTTAGACTTATTCCCCCGGTATCGAAACATGAAAAAAACAGAGAAACGTGCCTATATGTTGCATTATTTTTAACTATCGCCGTAATAAAAAAATTATAGTCGGAAGTAATCTTTAGATTCTCGTTGTACAAACCATTTTTTTCGAACAAGTCTCTTTTGTGAAATGTAGCAGGGTGCCCTATACAGTTATTAATAAAGTAAAAGAATGATAAAGAATTAGGGTAAGTCCATCTTTCGTTTTTATCAGTTAATATGTCTGCATAAACAATATCTTCGCCATTACTATTCTCAAACATTTTGAATATGGCATCCTTTTTCAACAGCCAATCTCCGCTATTCAGAAAGAGACAGTACTCACCTTTAGCTTTTCGAATCCCTTTATTCATCGCATTAAAAATTCCTTTATCTGTCTCACTTACCCAATACAATCCATTCTCAATGCCATTAAAGCGTTTCTTGTATTTTTTAATTACATCAATGCTGCCGTCTGAGCTTCCTCCATCTATTATTAGATGTTCATAATTGGCAAAAGTTTGCCTTGCAACGCTGTCTAGTGTTTTTCTAAGTCCATTGACATTATTTAGATTTACCGTAATAACTGAAAGTTTTATTTTTAATTCCAATGTATATTTCTTTTAATGATTATTGCAGGATGTCCTCCAATCAAACAGTTTTTTTCATCGAATTGTCCTTTTATAATAGAGTATGCAGCAATTACGCAGTTGTCAGGAATTATACTTCCTGAAAGAATTTTCACCCCAGAACCAATCCAAACATTATTACCAATTACTATAGAATTGTTTTTGTTTCTTTTTCCCTCATAACTTATTGTATGAAAATCTTCATCTAAAAATTGGCACTCCCAAGAAATAATGCAATTATCCCCTATCTGTAATCCATTATTAATAATGATTTTGGAAAAAGGATTTATATACCCACCAGATCCTATCTGTACAATAGCATTAGGTGCAATATCAAACCTGCATCCAATACCTATTGTGTAAAAGCCTTTTAAATTTAGTGTCCCATTTATATTTAATAAGGTAACATCTTTATTATGTGTAAAACCAACATAGTTCATGCCTATTTCAAGTCCTTTGGGGCTAATGATATTTTGGACACCAAAGATCTTTGTATTAGGGTGTTGTAGTATGTTTTTTTTGTAGAATAACTTATTTCGAATAAAAAAGTACGCAGTAGCAATCATACTGCATCTGGCTTTTTTACATTTTTTTTGAATGTAAAGTAGTTTATTTATACGCTTAATAATTGATTTCATTTAATAATTATTGTAAATACTATTAAAAGTTAATGAAGCATCTTCAATTGTAAGGATTGATTTTACTAGAGGATTTGTTTTAATATGTTGCTCATATAACATACTCCCTTCATTTGAGATAAGCCATGACGGGACTTTCAAATTTATTGCATCCTCTACAGTACTTGAAAAAGCAGTGATATTAAGTATTGCATTTGATAAAGAATCATATATCATCGCATTGTTATCCCAAACAAATTTTATCTTCAGTTTTTCTAATATTTCTTCAAATCCTACTTTAACATACTGATGGCTTGGATGTAGTCTAAGGATGATTTCCATTTCTGGAAATTTTTCATTTATGTATTTGAAAAAAAGATAAATAAAATGATCCTGTGGAAAAATAACATTTTGTAGTGTAAGCAATATTGAAGTCTTTGTTCCTAATTTACTTTCATTATTTTTCCAATTAGTAAGTGCAAAATTTTCAATCAGCTCAATTGTAACCTTTCCTTTTGTGTTATTTTTTAAGATTTCTCTTGCTTCAGCTGAATAAACATAAATTTTAGATGGTACCAACTTTAAGATGTTGTCATTTAAAACTCTATACTTGTAATCAATACCATTTTTAGAAATGACACCATGTTGAAATTCAATAGTTTCAATATTTAATTTGTGTGCAGCAGCATTTAAAGCATAAGTGTCAGGCGTACCATTTCCAGTATAATAAATCCTTTTTAAGGTTGTAAATTTAGAAAAGAAATATATGTAAAAATTATACCAATTGACAAAATAGCTATAACAAACAAGCAAGTTAAAAATCTGAATACTAGGATAGTTATTAGACACTCTTTCTATCTTAACTTCTTTAAGAACTTTCGAAAAAGATAATGTATTCTTTATTATAAATAACAAGTTGAAGAAATTATAACTTGATTCATAGTTTAAAATACGGCTATTACTTTTCACATGTACATTACTATAAAACAGAGGATTATCACCACTTCTTTCAATCATCAATGATTTTGACGATGACATTTCATTAAAAAATGGATCTGTGAATTTATTATAACCATTAACCCGTCTACCAATGCTAGAGACCCACAATTCATCGGTTTCCTTAAATATATTGTTAGGAGGAAGCTGTTTATTGCTTTTATAAAAGGAAGTTACGGCTCTTTTAAAGTTTCCTACGATCCTCCATATCATAGGCCTGTATTTTAGTTTCTTATAATCCTTAAAGTAAGATTTATAAACTTCAATTTTTAAAAGAGGCCATATATTACCATATTTTGTGTTTAAAAGATTTAAATTTTCTTTAGTTTCAAAAGCGTCTAATGCTTTATATATTTTAAAAAAATCATTATTCATTGTAGGTATTTTATATTTAGGATGTTAATCCTCTTGTAAAGCTAATTGCATTCTCCCAATCGCACTTCGTATCTATATCGATTGAATCCTCGGAACTCATTACATACTTTTTGATTTTTTCAGAATCCCATGGCTTATTAAGGTTGAGACTGAGGCTTAGGTTGAGGATGTAGATGGCGCCGTTTACCTCGTAAATAGCCGGGCAATCTTGCCGGCGCGTAAAATTAGCTTTTTTTGATTGATGGATAAAACCTTTATTGTCTTCTTCAAACAAGTTAAAGTAGGGGTTGCATTTGGTTTCTTTAACCGATACCAGCATTTCGGTTTTTTCATCCATTAAGTTGTAGGCTTCGCCAATGTGTTTGGCCCTGCGAAAAGGGGAAGTCGGCTGCAACAAAATCACTGTCTCAAAAGTTTTTCCCTTTTCTTTGTACCAATTAACGGCATGCTGCACCACTTGCCAGGTATTGGCCGTATCGGTGGCCAGGTCAGCCGGTCGGATAAACGGCACTTTTATGCCAGTTTGTTCGGACACACGAATAATCTCCTGATCATCTGTTGTCACACAAATGTTTTCCTTTTTGGTTAGCTCAAGGGCTGCTTCAATGGAATAGTGTATAAGCGGCTTGCCATTGAGCAGCTTGGTGTTTTTGCCGGGCAGTCCCTTGGAGCCTCCGCGAGCAGGTATGATAAAGAGGGTGTTTGTTATTAGCATGGTTTGAGATTGAGGGTAAAATTAAGGTGGAGGTTAAGGTTTGAGGTGTTTCATTATTTCTTTGGCCTTGTTGTATTCATCATGGCGCCCAATATCAATCCAATAACCTGTAATAGGATTATCAATAACCTTACCTTTTCTTTTAATGGTATCTTCAATCAAATCAGTGGCATTATAAAAAGTATCCTTAGGAATATTATTAATTAGTTTATTATTAATTAAATATATACCTGCATTGGCATAGTGCGTATTACTGGGTTTTTCCTTTAATCCAGTAATTTGACCGTTTTCGCGAACCATAATACCAAAAGGAATATTGACCGTATAGGGGATAGAAGCCACCGATAGTTCGGCACCTTTCTCCTGATGATTAAGGTATAAATCCTCAAAATCAACATCGGTAAATAAGTCGGAGTTCATAACCAATACATGGGGGTTTTTAAAATGCTTCACCATGCTCAGGGCTCCAATGGTACCCAAAAACTGGTCTTCGCGGAGGTACTGAATATTAATACTCTTGGATGAGCCATCGCCAAAATAGGCTTCAATTTGTTCGGCCAGGTAATTAACAGATATATAAATATTCTGCACACCATAGGTGATCAGGCGGTCGATATTGTGCTCAATAATGGGCTTACCACCCAATGGCAACATGGGTTTGGGGGTGTTATTGGTTAGTGGCCGTAAGCGTTCACCTTTACCACCGGCCATAATCACCGCGTCCATTGGTAGTATCGTCTTTGTTTTTTTCAAGTCAATAAGCCTGGTGATGCAGCCCTTGTCATCTAAGCAAGGTAGCAGGTGGATACCCCGTTTTTTCATGTCGTTGATTGCTTGGGGTGTGGTTTGCTCACCAATTGATATAAAGCTGGTGTGTATAAAGTCCTTTACTTGATCGTTGGTGGTTTTACCGGCTAAAAAGGCACGTCGTATGTCACCATCGGTCAAGGTTCCTACCATTTGTTGTGCTTCATTCACTGCAAATAACGTCAGTGTTTCGGGCACATGGTTTAAGAGTTCAAAGGCTTTTAATATACTTTCGTTTTGGTGTATGATATGTTGTTGGAAGTTATGCATGGTGGTTGAGATTAAGACAGAGGTTAAGGTTGAGATTTGAGGGTTAAGATGATTGATTCGACTGCTCCTCCCCGGTCGTAGGGGTTAGTACTTCTGTATACCTTCAACTCTTCAATTGTGTTGACCGCCTTTGTGGTGGCTGTTTCATCAATGGGAGTATGCATTACGTTATCGCCACAGGCACGTCCTTTTTGGCGATTACCCAGGTTAATGACCCGCTTATTAAAGCTGGCGGCTTCAATAATACCACTGGATGTGTTACCTATTAACATGCTACAATGTTTCATACATGAGAAGTAGCCTAATGTACCAAAGTTTTCAACGCATATTACTCTATCGGGATGTTGTTTTTCAAGCTTCAAGAAGGAGGTGCGAATTACAGTACCTTCCGTATCAGCGTTAGGTAGTGTAATTACTATTTGATACCTCTCTGATATCTCACTAAAGCTTCGGGATATAATTTCAGCATACTCTTTATTCATTTCAGGATTAACAGTTTCAGGGTGAAACGTACTTAGTATGGTTGGTTTAGACAGGTCAATAGTAAACCTCTCTTTAAAGTCTTCTATCGAAAGCAGTTTCATGTTTTTAAGATTATCCAGACTTAAGGCCCCAACCACCTTAACCTTATTCTCAGCCTCATTTTTATCTTCAATCAATTCCTTAACTCTTGCCCCAAATTCGGCAGTAGCCACAAAGTGTAATGAACTAGCCAGGGTAATACTATGGCGAAAGATGTTATCGATAGCGCCAAGCGTGCGCTCCCCTCCATGCAAATGAGCAAATTTAATTCCATAGGGTATGCCAGCCATTACGGCTGCAAACATCTCATAACGATCACCAAGGCAAAGAACCCAATCAAAGGTCTGCCTATGGTCTTTCCAAAACTCAGCAAACTTCAATGATGTGAGGCTCATGGCAGTTGCCACCGCATTGGCAGAATCACCTGCTAACATGGACTCTACACGGTAATTAACTTCAAAACCATCCTTTTTAATCTGGTCAAGGGTATGGCCATGAAAAGGAGAGAGGTGGGTACCAAAAGCAATGATATGGAGGTGTATGCTCTCATCTGCCTGTAATGCCTTTAACAAGGGCAGATAAATGCCATAGTCGGCTCTTGAACTGGTTAATACGGCTATATTCATACGTTTTTTCAGAAAGGTTGAGATTTAGGATAAGATTGAGGTTAAGGTCTAGTTTTAGAATAAGGTTGAGATTTTGATTAGGTTTACCTGTTCGTTTATACGAGATCCTCCCATTTAAGCATGCTACCGGCTTTTAATTCCCTGCAAGCTGTTTTACCTAGCACTTCATTCATTTTCATGGGTGAAATGCCATCACCCGGTCGTTTCATTTCCAGATCATCGGCTGTTAATATATGTCCTTCACGTAAATTACCTTGCAAGTGTATGGATTTTCTGGCAATGGATTTGTTTTTTAGTTCTGAAAGCGTAGGGGCTTTAATCCCTGTACCTAGCGCCCTTTCAATATTGCGAACACCCTTGACCATGTCCTTGAATTCCATCGGCTCCAATGATGCTTTATGATCTGGTCCCGGTAAACTATTATCCAAGGTAAAATGCTTTTCAATAACGGTAGCTCCCAATGCTACAGCCGCAATGGGCACTTCAATACCTTTGGTATGGTCACTGTATCCCACCCGACATGCAAAGCTTTTTTCAAGGTCGTGCATGGCTTTCAGGTTCACTTCTCCCATAGGGGTAGGGTACTCGGTGGTACAATGTAAAACAGTAATTTCTTCTTTGCTTTTACCCTTGCTGCACAACACTTCTATCGCATCGGCTATTTCTTGCTTGCTGGCCATACCGGTAGATAAAATTAGCGGCTGAGCTTGAGATGCCATATATTCAAGATAGGGTAAGTTCGTTAACTCTCCAGATGGAATTTTCCACAACTCCATTCCTATGCTTTCTAGAAAAAGAAGACTCTCCTGATCAAAGCCGGTAGACAGAAATTTTATACCGTGCTTTTTACAATGTTCCATCAAGATCTGATGATCTGTAGCTGACAGCTCCAATTTTTTGAGCATGTCGTACTGGCTTTCAACCATCCCAGTATTTTGTTTTTGATATTCAGCCTGCTCAGCTGTTTTGGAGACTAAGTTTTCTGCTTTAAAGGTTTGAAACTTCACATAGTCGGCTCCACAGTCCGCAGCAACTTCAACCAGTTGCTTAGCCAGTTCAATATCACCGTTATGATTGACGCCTGCTTCGGCTATTATAAGTGTCTGCATAGTAGTATGTCAAAGGTTGGGATGATATTTATCGTCGGATATATATACCCGCTTTATTAATATTTTTATATACGTTGGTACCTGCTGGTACAATCACATTACTTACAATAGACACATTATTGGCAATGGTAGAACCACTACCGATAAAACACTCATCAGCCACCTTTACCTGTCCGTTTAGTTGACAGGCCGTGGAGATATGATTATGCTTGCCAATTGTTGATTCATGCTCTATCAGCGCTTTACTATTGATGATATTATTCTGTCCAACGTGGGCCTCCGTATTTACCAGAGCATGATGCATCACAATGCTTCCTTCTTCAATATGGGCTGAAGAGCTCACATAGGCGAGGGGCGATATAATGACTGGTAGCTGAAAACCTATGGTCTTTAGCTTTTCAAATAGCAGTATTCGCACTTTGGCTGAACGTATCTGACCAACCGTGATAATGGCTTGTTTATAGGTATTGAATAACTCTGGTAAATCATCATCACAGCCAATAATCGTATAGCCGAGTATCTTTTGCCCGACTTTCTCCTTTTGGTCGACAATACCGGCAATTTCATATTTGCCTTCCTGCTCAATAACATCAATACAAGCCTTGCAATGGCCACCGCCACCAATTAGGATTATGGGTTGTTTCATGATTATGATTAAGGTTTAGGTTGAGACAAAGTTTAAGATTGAGGTTGAGGGTACTTAAACTTAGTTTTAACCTTAAACTATATTATCACACTACTAGGTATGTTAACAATACGATCTTCGAGGCATTGTGAATTTATCTGTTCATCTCGGTAACAATGGGCATACATCGGCATTTTGAATAACAGTGTCCATATTGGGCGACACATCACACCTTGTTTATTCATAAATTCCAAGACCCCATTACGTTGCTCTCTGTTTACGAGACATAAGGCATTCAACCAGTAATTGGATTCGGTGCCTTGTGGTTCGGTAATAAAGTCAATATCATTCTCAAGGCAAAAGCCACTTAAGCTCTTAGCCCATGCTCTTTTATTATCCACAAATTCCTCTAGTTTTTCCAACTGAGCACAGGCCATGGCAGCATTCAAATTAGGCATCCTAAAGTTAAAGCCCACCATATCATGTGTATATTCATAGGGGTGTGGCACCTTGGCTGTGGTAGTCATGTGTTTGGCTTTTTCGGCCAGAGCCATATCGTTGGTGACGATGGCACCACCACCACCACACGTAACTGTTTTATTTCCATTAAAACTGAATGCCCCCAATACGCCAAATGTACCAGTGTGCTGTTTTTTATAATAGCTTCCTAAAGATTCGGCTGCATCTTCAACTACAGGTATATTATACTCTTTGGCTATGGTAATAATGCTATCTATATCAACCGGATGACCAAAAGTATGCATGGGTACAATGGCTGCTAATTTTTTCCCTGTTTTAGTATTATAACAAACACCATCTTTGAGCTGTGCATAATCCTCCAAAAAGCTTTTTAAAGCAGCAGGGGAGAGTCCCATTGTTGTTTTATCAACATCCAAAAAAACAGCTTGAGCACCACAATAGCTAATGGCATTGGCTGTAGCAATAAAAGAAAGTCCTTGGGTAATTACTTCATCACCAGACTCAACGCCAGCCAATAATAAGGCTACTTGCAAAGCTGAGGTGCCGTTGACAGTAGCTACTGCATATTTAGCACCAGTAATCTCACACATTATCTCTTCAAAGCGATTCACATATTCCCCAACGGAAGAAACAAAGGTAGAGTCGATGGCATCATTCACATAGGTCTTTTCATTACCTATAAACCGAGGCTCATGCAAGGGGATAAATCCTTCAGGTGCAGAGTAAGCTTCGCGTATGAAGCTGCATAATTTCTTAAATTTCTCCATTACATTTTACTGTCAAGGTACTTTCCGGTTTCTTTATGTCCAAAACTAGGTATCATTTCATGAAATAATTGCACAATATCCTGCTTTGTCCAACGTTTATTCACTTTTAATTGATGAATGGTATCAGTGAAATGAGTTAACTTATCATCATCAGTTTTTAATTCATTTTTTATGATGCCAAGGTTGGCAAAGCGCTCCATATCCAAGACTTCATTATCGGTGTAGAACTCTTCAAAATCCTTTTCACCTGTGGTGTCACTTGTTGTGAATAAACATGGCCATTGTCCCTGCTGAGGCAAGGTAGTTGCTAGTTGGCGTGCTTCTTCTTCACTGTCGCATAAATAAGGTTCGTACCCAATATCTTTTAAATATTTAATGGCGATGTCGGCAAAAGTAATCAAATGTAAGTTTTTACTCAGCTTAGGAAAATATACATCTCTGTTCTCTCCAAAGATACAAGACATCAGGCATAATTCACCCGATTCCTGTGGTATTACAAAGTAACGCTTGATATCTTTAGGAGCAACAATGGGCTGCCTTTTCTGTATGCGTTGGTTAAAGCCATGCAATAGAGATCCGTCTGAAAAAGCGACGTTGGCAAATCGGGCAGTTGAAATAGTTATTTGCTTGCTTCTGCGCATTAAAAATAGCTCCATGATTCGCTTGGAAGCGCCCATCATATTAACTGGGTTCGCTGCCTTATCAGTAGACACGCAAAAATATTTCTTACTCCCATTTTCAATTGATTGCTGAATGGTTTTTTCCGTATTAAACACATTCACATTAATCATACGCATCAAAGTAAAGGGATCCTTCTCACTTCGCACATGTTTCAATGCTGAGAGGTTTAGTACGTAATCATATTGTCCATCTTCTTCAATAAAGGCATCGTACTCAACAGAACCTATATCTAAAGCAAAGGTTTGGAAATCGCCCTTGATGTACCCAAATGAGCTCCGTATATCGCGCACCAGCTCCACCATGTTGTTTTCGCTGATGTCGACAACGTGTAGTTTAAGTGGATTGCGTTTAAAAATTTCTTTAGTAACTGCTTGTCCAATGGATCCGGCACCACCAATCACCAAAAAAGTAGAAGAGGCAACAATGCGCTTCAGCTCCTCCTGTTTGTTTTCTATATCTTGGGTAAAGAGCTGCTTTTCTCTTCCTATGAGTTTGAGTATGTCCATTCCTAATAATATAAAATCTATCCCTTAATTAATCTCACGTTTAATAAGATCCTGATATTTCATTTCCGCTTTTATTTGCCCCTCATCAACTTCAATAATGCGGTTGGAGTATTTAAGTGTACTGATGCGGTGAGCAATCACAACAATGGTCAGGTCGCCATCAGTCAGGTTACGTATCGATTCGGTAATATCTTTTTCTGTTTGCGTGTCTAGTGCCGATGTGGCTTCATCAAAGAATAAGATGGAAGCACCAGAATACAGGGCTCGTGCTATACCAACACGCTGTCGTTGACCACCGGAAAGCTTTGTTCCTCGTTCACCAATCATGGTGTTGGATTTATCGGGTAGTTCCTGGGTAAATTCCCATAAACTAGCCTGCTTAAGTACTTTTTCAAGCTTATCAGTATCTATCTGTTTATGCTCCAAACCAAAGGCCACATTTTCAGCCAAGGTACCATCCAACAGGTATACCTCTTGCTGCACATAGCCGATATGGTCGCGCCACGATGGGAGGGTGTTTTCATTTATTAATGTTTCATCAACCTTCAGTTGTCCCCTTGTAGGCGACCAAAAACCCAACATTAGGTTCATCAGTGTTGTTTTACCGGCGCCTGATGGGCCAATGAAGCCAATGGACTCACCTTTATTAATTGTTAGATTGATTTCATTCAAAAGAGTTTCTTTGGCATCTGGGAATTTAAAGTAAATATCCCTTAAAGTAAGGTTGTAATTGAACTTTATTTGTGAATGTTCCTTAAGTTCTGTCTTGTAATCTTTTACCTGTAAGATTGTGTCAAAAGTATATTGATACCCTTTAATGCTGATAAGGGCAATCATAATCCGATTAACGGATGGGAGTATGCGATAGGCTGCCAAGGCAAAGAGTCCTAATAAGGCAGCCAAGCCAGCTCGGTCGGGTAAAAAATAGAGTCCGTAGGCTGTAATGGCAAAAATAGTAATAACCATGCCTGCTTCAATTACCTTGGTAGGCGATTGTTGATATAAGGTTCGTTTAATACTGATAGTAACAAGCTTGTTAATGTAATAAGCTATTTTATTGCGAAAGCGATCTTGGGTATTTGTCACCTCTACATCAATAAAACCGAATATGCTTTGAAATATGCTTTTTCCAAGTAATGGGTGAACTTCATTTGCTTCCTTTTCAATTTTTGAGGTTCTTTTCTTAACCCAGCCGTAAAAAAGTAAAAAGATAGGTAAGATGGTAAAAGTTAACATTACAATTGCTTTCCAATCATAAATAATAAGGCTGGTAAGGATAAAGGATAGCACGAATAGTTCATTTAAGAAAGTGAAAATAGCTAATACTATTTGGTTTGAAAACCATTGAGGAATTTGGTTGACATCACGCATGATTTCATTGCTATTCTTATTTTTGAAAAAAGGAAATCCCTTACTATAATAGAGCTTGTGTATTCTGATAGCAAAATATTGGTAGAGTGAGAGCGAAAAGGTAGCTTGTGATTTAAGGATGAATAGACTCATCACATTCTTAAAAATAATGGCAAACACTATAAAACCGGCTAAAAACAGGATAAACTGGTTTTCGCTTGCAAAGCCTCCCATATTATATACTTCACTAATGATAGGATGTGTTTGTATGACACCGTCCTGCAATATTACAGAGAAGAGCGGTAGGAAGGCTGCCAAGCCAAGCATTTCCATAATCGAGTTGAGAAAAAGCAGAAGCATCATTTTGGCACTTTTCTTTTTATACCCGGGAGGGAGTACTTGTAGTATGCGTTTTATTGTTGAGAATATGAGGTTGTTCATTTGGATATATGATGGTTGAATGATGATTTATGATGTTTATTTACAGCTTCTCGAGGTATCGGGACTCGTTCTTTTCTTGTTCGCAGATTGCACGGATTTAAAAGGATTATTGATTGGCAGCTTGGTTAAAAATTAGTATCAAGATGTTAGTATCAAGTATCAAGACGATTTACAGCTTCTATAATTTAAAGGATTCATTGCTGTGCAATTTATGCACTCATCTCTCACCGCTCACTTCTCTTCTCTTTTTCTCTTATTTCAAAGCAACTTGTTGCGGTCTCTTATCTATCAGCGTAGCGTCTCTTATCTCTTTCTGCTCAAGCCGCAGGGGCTTATACTCTTCTTGTCTTGCTACAAGAAAGTATACAAAGAAGAGCAAGACTGCAGCACTCGATGACCTTTCTAAATTTTATTCGCTGAATGAAAAGAACTCTCCCGAAAAATCGGGCTCAAACAACTTTTCCTTCCACGCTCATTTCAATTGAAAGGTACCCATCTGCGTTGCTGAGGTCAGGACTTACTAACTTATCTTACACTTCTCTTATTTTGTCCGCAGATTGCGCAGATTAAAATGGATTAACGATGTGCATGGTGCTAATAGATATACACGGATTCATTGCTGTGCAATTTGTTTGTTTAGTTCTCAGCACTCACCGCTCACTTCTCATCTCTTTTTTCTCTTCTCTCAAAGCAACTTGTTGCGATCTCATATCTATCAGCGTAGCGATCTATTATCTCATAGCGTAGCGCTCTCTTCTCACTTATATAAACGCCTTCGGCGCGGTAAGTCACATTGTGCTTCCCGTTATTGTTGTTCAATACGGCGCAAAAGTACTTATGTTGCGTGAAAGAATAAATTAGTTTGCGAATTATTCTAATGTGTCCGAATTGGGCGAATTGATTGCTTTAAAAAGTATCAAGATGTTAGTATCAAGTATCAAGACGATTTACAGGGTGATTAAATGTATTACTACGAATTAGTCTAATTGTTTGCGAATTGAACGAATTGATTGGCTTGGTGGTTAAAATAGGAACCGCAGATTAAAAAGGATTACTGATTGGCAGCTTGCTTAAATAAGTCCGAAGTGCTATGTCCGTAGTCCAGTGTTTTTTTGTCTAAAAGCGAAGCTGTCTAGCATCTAAAAGCATAGCGTTCTCATCCCTCACTTCTCTTCTCTTTTTTTTGTCCGCAGGACTTGTTCCGTTATGCGGAATTACGCAGATTTAAAAGGATTACTGATTAGCAGCTTCCCGAAGGGTCGGGACAAGTAAAATGATTTAAAGGATTGATTGCTGCGCAATTTGTTTGTTCAATTCTTTCCTCAACCTCAAGGGGGAGGTGCCGCAGGCGGAGGGGGTGTAACTCACCGCTCACTTCTTTTTTCTCCGTACTTCGAACTTAGTACTTCGGACTATTTTTAAGTATCAAGACATAAGATTATTTGCATGGTGGTTAAATATTGTCCGCAGAGAATGATGGGCACTGGGGGTGTATGATGTAGGGACGTTTGATAGATGATATTTTATTTATTATTGGTGTTCATGATTTTCGTTGCACTCCAATTCTTTGTGCTAATCTATGCGTCTCTCCGAATAACTAAATACGCTGTTGCTTAGCGTCTTTAATTTTACTAATTCGTATGAATAGTTCGCTATTAATAGATTTTTCTTCTTCAATATCGTAATCATCCTGAAGCCCCAACCAGAATTTTGCTGAATTACCAAAATAGGAAGATAGGCGCAAAGCTGTATCAGCTGTAATTCTTCTTTTTCCTTTAAGAATTTGTGAAATTCTTGTTTGCGGAATACCTATATCTTTTGATAAACGATAAGCCGATAAATCCATAGGAATTAGAAACTCTTCTTTCAATATTTCACCGGGATGTATGTTATTAAGTTTTTCCATGTTAAGTGTCAATTAATGATAATCAACGATTTCTACTTCGTAAGAGTGATTGTTAATCCATTGAAAAACTATTCTCCACTGGTTATTGATTCTAATACTATAGTAATCTTTAGCTTTTCCACTCAGCTTTTCTAGCCTATTGGAGGGCGGTATAAGTAAATCCTGAATATTTTGTGAGTTACTTAGCATTCTTAATTTTCTTCTTCCGATCTGTTGAATTTCGAGAGGAATGTTTTTTACTCGTTTTCCATTCCAGATTTTTTCCGTCCTCTTTGATCCAAATGATACTATCATACTAACCTTTTAAATTAGTAACGCCAAAGGTAAGTATATTAATTTAATTATTAAAATTCAATTAATTCTAATAATTTAAATCATTAGTTTGAAAAACCAATTCTTTACCATCTTTTTTTACTAATTGTAGCCATTTTATTGAGTCGTATAACTGATGTTCGTTTAAGTCCATTTGTATAAGATGGTTCAAGTATAAATACTTTCTTTAAAGATGACCTTCATGCTTCTTTAATTTCTTCTCCAATCTATCATCTAACTCATCTAAGGTGTAATATTCGGCTTTTCCTTCATTTATTTCATCTAGCTCTGCTTGCAGTTCAGCCTTAATTTTCAGGTATGAGCTATCCTCTGTTATCACTTCAATTTCATCTTTACTAAACTTACTTAATAACCAAATAAAATGCTTATAGGCTTTATCGTGTATTTTAATTTTGATAGTATGCATACAGTTTCTTCCTTTTATCTACATCTTAAAATACCTAAATTACATAATTTACCAATGCTATGCATAATGATATTTGTTATTGATTTGCTGCGCAATAGTTTGCTCATCTCTCACATCTCACCTCTTTTCTCTAATCTATTAGCAACTTGTTGCGATCTCTTATCTATTAGCGGAGCGTTCTCTTATCACTTTCTGCTCAAGCCGCAGTGGCTTCTACTTTTTCCTGCAGTCGCAAAAGTAGACAAAAGGTCCGCTGACTGCAGCACTCGATGACCTTTCTAAATTTTATTCGCTGAATGAAAAGAACTCTCCCGAAAAAATCGGGCTCAAACAGCTTTTCCTTCCACGCTCATTTCAATTGAAAGGTACCCATCTGCGTTGCTAAGGTCAGGGCTTACGAACTTATCTTACACCGCTCACTTCTTTTTTCTCCGTACTTCGGACTACTTTTTTAATATCAAGATGAACTATAATTAAATTCTCCTGTACTCTTCATCAGGCTCTTCCACGCGAGCTGGGAAAATATCATTTAAGTTTAATTTAAAGCCGGGCAGAATAGTACTTTGGACAATATCACCTTCTGTCATGGGTTTACTTGTTACATAGCTTCCCTTCGACAATACAAATACGCTTAATGTTCGTTCAAAGGGATGGATTATCCAATATTCATGTATGCCTGAACGTTCGTATAAGTCATATTTCTCGTGTAAATCTTTTTTAGCTGTTGAAGGAGAGATGATTTCCACCACCAAATCTGGTGCTCCATTGCAGCCTTTATCATCAATCTTTGACATATCACATACAACAGAAAGGTCGGGTTGCACGACTGTATGTACTGTTCCTTTGTCAATATCAAGTCGAACATCAAAAGGAGCGGGGAATACTTTACAGTTCTTAGCTTTCAAAAATTGGTGCAATTCCGCATTTAAAGCACTAAGCACTTCCTGATGCCTAGGAGAAGGAGCCGGCGACATTTTATATATACGTCCTTTAATTAACTCCACTCTGGTTTTAAATTGCCAGCTAAGGTAGTCTTTAAAGGTATATAGTTTGTTAATGTCGAGTTGGTTAATGTTGTTCATGTTTTTGAAATTAGTATCAAGTAGCAAGGTGAATTGCTAGGTATTTTAAGTTTCTATATCATTAAGTATTTTCCTCCACCTCAAGGGGGAGGGAGGTGTAAGGCTTAATAAGTCCCCACACGATCGGAGTCGTGCGGTAGCATGGGTATTGGCAAAATCTTTCTCAGCCATTGACGACCAAACGACAGTATAACTTTTAGTCATTGTTATACTTTGTTCTGTACCTGCTCAATACATCTTCGTTTGCTGTAAATTCACCATTATTTAACTCATCTATTGCTTTGTAAATACCTTTTTTCTGGATCTCACTAAGCTCATCCCACTGTTCGCTATTCACATGCTGTTTTGTATAATTACTGATTAGGCCGTATACCTCTTCAAGCATTGTACTGTCAAGCTTATCGATGTGCCTGAATAGTTTGAGTTTTAATTCTGCTGTATTCATAATTGCAAATTGATATAGAGATTATTATAGATGATGTAAAGATGTTCCCAATTCACATTGATTCACTGCGGGAAACTTTTTGTCCGCAGGACTTGTTCCGTTATGCGGAATTACGCAGATTTATAAGGATTACTGATTAGCAGCTTGCTTAAATAAGTCCGAAGTGCTATGTCCGTGGTCTAGTGTTTTTTGTCTAAAAGTGAAGCGGTCTAGCATCTAAAAGCATAGCGTTCTCATCTTTCACTTCTCTTATCTAAAAGCAACTTGTTGCGGTCACTTATCTATTCTGTTATCACTTTCTGCTCAAGCCGCAGTGGCTTCTACTTTTTCCTGCAGTCGCAAAAGTAGACAAAAGGTCCGCTGACTGCAGCACTCGATGACCTTTCTAAATTTTATTCGCTGAATGAAAAGAACTCTCCCGATAAAATAGGGCTCAAACAACTTTTCCTTCCACGCTCATTTCAATTGAAAGGTACCCATCTGCGTTACTGAGGTCAGGGCTTACGAACTTATCTTACACTTCTCTTTTTTTGTCCGCAGATTACACGGATTAAAAAGGATTACTGATAGGCAGCTTGCTAAAATAAGTCCGAAGTGCTATGTCCGTAGTCCAGTGTTTTTTTGTCTAAAAGCAACTTGTTGCGGTCTCATATCTATAAGCGTAGCGATCTCTTATCTATTCTTTTTTGTATACCACCCCGCCTTCGGCACCCCTCCTAAAATTCAGGTGGGGAATGATTGGCAGCTTGCTTAAATAAGTCCGAAGTGCTATGTCCGTAGTCCGGTGTTTTTTGTCTAAAAGCGAAGCGGTCTAGCATCTAAAAGCATAGCGTTCTAATCTCATTTTTCTCTTATCTAGAAGCGCAGCGATCTATTTTCTCACATCTCACCGCTCATCTCTTTTTCTCTTATCTACAAGCGTAGCGGTCTAGCATCTAGTAGCAGCTTGCTGCGTTCTTATGTCTCTACTTACAATCGTCCATCAACTAAATCCTCATCCCATACCGCTTTAATGTCGTAGACTACCGTGTTATCACCTTTTTTTAGTGAGGCTACATCGAGTGTTTTAAATTCGTTGTGTGCCACATTGAGCACAATGGCATCGTAGGCTTGGATGGAGTAGGAGTTGATTAATTCTAGTCCGTACTCGTGCTTTACTTCGGCTTTATCGGCCCATGGGTCATAGACATCAACAGTGCAACCATAGTCTGCCAGTTCGTTGATGACATCAATGGCCTTGGTATTCCGTATGTCAGGACAGTTCTCTTTAAAAGTCACACCCAAGCATAGGATGCTGCTCTGACTCACCGTTTGTCCCTTTTTAATCATGAGCTTAACAATTTGGGAGGCTACCCAGGCGCCCATGCCGTCGTTCATGCGTCGTCCGGCCAGTATAATCTCAGGGTTATAGCCGGCCTCCTGTGCTTTCTGTGCCAGGTAGTACGGGTCTACACCAATGCAGTGACCACCCACCAGTCCTGGTTTAAATGGCAGGAAGTTCCATTTGGTGCCGGCTGCCTCCAGTACGGCTTGTGTATCGATGTCGAGGTGCTCAAATATTTTGGCCAGCTCATTGACAAAGGCGATGTTAATGTCGCGCTGGCTGTTCTCAATCACTTTGGCTGCCTCGGCCACCTTGATAGATGGTGCTTTGTGAGTACCTGCCACGATCACCGATTGATAGAGCTGGTCCACCTTGTCGGCCACTTCTGGTGTTGAGCCTGAGGTCACTTTTAATATTTTCGTTAGCGTATGTTCCTTATCACCTGGATTAATACGTTCAGGAGAGTAACCGACAAAGAAATCACTGTTGTACTTTAGTCCTGATACTTGCTCAAGTACGGGTACGCATTCTTCTTCCGTTAGGCCGGGGTAAACCGTTGACTCATATATAACGATGTCGCCCTTTTTTAATAGTTTACCAATGGTCTCACTGGCTTTGATCAGTGGGGTAAGCACTGGGTGATTATTTTTATCGGTAGGAGTGGGCACTGTTACGATAAAGTAATTACAGTCGGCCATGGCCGCTGCCTGTGTGCTAAAAGAGATGCCGGCCTGTTTGGTGGAACTCTTAATCACTTCTTGTAAGTAATCATCCGTCACCTCCAGGGTACGGTCATGCCCCTTGGATAGTTCATCCACACGCTCCTGGTCGATATCGAAACCTACAGTAGGGTATAGCTTACCAAATTCTACGGCAAGGGGTAAGCCTACATAACCGAGGCCTATAATGGCTATTTTAGTGTTTTGCATGTTGCTTGCGAATTATTCTAATGAGTGCGAATTAGTCGTAATAAAAAGTATCAAGATGCTAGTATCAAGCCATAAGATTACTTGCATGGTGGTTAAATATTGTCCACAGATTGATTGGCAGCTTGGTTAAATAAGTCCGAAGTGCTAAGTCCGTAGTCCAGTGTTTTTTGTCTAAAAGTGAAGCGGTCTCATCTCTTTTTTTGTCCGCAGATAGCGCAGATTTAATATATTATACCACCCCGCCTTCGGCACCCCTCCTAAAATTCAGGTGGGGAATGATTGACAGCTTGTTTAAAATAGGTCCGAAGTGCTATGTCCGTAGTCCTGTGTTTTTTGTCTAAAAGTGAAGCGGTCTAGCATCTAAAAACATAGTGTTCTCATCTCTCATCGCTCACTTCTCATCTCTTTTTTCTCTTATCTATAAGCAACTTGTTGCCATCTCTTATCTATCAGCGTAGCGATCTCTTATCACTTTCTGCTCTAGCCGCAGGGGCTCATACTTTCTCCTACAGTTGAGAAAGTATGCAAAGAATCCGCTGACTGCAGCACTCGATGACCTTTCTAATTTTATTCGCTGAATGAAAAGAACTCTCCCGACAAAATCGGGCTCAAACAACTTTTCCTTCCACGCTCATTTCAATTGAAAGGTGCCCATCTGCGTTGCTGAGGTCAGGACTTACTAACTTATCATCAATTTTGATGACCTTTTTCCACAGCTTCGCCTCCTCAGTCACATGGTGCGAGATAATATGCGTGTAAATTATGGCCTATAGGTGCTTGTTGGCATCTTATTAAACCTAACTTTGCTGTATACTTTATAAAAGGGGATAGGGTTACTTCAATTTCCAAGCCATGAAGCCTAAGCTTGTATTAACACTTGTTAATGAGAACACTAAGATTTTGTACCCAATCACTTATTTACAATATGATAAATAAATAATCCGGTCGATTCCTGTACTCTGATTAAACCTTGATCATTAAAGAAAATACCTGTCCAATACCTTTCATCAAAAGCACAGCAAATTTACTAAAAAAAAGAGTTCCTAAACGTTAGTGCTAGTAGAATTCAAGCTTAGCTTGTGTAATTAAGTGAAGAATGAAATACATAATAATTCAATAAAGCTAAAGCCAATGGATTTTATTATTATTTATTTTAATAATAATGTGTGAGTTAGGAATTGATTAACAGTTTGTAGACGATCAATAAGCGCATTTAATATTTGCTTTAAAATGGTTTTATAAATTATGGAGGAATTACCTAAAATTAAATCATCTGTATGGAAGAAACTACATTAAAGTAACACAAGTAATTTGCGGCTATTTTTGCATTGACATGATTTATCTTACCAGATGGGTTTTCCTTTTTTCATCGCAAAAAAGGAAAAATAAAAAGCTAGTCCCATTTATGCTTCCATGCGCTCTTAGGGTTAATGAGTTTCATAAACAAAGTAGGGCAAGCCCCTTGTGTTATCCCTAGTGCCGGGCTGGCACATCCTTTTCAAAAAAGGATGCAAAACCTGATTGAAAGAGGTGATTGCTACACACCAGAGATGGATTTATTGTTTCATGCTTAAGGCTATCGCCTTGCAATTGATTCAGATGAGTAAGTTTTTATAGGTCTTCACGATTTCCACTTCGTTCCAATTGCGCAACATCCACTCTTATCACTGGCTTTCAATCGTTCGAAACCTTGTTTCGATTGGAGCGGGTAGCTCAGCATAATGAATAAGCTCTGCTGGCTTATTATACCAAATGAATAAAAAAATGATTGATAAAGCATTCTGTTTCGGCATTATTTAATGGATTAATTAGTTTGTTACCCTTCATTTTTGGCTATCCACCTTGCCCCACTCGAAATGCAATTTCGACAGTGCGGTGGCCTGTTCCATTGGCGGGCATGCGAAGGCGTGAATAATGATTAATTTAATTGAACATCAAAGGGGCTTGACCTACTTTGATTGTAAAATTGATTAATCATTAAAGCGGGAGGTAGCATCAATGGGACTAGCATTTTGTTTCTTTTTGGGCGATGCAAAAGAAAGGAAAACCATCTTACAAAACAGGGTATTTCGTTGCTTCCTTTCGTTACAAATTATTATTAATCCACAGAAATATCCTATGATCCATTATGGTAAGCAAATATACAAGACTTGACAAGATAATTAACATAAGCTAAGGGATCAGAATTCCAACAATCCATTATTTGATATTCTGTACGGGTACGTTATAAATATGCGATTCTAAGGACCTTAAGGTTTTATCGATTTATTTTCAATAATGCCCTGGTATAATACCGTAATATCATCATCGTGACATTAGAAATGGAATGCACTAAAGGCGCTATTTTTTTGAGTAAACGGTATTAATCAATATCAATGTTGTTCTAAATAACGTGAGTTCGATGTAAGGAACAGGCTAACTCTTCTTAAAACTCCAATAATTCAGGCCCGAAAGGTCGACACATGTTAATTGTACTTGATATTATTTGAATGTGTCGGGCTTACAGCAGGGCAATTGCATTTAAAAATATTTTACGCGAAACTCGTCTCTTAAAGAGAAAAGAACTTGATTTTGCTCGAGCCGCAAGGGCTTTTACTTTCTTCCTTCAGCCGAAGAAAGTAAACAAAGAAGCCCGCCGACTGCACCACTCGCTTACCCACTAGTTTCTTTGTTTTGAGACAGAAAGAACTCCCTACGGTCATACAGCTTTCTGTCTATTCAAAATCAAAGAAAAGTGGGCCCCAAGCTACGTTGCTGATGTCGGATGCGTAACATGAAACCTTTGATTCTGAACTCACTAATCACAAAAGTTCAAGACTGCTTTTGCAATTAATTCGTAGTAATAGATTTGGCATATATATAATGTCATAAAAATATAACCCTCTGTATCAATACATTATCGAGTCCTATATTTGATATTATGTTATTTTTATATATTCTTGCAAAATAGATAGTGGATTTCTCAGTACAAGTTCTGAACGATTGTAACCAGTCGAAAATATCCACTACTCGACGTTTGCAGAATGAAAAAAATTGAGCTTAAATACTATTCTAAAACTGACGATATATATACCGTCAGGCTTGGTAATGGTCTTGAATTTGAGTTCAAACAAGAAAAACAAGCACAGGCATTTTTAAGGAAAACATCTAAGAATCTTACAGAACAATTGACTTTTATAAATCATGTTTATTCTCAGATGTTCTTGACTTACAGACAAAACTACTTGCTATTTGCGCCTAACTCAGGAAAACGCCAAGCAAACATATTTCAAGCAGAAAGAAATATAAACGATTATTTTACAGGCGTTGCCAGTTCGCTAAACAAATCAGTTTGGATGAGTAACACGAAAAATGGTAACTATATCGTGTTTAGTGCTTTCTATTATTGCATTTATGCATTTAGAAACGTTTGTGCTGAATTAAATTTACTTGTTGAACGTCAGAAACTTACAACCCTAAAGTATCAACTAATTAACTACCACAATGAAATTAACCTGATTGAAAGAAACCTTAACGAATACGAACAAATAAAAGCTGTACGCATGTCTAATCGTGCTCGGTACGATGATATAAACTCAGTAACAATGGCAAGGGTGGTTTAAAGACTACCTTTTTTTATGAAAAATTACGGGGTTAAGCTCCCCTATTCATAGGCTTGTCAATACGCCCACAACTTCAAAAACGTCATTCAATGAACTTAGAACCAACAATATTAGATAACGGACTTATAAAAATGCCTTGTTTGTCTGTCTCTCCTACCGCTATTACTGCCTATACACGTCTAATGGATTTCAACGGTAATTTTAAAACTTGGAATACTGGTATTAAACCACCCTGTGAGAATCGTGAGAAAGGTTTTATTTCGAAGAAAGGACAAAAATCCCTTGAGCGTGCAATTTATTGGTTTTTATATTCAGTTGATCCAAACATTGTTAACACTGGAAAGGGTAAGGAAAAAATTACATTCCTTACACTAACATTACCCAGTAAACAAGTTCACGGTGATAAGGAAATTAAGGATAAATGTTTAAAGCAGTTCCTTACCGAAATACGTTCAGATTATAAGGTAACCAAGTTCATTTGGAAAGCTGAGAAACAAGCACAAGGACAATTACACTTTCACATATTACTAGATAAGTTTCTGCCAGTTAAAGAGGTAAAGCAAAAATGGAATAGGATTTTAAATAAGCTTGGCTATGTGTACGAATATCACAAAAAGATGAGCCGTTTGGAATGGTCAGAATATAGAGAGTTAAGGTTGAAAGAAGTTAAAAGCAAACCAAGTGACAAGCAAAAAAATGCAATTCGTCAAGCGTTTAAAAATGGTGTTGCTTGTAACTGGATGAATCCCAATAGTGTTGATATTGAAAACTTGCGTAAAGTTGGGAACATTGCTGCATACTGTGCAAAGTATATGAGTAAAGAACATAAAGGTGTAGCAAAGGAAGTATTAAAAGTTGAGGGTCGTATATGGTTTTCAAGCCAGGCAGTTTCTAAAATGAAAAATTTACTACTGGTGTCTGCAGATGACCAAACTTACATTGAAGAATTTGCACAAATGTTAAAAGCTTATCAAACTACAAGTAAGGTTTATGAAGCTGAACATGCTTTAATGTTGGGTGTTCCTGTTGACCAGTTGCGTTATAAGGGTTTTAAAACTATTCCATACGAGTTTGACGAACATTGCAATGAAATATTTAATAGAGAAAGAAATATAAAACTATTTGAACAGCAAAAAACTATAAGCGTTCAGACTGTTGCTCCTGCTCCTGTTGAACTAGTTTCCACTATTGAACAATTAACACTAGGATTATGAAAGAAATTAGATTAGCAAAAGAGGATTTAACAGCACAGTTTTATAAAATGAACGGTTTACAGTTTAGTAATGTTTTTGGTGTTGTCCTCTCCTATTACAAAGATTCAAGGAATAGAGATAAGTTTAAACTGGAATGGTATGGAGTATTGAAAAATGAAATGTTTATACAAATGAATCAATTAAGCGTTAAAAGTGTGAATATCACTGACAAAACAATTGAGTTGGTTGTTTTTACAAACCTGTATAAATATTTGAAAGATGCTTCCGAAGTGATGAATTATATTAAAACATTACCATAATCAACTAATACGTAAGTTATTTGTGCTTTGCCAAATAACGATACAAATAAACTCTAATACTATGGAATTAACTAACAAGGATATTCAAGCGTTTTACGGATGTTGTAAGAGTACTGCGGTCGCTCGGATAAGAGAAATAAAAAACGGTTTGAAACTGCCATCTGATAAAAAACGTATTTTAATGATTCATTTAGCCAAATATGAGGGGTTAACAGTTGACGAATGTAAACAGGTCATAAAGCTAATGACAACACCAAAAAGAGCCTAAAAAGGACTAAAATAGATTACAAATGTATATAAACGAATAAGCGCCCCCTGTGGGTGCTTTTTTTTTGCTTTCGATTTAAAAATAACAATCAAAAGTAATTAAGATGAAAATTAAAACTATTACAGGCGTTAGCGAGTTTGATGGGCTTACAGTTAACAAACCAGTTGTTGGAATTATTGTAAAAGCAAATGTTGCTTTAGCTAATGAAACAATTGAAATTAAGCGCATTAATCAACACACTGGTGATAATGAAAGTATTTGCGCGCGTACTAAAATTACCGACTTAGCAGAAATTGCTGCACAAAAGAAAGGTTTCTATGTATCGAATGCTGCGGATTCATTAGTAATCATTGCCATTGCTAACGGTGGTTTGCGATTAGATACTGATAAGTATCTAGAATTAGAGTTCGGCTCTTTGAATGATACTAAAACGTATGAAATCTTTGGACTTGAAGACAACAATCTAGTTGAAAAAGGTTTTGCTTATCAGCGTTTTACTATTGGTAATGGTGAGGATTTGAAAAAGTATGTTATTGGTGATAACGAACTTTTAGCCATTCCTGTTACTGGTCTTGTTGGTTTAAAGGCTTGGGCGATGGATGGTGTTACTATGGAGTACACTCCTACCGAGTTAAAAGCGATTATGAACCTTGAAAATGATGTTGTAAAAACTGGCGGTGCCACTGTTCACGGATACGACAAATATTTTTTAGTGTCAATTGAGGACATTCGAGAGATAGAAATCGAAACAGATGGTAATACTTACCAGTTCTTCATGATTGATAAAAAGTAAGGGGGTTGTAATATGGGACTATTTAAAAAAGGTGGCTTCTTTGATAAGATTACAAGAGGCATAGATAAAGCAACAGGCGGTATTGCAAACCGTGTATTTAAAGCAGTTAAAAAACCTGCGATTGGTTTAGTAGGTGCTGCGCTTGCTCCTGTAACTGGTGGTGCATCCGTTGCGCTTGCTGCTGGTGCTATTTCCGTTATGGATAAAATTGGGGAAACTGGTGTTGGTAAAATTGCGGGTGCTGCTATCCGTGATGGCATTGTAAAATCCGATAAGATTGCAGAAACGGCTGCTAAAAATGGCGTTCGTGTTACCAAAAACGAAGTTCATGCAATCGCTAATGCTGTTAGTCAGGCAGCACAAGAGGAAACTGGGCGTGCGGTAAATGTTCAAAGTTTGTCTACTTCTGCCCCTAGCCGTGACGCATTGCGACCAATGAACGGTTTTGAGTTGTTCATGCAAAAAGTTAAGGCATATTTCAATCGTGCAAAGCGTTTTGTAGTTGACAATTGGGTTTGGTTCGCTGTGCCTTTGGCGTTAGTGGCATTAGTTTATTTATTCATCCGACTTACGGGTCGTAAAAAGTGGAGGGTTTAAAAATGGCTCAAAGATTTTATAATATGCCTACTGGTTATTTGCCACAAGGCTATCAACAGCATTACAATCCAAATCAAAGGTTTGTACAACAGCCAAAAAGTAAACGCTCAGGCGCTAAACTTGGCACAGATAAGAAAAGTAGACCTGTTGTTACTGCTTGGAATAAAAGCAAAAGCCGCGGTTTCATTAAAATGGTAGCGATACCTTGTAATAAAACCAAGACTAAAAGCCCTAATTCTGATAAGTGGGTAGCGACTGTAACTTTTCCTGATGGGAAAAAAACGTTTACAGCTTTCTGGAATGTGAACACAAAAAAGCTAACTATTCCCGATTTGGAAATGGTTGCTAATCCATCCAAAAATTACTTTGGAACATTTGTAAAACGTAGATAATTAAATATGAAGTTCATTAACGCAATTATGAACGGTATAAGCAAAGCGGAAACTGCATTCCGCTTTGTTCGTTCTATGGAAAAAGGACTAAAAGCCTTTAAAGCAGAATTTGAGGGAAACAAACCAATTGAAATTGTAAACGATGAGAATTAAGTGGTACATATGGGTTTTAATTGCACTAGGTGTAATATTATTACCATTTGGGGGGTTCTTGTTGTTTCCATTAATTAAAATGAAGTTGAGTAAAAAGCCAGTTCAAACTGGTTCGGATGCTGTAAGGGGGCAAAGAAATAAAAACCCTTTTAACCTCCGTGTTAGTCTGAACGCTTGGCGTGGTAAGATTACAGAAAACAAACAAGACGAAGAATTTGAGGAGTTTGAGAATTATCTGTATGGTTTACGTGCTGGACTTATTAACATTAGAACACACATAGGCAGAGGAAAAAACACGCTTACTTTATTAATGAATACGCTTTCCCCTAAACATGAAAATCCAACTAATAACTTTATCCAGTTTATATGTGATTCGTCAGGACTTGGAGCAAATGAAGTGTTTGTATTTGATAAAGAAACAGCCTTTAAAATTGCCGTTCCAATTGTCAAGTTTGAAAGTGATTACAAGCTAACGCAATCAGAATTTAAAGAAGTATGGGAACTATTGTAAAGCTGCTTAAAAAATGGTGGTGGGTTCTTCTTCTTCCATTTGTTTTGCTTTTGAAGCCTTGGGACTGGTTGTCTAGCCGTGTTAATCGTAGCTTTTACGAAAAAGTAGCGAATGCCTGTTATGAAGCAATGACTATTTATGGCACTAAAGAAGATGTGTTACTAAACCAGTTAAGCGAATTGAGTAAAAGCGAATTGATAGGCGTTTATGATGCGTTCGGTGCAAGGTATTACAGTAACCATTTAGGTATTGGTGTTCCAAATACTGATTTATTAGGTTCTGCGCTTGACTTGTTCGGATGGTTTTCACACGAACTGGAAAGAAAAGAAAAAAGCCAAATGCGTGATATTTGGCTTAAAAGTGGCTTAAAACTAACGTTTTGATTTTCCTTTTTTAAAACCTAGATGGTAAACAAAAGCTAATAAGGCTATTATGAAAAGAAATGATGTAATGTAAAAGCTAGTCATGATGAAAAATTTTATAAATAAAACATTTGTTTTTACTGCTGAACTCTTTAGCGGTGGAACAATATTAACAATTTTCAACGATGAAACAATTTTCGAAATTATCAGCGAACTTAAAAACATTGGTGTTCTTATCGCTGTGCACCTTATTTCTAACGGTTTCCGTTGGATGTACAAAAGAATTAGTAAAACCAAGTAAAATTGAAAAAGAGATGAATAAGGACTTAGAAATAGACATAGCTAGTCTTAGTAAAGGGCAGTTTCAAGAATTAGCAAAAGACTTGTTAGCATCTGACCGTGTTCGGGTTGAACCGTTTACAAAGTTTAGTGAAAAGTTTTGGACGGTTGGCACTGGTGCAAGTAATCACAAGGATATACTTATGCCTGTTGATAATCAGATTTGGTATGTGCAAAAAATATGGGTTCGAGGTGGTTATTATATAGATAATGGATATCAGGAAAAGTATGAAAATGTAACAGTATCAGCTACTTTAAACGGTACAATAACAGCACAAGACCAACATTTATATGTTAATGGCGTTGGTTTAAGTGAGGGGTTTATTGCTAATTATTTACGATTGTTTGGAGATGATGGTGATGTAGCCAATTTAGAAGAATCGGACATGGTTGGTTCTAAAGGTTCGTATGCTATAATAGGGTGGAAAGCTACGCTGTATTAAACTGATTTATTATAAAATCTATAAAGACCTATTCTAAATAAGAGTAGGTCTTCATGGGTTTTGATGATTTGGAAAAATTAGGTGGTACGCACTTAATGTTCTAAGGCTTTAAAGCTTATCCTTATTAAAAAAGAAACCCGCTTAGGCGGGTTTTTATTTATTCTAAATCTAAAATTTCATTAAAGAAATCTAGATTCTTTTTCTCTATATTATTGAAAATAGAATTATATAATGTTTGTAATAAACTGAAAAAAGATTCATTTGACTCAGTGTCAATATCTATAACAACCTCATTATCATGCTTTAGTATCTTGAAGTAATAAGTTTCTTCCTCCCATGGGCCATCTGTAACAGCCTGAATGATAGTTGTAAATTTAGTGTTTGTCTTATTAATACTACTCCAGATATATGTAGTGGGATTAGTTTTTCTCCAACCTATTTTGCCTTCATTTGTGTGTTTAATTAATACCTCTATATTATCTAAGTATTTTTCATATATATTATTCATAGCTATTTAGTTTTAAAGTTTATCAATCGCTCTTTGCTCAAGAAGTCCTATTAGTTCTGCAAGTTTACCGTTTAAATCCGAAAAATGACCTTCGGTAGCATTAAAAATTATAAACGCAGGTGTTTCATCTTGACTGGTCTTTGTTGGTCTAACACCATTTAATGACTTTCTTGTATTGTCTAAAACAGCCAAGATAGATTTAATTAAATCAGAATACTCTTGATCTGACTTATATACTGAAACAACTCTTCTAATTCTTCTGTTCAATTCATTATAAATATCACGAACGGATTGATAGCTATAGCCTGAATTTATGTTATCAAGCTTCTGTGTCAGCTCGGTTAATTCAATAGTAATACTCTGTGTTTTAACCGTTTTACCTGCTTCATTTGCAGCATTCTTTGCTTTTTTAGCCTCCAAATAGGCCATAATTGAGAAACCTATACTAACTAATCCAACTACTAAAGCAATATAGAAATCACCAGTTTCCCAATAGGGTGTATCTATTGTTGCAATATTTTCTCCTAGTTGATTAATCCATATTTTGCATGAATCTGTTTCCATTAATTAATAATTTGCGTTAGCACTCAATAAAAAAAGGGAAATTTTATCAATCCCCCAATATACATTCCAATTCGTACACAAAATTTAACGTTGATTATCAGTTACATATAAATTAGATGTGTCAAATTTTTGATATTATGTTATTTTTGTAGATATAAAAATAGCCGGCGAACCGGCTACTTTTGTATTTTACGATTAAAGGGCTTCTAACTTTGCCTTTACCTCGTTGTACTTATCCATTCTTTCGAAACGGTAATACAATCCTTTCAGCGTTTCAAGTACTGCTGCCTCTTCAGGTTGTACTTCATGTGCTTTTTCCATGTATGGTAATGACTTTTCCCAGAATCCGTTAGCTACGTCCATAGCAGCATTAAATTCTTTCGTTGTGGTTTTGTCATTGGCTACATTTTGCTGCTCAACACCTTTGTTATAGTATATCACACCAATATTGTACAAAGCATTAAAAAAGCTATCATCAATTTCTAAACATTTCTCATAATTTACAATGGCCTGATCCTTGTCTAATGTTTCGTACAAAACACCACGTGCATAGTAAAATGATGGATTCTCAGGATCCTTTTCAATAGCTGTATTTAAATATTCCAAAGCAGCATCGTTCTGCTGAGCATCCAGATAGTACTGAATAAGCGTTGTTAAAATACGCTCATCCTCAGGATATTTCACAAAACCACGCTTTAGGTTATCCGCTACCTTTAAGCTGTCGCCCGAAGCATCAAACACCTGGTCCAATAATAATACAGCATCACCACCACCGTAACCTAAGTCAATCGACTGGTTGAAGTACTGCTCAGCCTTACTCCACTCCTTGGCGTTGTAAGCTGCTAAAGCACAGTTATAAACGATGGCTGTATCAATACCTGGCTCCTCTTCCTGAAACATTGGTAAAGCATTAAGGTACAATACATTTTCGAAAGCAAATAAAGCCTGGTTAAAGTCTTCAGTGTTAAAACCTTCGATACCTGAGTTGGTCAAATCGGGTTTAAAGAATGTTAACTGTAGCTTAATTTCTTTGGCATATTTACCAATACCTTTTCCTTTGGCGTCGCCTTTTTGATCTAGCTCAATGGCTTTCTTGTAAAAGTCCACTGCTTTTTTGATGCCTTCAGCATCTTCGCCTGACTTAGACAATTCGGTATATACCTTAGCGGCAACGATATAGGTTTTTGGCCAGTTAATTGTTTTTTCATGCTCCAAAGCCAGGTCGATCGACTTTTTAGCGGCTTCCAAATCACTTGTAGACAAGTAACCGTCTGCTGCCGACACCTTACCCTTTTGAGCATATACAGCTGATATGCTGAAAATTAAAATTGCAAATAGCGCTACTCTTTTCATTTCAAAAAGTTTTAGATTGATTTTGAGAGGCAAATATACTATTTATCCTCATTCGTTAGTTTGTTCTGTTGTATTTTCACTAATCGCATCGTCCTTGCCTTCTTCCTGTTCAAAAGCTTCTTCTTCAAGCAATGCTTCTGAAGCCACCTTGGCCACGGATGCAATCTCATCTTGTTTCTTAGATAAGTTGATTAAACGAACACCCTGAGTAGCTCGTCCCATCACACGCATCTCACTCACCGAAAGGCGAATAGCAATACCTGAGCGATTAATAATCATTAAGTCATTGTCGTCGGTCACATTTTTAATGGTGATCAACTCCCCTGTTTTATCACTGATATTCATGGTTTTAACACCCTTACCACCCCTGTTGGTTACGCGGTAATCTTCTGTTTTAGAGCGTTTTCCGTATCCTTTTTCCGATACCACCAAAATATCTTCTGCTTCCGTATCTTTAACACAAACCATGCCAACTACCTCGTCGGCTTCTGATGCCAGCGTGATGCCTCGTACACCAGCCCCTGTACGGCCAATGCAACGTGCTTGTGTTTCGTTAAAGCGGATGGCACGTCCTGAGCGTGTTGCCATCAATATTTCAGACTCACCATTGGTCAGTCGTGCTTGCAATAACTCATCATTCTCTTTAATGGTAATGGCATTAACACCATTCACACGTGGGCGAGAATAATCTTTTAACAAGGATTTTTTCACTACACCCTTTTTCGTACCCATCATGATGTAGTGCGAATTGATGTAATCCTCGTCATTCAGTTTCTTCACTTTGATAAAGGCTTTTACCGTATCATCAGGATCGATGTTCAATAGATTTTGAATAGCACGTCCCTTTGAGTTCTTAGTTCCCTCAGGTATCTCGTATACTTTCAGCCAGAAACAGCGTCCTTTTTTAGTGAAGAACAACATGGTGTTGTGCATCGATGCCGGATAGATGTGCTCTATAAAGTCTTCATCACGCGTTGTTGACCCTTTGGAACCAACACCACCTCTGTTTTGTGTTTTAAACTCAGCCAGTGGGGTACGTTTCATATAGCCCAGGTGTGAAATGGTAATAATCATCTCATCATCGGCATAGAAATCCTCCGGGTTAAATTCTTCTGAGCTATAAACAATATCTGTGCGTCGCTCATCTCCATATTTGGCTTTAATCTCTTGCAGCTCATCGGTGATGATGCTCATACGTATTTCCACGTTGGCCAGAATTTCCTTCAAACGAGCAATCTCCTTCATCAACTCATCGTACTCGGCACGTAACTTATCCTGCTCCAGTCCGGTTAACTGGCGTAAGCGCATCTCAACAATGGCGCGGGCTTGTAACTCAGATAATTCGAAACGTTTAATCAAATTCTCACGAGCCTCATCCGGCGTTTGTGCGGCACGAATGATCTTAATCACTTCATCGATATTATCGCTGGCAATGATTAAACCTTCCAATATGTGTGCGCGTTTTTCGGCTTGCTCCAACTCAAATTGTGTGCGTCGTGTTACCACGTCGTGGCGGTGCTCCACAAAGCACTCAATCATGCTTTTTAGGTTAAGCAATTGTGGGCGTCCTTTTACCAGAGCGATGTTATTAACACCAAAAGATGTTTGCAGCGCCGTATACTTATATAGGTGGTTCAGCACCACATTGGCAATAGCATCTCTCTTCAGGTCAATAACGATACGCATACCATTACGGTCCGATTCGTCGTTCACATTGGAGATACCCTCTATCTTTTTGTCATTTACGAGGTCGGCTATCTTCATGATAAGCTCGGCCTTGTTCACCATATACGGTATTTCGTTGATGATGATTTTCTCACGACCATTGGCTTCCGTCTCAATATCAGACTTGGCGCGTATCACAACGCGTCCCTTTCCAGTATTGTAAGCATCTTTCACTCCCTGGTAACCATAGATAGTGCCACCTGTTGGAAAATCTGGTGCCTTCACAATGTCTACCAACTCATCAATCTCAATCTCATTATTATTAATGTAGGCAATGGTTGCATCAATGGTATCGCTCAGGTTATGTGGCGGCATATTAGTAGCCATACCCACTGCAATACCCGAAGCACCATTCACTAATAAATTAGGAATACGTGTTGGCATCACTGTTGGCTCCTGAATCGTATCATCAAAGTTCAATTGAAAATCCACCGTGCGCTTCTCAATGTCTACCAACATTTCTTCGGCCAGCTTATTTAAGCGTGCCTCGGTATAACGCATGGCTGCCGGACTATCACCATCAACAGACCCAAAGTTACCTTGTCCATCAACCATTGGGTAGCGTAAAGACCACTCCTGAGCCATACGAACCATGGCAAAATAAACCGATGAATCGCCGTGTGGGTGAAACTTACCCAGCACCTCTCCTACTATTCTGGCCGATTTCTTATATGGTTTGCTGGCAGCTAATCCCAACTCACTCATTCCGTATAAAACACGGCGGTGAACCGGTTTCAATCCATCACGAACATCAGGTAAGGCACGCGAAACAATTACCGACATCGAATAATCGATGTAAGCTGACTTCATCTCTTCCTCAATGTTGATTTTAATTATTTTTTCTCCGTCAGTCATTTATGAGTCTATTTTATAATATTCTAACACAATAAAAAATGGCTTTTACGGGCCATTTTTTGAACACGCTAATTTAAGTATTTTCGATAACATGAAGAAACGTTCATTAACAGATTTTATTAACAAGCTGAGTTCGTTTTAAATTTAAAAATTCAGATTAAAATAAAGAGCTGATATACAAGGAATAACTTTGTCGTAATAGTGAACTGTTGCTATAAAATTTGACGTCGTAGATCAGTTTTTTATTCAATGCTTGATGATTTCATTGACAAAAAGCAATTTTCTTCGTGTAATCATCTCAAAACAGCCCGCTATTCTTTCGTCGATATACACTTGAAACTTACTATTCTTAAGCGTTCTGGGTTCAGAATTTTACGTCGAACGCAGATTAACCAGTAAAATATATTGTCAATCAGGAATGTTATCAACAATTTTTGATAATTGACGAGAGAATATTTAATTTCATGCGATGACAAAAATCGGCAGTATTGTCACTTTTTAGTCCTTTGGATACGAAAAATGAACACTAGCACGATTGTTGATGACATTAAAATGATTGTTGGAGTAAACAAGAGCCCCAACGAGTTGTTATGTATTATAAGATTTTAACGATATATGGATTTAAACTTTTCGCCACGTATTAAAGACGTGATATCATACAGCAAGGAAGAAGCAGAACGATTGGGCAATCAATTTATATCGCCCGAACACCTCATGCTTGGCATTTTGCGCGATGGAGAGGGATTAGCCATGGAGATATTGCAACGTTCAAATGCCGATCAAGAACGCATTAAACAAGCTTTGGAGAACCACCTTAAAGAAAGAGAAGCCATCCAAAGCGATAACTTACCATTGCTACAATCTTCTGAGCGCGTACTCAAATTAGTGCATTTAGAAGCTAAAGCCTTAAAGAGTGATCACATTAATACAGGCCATCTACTAATCGCCCTTCTGAAAGAGAAGAGCAGTATAATATGGGAAATTATGGCAGAAGAAAATATTAATTACCGCCAGGTAAAAGACATGCTTGAAAACGAAAAACCATCAGCCAAAGCGGATTATCCGGAGGATGATGACCAGGATAGTCCATTTTCCGGTTCCGGATCGGGCGGTGGTGCCTCAGAGGGCAGTAAGTCGAGTGCTAAAACAGGTTCTGACACTCCAGTTTTGGATAACTTTGGCATTGACATAACCAAGGCTGCTGAAGAAAATCGTCTTGATCCTATTGTGGGGCGTGAGAAAGAAATTGAGCGTCTGGCCCAAATCTTAAGTCGACGCAAAAAGAATAACCCCATATTAATTGGGGAGCCTGGTGTGGGTAAATCGGCGATTGCCGAGGGACTGGCCTTGCGCATCATCGAGAAAAAGGTATCACGTGTGTTGTTTGATAAACGTGTGGTAACACTGGATCTGGCCTCCATAGTGGCCGGAACCAAGTATCGCGGTCAGTTTGAAGAGCGCATGAAAGCCATACTGAATGAACTGGGGCGTAACCCAAGCATTATATTATTTATTGATGAAATACACACCATTGTGGGTGCTGGTGGCGCTACCGGTTCGCTGGATGCTGCCAACATGCTAAAACCAGCTCTGGCACGTGGTGAGATACAATGTATTGGCGCCACTACTCTGGACGAATACCGCCAGCACATTGAAAAAGATGGTGCTTTGGAACGTCGTTTTCAAAAGATAATGGTGGAACCTACTTCCATTGAAGAGACAGTGGAGATATTAAATAACATCAGAGAGAAATACGAGGATCACCACAATGTGAATTACTCACCTGAGGCGGTGGAAGCCTGTGTTAAGCTAACCGAACGTTATATTTCAGATCGTCACCTACCTGATAAGGCCATTGATGCATTGGATGAGGCTGGTTCGCGTGTTCACATCTCGAACATAGTGGTGCCTGAAACCATTCTAAAGATTGAGAACGAGATTGATGACATTAAGGAAAACAAGATAAAGGCAGTTAAAGCGCAGAATTTTGAGCTGGCCGCCAGCTTCCGCGATAAGGAGAAAAACCTGATTGAAGAGCTGGATTCAGCCAAAGGTAAGTGGGAAGAAGAGTTGCTACAGCACAGGGAAAGTGTTGATGCTGAAAAAGTGGCAGAGGTAGTGGCCATGATGACAGGCATTCCTGTTCAGCGTGTTGCTCAGGCCGAAGGTTTTCGCCTTTTGAAAATGGGAAAAGAGCTTAACGGCACCGTAATTGGCCAGAACAAAGCCATTGAAAAGATTGTAAAGGCCATACAACGCAACAGAGCCGGTCTTAAAGATCCAAACCGCCCGATTGGTTCCTTTGTCTTCCTTGGACCTACAGGTGTGGGTAAAACACACTTGGCCAAAGTGCTGGCCAAGTACTTATTTGACACCACCGATGCACTTATTCGCATTGACATGAGTGAATACATGGAGAAGTTTTCTGTTTCACGATTGGTGGGAGCTCCTCCGGGATACGTTGGTTACGAAGAGGGTGGTCAATTAACAGAAAAGGTACGTCGTCGCCCTTATGCAGTGGTACTTTTAGATGAAATAGAGAAAGCGCATCCTGATGTATTTAACTTGCTTCTTCAAGTAATGGATGAAGGTCGTTTGACCGACAGCCTAGGTCGAAAAGTGGACTTTAAAAACACCATCATCATCATGACTTCCAATATTGGAACACGTGAATTGAAAGACTTTGGTCGCGGTGTTGGTTTTACGCCCAAAAGCAGTATTTCTGATCAGGAGCACTCAAAAGGTGTGATTGAAAAAGCTCTTAAGAAAGCTTTTGCACCTGAATTCATCAACCGTATTGACGATGTCATTATTTTTAACAACCTGGAGAAAGAGAATATTCACCAGATTATTGACATTGAACTGAAAGGTTTATACGACCGTGTGGAGGGACTTGGTTATAAACTGGAGCTTTCTGATGCAGCCAAAGACTTTATTGCCACCAAAGGTTACGATGTGCAATATGGCGCGCGACCACTGAAACGTGCTATTCAAAAATACCTGGAAGATGAGATGGCAGAGGTAATTATACAGGCTTCCGTTTCTGAAGGAGACATTATTAAGGTAGATTTTGATAGTAAAGAAGAGAAGATTACGACGGCTATTATTGAATTATCGCAAGAAAGAGATAATTAAGACCTTAGTGAAGATATAATTTTAAAAAAGCTGCCTCGTGCAGCTTTTTTTTGTTTAGGATGGTGCATATTGGTGTCCAAGGCTAAGTATTAAGGAGGTGGTACAGATGTCATCTTTCGTGAAAATGCCTATTTAACGTGAGTTCGATGTAAGAAATACAATTATCAACAAAGCAAAATCTTGTATTTATATCCATTTCAAACCAGAAATTGCAATAAATACCGCCACAAATGCCCTGAAAGGGCAATGCATAGTAGTACAGGCCAAAGGCCTGTGGGAAAATCCAAACATGATAATGAGGGCTGTAAGCCTGACGCGTACATATAAAGCACATTTATCATGTGTCGACCTTTCAGGGCTTAAAAGAACCGTATATTTAAAAATAGGCCTGCGGCCTATCCTGATACATGACGGCCTTTCGGGCCTAATTTATGGAATTATAAGAAGAGTTAATCTGTTCCTTACATCGAGCTCACATTATTTAAGATGACATCTGAAGATCAAAAAAGAAAAGCGACACCAACAAAAGTTAGTGTCGCTTATAATATTTAAAGAACGGTATCTTACAATTTTTCAAGAATTGCATTGAACGTAGCACTTGGACGCATGGCTTTTGAAGCCAGTTCAAATACAGGAGCATAATAACCTCCCACATCGACCGCTTGTCCTTGAGCTGCATTTAACTCTTCTACAATCTTGGCCTCATTATTAGCCAATTCCTGAGCAATGGATGTAAAGCTATTCTTCAGCTCAGCATCAGTATCCTGCTCAGCTAATGCTTGCGCCCAATACATAGCAAGGTAGAAATGACTACCGCGGTTATCAAGCTCATTTACTTTGCGCGATGGCGACTTACGATTCTCCAACAAAATACTGGTTGCATCATCCAATGTTTCACCCAATACCTTTGCCTTAGTATTATCACCATTCTGACTCAAATGCTCAAGCGATACAGCTAAGGCTAAAAACTCACCCAATGAATCCCAGCGCAAATGCCCTTCATACTCAAATTGCTGCACATGCTTTGGTGCAGAACCTCCAGCACCCGTTTCAAATAAGCCACCACCATTCATCAATGGAACAATAGAAAGCATTTTAGCACTTGTGCCCACTTCCAATATTGGAAATAAATCAGTCAGGTAATCACGCAATACATTACCAGTAACAGAAATGGTATCCTCACCTTTAATGATACGCTTCAATGAAAAACGCGTAGCCTCTACTGGCGATAAAATATGTACTTCAATACCGCTAACATCATGGTTAGGAAGGTATTTATTAAGCTTTGAAATTAATTGATTATCATGAGCCCTCTCTTCGTTTAACCAGAATACCGCCGGAACACCAGTTGCCTTTGCTCGTTTAACAGCCAGCTTCACCCAATCCTGGATTGGTGCATCTTTTACCTGGCACATGCGCCATATATCACCTTCTCCCACACTATGTTCAAACACCACAACATCATCCTGATCAATTACCCGGACAGTTCCGCTGCTAGTCATTTGAAATGTTTTATCGTGCGAACCGTATTCCTCTGCCTTTTGCGCCATTAGGCCAACATTTGATACACTACCCATGGTGGTTGGGTCGAAAGCACCATTTTGCTTACAGAAATCCATCGTCTCCTGATAGATGCCAGCATAAGAGCGATCAGGGATTGTATATAAAGTATCTTTTAGTTGTCCATCAGGTCCCCACATTTGCCCCGATGTACGGATGGCAGCCGGCATGGATGCATCAATGATCACATCACTTGGCACGTGTAAGTTGGTAATACCCTTATCGGAGTTAACCATGGCTAAATCAGGACCACTCTCATAGCAAGCTTCGATAGCCGCTTCTATTTCCTCCTTCTGAGACTGTGGTAATTTAGATAACTTAGCATGCAAATCGCCCAAACCATTGTTGGCTGAGATACCCAGCTCCTGAAATACGTCACCATATTTCTCAAACACATCTTTGAAAAACATCTCTACCACCTGACCAAAAATAATAGGATCAGAAACCTTCATCATGGTAGCCTTCAGGTGCACTGAGAATAAAATATTTTCTTTTTTTGCTTTCTCAATGGCTTCTTCTAAAAAGCTACGAAGAGCATCTTTACGCAACACAGAGGCGTCAATTATCTCACCTTCCTGAAGCTCCACTTTTTCTTTCAACACAGTAAGCTCGCCGTTGGAAGCCACATGCTCGATACGCACATATCCGGCCTTTTGAACGGTTGTTGATTTTTCATTACCAAAAAAATCACCATCAGGCATGCTTACCACATTGGATTTTGATGAAGCAGACCATACTCCCATTGAATGAGGGTTTTTCTGAGCATAGTTTTTAACAGCTTTCGGCGCGCGCCTGTCGGAATTACCCTCACGCAACACTGGATTAACCGCACTACCCTTTATCTTATCATAGCGCGATTTTATCTCTTCTTCTTTCTCAGACTGAGGCTCTTCGGGATAATTCGGTAAGGCATATCCTTTTTCCTGAAGCTCTTTAATAGCTGCTTGCATCTGAGGAATGGAAGCACTAATATTTGGTAGTTTAATAATGTTGGCCTCGGGTGTTTTTGCCAGATCACCTAGCTCAGACAAAGCATCGGCGATGCGTTGATCTTCTTTCAGAAAATCAGGAAAGTTAGCTATGATACGACCAGCTAATGAAATATCTCTTGTCTCAACCTTTACTCCTGCTGACTTTGTATAGGCCTCAACAATTGGCAGAAGTGAATAAGTTGCCAAAGCAGGCGCTTCGTCCGTTTGGGTGTAAATAATTTTAGGGGTCTGTGTTCTCATCTCTTAATAGTTCTTAAATGTATTCGATTAAATAGTAACAGTTTATTATCCTTAGTGTTTACACATCCACGAATAAAAACTAGTACTACCTCTTTAAAGGTTTATTGTCAATACAAATCTACAGCAATTAATAGACTAGCACCTGACATATCTCATAATTAGATATTTTTTTCTTTAATTAAACATGCTATTCAAAAGAAAAGAGCTATCACTACTACTCAATATCAAGGTTAAACTCTTTCCTGAACTTAGCCAATGCCGGATTCTTTTCAGTCATCACCTTGTATTTATCGGCTACTGTAAAAGCCTTACGCGTACCACTTTCCTCTTCCACACTTATTTCAAAATCCAAACTTATGTTGGCATTTCTTAAGCTACGGCGTAAAAATGACAAGATATTTGAACGTTCTTTGTGAAGTTCATATTCCTGCGTTTTATTTCGCAAGACCATGAGCAGGGCAACATCCTTATTGATTTTTGGTACGTAGTTTTTGTAGATAGTATGAATACGTGGTCGTGTTTCATGCTGTCGTGTAAACTGTCGCCAAACATCATTTAGCTGTTCTTGATTAAAGGCATCGTTCCATGACCTGTCAATGGGCTCTTCTGGCTTTTTCTCTTCTTTCTTTGGTTGTGGCGTATCACTTGGCTGCTGAACTTTTTGTGCCAGATTTTTTAATGAGATGGATTTTAAACCACCAATACTGACTTTCTTAACAGGAGCTGCTTGCTGTGCTACACTTTTGTTACTTACATTTTGCTGGGGAGCTTTTGCTGCTGGGGCTTGCGGCTTAACTTTACCAACTGTGATAATTGGTATTTGATCAGACGGTTTTAGTTTTTTTTTTCTGTAACAATACGAGCCAGGCGTATCAAGGCAAACTCAATGTGTAAACGCTTGTTTTTGGCTGCACGGTATTGCTGCTCGCTATCGTTAATCACTTTTAATGCCTCATATAGAAAATCAACCGAACATTGGGCTGCTTGCTGCTGATACTTTTCTTTGGTGTTTTGACCAACTTCTAAAAGCAAAGCCGTTGAAGCATCTCTACACATTAACAAATCGCGCATATGACTATTCAAACCCGCCATAAAATGCTGCGCATCAAAACCTTTTAATAAGATTTCGTTAAAAGTAATGAGTCCCTGTTTATAGTCTTCTGCTAAAAAAGCATCGGTTAGCTTAAAATAGTAATCGTAATCCAGCACATTGAGGTTCTCAATTACTTGCTGGTAGCTGATTTCTTTACCCGAAAACGCAACAATCTGATCAAATATAGACAAAGCATCACGCATGGCACCATCTGCCTTTTGGGCCACAATGGCTAAACCTTCTTCATCCACCTTCACACTCTCGCTTTCGGCTACATATTTCAGGTGCCCCACTGCATCGCTAATCGTAATGCGGTTGAAATCAAAAATCTGACAACGCGAAAGTATAGTTGGTAAAATCTTGTGTTTCTCGGTGGTTGCAAGGATAAATATAGCATGACGCGGCGGCTCTTCCAAAGTCTTCAAAAAGGCATTAAAAGCAGCTTGTGATAACATGTGAACCTCGTCAATGATGTAAACAGAGTAAGTACCCAGTTGAGGCGGGACTCTTACCTTATCAATCAGACTACGAATATCATCAACCGAGTTGTTACTGGCGGCATCCAGTTCATGAATGTTGTATGACCTATTATCGTTAAACGACAAGCATGACTCGCAAGTATTACACGCTTCAAAGTCATCGGAAATACTGGAACAGTTAATTGTTTTTGCAAAAATACGCGCACAGGTGGTTTTACCCACACCACGCGAACCACAAAACAGGTAGGCATGCGCTAGTTGATTGCTCTTAATGGCATTCTTTAGCGTCGTGGTAATATTACCCTGCCCTACAACTGACTTAAAAGTCGATGGTCTGTATTTTCTTGCTGAAACGATGTATTCCATTTGCTCGATATATGCGATGACAAATATACAATTTCTATTGGCTCAGAAAAGCGCATACTATTGGAAGTTATTAACAGTGGAGAATAAAATATACATTTAGCGTGCCTTTGTCGGATGCAGGTATTCGTCATTACTCAGATAATAAGAAACTCATCTAGCGAAAGTTGCCAGATGAGTTTATTATCTCTGATTTCTCTTCTTCATTTATTTCTTGCCACTCCCCTTAAAGTAATCTTCTTTCTCGGAAAAAAGCACATTAAATGTAGTTAAGCTACCATATGCTCGTGTGATGTACTGTTGAATATGAACTTTTTCTTCCTCGTTCAGAGAGGCTGACGAATTAATGTTTTGTTCCAGAACACGCAAACGGTCGCGCACCATAATTATTTTCTTGAAGAAAACATCCATGGGTATTTCCTTGGCTTGTAAAGATTCATCTGCTGGCTGAAGCAATACTTTACCTCCTATCCACTTCTGCCCTATCTCCACCTCCACTGGTAATGTTCCATATTCATCCAATACCGATGCTATGGCCTGACGTAAATCGCGTGCCGTTACGGCCTCACCTTTTCCTTCTTCAGGGCTCTCTATAATACTTAAATTGGTGCTGGTTTTCGGAATTTCCATTTTACCACCATCCTCAAAGAAAACAATGTAAGCGCCGAGGTTAATTTTTGCGATTATACCTTCGCCGTAACGGGGGTGCTCAACGCGCGTTCCTACCTTTACATCTATTGTGTCCATACGACTATTTATTTAACTTGTATTTTATAATTACTGGCATGATTATTATTGCCAATTTAGCCAAACAAAATAAAAACTGAATAATATGAAGAATATTTTTCTTGTGATAATGGTTGCCGGGGTGCTATTTAGCTGTAAAACTGCCAAGAGCTCAAGTAGAATGGTTGAAAAGGAAACTGTAGTTGCCCAAGAGTTATTTAAAGAAGGTAATACCTGGGAGCTGATCAGTTACAATGGGCAGGCACCTGGCGATGTGGGCTTTATTGAGCGCCTACCTACCCTAATCATTAATAAAGCAGAAGGACGTGTTGGTGGTTACAGTGGTTGTAATTCGTTTGGAGGCGCTATAACATTTGATGATAATAAACTGCACATCGATAAGGTTATGTCCACAAAAAGGTATTGTGATGGGGTACCTGAGCATGAGTTTTTTATGATGCTACAACAACCTTTAATGTATAAAATTGAAGATAGCGTTTTAAAATTATTTAAAGAGGATGCTTTAGTTCTTAGCTTTCAATTAAAGCAATAGTACATAGAATTCAAATTGTGTAATATGTTATTTTTCTATCTACAATTGCTATACGTGACACTGTAACTTGTTTTGTTAGAATTGAATATGACTGAATTAGAGAATGATACACATAATAATATAAAAGAGACGGATCCATCGAAATGGATCCGCTCAATAAATAATCCAAAATCACACTACTTATCTAGTTTTGCACCAATTGACAGGTTTCTTCACACCAAGGAAATGATCCCGTTGAACCATCTTCGCAGATATAATCGAATTGAATAAAATCGATTAAACGGTTCTCGGTATCAAAAACACCAATTAAGTCATTATCCAACAACCAGGCTCCTCTATCATCCCAGCCATTATCAAGTTTAGTACCAGCTGGCACAACAAACTTAATACTTGATGCATCGGTTTCTACAACCTTACCTACCATCTCCAAACCATTACCCCAAAAGTTATACATAATCATATCCTCACCATTTGAAAGGGCAGTCATTGAAGCTTCTCGCGACCATCCATCTGCAAGAAATGTATAAGCACCCGACCAATACTCCAAGTTTAATAAACGTGGCTTAATGGTAATCGTAGTTGAGGCAGAGCTATTTCGAACATCTCCCTGAATAGATGAAATATTCAGCACTATATCCAATGGCTCAGTACTTGTAATTGCCTCTGGGTCATATTCTATTGGCACCTGAATAAAAGCAGCACCTGCTTCTAGAGACAACTGCTTTTGGCCAATGGTAAAATGCAGCCCTTCGGTTGCGGTTGTTTTAGTTTCGTCAACATCGTATTGAATGGTAATATCCTCTGTAGCAGAACGACCGAATAGCTGTAAGTTTACCGTTGGGATATCAACAACTGAGCCCTCTTTAATAATTTTAACGGTGCTTTGGTCTTTTTCCCAAATTACCACTGATTTATCTTGTTCTAACTCTAATAAACCGTCTACATCACATGAAATAAATAGCGGCAGAATGAATAGCAGATATATAGATTTTTTAAAAGTCTTCATTGTTTAAATTTTAATGGGGCCAAAATCTACGACCCCAAATGAATGATTTTTTATAATGCTCCATTAGAATTTGTTTCCACTTCAGGAATAGGAAAATAAGCATGTGAATCAAGGTTGAAATTTTCGGCACCAGGCTTTCCACTATTTCTCATTTTATCTTCTAATATTGTATTACCCCAACGACGTAAGTCAAAGAAGCGATGACCTTCGAAAGCTAATTCTACAGCCCTTTCATGCATAATGCGATTACGCATCTCTTCTTTAGATAAGCCAGCTGGTAAAGCAGGCATATCAGCACGTTCTCTTACTTCATCAATAAAAGGCTTGGCAGCATCTGCTGAACTGGATTCATTTAAGGCCTCTGCATACATCAGCAATACATCGGCATAACGCATTACAGGGATATTCTGAGATGAATACCAAGCTGTATTATCGCTTTCCGGTATGTCGCTTAATGTATATTTACGATAGATAGCCCTCTCTGAACCAGCACCAAAAACTTCCTCAAAACTTTGCCCAAACACATCTACATCAGCATCATTAAAAAATAAAGTTGAATATAATCGGGTATCAAATTTACCTGTAGTTGCAATATTACCTTCTGACTTAAACTCTGCAACCATAGTTGGCGTGGCTTCGATATTTCCCCAACCACCAATCTCTGGTGCGGAGGTAAACTTACCTGAAACATGTCCGATGTGTCGGCCATTTGAACGAACGGAAGAATATTGTATTTCAAATACCGATTCCTTGTTGTTTTCGTTAGAACCATCAAAGTTACTCATGTAGTTATTTACAAGTTCGTAGCTACCAACACCATCAACAACCAACTTCTTTAATTCAACAGCGGCATCTCCAAATTTACCTTGGAAAAGCAAAGCTTTACCCAAGTATCCAATTGCAGCACCTTTGGTTGCTCGTCCTACGGAAGAATTATCATAGCTATTAGGTAAAACAAGTGCAGCATCTTTAAAATCTTGTTCAACTAGTGTCCAAACCGCATCACGTTCGCTCAATGGTTTAGCTAGGTCTTCATCTGTTTTTGGCGCAGCGTCTTGTAAAATTACTTTGTCCCAATTGTTTAATAAACGAAAATGTAAATATCCTCGTAGAAATTTTGCTTCTGCAACAATTTGTTCACGCTCTTCTGGCTTAATTTTATCATCAGTCATCTCACCAACTTTCTCAATCACCTGGTTAGCATGATTTAAGCCTCGGTAGGCATCCCACCAATATGTTGTAGCACGCGAGTTACCTGCTGTATTTGTAAATGTTGAGATAGCCGTCCAATCAGGATAACGGTCTGGACCAGGCATGCACATATCAGAACGGAAATGTTCAACAACAAAATTAACTTCGGTAACATTCCAACGATCCCCTGCGCCAATTTGTGCATAGACAGTTGCTAATGCAGCTTCAGCATCTGTTACATTTCTATAAAATGCCTCCACAGTAAGCTGATCATCAGGTGTTGTTGTCAGAAAATCATCTTCACAACCCCATGTGAATGGCAAAATTGCTAATAAGCTATATATTAAATATTTCTTCATTGTTTTAAACTTTTGGAGGTTAGAAACTCATTTGAACACCTACGATGTACATCTTCGAAATAGGATATAAGGCCGTATCCAGCCCTGGACTCCAAACATCACTTCTTCCGATTTCAGGATCTTGTCCCGAATACTTTGTGAAGGTGAATAAGTTTTGTCCGCTCACATAAACTCTTGCTTTATTAATTTTTATTCGCTGAGTTAGATTCTGTGGTAAAGTATATCCCAATTGAATATTTTTAATCCTCATGAAATCGCCATCTTCTAGAAAACGTGTTGATTCACGACTATTCTGACTAGGATCACCAATAACAGCTCTAGGTATATCAGTATTGGTATTATCAGGTGTCCAAGCATTTATTGTTGACGCAAACATGTTACGGTTTGTTCTCATAGACTCGTAATAGTAACGATTACCATTATAGATTTTATGTCCTCCAGCACCGTGCATCAATATGGATAAATCAAACGATTTATAAGATGCATCAATACTAAAGCTAAAATTATACCTGGGTATACCTACTCCACTAAAAACCTTATCATCAGGCGTAAGTGCACCATCATCATCAATATCCTTAAAACGAATATCACCAGGCTTAGCCTCTGGTTGTATTACATCACCCTCGCTATTTGTGTGTGCTAAAACTTCTTGTTCGTTTTGGAAGATACCATCCATTTGATATAACCAATATGATCCAAGTGCATAACCAACTTTTGTTTGGTGTGCATAATGTTCTGAGTAATTTAATGCCGCGCCAGGAATGCTTTCATCTTCATTACCCATTTTAGTTACTTCGTTTTTAGTTGTACTAAGCGCACCAAAAACAGAATAATTAAAGTCGCCAATGTTATTTTGGTATGTTAATTCCAATTCAACACCACTATTAACCATTTCACCAAAGTTAACAGTAGGAGTTTTCAAACCAGCTGATGGTGGTATTGGCTTATTCACTAACATATCAGATGTTGTATTGTCATAATAGTTAACACCACCAGATAGTTTATTATTGAAAAACCCAAAGTCTACACCAATATTCATCGTGGCAGTTTTTTCCCAGCGGTATTCACGGTTTTCTAAATCACGCGAAATTGTACCTGTCCAAACAGTTTCACCACGACCTTGGGAGTAGGCTCCAAACTCATGCGTATAACTACTCATCAACGGTAAGTATCTGTATAAACCTAAGCTTCCTTCATTACCTAATATACCGTAACTAGCTCTTAACTTAAGGTTGCTCAATACTTCAATATTTTGCATAAAACCCTCTTCAGACATCCTCCATCCTAATGCAACAGATGGAAAAGTACCATAACGAGAGTCTGGACCAAATTTCGACGAACCATCTCTACGCACGGTTGCCTGGATTAGGTAACGATCGTTATAAGAATAGTTTAATCGGCCTACAATAGATGCCCTGGTATATGTGGTACGTGTTCCACCAACATCTTTTGTTCCATCCATTCCTGCGTTTAATGTATTAAACATTTCATCAAGAAATCCGGTTGGCACTTCATCAGTGATAAGCACTGCATCACCATCATCATTTAATTCAGCACTATACTCATTTTTAAATCCAGTAATACTAGCATCAACATAATCGGTGGTTGACTTTTTGGTAATATAACCAGCCATTAACCCAATTTTATGCTTACCAAATGTTTTGTCGTAAGTCAGGATGTTGTTGATATTAATTTCGCGCCAGTTGTATCTCTGTTCCCATACCGATGGGTAAAACACTTCCTCTTTATCATTAATATTATAAGACGGATTGTGTGAGAAAGAATGTCTGTTGCTGTTGTTTAAACCTGCCTCAAATCGGAAGTTTAAGCCTTTTGTTATGTCAAAAGTTAAATAACCGTTAGCAGTCAGGTATTCATCACGATATTGACTATCTACAAAGTGCTCACGTCCTACTGGGTTGTTGTTAGCAGGCATCCCTAACTCATCTGTATTGGGGTAGCCAAAGCCATCTTCTCTTGAGTCGTCATAAATAGGAACCAGTGGTAGTATTTCATAGCTCTCTTTGATACTTAATGAACGATTATCCTGATCTGTTTCGTTGTAGCTGATATTAATACCACCCGCTAACCAATCTCCTGAAAAGTCGATTTTAGACCTTAAATTAGCTTTCTGAAAATCGGTTCCTATAATCGTACCTTCCTGATCTAACCAACCTGCCGACACATAATACTGTGCATGCTCTGTACCGCCTTTGAAATTCACATTATACTCTTGCATTGGTGCTTTACGAAATACAGCGCCTAACCAGTCTGTATCATAATAATGCGGAACTGTTAGATATTTAGGTTTGCTTTCATTCGGATTATTGTCATACATAGCATTGGCAATTTGCATGTACTGCTCTGTATTAGCCATATTAAGTTCTGAGGTTTGTTGTTGGCTTGCCCATTTAGCCGAAAAATCAACACTCAGCTTACCTTCTTTACCCTTTTTTGTAGTAATTAATATAACACCGTTGGCAGCTTCTGTACCATATATTGCTGCAGCTGCACCATCTTTTAATACTTCAACAGACTCAATGTCAGCAGGATTAAGCATGTACATGCTACCTGGTACGTTATCAATAATAACCAAAGGATCATTATCATTTAAAGTACTGGCACCTCTAATTTTAATATCCATACCTGCTCCTGGAGCACCTCCAATAGCAGTAATGCTAACACCAGCCATTCGACCTTGTAAAGCTTCAGCAGGGTTTGAAACGGCTACTTTATTTAATTTATCACTTTTAATACTGGCCACTGCACCTGTAAGGTCACTTTTCTTCTGAACACCGTAACCTACGGCTACAATTTCATCAAGCCCAATTGACTCTTCCACTAAGGTGATGTCAATTTGAGTGCGTCCGCTAAGAGCAATGGTTTGTGTTTGAAAACCAATAAATGAGAAAACAATGTTTTGATCATTACCACTTACTGTAATTTCATATTCTCCATCGATGTTAGTAATAGTACCATTGGTGCTTCCTTCGATAAAAACATTAACACCTGGTAAGGATTCACCATCAACCCCAATAACTTTGCCTCTAATTACTTTCTGAACATCTTGCTGAGAAGCTGCTGTTGGGGTTTCTTCAAGAATAATGATCAGTTTATCATTAATCTTATACGTCAATCCAGTTCCTTCAAGAGCCTTGTCAAGCACTTCAGACAAATCTCCGTTTAATTCCTGATTAACCTCTTTTTGCAGATTAACCAAGTCATCTTGATAAAAAATAGTAAATGTAGATTGTTTTTCAATTTCGTTAAATACATGTTGCAATGTATTTTGACCTCGCTTTAGGTTGAGTTTTACATTCTGCGAATAACTTGTTGCAGAAACCTGAACCATTCCGAAAATCATTAAAACTATTGTCAGTTTCATAATCTTCCAAAATTTTGGGTTTAGACATGACACGATATGTCTCATGCCATTCAATTTTTTTTTCATACTTTTGAATGATTTACTTTTAAACTTGTTTTAAATTTATCAGACCGGATTGATGTTGCCGCATCGTCCGGTCGCTTTGTATAAGGACCTTACCTCATAGGCATTTATTTTGTTAGAGTAATGTATATTTTCTCGTTTTCAGACTTATACCGGATGGCTGTGGTTATTTGAATTGCATCTAACACCTGCCATATAGTTTCGTTATTTCGGAACTTACCCGTAAATGTAATATCCTTAAAATCCTCGGTTTTATATTCAATATCAACAGCATACCAACGCTCCAGTCGCATTACCAACTCACTAAAAGGTGTGCTTTTAAAGTAAAAACTATTTTTTGTCCAATTGGTTTCGAGTGGAATATCTGCACGCTCGAGAGAAAGTTTGCCATTGCTATAAGTGGCTTTCTGACCTGGTTTTAAAACCATTGGCTTTGTGTTAGCCCCAATTCTATTTAAAGCAACCTTACCATCAATCAAGGTGGTTTCAATGCGATTGTATTCAGGATATGCCATCACATTAAACTCGGTACCTAATACCCTTACTTCAATTTCTCCTGCCGATACAACAAAGGGATGCTCTGGATTGTGTGTTACTTCAAAATAACCTTCTCCAAATAACTGAACTTGTCTTGTGTCACCATTAAAACTATTGGGGTATATTAATTTTGACCCTGCATTTAGTTTTACCTTCGTCCCATCGTTAAGGTAAATTGTCGATTGAGATCCATTGGGTACTTCAACGGTGGTATTATTGCTATACAGTTCAGTTTCTGTAGGAATATTAAACACTAGATAACTGAGCAATACTGCAACAATAGCTACTGCCGCTATTTTCAGGAACTCTACAGTCCATTTAGGTATATGCCTCTGAGTTATTCTGTTATTAACTCTTCCCCATGCCTGTTTGGCTGAAGAATCGGTATATGTGCGACTGGCATCCCACATATCTTTCATTTTAAAATAGTGTTGCCTGTTTACTTCAGAAGCCTCCATCCAATTTTTAAGAGTCGCTAAATCAGCAAGGCTTGCCGTTTGGTCGAGGCTTTGTATAATGATTAATTCTATATCCTTCAGTTCTTCCATTTATCGCTTTTGTAATTACACGACAAGTGAGAAGTAAAAACTACGTCAGAATTAGATGCTTTTTTTAATAAAATTATACACTTTTTTCGAAAAGATATTTTAATTTACTGATACAGCGATAAATACGAGTTTCTATTGTGCGCACAGGCACAGCTAATTTTTCAGCAATTTCTTTGTTTTTAAAACCTTGCAGTCGGCTTAGATCAATTACTTCATAACACCCTTTGGGCAATTCTTTAAGCATTTTCCTTAGGCTTGTTATTCTTTCCTCCTGTAACAAACTTTTTTCTTCTTTGTAATAGTCCATTTCCATCTCCAATAATTCGGTATGAATAGAAGCATGATGTTGTGCGTGGTTTTTTAGTTGTGCTAAATAATTCAGAGAAAGATTATAAACCATTTTAAACAAATACGCCTTAAGTGAAACCGTTGCTAAAATATGTTTTTTATTCTCCCACAGCTTTATAAAAGCTTCTTGAACTATATCCGAAGCTACATCCTTACTTTTAACAAACTTCAAGGCATAAGACAGCACTTCATGGTGGTGTACCATGAAGAACTGCTCAAACTCTTTTTTATTGGTTATTTTTTGAACTTCAGACATTCAAGGAATTATCTTTTTGGCACGTTCTTCTCATTAGGGAAACGTACTTTATACTCTTTCCAAAAAGACTTAACATCTTCTTTCATCTCTTTATGCAAGAATAATAAGCCAAATAAATTCGGTATGGTCATCAGTGCAATGGTAATCCCAGAAAGTGTCCAAATAATTGTTGTATCAATGAATGAAGCGGTAAAAAACGCGATTACATAAACCATGTGATACCATATAACATATTTGGAACCCCATAAATATGTTACGGCTCTATCGCCGTAGTACGACCATGATATAGCTGTAGAAAAAGCAAATAGCAATAACCCAATGGATACGATGTATTGCCCCCATACACCAAACCAACTTTTTGTAAATGCTACAGCCGTTAATGGCGCACTGTGTATTAAGGATTTTCCTTGAATGGTAATTTTATTCGTACTCGAATTGGTAAACTGTTCTTTTAACTTTTGTATCAGACCAATTTCTTCGTCGTTAATTACCACGTTACCATTTTGCACATCTAAAGTTCCATTAAATGATTGAGAACCTCTTTTTACAATAACATTCTCAGCCAATGAACGGGCATGTATTAAAGTAACCGGGGAGGTTATTTTACCATCCTCAATACTTAACTGACCATCAAATAATGGTAAAGCAGTCTCTCCACTAATATGTTGGCCTAATTTTATTCTGCCATCGTTGGTTTGGTCAGTAACTTCGGTGGTATTTAACACCTGTAAATCAGACAGCTGAAATCTATTATCCAGTTTTTCGCTCCATACACCAGATGATAACAAAACAAAACCGGTAAGGGTACAAATTAGGATGGTATCAATAAAAGGCTCTAGGAGTGCTACTAAACCCTCTGATACAGGCTCGTGAGCTTTTGCCGCGGCGTGGGCAATTGGCGCAGAACCTTGTCCTGCCTCATTCGAGAATAAACCTCGGTTAACACCTCTGTTAAATGCAAAAGCAATGGAAGCTCCCAAGAAACCACCAACTGCAGATGAACCTGTGAAAATATCACCTACAACAGCCTGGATAGAAGGCCATATATTTTCGTAATTGTATAATATTACGGCCATGGCACCAATGAAATATATCAGAGCCATAGCAGGCACTAATTTTGATGTTACTTTGGCAATTCGTTTGATACCTCCAATAATTACAAAACCTAATAAAATGGCCAGTACCAAGCCTGAAACCATATGCGGCACTCCGAACGTTGAAAATAATGAGTTGGCAATGCTATTAATTTGAGGTAAACTTCCAGTACCGAAAGATGATAAGATGGTAGCCAAGGCGAATATACCAGCTATCCAATATCCTGTTTTAATGGTTTTACCTGTGGAAGTTTTAATATTTAAACGCTTACGCATAAAATACATAGGACCACCAGCAATGGATCCATCCTGAGCTTTCTCACGGTACTTGTGCGACAAGGTAACTTCAACAAACTTGGTTGTCATACCAAACATGGCCGTTACTAGCATCCAAAATAAGGCAGCCGGACCACCTAAATGAACGGCAAAAGCAACACCCGCAATATTTCCCGTACCTACGGTGCCTGATAAGGCAGTTGTGAGCGCTTGAAAGTGCGAAGTATCTCCTACATCATCATCCTTATCAAACTTACCCTGCACAATGCGAATAGCATATTTTAAAAATCGTATTTGAGGAAAACGAAGATAAAAGGTAAAGAAAATACCTGTTCCCAATAATAATAAGACGAACCAGGTATGGCTACCGATATAAGAATCAATTAATAGTAAAAAATCGTTTAATGCTTGCATAGGTTTTGTTTCAGTTAAACTAAGTGGCAGTGTAGATTTCGATGGACAAATATTGTTTTTGAAGATGATAAAAACAAATTTAAACATTTATAATTTAACAATTAACTACGGAATGGGTGTAATGAAATAATATGCATACACTCCGCGTTGTAGGTGTTAATAATTACATTATTTTTGTTATTCAACTTTAACCGATGAAAAAACCTATCAGCATAAAATCCGAGGATCTTTTTAAAGAAGATGCCGTATGGGGTGAGCATGAAGTTATTAAGTTCAGGTGGGTACTGATTGCTGTCATTCTACTCTTTATTGGCTATATATATTATACCGGCGAAACAGACAGAGCCCTCACTTCCCTATTGCTTGCTACTGTTTATATTTTTTACAATGCGGTTATTAATATCTTGTTGAGGAAATTTGGGAGTGCTACCTGGATACGCTTTCTATCTACTACCATTGATATCAGTATTTTATCCTTACATATATTTAACTACTCGCTGCTATTTAAACCAATTGCTGTTACAACAGCCGCTTCAACGTTTTTATATCCTGTTTTAATACTATTATCAGTTTTAAGATATGATAAACGCTTAGTTATCTTCTCTGCACTATTCTCGGTTTTCTGCTTTAACTTGATTTATGTTTTGCGGTACCCATTCATCGAAGCAGAGCTTTTGGATAAGGTTGCTTCGGCTGATTGGGCGGGTCAAATATACAAGAGTGCCTATTTATTAGTGATGGGCTATTTTCTATATAGCATCCCGAAAATGATCAGTCGTTTGAACCAAAAGCATCTGATCACCATAAATCTGCGCAAGAGTTCGGAGTTAAACCTGGCTTTGGAAAAGCAGAAAAAAGACCTGGCAATATTACAACTCAGAAAAGAAAAACGCTTAAACAAACGGCTTGCCGATCAAAAGGCTCTTATTCTTCAGCAAAAAGAAGAATTACTTCAGGCTAATGCGACTAAGGATAAGCTATTTAGTATCATTGGTCATGATTTAAAATCACCATTTGCAGCCCAAACATCAATCATTGAATTAATACTTGCTGATTACCCACAATATGACAAGCAAAATATAAAAGAGATACTTAAAACCATACAACATTCGGCTCATCAAGGGCTTGACTTATTAGGAAACCTACTGGACTGGTCGAAACAGCAAAGCAACTTAATAAAACACCAAGTGACCCCCGTGCGCCTGGCTACAATAGTTTATGAAGCACAAGCGCTGTTGTCTCATAATATTGCACATAAAAAAATCAACCTGGTTAATGAGGTTGATGTTAAAGCAACGGTATGTGCAGATAGCAACATGATTAAAACGACTTTAAGGAATATTCTTTCCAATGCTATTAAATATACCAGTGACGATGGTACGATAACTATTACCACTGCTAAGGAAGAGAAGTTTGACCTCTTAAAAATAACGGACACAGGCATTGGCATGACTGAAGAGCAAATAAGCCGCTTATTTAAGATCGACAATAACATATCCACACCCGGAACCAACAATGAACCAGGCACAGGCTTGGGCTTGCTTTTATGCAAAGAGCTTTTGGATAAAAACAAGGCAGAAATTAGAGTTGAGAGTGTTGTTGGACAAGGAAGTGTTTTTACAATCGCTTTCCCTCATCTTGAAGAGGAATAAGGATGCAAAAATAGAATCTATTACACACAAAAATGGCTACCCTATTAAAGTAGCCATTTTTTGTATGTTATATCCAATAATTAAATGTGGATGACTTCATCGTATGCTGCGGCTGCCGCTTCCATAATCGCTTCCGACATAGTTGGATGCGGATGAACAGCTTTAATCAATTCATGACCAGTTGTTTCGAGCTTACGAGCCGTTACTAATTCGGCAATCATTTCAGTAACATTAGCACCAATTAAATGCGCACCAAGTAATTCACCATATTTGGCATCAAAAATTAACTTTACAAAACCATCTTTGTGACCAGCAGCACTGGCTTTACCAGATGCAGAGAATGGAAATTTACCTACTTTAAGCTCATAACCAGCCTCTTTAGCCGCTTTTTCAGTCATACCAACTGATGCTACTTCTGGAGAGGTATAGGTACAGCCAGGGATATTACCATAGTCTAGTGCCTCTGGATTTTCTCCGGCAATTTTCTCTACACAAATAATCCCTTCAGCTGAGGCAACGTGTGCTAAGGCTTGGCCCGGTACTATATCACCAATGGCATAAACCCCCGCTACGCTAGTTTGGTAAAACTCATCAACTTTAACACGACCATTTTCTACTTCAACTCCTACTTCTTCTAAACCTAGATTCTCAAGATTAGGCGCAATACCAACAGCTGATAATACAATATCTGCTTCGTGATTTTCTTCACCTTTCTTCGTTTTGATCACGACCTTCACCTTATCGCCTGAAGTATCAACTTGCGTTACTTCAGCCTTTGTCATAACCTTGATGCCCGCTTTCTTAAACGAACGACCTAATTGCTTCGATACATCTTCATCTTCAACGGGTACAATATTTGGCATATACTCAACCAAGGTTACCTTTGTGCCGATTGCATTGTAGAAATAAGCAAACTCACTACCGATCGCACCAGACCCAACAACAATCATTGATTCAGGCTGCTTATCAAGAGTTAATGCTTTACGATAACCAATTACTTTTTCACCGTCCTGAGGTAGGTTTGGCAACTGTCTGCTTCGTGCTCCGGTAGCTAAAAGAATACTTTCTGCACTATAGCTAGCCTTCTCTCCTGCTTCGTTGGTTACTTCTACCTGCTTATTGCCTAATAGCTTTCCAGTTCCCTGAATAACCTCAATTTTATTCTTTTTAAATAGGTATTGAATTCCTTTACTCATGCCTTCGGCAACGCCTCTACTACGCTTAACCATTGCATCAAAGTCAGCACTGGCTTCACCATTGATTGTAATACCATAATCAGCTGCGTGCTTTAAGTATTCAAATACGTTGGCACTTTTTAAAAGTGATTTAGTTGGAATACATCCCCAGTTAAGGCATATTCCACCTAATTCAGAACGTTCTACCACTGCTACTTTTAATCCAAGTTGTGATGCTCTGATTGCTGCAACGTAACCTCCGGGGCCACTACCAATAACTATTAAATCGTAATTCATTTTATTATGTTTTTTCTTTATTTAGACTTGTTTCAAATAGCAAAAGTATAAAATCTTTTTCTTAAAAATGAAAACTCATTTACCTAAACAAAAATAAGGCCCGAGAGTTTGCAATAAAACGACAAATATCAAGTATTAATATGAAAAAAGGAGGCTTTTGGCCTCCTTTGGATTATATTATGTGTACTAAGTGTTAGTTTAACAACTCGGCAACTTTAGCATGCAACTCATCACCTCTTAGGTTTTTAGCGATGATCTTGCCCTCTTTATCTAATAAAACTGTGTGAGGAATGCTTGATACAGCATATAATTTAGCAGCTGAGTTAGCCCATCCCTGTAAATCAGAAACATGGCTCCATGTCAATTGATCATCATCAATAGCTTTTAACCAAGCGTCTTGTTTTTGATCCAATGAAACGCCTAAAATTTCAAAACCTTTAGCATTAAACTCCTGGTATAATTTCACCACATGTGGATTCTCGCGACGGCATGGTCCACACCAGCTAGCCCAAAAATCAATTAATAAGTATTTACCTTTAAATGAAGATAAGCTAATTGGCTTACCCTCCTGGTCATTCATTGTAAAATCAGGAGCCATTTGACCAACAGCTACTGCTTCAAGCTTTACAATTTTTTCACTCAGACTTTGGTAGTAAGTAGAAGTTGATAAGCTAGCATCAAGTAATGCTAAACCTTCCTTCATTTCAGAAATAGCGCCATTACGATAAACATTTGATACAATAAAAGCAGAAGCTGGAGACATTGGGTTAGCTTTAACCACGTCTAATTGAATCTCTTCTAATTTAGTTTGATTCGCTTCATACTCTTCGTAAATCATTCGTTGCTTAGCCGTATCACCAGCCTGACCAGCTTCACCGTATGCTTTTTTCAAGTCATTACTTTTCATATTGATCTCTTTGGCAGCATCGCTAACCGTTTTATACACATTAAAAGCAGCACCACCAGTTACTGCAGCTTCTGCAATATTCTCAAGTGAACCATTAATTGTATAATTTACATTTTCAGCAAAAAAGTTAACGGTTGATCGCGTACCGGCTTCACCAAGCATAACAAATACAGGCTCAGCTAGATCACTTGTGTAGTCAACAACACCATCGGTAATAGTTAATGTATCTAATACATTAACGCCATTTTTGTCATAAATACTAATTACAACTGTTTTATCTGTTGTTCCTTCAAGCTTACCTGTTAATTTAAAGGTTTCAGCTTGAGGCTGACACGATACCATCACAAGCAAAGCAGCAATAGCAACTAAAAAGAGATTCTTCATTTATTGAAAGTTTGTAGATCAAACCATTGAATTGTTTGATCTGAGTTGTTTAACATGAGGTTTTAAAGATAATTGCACCAATGTAGATATCAAAATATGTGCATAAAAAAAAGCCACCCCATAAAGGTGACTTTTTACATATCTAATTGTATGCTTTATTAGTTAAGCAATTCAGCTAATTTAGCTTCCAAAGCTTCTCCTCTAAGATTTTTAGCGATGATTTTACCTTCTTTATCTAATAAGAAAGTGCTTGGAATGCTTTGAATAGCATAAACTTTTGCAACACCAGATGCTTCGTCAGCAATTACCTGAGTCCATGTTAATCCATCTTCTTCAATGGCTTTTTTCCACGCTGCCTGATCGCGATCAACTGACACACTCAAAACTTCAAAACCTTTGGCATTGTAAGCTTCGTATGCTTTAACCACATTCGGGTTTTCCTGACGACAAGGCTGACACCAGCTAGCCCAGAAATCAACCAATACATATTTTCCTTTAAAGCTATTTAATGAAACATCTGAACCATCAACACCAGGAAGTGTGAAGTCAGGAGCCATTGCACCTTCAGCTGTAGCAGCTTGTGCTGTTTCATACTCCTCTAAAGGAGCTAAGAAATCTTTCATCTCCTGAAAATAAACATGCTCAGGGTAGTTCGTTTCAAATTTAGCAATAAGCTCACGTAACTGCTCTAAATCCATAGATTGAGCCATGTTCATAGCTAAAAACAAACCACATTCGTTGTTAGCGTTATCATCAACAAACTTTTTGAAGTAAGCGCGCTGATCTTCCATAATCGACTGCATCTCTTCCTCAACTAACTTTTGCTTGTCTTTATCCTGGCTCATATAAGCCATTTGATACTCTTGCTGTAGTTGCTGACTGCGCTCTTGTCCTGGAACACCATCGTTAAAAGACGTTAGAATATCTGTTAATTCAGATCCTGTTACTTCTACGTCCGACAATTTTTCTACATCACCAGTAATAGCAATCTTGCTATTAGAAGCAAAAAATACGGCAGGCTGAGGTTTACCATCAACGCTTACAAAGAATAATTCAGGAGCATCAACGCTACCAGTAAAAGTAAATATACCGTTTACCATTTCTGTGGTATCGATATCTACAGGCTGTCCTTTTCTAATTTTCTTTAGAATAACTCTTTCAGATGTAGCACCTTCGAGTGTTCCTGTAATTTCATAAGATTTTGGCTGACAAGCAACCAACATTGCAACACCAAAGATGGCTAACAAAACTTTTTTCATGTGTTTCTATTTTTTTTATTATTGTCACATGGAACTCGCCAAAATCAATCATACTCCTGTGTGAGAAGCTATTCTCATGGCTTGTTTCATGTGTCTAAAATTAAATGCCCGGTGGGCAAGTGTATTATTACTATTTAATATTCTCAAAATAATTATCAAGCAGGTCCTTAGCAGCCATAAATGAACTTTTTTCATCATTCAAAACCTGTTGCTCATTAACGGTTAGAGCTTCCTTAACTAACGGATGATGATAGAAATTATTTTTCAACTGCTCGTTTATACTTTCATACATCCAGTATTTGGCCTGAGAACGACGGTTATCGTTATAATATCCGTTCTCCTTGGTTAGTTTAACGTAGTTTAAAACCATGTCCCAAATCTTATCCACATCCTGATGATACAACGATGAACATGTTTTCACTTCTGGCTTCCAACCTGATTTAGTAGGTGGAAACAGATGCAAGGCACTACGATACTCTGCTTGGGCCAGCTTAGCTCTTTGCACATTTTCTCCATCGGCTTTATTAATCGTTATGGCATCAGCCATTTCCATTATGCCCCGTTTGATTCCCTGTAATTCGTCGCCAGCACCTGCCAACATTAATAATAGGAAAAAATCAACCATGGAATGAACGGCTGTTTCCGATTGCCCCACTCCTACTGTTTCAATAAAAATGGTATCAAAACCAGCAGCTTCGCATAATATAATGGTTTCGCGTGTTTTGCGTGCCACACCACCCAATGAGCCGGCTGATGGCGAAGGTCGAATATACGCATTATTCTCACCCGACAGCTTTTCCATGCGAGTTTTATCCCCTAGTATACTTCCTTTTGAACGCTCACTGGACGGATCAATGGCCAGAACAGCCAGTTTACCACCATTTTTAATAATGTGCATTCCCATTGACTCAATAAAGGTACTTTTACCAGCTCCAGGAACGCCTGTAATACCCAAACGTATGCTTTTTCCCGAATGCGGCAGGCAGCGCTCTATAATCTGTTGCGCTATATCCTGATGCTCTGGCTTGGCACTCTCCACCATAGTAACGGCGCGACTCAAAATGGTAATATTGCCATTTAATATACCGTTCACATAATCATCTACCGAAAGCTGTTTCTTACGCTTAATGATTCGTTGACTGGCGTTGGGGTTAATCGATGGAGCACTCTCCACTCCTTTGTTAACTTTTAATCCTTTATAGTTTGGATCATTTTCAATGTGATGATGATCATCATTCGTGGCCATGCTACTTCCTTAAATATATAGAAAAGGAGAGTAAGCAATGCCAACTCTCCGGTTTCCCTAGCTAATAATATCTTAGTTAATTGTTACATTACCCGTAATCATAAGGGTATGCGTTGTTGTTTTCGGATCGTTAGTAACAATCCTAACGGTCTTAGTTTGGCGTCCAGCTTTGCCTTTTGAATTAAACTCTGCAGCCACCAATGTTGTTTCACCCGGTGCTAACACTGTTTTGTTAGGTCTAATAGCTGTACAACCACACGAAGCTTTCACTTTACGGATAATCAATTGACTTTTGCCTGTGTTTTTTACTTTAAACTCATGCTTAACAACATCACCCTGCTTTATCTCACCAAAGTTCCAGTTTTTTTCTTCGATGGTTGTAACAGGTGCATTTTTTAGTTTCTCTTCATCCCAAGATGCAAAATCCTCCTGAATGGATGCACTCACAGTTAAACGATTGCTGTAGTTACGTACATCATCAAAAATAACAAAAATGTTATCGGTCACAAATCCCCAGTCATTTTTCACTTTTGCATCATAAGTTGCCGTTATAATGCCCGCTTTACCAGGTTGTACAAGTTCTGGAATACATTTAATGGTGATGTGTTTTGGCACATTTAAAAAGCTTAACTTAACTGCTTTGTCTGATGTGCTTATGAATTTAATACTTTCCTCTTTCTTTTTATTAGGTGTCATACTGGTAAAGGCCAAGTGAGATGTCTCTAACCTGATGGACCCCATGTTGCGAGGGTAAATATCTTCCATGGTCATTTCACGGGGCAATACCTTACCATTAATACGCAAAATAATGGTGGCATTTTGTGCATTGGATGAAACAGTGATGGTCTTATTAAAGTTACCTGGTCGGTTGCGAGGGTCAAAAATAGCTCTTACATATCCTGAACCACCTGGAGGAATTGGTTGGCGTGTCCATTGCGGTGTAGTACAACCACACGAAGCCTTTACATTATGAACAACTAAAGGCTGGCCGCCATTATTTTTGAATTTGAACTCGTAGGTTTTAGTTCCGCCATCTTCCTTTACCTCACCAAAATTGTGTATTACTTTTTCAAAAGACAGATTGGGTTTAGCATGCTGTGCCTGCATTGCAAAACCAGCAATACAAAAACACATCGATAAAAATATTAACCTCTTCATTACTAAGTTAAGTTTAATTGATATACGAATTGACTTCTAAAACCTTATACTATACTTACGTATGTAACACGATTAGTTACAAGATTTTTTAATTAAGCCTCACAAATTTATAAATAATTATAATGATACAGGACTATGCCATCACCTTTTAACAAGTAAATATGATTATGGATTGTTTGTTGCATTCACAATCAAGCCTTTATTATCATCCACTTTATACTCGGGTTGCAATGTTGTATGACTTATTCCAAACTCTGTTTTAAGCAGTTTATTAATGATCTTAATTAACTCATTCGCTTCTTCAACACTCATATTCGTACTTACATCAATATGAGCTTCGAGGTGCAACTCATCATCGTTTAATTGCCAAACATGAACGTGATGAATATTATCAACACCCTTAATAACTGCCACCTTTTCAGCAAGATCAACAATATCAACTGAGGCAGGTGTAAATTGCATTAGCACCCTTAATGTTTTAATAACCAGCTTCCAACTGGCACTTATTAAATAAATAGCAATCAATACCGACAGTATGGCATCTATCCAATTGAGTTGGTAGTAGTACATAAGTAAACCTCCTATCATTACTGCTATGGAAGACAGCATATCAGAAAACAGATGAAGGTAGGCCGAACGCATATTCATGTTATTATGTGCATGTTTTTTTACCACCAAAACACTAACGCCATTGGCTAAAATGCTAAATACAGCCAAATAGGTTACCATGAGCCCATTAATTGCTTGATCCTGTTGAGTCATCAGTCGCTCAAGGGCTTCGTAAATAAGATAGGCTGAAATTAGCAATAAGGTGGTAGCATTAAAAAATGCAGCTAGTATCTCTGCTCTTTTGTAACCGAATGATTTTTCTGGCGAATAATCTCTTTTTGACAGTTTGTTGGCTATATAACTAATGACCAAAGCCATAACATCAGAGAAGTTGTGCAAAGCATCGGTTAACAGAGATAAGCTATTGCTGATAAAAGCACCAACAAGCTGCACAATTGTGATGGCAATATTAAGTAAAATTGTGATGATCAGGCTTCTGCCTTTTAGGTCGTGATGATGATGATCCCCCATTATTAATCTTTAAATAAAAATACTCCGTTGATTATATAATTTGCCTCTTTTATAGAAAGACTTTTAATAGCGAATTGTTTTATTCCGTTTCGGTTTTCTTTTTCTAGCTTATGAAGTAAAAAAAAGTATTTTTGTTTCGCACATATTTACTTTCTAAAGGTCAATTATATGAGTTTTTATTGAATTAGGATAAGCCCCTGCTTATGTTTTACCAATAATTGCTTAATAAATAACTTAAATGCCAGATAAAAAGTTGCAATGAATAAATCCAAATTATTACTCTTGTTTCTTTGCTCGATTATAATGTATGGTTGTGATGATACAGAAGTCATTCATCATCCAGATTTAAACATTATTCCGGAGCCCTTATCAATTCAAATGAGCGATGGTAAATTTCATCTAAACACCAACACTCAGCTAATTTATAAGGGGCTTGACAAGGAAGTATTGACTACCATTGAAAATTTTAATAATTATCTAAGCCCAATCTTGGGCGATGCACTACAAGTAAACGATAAAACTCCCCCAGACAACTATATTTTATTTCAAGTTTCTCCAAAAATACCCCATAAAGAAGCTTACCAATTGCAGGTTAGTGAAAGTCATGTTCATATAAAGGCAAACAGCTGTACAGGACTTTTTTATGCCATTCAATCTTTACGACAATTGTTACCTGTTGATGTCGATAACCAAAAAATAACACAGATAAATAATTTGCTAATTCCTGCATTGGAAATAAAAGATTCTCCGCAATTTGAGTACCGAGGATTTAATTTAGATGTAGCTCGGCATTTTTATCCTGTTGACTTCATAAAAAAACAACTGGATATACTGGCCTTGTACAAAATCAATGTTTTTCATTGGCATTTAAGCGATGATCAGGGTTGGCGATTAGAAATAAAAAAATACCCTCGTTTAACAAGTATTGGCTCAAAACGCGCCAAAACATTAATAGGCCATGGAGCCAACCCTCCTTTTCAGTATGATAATAAGGTACATTCTGGTTTTTATACTCAGGAAGATGTTCGCGACATCATTGCCTATGCCAAAGCTCGGCACATAACTGTGATCCCTGAAATTGAACTTCCTGCTCATTCCCTAGCAGCCTTGGCTGCCTACCCGCAATTGGGGTGCACCGGAGGACCCTATGAAGTAGCGACTAACTGGGGTGGTTTCGATGATGTAATATGTCCAGGTAAAGAAAGTACTTACCGTATCATAGAAGACATTCTTGGGGAAGTAGCTAATTTATTCCCAAGTGAATACATCCACATTGGAGGTGATGAATGCTCTAAAATTCGTTGGCGCGAATGCAAGCATTGTCAACAACGCATTCAATCGGAAAACCTGAAGAATGAACAGCAACTGGAACTTTACTTTATAAAACGTGTGCAAACCATCGCAGAGAAGTTTGGGAAGCGCATGGCAGGTTGGGATGAAATAATGCACAATACAAGCTTAAAGAATGCTTGTGTGGTTGTTTGGAATGATGATGCCCGTATTCATGAATCAATTGCGAACAATAATAAAATTGTAAAAGCATCAAATAACCACTTGTACTTCGACCACTATCAGGCTGATCCTCAAAACCATCCTTTGGCCATTGGTGGCTACACACCAATGAGGGATGTATATGCTTATAACCCATTAGCTGATGTATTTTCGCCTGACGAGAAGGCTTCAGTAATTGGCATGCAAGCCAATTGCTGGACAGAATATATGCCCAATGAGGCACATGTAGAGATGATGATATATCCTCGATTAATTGCCTTTGCAGAAAACAGTTGGTCGTCTATTGATAAGAAGGATTGGGCTTGCTTCAATCGCAAATTAGAATCGCATTTGGCGCGCTTGGATTTGTTGGGAGCCAATTATTTTTACGAAACACCTAAGCCCGTGGTTAAAAACGAACAGCTAAACTTTATTACGCCAACAAACTTAAGCTTTGTTAATATCTCCAATAAATATGATACACGTTATACCACAGATGGCTCGGAACCTACACTAACTTCCGAATTATACACTAGCCCAATTTCTGTGAATAAGCCTGGTACCATCAAGGCCATTACTATCGATAAGGCAACGGGAGACATAAGCAAAACCACCATTGTAGCTTTGAATAAACTTGAGTACGCAAAACCTCTAAATAATGAAGCGAAAACACATGGCTTAGACTATTTGCTGTATAAAGGACGCTTTAAAACAGTGAAAGAAATTCAAAATTCCAGTGCACAAAACCAGGGAACTCTGCAGAATCTCTTCATTCCAGACACCATTCATCGCGAAAGTTTTGGGCTGGCATTCAATGGCTATTTCGAAGCTAAGCAAAAGGGAATTTATGAATTTGCCTTGAGTTCAGATGATGGCAGTGCCATGTATTTAAATGAGCAACTGGTTGTGAATAATGATGGCATCCACGGTAAAAAGACGGAATTTGGTGCGATTGCCCTAAAAAAGGGCTTGTATCCATTTGATTTGCTGTATTTTCAAACAACAGGGCACAGTCAATTAAATATCACTGTAAAACAACCTGATGGCACCACCCTAACATTGTTTCCTAAAGACTTTGTTTTAGAGTTAGAATAAAAGTATTTGATTACTGTTTTATTTATGCGAGCAATAAAGAAGTGTTATCTTTGTAACGATAGTTTAAAAAATTAACAAATGTCGTGTAATTTTAAATTACACCTAAGATACTTTAGCATGAAAGCGCGCATTAAGGAACTGACTCAAAACTACCTGCAACAAATAATAGATATTCGAAGACATCTGCATCAAAATCCAGAATTGTCGTTTGAAGAGCATCAAACATCAGCTTATATTCAAAAGCAATTGGACTCTATGGGTATTCCGTATCAGGCTGGCTATGTTAAAACAGGCATAATGGCTTATTTAAAGGGTAAGAACCCTGATAAGAGAACCATTGTACTGCGTGCCGACATGGATGCTTTACCAATTAAGGAGGCTAGCGAACTTGAATTTACATCACGCAACGAGGGTGTGATGCATGCCTGCGGACATGATGCGCACACTGCGGCTTTATTGGGTGCAGCCATGGTGCTTACTGAGATTAAAGAAGAATGGGAAGGTACAATTCTATTATTATTCCAACCAGCTGAGGAGGTTTTTCCAGGTGGCGCAAAGCTGATGATGGAAGAAGACTGTTTTAAAGGCTATGAACCTGAAGTAATTCTTGGGCAGCATGTATTGCCTAGTATGGCAACAGGGCATGTTGGGTTTAAAAGTGGTATGTACATGGCGTCGGGCGATGAAGTATACATTACAGTTAAAGGAAAAGGAGGACATGCTGCCATGCCACACGCCTTAACCGACAACGTACTGATTGCCTCTCATATTATTGTAGCTCTGCAACAGGTGGTAAGTCGCATTGTACCTGCTCAAATACCTACTGTTTTATCATTTGGTAAAGTTATAGCTAACGGTGCTACTAACATTATTCCTGAAGTGGTGGAAATAGCAGGCACCTTACGTACCATGAATGAAGAATGGCGCGCTATTATTAAAGATAAGATTAGAGAAATAGCAAACAATACTGCCAAGGCCATGGGTGCCGAGTGTGAAATTGACATTAAAGATGGTTACCCCGTAGTACATAACAACGAAGTAGTAACCGACAAAGCCATCCGTTTTTCAAATGAATTTATTGGTGCTGAACAAACCGAAATAATGGATATTAGAATGACAGCAGAAGATTTTGGCTATTATTCACAGAAGTATCCTTGTAGCTTCTATCGCTTTGGTGTAGCACAAGAAAAAGGCGAAACAGGCAGTTTACATACGCCACAATTCAACCTAAACGAGGATTCTTTAGAGACAGCAGCGGGTGTATTGGCCTATCTGGCGTTTAAATTTATGACTTGTGATTAATACAAACACCCCTGCACACCTTTAAAAACGGCTGTTTTACAGATGATTGAATAATAAAAGACCTTATTGCCTTATTTATAACCTTTCAAAATAAAATACTTTCCAATAGAATACTTTTTTTTAATTAAAAAAGCAGATAATTTTACATCGTAATAATAACCAATAAAGAAAAAAAAATGGCTTACGTAATTAATGAAGACTGCATCGCATGTGGTACTTGCCCTGATGAATGTCCAGTTGATGCTATCTCTGAAGGAGATATCTATAAAATTGATGCTGAAGCATGTACTGATTGTGGTACTTGTGCAGATGTTTGCCCAACTGAAGCAATTCACCCGGCATAAGTAATGCTTTCGTGAAAAAATAACTAAGCCCCTTTATGGGGCTTTTTTTGTATCAAATTGTTGGGTGTGATTGGGCATAACCAGTATCAGATACAAGTTCAAAGTCTAGGCTTCAATTTAACACAATCAGTAAAGAAAGAAATTGACATCTGTTACCCCTCTATATTGACGTCTAAGTTACTTGATGATGCTCGTTCGTGCTAAAAAAAATTTTACATCGGTACAACCTCCTAAACAGCGTAGTTGAAGCACGAATAAGCTTCAACCGTATGAATTCGAAAGTTCTGGGAAGTTTTTTATGATGAAAATTACTGCTTAGTAGATTTGCATAAAGTTGAGTAAAGATTAATATAAGTTGTTTGGCCTTATATAAGGTATACTCCAAGTTTTCTTCGGTACTTCTTCGATGCTTCGTCGTCTCTCCATCGGGTCTTCTTCGTACCCGCATCGTACCTGCATCGGTACAACTACGCTCCCAGCGAGGTTGTGCCGTAGTAGACCACTAGATGGTACAGAGCAGTTAGCATGTAAAGGCGAACAGAGTATGTTGTGGACTATTGCTAAAAGTAGCATAATACCAATTGTAATAAAATAGACTACACTGAAGAAAGCGTACATTATACATCAATGTGATTGCTAACATGGAAATACTTACCTAACATCAATGCATTCGCCTAGTACTAATGTCCTATAATTGACGATCAATAAACAAGCTAAATTTGCTTATGAAGTATTAGCCTAACCTTGAAATACGTTGTAGAATATCGGGATCTAGAATTTTAATGACACGCCCATTAACTGCCAATACCTTTTCATTAACAAAAGAGCTGAGCGTTCGAATTGCATTGGAAGTAGTCATGTTCGAGAAGTTAGCTAAATCTTCTCGCGACAAATACACCGCTAGAGTTTGTTCATCCTCTTCAAAACCATAGATGTCTTTAAGCACACATAAGCTCTCGGCTAAACGACCACGAATATGTTTTTGCGTTAATGTAACAGTTCTATAACGGGCAAAACCCAACTCACTGGCGAAGGATTTGATAAAAGCCATGGATAAAGACGGGTTGGTCTTCATTAGATTATAAATCACTTTTTTTGGTACCTGAAAGATCGTACACGGTTCAATTACTTCAGAACTGGCGATGTGCATCTCCTCAGCAAATAAGGCTCTGTAGCCAATAAAATCAGGTGCCGAAGCCATGCGAACAATCTGCTCCCTCCTACTAACACCTTCTTTATATATTTTCACTTTCCCTTTGCCCAAACACAAGAGTGCAGTTGGCTTTTCGCCTTCCTGATAGATAATATCACCTTTCTTGTAAAAAACTGTTGAATGATTATCTATGAGATATGCTTTTTCTTCATCGCTTAGGATGTTATAAAGCTTTGGAATATCTTTAATCGTTGGCTCAACAAGTGTGTTATTTTTCTTTCCCGACATTGTAAAAGTGCTATATAACTATGTTGTATAACATACAAATTTATAAAAAAAGCTGACTTATTACTTCTATTTCCTTTAAAATCAATGCTGCCTGCATCAATACTTGGCAACTAAAGGCATGCGTCGTCCAATACCAAAAGCTTTGCTTGAAATACGCAAGGTTGGTGCTGTTTGAAAACGCTTATACTCGTTCATATTCACCAAACGCACAGCCTTATTAACGGTGGCCTCTTCAAAACCATCATTCATAATTTCTTCTGGCGACATATTCTTCTCAATGTAGCGGAAAAGGATACCATCCAGCACATCGTAATCTGGCAATGAGTCAGAGTCTTTTTGGTCGGGCCTTAACTCGGCCGATGGTGGCTTTACAATGGTATTTTCAGGTATAACTTCTTGCTGACGGTTGATATAACGCGCCAGTTTAAACACATCTGTTTTGTACACATCGCCCAATACCGAAATACCGCCGTTCATATCGCCATACAATGTACCATAACCCACGGCAGCCTCACTTTTGTTGGATGTATTTAAAAGTATGTGACCAAACTTATTAGATAGCGCCATTAATAAGGTACCTCTAATGCGCGCTTGCATGTTTTCCTCTGTTACATCCGATTCTGTCCCCTCAAATATCGGGCTCATCAGAAAGTTGTAGGAGTTGAATATTTCTTTAATTGGTACAATGTTGTATTCGATACCCAGGTTATTGGCCAGATCCACAGCATCATTTATGGAGTGATCAGAAGAATACTGCGATGGCAAAAGCAATACACGCACATTTTCTTTCCCCAGTGCTTCGGCAGCAATGGCAACCGTTACAGCAGAGTCAATACCTCCCGATAGCCCCAGAGTTGTCTTGGTAAAGCCCATTTTGGCAAAATAATCGCGCACACCAACAACCAAAGCATCGTAAATTAATTGAATAGGTGTCGTTACCTCTGGCGCCACTGTGTTCTTCACTTCCAATTCCGCCATATCCACCACAACATGATCCTCTTGAAAAGCATTGCTTTGATGGGTTATATCACCGCGACTATTAACGGCCATGCTGTTACCATCAAAAATTAATTCAGTATTAGCCCCCACCTGGTTCACATAAATGAATGGTATTTTGTATTGACGAGCTTTATTGCGCACTATATCACGACGTATATCTACCTGGGTATATGAGAATGGCGATGCTGCAATGTTAATGGCCAAGTCAGGCTCTTGCTGCATCAGCTTATCCATTGGCGATAGAGTATACAGCTTGTCACGCGCAAAGGCGTTTGCTACAGGCTGATCATCCCAAATATCTTCGCATATGGTTAAAGCAATTTTTTTACCCTTGATAGTAATCAATTCAAATTCACTGTTGGGCTGAAAATAACGGTACTCATCAAACACATCGTAATTGGGCAATAATGTTTTTCGAATGGTTTGCTTTATTTGTCCATCTTCCAACAAGTAAGCAGCATTAAACAGGTTTTTACCCTGCGGCTCTGGATTTATCTCAGGGCCACCTACAATAGCAGCTATCCCCTTACATTCCTTTGCTATGTCCTGTATGGCATCGCTACATTGTTGTATAAACTCCTTACGTTCTAAAAAGTCATACGGTGGATACCCACAAACAGCCAGTTCTGAGAACACCACCAAATCGGCGCCCTCCCCTTTTGCCTGGTTAATACTTTTAATCATTTTATTGGCATTTGAAGTAAAGTTGCCAATATGGAAGTTGAGTTGTGCCAATACAATTTTCATCGCTGCCGTTCTATTTACTCAATTAGTATAATGAGTTTTGATTACTGCTAAAAGATTATTCCAACCTGAAAAGTTAAGCGGTTGAGAGTTGTTTTGTCGTCCACTACCTGATCTGTCACATCAACTACTTCGCTGGTTACATCAATAAAACCACCACCATATAGCAGACCTAACATTAAATAAGTATCACCACCTAGTGAATATTCCATGCCACCTCCCAAAAGGATGCCCATGTCGTAAAAATTCACTTCGTTACTCATACTATTACCATTACCATCATCTGTTTTAATATTAAACTGTGAGTACAAACCAAACTGCCCATAGTAGCGTGATCGGTGGAACTCATTGGTAACCAATTTCAATGTAAGAGGTACTTCAACATATTTTAAACGATAGGTAACATCACTTAGCTCCTGCTCGATGCCACCAATGTTCATTCTTACAGCTGGATCGTAGCTTAGCTTACCGCCCGTTGTATTAATGGTTAAGCCTGTTGAAAAGGCATAGTTTTTATCGAAAAAACGATCTAAAACAAGACCAAAGTTATAACCAAATAAATTGCCATTGTTATCAACCGAACTATAATCAGAATTTAACCAGGATAATTGTGGGCTAAAGACGAACGCCAAACGAGTGCGCTTACCCTCCTGAGCATGAGACATGATAACCAAAGACAAAAATAATACGAGTAAGGATACTTGCTTCATTGTTATAAATTGAGGTTGATTTTGACTACAAACATAATTAAAACATGGATTTCAACCACTTTTTTTTGGCATGAACTGCATATTTTCGAAGCTTTCGTATTTTTACAAAAAAAATAGCCATTACAAGATGAAGAAAACACTGATTTATCTATGCGTTTTATGTGTAAGTGTAGTAGCCTGTAACAAACGATCATCAGGGCCCGATGTGAGCGATATAAAAATTGAAGTGCAAGTGCAGCCTTTTTTTATCGATGTGTTTGAGATGGATGAAAAAAGTATTGTTGAATCAATAGACCAGCTGAAATTAAACTACCCAAGCTATTTAGAGCCTTACAGTCAACAAATCATAAAAGTGGGCAGCACTCATCATCCCGAATACCCTCAGCGACTATTAAGTTTTTTGAACTATGAAGATAATCGTGATGTTTACAAAGCATGTAAAGAACTATTTGGTAATACTCAGGAACTAAATCAAGAACTAACCGAAGCCTTTCGTCATTATAAATATTACTTTCCACAAGCCCCCATACCACAAGTTTATCTGCATACATCGTACTTTAACGAGTCCATCGCTATGGATTCCAGCTGGGTATCGGTAAGCGTGGAAAAATACCTGGGTGCCGACTGTGAGTTTTACGAGTGGCTGTCCACGCCCAAATACCTGCGTCGTAAAATGGTGCCGCAAAAGCTAGTGCCCGATGTAATGAAAGCCATGGCCATGGGCAATTTCACATTTCAGACGAAGAACGAAGATGTGATTAGTAAAATGATTGCTCAAGGTAAAATTCAATACTTTATCAAATCGATGATTCCCAGCATTGAGGATACCTTGTTATTTGATTATAGCCCAGCACAAATGAAATGGTGCGAGGGGCACGAAGCCGACGTTTGGGCTAGTATGGTGGAGCAAAAACACTTGTATAATACCGAGCGCATGGTAATGCAAAAGTATGTGGGCGATAGTCCGTTTACCTATTATTTAGGACAGGATTCACCAGGCAGAGCAGCTGTATATGTGGCTTATAAAATTATTGAGTCATACATGAAAAATAATCCCTCTGTTGAGCTCATGGATTTGATCAATAATGCTGATGCCCACCTGATATTGCGTGAGGCTCGTTACAGACCATAAGCGCAGTATTACCCTAAAAAGAATAATGCACTAAAAAACGAAGCCATGCGAATAAGTCTTGTGCAATATGCCCCAAAGCTAAACGATCCTCAGGCAAATATAGATGCTACCAGCGCATTAATACAATCCAACAATAGCGATTTGTATGTGTTGCCCGAACTGTCCAATTCGGGGTATAATTTTAATGGCTTTGAAGAGGCCTACAGGGCATCGGAAGAATTGGATAATAGCAATTTTATAAAAGCATTGCTGGCTCTCGCCAAAGCTAAAAACACCTTGATTGTAAGCGGATTTTGCGAGCGCGAGAACAGACGCCTTTACAATTCATCAGTTTTGCTTGGGCCCAATGGTATAATAGGACTGTACCGCAAGCTGCACTTATTTTTAAATGAAAAGGATATTTTCACACCTGGTAATAAAGAACTACCAGTATTTGATACGCCATGGGGAAAAATTGGTATGCTGGTTTGTTTCGACTGGATGTTTCCAGAGGCATGGCGAAAACTGGCTCTGCAAGGGGCTCAACTAATTGCTCATCCTTCGAATTTAGTACTGCCCTACTGCCAAAGTGTTGTTCCTTCGTACGCCCTTGTTAACCGTTGTTTTATTGCCACAGCCAATCGTATTGGCACCGAGGATCAACTGACTTTTACAGGACAATCGATACTTGCCAACCCAAATGGCGAAGTACTTTTAAGAGCCGACACCGACAAAAGTCAGGTCTTAAGCACCGAAATAGATCTACATTTGGCCAAGGATAAATTCATCACTCAAAAGAACGATGCGTTTAAAGACAGGAGAACGGATGTTTACGGTAATTTAGACCCAAAGTAAGATGAAAGATAAGCAAGCTCTACGCAAGCAGATACGCGCTATAAAACTTAAGGTAAGCGAGCAGGATAAACAGCAACAAGGAGCTGCTGTGCATGCCTTACTTGAAAAAAGCGAGGTATTTAAAAATGCCAAAGCCATATTAATGTATTGGGCCATGCCCGATGAGCTGCCCACGCAAAGCTTCGTTAATAAATGGTATACCACTAAGGAAATTTATTTGCCAGTGATTAATGGCGATGACTTAAAGATTGTACGATACATGGGCGAAGAATCCTTGGTGCCAGGCGACAAATATGGCATACTGGAGCCCGCCGGAGAGCCTATTGACAATGAACAGCGCATTGATATGGTGGTAGTGCCAGGCGTGGCTTTTGATACCGACAACAACCGTATGGGACGTGGTGCTGGTTACTACGACCGTATTCTTAAGCGCATTCCTTCGGCTAAGAAAATTGCTTTGGCCTTTGATTTTCAAATGGTGGAACACGTGCCTGTTGAAGCGCATGACATTAAAATGGATATGGTCTTGTCGGTTTAAGTATTTTTTATCAAGACAATCCTTAAAAGCTGAATCCATTCAGGATTCAATACTTACAGACTAATACGCACAGATTGCATCTGCGCTTATTTAAGTTAGACCTCCTCTGTGATGTTACCCAAACCTGGAATCAAACAAGCCAAAAAATCCTGAAAGGATGATACAAGAATAGCCTTGTGCAAAGTGCAAAGTATTGATTGTGGATTATGGTCTGTATGTGCAAAGTGCTTAAATTTTAAATAAATTTTGCTCCTCGTTATTTCTAAATAATGAGAAACCAGCTCAGCACAAGGGCAATGAAAATTTTATTTTATCTCTGCTCTAGCCGCAGCGGCTCTTATCTTTTCCTTGATGAAAAGTAAGCAAAAATCATTGACTGCAGCACTCGATGACCCACTATTGATTCTAATCTTAAAATGACAGAACTCCCTGCGGTCAAACAGCTGTCATTAAAAAAAGATTTATCATCAAGTGGGTACCCCATCTGCGTTGCTGAGGTCAGGAAACTAACAACTCAAAGCAGGCGAACTTTTCCCCACACGAAACTAGGTTTCGATCTAATGATGGTAATTGATAGGTATGGCTATTGACGGATGACATCTATATTGGCGTGATGCTTATATAGATGTCATCCGTTTTCAAGAGGCCGATATGGAACAGGATGTGTAATGGATCATAGGACATTTCTGTGGATTAATAATAATTTGTAACGAAAGGAAGCAACGAAATACCCTGTTTTGTAAGATGGTTTTCCTTTCTTTTGCATCGCTCAAAAGAAACAAAACGCTAGTCCCATTGATACTACCACCCGCTCTAATGATTAATCAATTTCACAATTAAAGTAGGTCAAGCCCCTTTGATGTTCAATTAAATTAATCATTATTCACGCCTTCGCATGCCCGCCAATGGAACAGGCCACCGCACTTTCGAAATTGCATTTCGAGTGGGGCAAGGTGGATAGCCCAAAGTGAAGGGTAACAAACTAATTAATCGATTAAATAATGAGCCAGCAGAGCTTATTCATCATGCTGAGCTACCTGCCCCAATCGAAACAAGGTTTCGGACGATTGAAAGCTAGTGATAAGAGTGGATGTTGCGGAATTGCAAGGCGATAGCCTTTAGCATGAAGCAATAAATCCATCTCTGGTGCGTAGCAATCACCTCTTTCAATCAGGTTTTGCATCCTTTTTGAAAAGGATGTGCTAGCCCGGCACTAGGGCAGTGAATGATTTACGCTTACTGTACTAATTATTTCTCTATACTTTCTGTTGTATCACCCCAAAGAAAGAATCACGATAATTGTCCTTTTTGTAAAACAATTGATTAGATAGTACACTGTTTATTTCTTTGTCCACAAGAATATCTAGTGATCCTGTGTAATTCCATCTATATTTCATAGTGTCCTGGTATATATGCCTGCACATAAATAACGTGGCTTAAAAAAAAGGAATACACTAAAGGCATGTTCATTAGTTAACGGTATAACATATCAAATTCTATTATACAATATCCAACTAAAAAACAAGGTCAAGGTCACAACGTATATTATCAATGCATAAACCCATTTTCCTGCAAATTTCGGGGTTGGTATCGAGGATAAATTTAAAGCCGATAATACCATTAGGGCTAAATAAATTATAAGGGCAAATGTTGAATGTTCAAATAAGCTTTCGAACAAAAAGATAAAAGCAAGAATAAGTACATTATTGTCGAGCGGGAATCCTTTGTATGTTTTGCTGTCGATAAGTCCATATACATTAAAGTAGGTCAATCGAATAGCACTAGATGCAATAATGATAAATGCACCCGGTAAAAACCAAATATTATAACTCCCATAACTTAAAAGTATGATGGCAGGTAAGATACCAAAGCTTACAATATCAATCATTGAATCAAGCTGAGCACCAAATTCTCCTTGAATCTTGGTTCGTCCTTTCAGTTTTCGAGCAATAATACCGTCATACCAATCGAACAGCACAGCCCACAAAACTCCAATAATTGCTGCCGGAAAATTCCCTTGTATGGCAAAATAGATTCCTATTACTGCACTTAATAGACCTAAAAGCGAACAAATATTTGGCAAATCTTTAACAAAGTTAAAAACACTTTTTTGTTTGATACTATTCATACATAACCTCCTTTAGTGCAGCAATAAGTTTATTGTTTTCTTCTTGTGTTCTGCTGGCAATACGAATATACCGCTCGGCATCGGGTTGAGTTTTTCCCCCGCTATCCTTTATGTAAATATTGTATTTTATAAAAAGGCGCTTGGTTACTTCTGGTCCACTCAAAGCTGCATCAGGTAGGCGACAGAAAATATAGTTTGCATCGGGCTTATAAACCGTCATCCCTTCAATGGCACACAGATTTTTATAGAATATATCCCGGTCTTTTTTAACAATTTCACAGCTAGCTTTAAACTCACTCAAATACTGAGGTAGTATGCGTAAAAACTCTTCTGCAAATCCATTAATATTCCAAATATGAATTTCATTTCGAACCGCTTTGGCAAATTCCAGATTAGCCGTAAGCATGTATCCTATTCGGATTCCGCAAATCCCAAAGGCTTTGCTCATGCTTTTGAGTATGGCCATATTTGGATATTTGTGAATTTCTTGTTCCAGGCTTATCTGTTCTTTATTGTCGGTAAAATCAAGAAATGATTCATCAACAATAAGCATGCAATTCTGTTTTTCAAGCTTTTGTGCCAACCGTATTAAATCTGCTTTAGGCACTACCAGCGATGTAGGATTGTTAGGCGTTACAACAACTGCCATATCTGCTCCCTCTTTTAAAGCCTCTGCTGAAAACTTATCTACATCGAGCTGAAAAGATGGAAATTCGAGTGGAAACTCTACTGCCCTACCCTTAGGTGCGGCATTAACATATTCATTGAATGAAGGTACAGGAACAATTATTTTTTTAGCTAAATGCCCGGATAGTATCTTAATAATTTCTGCAGCACCATTACCAACAACAATTCTTTCTGTTGCTTGATCGGTAATTTTTGATACCAGACTGGCAAGTGCATCTTGCGCCATAGGATAGTTCAAAACCAAATCTTCAATATTCTCCTTTAGGTGTTTAAATACTGCCTTTGGCGGAAAATAAAGATTGTATAAATAAGCATGGTCAGTAAAATCATGACGATAATAGCCACCATGTTGCTTTGAGATGTATTCGTATTTTTCTTCTGGAGTATTATATTTATCGCCCATCATATTTTTGTTGATTGATACCTATGCAATAACTGTTGCGTAATTTTCTTTTTCATGCTTAACTATTGGAAAGAGTTTTTCAGCTTCAGCTAAATCGTCAATAGTATCAATTTCGTACCATGGCTTGTGGTCGAATGATACAGATTCAAGTGATAAACTTTTATCTTCAATCATTTCGGCAAAAACAGACTCATAATAACAATTCACATTCCCTTCGGAAATATATTGATTTAGTTTACGGACAATGGCTTGCCACGATGTAAGAGAAAAACTGTAGATATTAACTGTTTTATATCGGGTATCAGAATAGGCTTCTGTTGTTCCTTTTTGAAATTGAATGATTTCATTCTTTTTGTTCAGTGTTACCGTTGTACCATTGAGCCACGGTTGCATCTTAGCAACAGCCATTCTATCAGGATAAACCATTTCATTGAGCAAGGATGTATTTAAAACTAAATCACTTTCAAATAATACAAATGGTTCATTAATGATTTCACGAGCCATCCAAAGCGAATAAATGTTATTTGTAGTTCTGTAGAGTGGACTATGTATATATTCAATGGATAGATTACCAGATCTTCTTCCCAGAAAATCCATGATACACTCCTTTTCATGACCCGTAACAATGATAAGCTTTTTAAACCCTTGTTTCTTGAGATTGCTTACAAGCCGTTCTAAGATTGACTTTTCATTGACTAGTGTTAGGCACTTTGGGGATTTTTTTGTTAGTGGAAATAGACGACTACCGGTTCCAGCTGCAAGAAGTAGCGCAGTAGAAATACGATTGTCACCATAATAATTTTCTGAATTACTATTCATACATTATTAAAATTGGTGTCATCAAAAAGAAACATAACCGCTCTTTTAAAAGCACTTAGGCGCACTAATTTTTAGTACTTTGATGCTTGGACTGGTTACTGATAACTCAACTATCTAAGTATGAAGTCTGCCAATGTGATGATAGATTGCTTTAGAAGCTCATCAACAAAAATGATAGTAAATGATTGATATCAAAAGATATGTAATCCGTTTGCAAAGGTACTCTAATAATTTGCATTATCTAATTAATGGCTTACTATTGCTACTTCACTAATGCTTTGAGGTTAGCCATATACCCTTATTGGTTAAGTATTTTGTCCTTATGATTCAATGCACGAAAACCTAACAAAAAATACAAATAATACAGGCAAATTGGGTATTGTAAAGTATCCTACCAACGTAATGTGTCGTTCAAGCAATTTATAATCCACCTCCATGTAAAGGCCTTAAGAAAATCATTGACAAAGCGTAAAAAAAGAAAAGTTGAATCCAATCAGGATTCAATAGTCATTGACTAGGATGCACAGATTGCATCTGCGCTTATTCAAATTACATTACCTCCTTGCTATACTCACAAGCAGGTATCAAACAATGCCAAAAAACCTGAAAGGATGGTACAAGAATAGCCTTGTACAAAGTGCAAAGTATTGATTGTGAACTATGGTCTGTAAGTGCAAAGTGCTTATACTTTAAATGGCTTTTTGTACCTCGTTTTTATGAGTATGCCAGCACGATATGGCTTTTTACGGATGGCATCTATGTACCCGTTATGCAAATATAGATGTCATCCGTTTTTGGATGCTATGGTAAAAACTCACCAAATCATGACAAAAGTCCTATTATCCCAATCCAATTATTTTATTTAATAGGAAAGAAAGACTTACACTTCCTAATACATTCATCTAAAAGAATCGTCACTTAACCTGAAGAATTATTCTACTAAGCATAAACATTTATTCACTCGTCAAAATTTCATTCAAAAATAAAATCTGACTATCTGTATCTGAGTAACAGTTGCTAGTTTTAAATTGACAAAAAAACAGGTAACCAGGCCTCTTGTTGTAAGCAACTTTGGCGAGACGCATGCAAAAGAGACTGGTACCTGCTAGTAACAACTCAAAATTAATAAATTATGCCACATTTGGACGATTACACCCAAAAACTGGAAGAGGCGAAAGCATTAGCCAACGATCAAGTATTGTATCCTTACATGCCCATTAGCGTGTATTGTCAGGAAGCAGAAGATTTGGCTGTTTGGGCCACGCATGACTTAGCCCAATTAGCTGCTGCCGGATTATCCGAAACAATAATTACCGACCTTAACATATGGTCGGGCGCCACACACCATGCCCAATCCTTATGGATGAAGGAAAAGAAAAGCCAGAAGGAGGCTGAGGAGGAATGGGCCACCAAGAGCCCCCTTGCCTACGATTTCCGAAACCAATTACTGCATGGCTTACGATACGCCTTTCGCAAGCATCCTAACTTACTGGCTCTATTGGCCGAAATAGACGAAGGCAACTCTGATGCCGACATGGTGCAAGACCTGAGTGACTTATCGGTGCTGGGGATAGACAATCCGGAGCTGATTCAAAAGGCAGGTATAAGTATTGAGGATATGAATAAGGCGGCCACCATGTCGGATGACATGGGACTACTGCGAGCACGCTCCAATGGTGAAAAACATAGTGGTAATGAGTATTTAGACATTCGTAACCGCATGTATACCCAATTAAAAACCCTGGTAGACGAAGTACGTGCCTGTGGTAAGTTTGTATTTTGGCGCGACAGCAAGCGTGTTAAAGGTTATGCCAGCCAGTATAACAGGCAAAACAGAGGATAAAAAATAAACTTTAAAAGGGGTATTCTGCCACTAAGAATGCTTAGGCATGCCCCTTTTACATTTGGCAACACGCAGACTAACCCTAATTTGGCGCTGAAAGAACAATTCCTCCACAGGGTGCACTCAAATAGCCGCAGGACAAGTAAATACTGGCGCAGGTCAAAGCCTAATGAGCGCTGGACTATTAGTAGACGGCGCAGGGCCACTAAAAAGCACCGCAGGGGACTATCACCCCTGTGCAGCTCACACAAAAGTAGCGCAGGACAATCCAATGGCATTTATACCTACTTATGTTTGTTGAACAAAAAAGGTGTTTTTATCAACATAATGATGTTTAATATACCAAAATAGCTATTTTAGTAACTGCTAAACCGAAATAAGTCACCTCTCCCCTTTTAACATGGTTCTTAAGGGATTTGCATAATGAGCAATAAGGTATCGCTACGTTTTGTAAAAGACATAGTATAACAATTGGGAATTGAGGTGGAGAGATGAATTAGTTAGGGCTAATTAAGCACAGACCACCAACACAACATTGACATGAAAGATAAAAAGATATATTTTCTGTTTTCAAAAATGTCATCCAATCAAAGTGATAGAGTTATCTACGGTTTGATTGTTGACTTTTTCCTGACGAATAAAAATGGACATTCCTCTTTAATGGAAATATCAAAACTTCTGATAGAAAAACAGAATTTGAATTTCAATCCTGAATCAATTCAAACAGCTTTGAATCTTTCAAATTATGCAGATGTATTTGATGAATATGATGTCGAAGGGGATTACAATAAAGCCTTCAGAATTAAACCTAAAGTATATGAGACTTTAAACAATTACAATGACTATCTGACTCTCTTAGACAAATATGTTGTGAAATTTCTTGGCTCAAAAGGTTATCCTAAAAAGAGGTCTGATAATATCATAGAAATTCTACTTGAGGTTATTTTTTCAAGAAATATCGAATTTCTTAAGAAAATCCTAACCGTAAAAGACGAAATTGACCTAAAAGACGAATTAAAATTTAATGGTAAACACGAGAAACTATCGAGAAAGGATTGTCAATACTATAACGAACTAATTCTTGAGTCAGATGATGAGTTTGATGAAATATTAAAGGTTATCATACTGAAAATGTTTGACTTTCTGTCGTTGTATTACAATCCTAAACATAAAGAAACATTAGACAAAGCATTCAATGGAAAAGTATATTATTTAGACAGCTCATTTATTCTTAGACTCCTTGGTTTTGATAACGAATTCCGTGAACAAAGAGCCATTCATTTGATAAATATTCTAAAACAAATTGACGGTATTCAGTTTTGTGTCCATTCGGAAACTCTAAATGAAGCTCAGTTTAGGATAAAAGAAATAATTGGACACTCAACCAATATTATTAATAGGACTGAAAAAATAATAAAATCTATAACCAAATATATCCCTGCGAAAGAATCAGATACAGTTCAGCTATTTTATAGGTTAAAGGCTCAAGGAGTTGTGAATAATGCAAAAGACTTTCTACTTTATTATAGTAATATTAATGGGTTGCTAAGGCGGATTTTCTCATCAACCAATTATATTAAAATAGAAGACAAAATAAAGGTTGATAGAACAAAGTCTAGTCAACTTTTTGAAAAGTTTCAAGTTACAGATAAATCGAAGTCTCGTATCAAACATATAATTAGAATTATTTGTCATATTGAGCATCTAAGAGGTGGTAATAACTACAATCCTTTCGAAATAAATCATTGGCTAATTACAACTGATGCTAAAACCTTAAATATAGACCATGATATTGCCGAGAATGGAGATTCTCCGATTAAGAGTGTTTGTATTTTACCTACAGAATTAATTCGAACTATAGATGGCGTAGGGGAAGTTACTGACGAGCACATTAAAGTATTCAAAAAGTTTATTTTAAAGTCAAAAGTATTTAAAGAATCTTATAGCGAAGAGGATATTCAGACCATTGAAAAGATTGCTGCAATGGTTGAATCTACAGATACTGCGAATCATGATACTGACACTTTAATTTCAAACCTACTTGAACAAACAAGTTTTGAAGACATTCAAAAAAGACTTAGAAGTATTAGTGATGAAAAGGAGAAAAACGCAGCTTTAATTGAAATGTTTAACGATGCAAATGAAGCTGTTATTGAGACAAAATATTCTGGAATTGTTTCTAATATAATTAAAAAGTCAAATAGAGATGCAGGTATCATTTTTTCACTTTTTATATTTGCTTTACCTGTATTATCATTAACATATCTGATTTTTCTTATATTAAATCCTGCAATGGAGATTCTTAATCCCTTGACATATATGGACGAGGAAAACTGGGGAAAAATTGAAGGGGTTTTATTTTTATTTGAACTTTTGATTTGGGGCGGTTTTGTTTGGATTTATAAATTGAATAAGGAGAAATTTGTTAATTGGTATTCATCAAGAATAGTAAAGAAGTACAAATAACTTGCCCTAATAATAAACTATCTAACCGGAAAACAAAAATGCCATGACAGATACTAAAACCAAAGCTATAAGGGACTTCTGTAAAGCAAACTCCGACCCTGAGATTATAAAAAAATACCAGAAATATTTTAAGGAAGGTTACGATGGTTACGGCATAGATGATAAAGCATTTAAAGGTCAAATTGAGATTTGGTTGGAACAATGGAAAGACGAAATGACCATTGAAAGCTACCTTGATTTAGGCGATGAACTAATGAAAAATGGGCGCTTTGAGGAAAAGCATGTTGCTATTAGTATTATAACAGCAAGTAGAAGCGATTTCTCAAAGCATACATTTGACAGGGTGAGCAATTGGTTTGCTTATGGCATTAATAATTGGGCAACAACAGATGTGCTATGCATGCTGGTTTTATCAGGTATGTTACACGATAAAGTGATAGGGTTTGAAGACTTAAAAGCATGGATTGATTCTGGCTCTGAATGGCAGCGAAGAGCGATTCCTGTCGCCCTTGTTGAGTTAGATAAATTAACAAAATGCCTAAACCCTATTGATTCACTTGAATTAATAGAGCCTTTAATGCTCGATAAATCAGAATATGTTCAAAAAGGCATTGGAACATTATTACGTGGCCTTTGGAAAAAACACCCTGCAGATATTGAGGATTTTCTATTGAAAAGGAAAGACCAGTGTGCACGCTTAATCGTGCAATATTCCACCGAAAAAATGGATAAGGAGTATCGAAAGAAATTTAGGAAAAGGAAGTAAAGTACAAGGGTACAATAGTATAGATACTCAAAAACATTTTCCGCGTGTGATCAAACGTTTGTCCATATTAAAACCTCACCAAAACTACTTGTACTCTCACTTATACCTATATAGCTTCCTAGTTACATAAGGTTTTAGGAGCCAATTTAAGCCTCTACAATGATGACGAACAGAAGCGGTTGATTTAGTCTTTATTATCAATGATAACTAGACCAAGACCTTATTATTACTTATTTTTGTTTGTAGGCTATAAAAAGAAAGCCAACTTAAGCGTATCATACTACTACCGATCGCTAATGTTGAAACCATTTGAAATCCCAGTGTATGAAAGTAAATAATAGATTGAAGAACAACATCTTTAGACTAGCTACAATACTAGTTCTTATGGGATTCGTTTGTACTTGTACTCACAAAGAGAACAAGGCTCTTTTCTCTATTGATGAAGTATCACCCTGGTGTATAATCGGCTTTGATTCTTTAAACAGGACTCCAGAACAGCGGATTGACATGTTAAAGCAAATGGGTTTTACAAAATATGGATTTGAAAAAGGAAAGGGAGATTTGAGTTTTATGAAGGATGAATTCAAGCTCGCTAAAGAAAATAATATTGAAATCATCTCCATCTTTTTGCGGTTAAATACTAAAAGAGATAGCATTGGCAAATTGAGTCCAATGAATCAGGAATTGCTGAGCAACTTAGCCGAAATAGATAATAAGCCGACTATATGGTTAAGTTTTAGCAATAATTTTTTTGAAGATCTTAATCAAGAGCAGTCAATTGAATTATCAATTAAAATGATTGACTTTATCAAATCCAAAGCGGATGAAGTAGGATGTAAACTTGCCCTTTACAATCATCGTGGTTGGTTTGGTAATCCGTTTAATCAGGTCGAAATTTTGGAAAAACTAAACCACGACTCCATCTCAATCGTATACAATTTTCATCATGCTCATGAGTACATCGATGAGTTTCCTGCAATTGTAAAAAAGATTAAACCCTATTTATCCCATGTCAATTTAAATGGGGTAAAAAAGGAAGGCCCTGAAATTTTACCAATCGGTCAGGGCGATTCTGAATTTGAAATGATCAATCAGCTCCTGCAGCAAGGATATAATGGCCCCTGGGGCATTCTAGGTCATCTTAAAAACGAAGATGTACAAATTGTACTAAATCGAAATATTGATGGATTAAATCTAATGAACAGCAAATTGAAAGAGCCCAAAGCAAAATAAACAAAGCCTATCAAGTTTTCGCAAACTGGCTAGTTTAAGGGCGAATGAACTGAATATAAACCGTAGTAATTTACTACGTTTGTCCGCCAAAATACCAACTCTAATTTGAACCTTATCCTTACGAATAATTCACAAGAATGAATGCAATTAACACCCTGTATTTTACAAAGCGAAACGAATGGAGAAAATGGCTTGAAACTAATTTTGAGGCCGAAGATGATATTTGGCTGGAATATCCATTAAAGAAAACGGGTAAAAAACGTCTGTTGTATAACGATGCTGTTGAAGAAGCCCTTTGTTTTGGTTGGATCGATAGCACCGTTAAATCGTTAAATGAAGAGACATCCATTCAACGTTTTTGCAGAAGAAGAGCAAAGTCAACTTACTCACAGCCGAATATAGAACGATTAAAGTGGCTCTTTGAGAACCAACTCATCCATGCGTCCATTAGTAATGAAGTTCAAGAAATAATACAACAAGAATTCATTTTTCCGGATGACATAATAGATCGCTTAAAGCGGGAAGAAACTGTTTGGAGGAACTTCGAACACTTTTCAGAGCCCTATAAACGAATACGAATTGCCTACATAAATAGTGCAAGAAAAAGGCCTGATGAATTTGAAAAGCGATTAAAAAACTTCATTGATAAAACAAAAGCAAATAAACAGATTAAAGGCTTTGGAGGCATTGACAAGTACTATTAAAAGATTAAAACAGCATAAGTATTTGTACCTTGCTGCCAAAGTGACGAGACAGCAAAATGAAATTAATAAGTAATAAAGAAGATGCCATAATCGCCAGTGCAATTTTAGCAGAAGCCTATGCCGATGCTCCTAATCTTAACTGGATGTTTGCTCTCAACCATAAGAATTTCAGTTGTTTTTTTCGGGTATTGGTTGAAGATGCTATAAATAAAAATGGTGCTTACCTTACTTCCAACAATAATGGTGTATTACTCCTATACAACTTAAAGGCACACAGCTTTACGTTAATCAATCTTTTTAGAAAAATCTATCTCATTCTATTTGTCATCGGTTTAAAAAAAAGCGTACAGCTTATAAAGCTAAATAAGATCAAGCGCCAGCACCGACCTCAAACAGGTTTATACGGTGCTGTATTAGGGCTAAAAAAGGGCCAATATACCTGGCAAACCAGACATGAACTTAAAAGCGACTTTCTAAAACTTGTTGAGCGTGCCAACATGCCTGTGTACATTGAAACCACCAATCCCAGAATTTATTTGCTATACAAAAGTCTTAGTTTTACAGAGTACCATCAAATGAAACATCCCTATGCCGACCTTAGCATCTATTTTATGAAGTTAACTGTTAGCAAGTAACATAAACGGATAAAATTATTACTCGTATGATATAACGCAAAGATCTACAATACTTCATGTATCATGCCAAGCACTCTTCTTTTTATACTAGGAGAATTACGAGGTAGTGACTTAACCACCGCGCCTGCGGGACCCCTCCTAAAATTCAGGAGGGAAATGATGAGCAGCTTGCTGAAATTAAGCATAGCTTCATGGGTATTAACAAGTACAATACTAGATAACTATAAACGGATGACATCTATGTTAGCATCTTGAAAATAATAGATGTCATCCATTCTTTTACAGCAGATAAATAAATGCTTTCCAGAAGAAAAGCTGATTACAGCTTGGTGCGAGTTTATAGCATAGTCTGTATTATTTTAAGTACATTGTACTCGTGCTAATGCTAAGCACGCTCAAAACGCAATATAGCATTGCAAGGTTTACTAATTTTGGTTGTGAAGATTCCTGCACTTATTGTTTGCCTTTTCGGTCAAACATAACCCATCGCAAATCTAAAATGCCTCAGATAGCCAAAGGTGAACAATTCTTTTTAAACGTATTCACACATTCATTTTAAGGTATAAATCTTACCAATAAATCAGAGGCATGACTAATCAAGAAAAAAAAGTAGTAACCATTGTAGGCGGTGGCAGCAGTGCTCATATTCTAATTCCCTTTCTCTCTGGCGCTGGCTTTACAGTCAATATATTAACGCGAAGACCCGAGGAGTGGTCGTCTAAAATTGATCTCCAATTGCAGTCCATTGATGGAGAATTGCAAGAGGTGTTCAGCGGTAACCTAAGCTCAATAAGCAACGATCCCGCTGATGTTATTCCGCAGGCAAACTTTGTTATATTATGCATGCCAGTGAATAAATATCGGGTTGCATTAGATGCTTTAGCTCCGCATTTAGATAAGAATAATGAGGTGTTTGTAGGTACCATATATGGTCAGGCAGGTTTCAACTGGATGGTTGATGAAATTACCCTAAAATACAATTTGAATAACATCACTTGTTTTGCCATTGGATTGATTCCTTGGATATGCCGTATTATTGAATATGGTAAAGTAGGTGTTACATACGGATGTAAGGAAGTTAATGTGGTAGCCGTTTCACCACCCAACCGTTTTCCTGTGCTCAACCAATTATTATTGAGCAATATTTGTGAGCGTTGGTTGAAAAAAGGACAATTTCAACAAGCTGATAATTTCTTATCCTTAACACTATCTGTCGACAACCAAATCATCCATCCATCGCGCTGCTATGGCTTGTTTCTTAAGGATGGCGGTCAGTGGACTAACAAAGAAGATATCCCCTATTTTTACCGCGATTATGACCAAAAGTCAGCCGACCTTCTTCAGGCCTTGGATGATGACTACTCTAAAATAAGAGAAGCTATCAAAAGCAAGTATCCTGACCACAAGTTCCAATTTATGCTTGATTACCTTAGTCTTGAGCGTCTTTCGTATCAATCGGCTAATACCGATATACGTGAATCTTTCACCAGCTCCAGCACTTTGGGTGCTATAAAGCCTCCAACCGTTCAATTGGAGAGCGGAGAATGGGTAATTGATAAGGATCATCGTTTTTTCACTGACGATATTCATTATGGCTTGTGTATTGCCAAATGGATTGCCGACCAACTGGATTTGGAAGTACGCACCATTGATGACATCATCAACTGGGCTCAACAATTGCGTAATGAAAAAATTATTGACGGAGATAAATTACTCTTGAACAGCGAAAGCCTGACAACAAAGTTCATGTCTGGCATTCCTCCTGTGTATGGCATTAATACAATAGAGGACATACTGGGATAAAAAACATTCCAATTAATTGATAAGCTACCTGGGCTTGTTTAGCGTTTACACAATGGCTGAACAAGCCCATTTACTTTTCATCATGCTTGTTGTGTATAAAATTCAAGAGGCTTTTTACGAGGTTTCCTACAATTTTTAACCTTATAGTTGGCATTGCTATACCTTCAAGTGCCAAATGAATGTGACTTACATTGGTACAACACTTGTTTTATCCTACCAAAGCTATTGCATCTTATATAAATATCTCAGTTATTGATGCATAAAATATTTGTAATATGAAACGAGCCATGAGATTAGTTTCTCACACAGGAGCATGATTAATTTTGGCGAGTTCCATGTGGCAATAAAAAACAAAATTTAAACACATGAAACGACCATGTAAATTTGATTATCCAAATTTTCACACAGGGGGATGATAAAATTTACTTGAGAGTTCCATATGGCAAATGAAAGCAAATTATAATCATATGAAACGACCATGTAAATTTGATTATCCAAATTTTCACACAGGAGGATGATAAAATTTACTTGAGAGTTCCATATGGCAAATGAAAGCAAATTATAATCATATGAAACGAGCCATGAAAATAGCGGTCACGTCAGCCAGCGGGAATCTTGGATCTGCAGTCATCAATCAATTAAAGCAAGAATTGGATGCAAGGGATATTATAGGTATTGCTCGCACAGCCGAAAATGCTAAACATCTTGGCGTAGAAGTACGAAAGGGCGACTACAATGTTCAAGCCGATTTTAATCTGGCCTTAAAAGATGTTGATGCCGTGCTTTTAGTCTCAGGCATGGATCATCCTGACAAACGCATTGAGCAACACCGTAATGTTATTGAGGCTGCTAAAAATACTGCTGTGAAAAAAATTGTTTATACCAGTATTATTGGTGCTGAAAAAGGCAATGCTTTTAGTGCTATTGTTGCCAGTAACAGGCAAACCGAAGAGGATATTCGACAGTCGGGTTTGCAATGGGCCATTGGACGAAATGGCATTTACATTGAACCAGATTTGGAATACATTGAGATTTACAAACAAGAAGGTGCTATAATAAACTGTGCGGCTGATGGTAAGTGTGCATATACATCACGACAGGAATTAGCCTTTGCTTATACCCGTTTACTCATGAATGATGAACTACAGGGTAAAACATACAATTTATGCGGTGTACCAATAACCCAACAAGAGTTGGCGGATGCCATTAATCTTGGCTTTAACACCAAATTGACATTCAAAAACATTCCTGTTGATGCCTATATACTGCAAAGGCAAACTGCATTAGGCGAATTTTTAGGAACCATTATTGGGGGAATTTATGAAGGCATTAGAAATGGTGCAAACGATGTGGCATCGGACTTTTTAACAATTAGCAAGCGCCCTCATAAATCAGTGAATGAAATGATTAAGGAGTTTAAACTTAGTAATCAATCTTAATTTTAAGGTTATAAGCCACATCAAAATCATTTTTAAGGATTACAAGGCAGCTTAATAAATAAAAGCCCGCACTAAATTCTTAATGCAGGCTTCGAATATTGTAAAACTAAAATTCTTTTACTTGGCTATTCCAAATAAATCATAGTCTTCAGAATCTGTTATTTCAACCTGGTAAAAATCCCCAATGGTCAGCTCTTTGTTATCATCTTTGTGCATCAACACTTCCTGATCCACTTCTGGAGAATCGTACTCTGTACGGCCAATAAAATAATCCCCCTCTTCCCGGTCAACAACTACTTTTAAGGTCTTGCCTACTTTCTCGGCATTTTGCTCCTTGGCAATACCATTTTGAATTTCCATGATGCGATCTGCACGCTCCTGCTTCACTTCCTCAGGTATGTCATCCTGGTATTTTTTATGGGCATAGGTATCATCCTCATGAGAATAAGGGAAAACACCTAAGCGTTCGAAACGGGCATCTTTCACAAATTGCTCCATCTCTGCAAAATCTTTTTCTGTCTCTCCAGGATGACCTGTTATAAAAGTGGTGCGCAAGTGAATATCTGGCACCTGCGTCCGCATTTCCTCAATCAAACGATACGTTTGGTTTTTACGTACGTTGCGTCGCATAATTTCCAACATCGGATCACTAATGTGCTGCAAAGCAATATCCAGGTAATTACAAACTTTAGGATTATCGTGCATCACTTTTAATACATCCAGAGGAAAACCAGCTGGATAGGCGTAATGCAAACGGATCCATTCCAAACCATCTATCTTAGCGAGTTCATCCACTAAGTGAGGTAGTTTATACGACTTGTATAAGTCATAACCATAAAAGGATAAATCCTGGGCAATAACTTGTAGTTCTTTAACTCCCGAATCGCGCAGGCGCTTTGCTTCATCCAGTAAATCATCCATTGGACGACTCACATGCTTACCAGTAATAAGCGGAATAGCACAATAACTACAAGTTCGGTTACAGCCTTCCGATATTTTTAAATAAGCATAATGATTAGGCGTGGTTAACGAGCGCTCATTCATTAAATCGCGACGATAAGTAGCTCCTATCTCACTCACAATATCTTTCCAGTCGAATTTACCATAGAACTTATCTACTTCAGGTAGTTCTTTTTTAAGCTGACCTGGGTAACGCTCCGACAAGCAGCCCATGACATACAACTTTTTAATATCACCCCGCTTCTTAGCTTCGGTAAAATCTAATATCGTATCAATAGACTCTTCCTTTGCATCGGCAATAAAACCACAGGTATTAATAATGGCTACCTCGCCATCGGGTGATTCTGAATCATGTGCTACCTCAATCCCATTGGCTTTAAACTGACGAATAAGAAACTCACTATCCACCAAATTCTTAGAACAACCAAGAGTTACAACATCTACTTTCTTTCCTTTTGGCACAGACATATTATTAATTTAAGTACTTTAATGTTTTAATATCGCTCAAAAAAAGCTGTCCTACAAAAACAGCTTAATTTTAATTTTATCTAAATAAAGAGTCAACAAATTCATCGCGGTTAAACACCTGCAAATCATCAACTCCTTCACCAATACCAATGTATTTAACAGGGATACTAAATTGATCAGAAACACCAATTACAACACCACCTTTGGCTGTTCCGTCCAACTTAGTAATGGCCAATGACGAAACCTCGGTTGCTAGGGTAAATTGCTTAGCCTGCTCAAAAGCATTCTGACCAGTAGATCCGTCTAACACTAACAATACCTCATTAGGTGCATTAGGCACAATCTTTTGCATCACGCGCTTTACCTTAGTCAGCTCGTTCATCAAGTTTACCTTGTTATGTAAACGACCAGCCGTATCAATAATAACAACATCAGCATTCTGATTCCTGGCAGATTCTAGTGTATCAAAGGCCACTGAAGCAGGATCTGATCCCATGCTTTGCTTCACAATTGGAACATCAACGCGCTCAGACCAAACAACTAATTGGTCAATAGCGGCAGCACGAAAGGTATCAGCGGCTCCTAACACAACCTTCTTACCCGCTTGTTTGAATTTGTTAGCCAATTTACCAATGGTAGTTGTTTTACCAACACCATTAACACCAACAACCATTATTACATATGGAAGATCGCTTTTGGGTAATTCAAACTGACTCTCATCGCCCGATTTGTTTTCTGCTAGTAATTTGGCAATTTCCTGACGCAGAATATCGTTCAGCTCTGAAGTACTCAGAAATTTATCTTGAGAAACGCGCTCTTCTATGCGCTCAATAATCTTCAAAGTAGTATCAACACCCACATCGGATGTGATCAATACTTCTTCCAATTCATCAAGCACGTCATCGTCAACCTTTGTTTTACCAACAACGGCACGCGTTAACTTTTTTAATACGCTCTCTTTTGTTTTGGCCAGTCCTTTATCCAGACTTTCTTTCTTCGCTTTTGTAAAGCTGCCGAATAAACCCATGTATATTAATTTTTAAGGGCTTAAAGATATAAAAAAGATACAAGACTCTGTATAAAAGCAAACAGTAAGGAAGCGAATTAGCAACAAACTTTCACTGGTATACAAAAGAGTCTTATAAGCTACTGTATAACAACAAAAAAGCTCCCTTAAAAATAAGGAAGCTTCTTAGTTATCTTGAATTTCAAAAATTACTTCTTGAAATAATCTTTTGCCATTTCGTTTGGAACGATTTCTTCACGGAAAGTGTAAGCTCCACTTTTAGGAGACTTAACCATTTTAATCACTTTAGTGTGACCTTTACCTTCACCTTTTTGCAATGATGCTACTGCTTTCTTTGCCATCGTTAATCAGTTTTATTTGATTTCGCGGTGTAAAGTAACACGCTTCAAAATCGGATTATACTTCTTTAACTCCATACGATCAGGAGTATTTTTTCTGTTTTTGATGGTAATATATCGGCTTGTTCCTGGTTGTCCGCTTTCTTTGTGCTCAGTGCACTCCAAAATAACCTGAACGCGATTACCTTTTGCTTTCTTTGCCATTTCTACTCCTTATTAATAGTTAGCAATAAATCCTTTTTCCTTAGCACCTTTTAAGGCTGCTGCAAGACCAACTTTGTTGATCATACGCAAACCTGCTGCAGATACTCTAATATTTACCCAACGATCTTCCTCAGGTAAGAAAAATTTCTTCTTGAAAAGATTGATATCGAATCTTCTCTTGGTTCTTCTCTTTGAGTGAGAAACATTGTTTCCCACCATGAATGATTTACCAGTTATTTGACATACTCTTGACATCGCTCAACAGTTTTTTTTCGGATACATTTTTCAAACAGAGCGCAAAATAAGGCATTTTTCTCGGATAATACAAATACTTGCTTCTATAATTCAGTTGATTTTTCATTTTTTTCAACTTTAATAGCAATTTACCTCAAATTAGCCCTTTTTATAGCTAATTCCTTTAGGTATTTTAATGCTTTAATTGCTGTAAAAGCATAATTAATGCACTGTCGGCTGATCGCTGAATATTACGCCCTCTTATCTGCCCAAAATTATACTTTTTACTGATGACACCAAAATCGCCAGCTATGGCAATCCAAACTGTTCCAACAGGCTTTTCGTCGCTTCCTCCAGTTGGTCCTGCAATACCCGATGTAGCAATGGCATAATTCGTTTGCATCAGCTTTTTAACTCCCAAAGCCATTGCCTCAACCACCTCTTGGCTAACGGCGCCATGTTCTTCTAGTTTTTGAGATGGCACACCCAATACAGCTTTTTTAATTTCATTCTCGTAAGCCACCACTGCGCCTCTGAAATAGGCCGAACTACCAGGCACACTGGTAAGTAAATGGCTAATTAGGCCACCTGTACAACTTTCTGCTGTAGCTAGGGTTTTACCTGATAACTTGAACACTTCACTAATTAATACATGGGTTGGCTGATCCTCTTCGGCAAAAATATGGGCACCAATCAATTCATGTAATTGAAGAGTTAAACGCTCAAACGCCTGCATTGCCAACTGTTTATCGTTTGTTTTAGCTGATAAACGTAAGCGTATTTTACCTGGTCCTGGCAAATAAGCTAAAGATATAAAAGCAGGTATGCTACTCTCCCATTCTTCAAGCTGTTCGGCCAATACCGCTTCAGGAATGTTAAAAACCTGAATTGTTTTATGTAAAATATGACCAGTTACAAACTTATCCTGTAAACGTGGAATAATGGAATCTTTCATGGCAGTTTTCATCTCTCCAGGAACGCCAGGCATCGAAACGATTATTTTTCCATTTTGATTAAACCACATAACGGGAGCTGTACCAACTGGATTATTAATAAGCTCGCAACATGCTGGAATGTACGCCTGTCCACGATTTAATTTATTAATTGATTTTACGCGCCCTTTAATAAAGTTTGCCATGTTATCGTAAGCCTCCTGATTAAAAACCAACTCACTGTCAAATAGCTTTGCAAGTGTTTCTTTGGTAATATCATCTTTGGTTGGCCCCAATCCTCCTGTTAATAGAATAATATCAGCCCGCAACATAGCCTCATTCAATGTCGATGATATTTCACTGGCAGTATCCTGAATTGAAGTTATACGAGACACATCAAAGCCAGCTTTATTTAATTCCTGCCCCATCCAGGCCGAATTGGTATCGATGACCTGACCAATGAGCAGTTCATTACCAATTGTTATAATTTCAACATTCATTACCTACAACTTTTAGTTTTGATTAATAGCCCTTATCCTCTGCAATAAAGGAGGATGTGAATAATGAAAGAAAACATACAAACGATGAGGAGTTAAATTGCTTAAGGCATTCGATGATATGGTTTTTAAACCACTAATAAGCGCTTCTCCTAGGCCAAAACTATTTGCATAGGCATCAGCTGCATATTCGTTTTTACGCGATAAAATAGTCATGAAAATACCTGTAACGAAAGAAATTGGAGAGTAAAGCATACCAAATACCAAAATTCCAATATGAAAATTAGGCTCTTCAACACCCAAGGCATTTGAAAGCAATGGAGAGTTAACTACTAAACCAAAAATAAATAGCACAAAGCCCATTTGCAACACGCCTGTTATGGTACCCCACAAGGTGTGCTTTAATTTATAGTGACCAATTTCATGGGCCAAAACAGCTACAATTTCATCGGTGTTTAAATCGTTAATTAAGGTATCGTATAAAACAATGCGTTTGCGACTTCCTAAACCACTAAAGAAAGCATTGGCCTTAGTACTTCTTTTTGAGCCATCCATTACAAAAACATTGTCGAGCTTAAAACCAGCTTTCACGGAGAATGCTTCAATGGCACTTCTTAAGTCCCCCTCCTCAAGCGGCGTTTGCTTGTTAAAAAGTGGTAAAATTAGCGAAGTGTAAAACATGGTCATCAATACAGTAAAACTACTAATAAGCAACCAGGCATACAGCCAAAAATACTCCCCCGCAATACCATAAATCCAAATGACCAAGGCCATTAGCGGCCCGCCAATTAAAACCGATAATAGCATTGATTTTAATAAATCCAATGCAAATATTTTAGGTGTTGTTTTATTAAACCCAAACCGTTGTTCAATAACAAAGGTTCCATAAATACTAAAGGGCAGGCTCATGATGGAAGAAGCGAACCCTATGATAACAAAAAATATTAAGGCTTGAATAATGCTGTTGCTACTTACTGCAGCACTTAACTCATTTACAAATGCAAACCCACCTAAAAACAAGACTAATACAATGGCAATAAAGCTTACACATTCGCTTAATACACCAAAGCTGTAATTAGCTTTTTTATATTCTTGTTGCTTTTTATATTTTTCTTCATCATAAACACCTTTTAATTCCGATGGTATGTTACTCTTAACGGTTTTATGATTCAAGTAATCGAGCCATTGATCGAAAATAAACTGCGCTGTTAAAATGCCGATAATGGTATGAAAAATCTGTTCTGCGTTCATTGTAACTATTTAGTTTCTTTAATTTGTTCTGATAGTTGTTTGACTTCTAATTTCAAGTCCTGAATATTCGTTAGCAACTCTCTCATTACAGGGTTTGATGTCGATGCATTCCTCATTTCCTCTTCCCTTAAACCCAATACTGTATCAATGCGTCCAAGCACCAACTGAAGCACAATAAAAAGCATAAATAATAGTGGGATAGAATATAATAAATTATCGAAAATCAAAGCTCCCCAATTGGTCTCTTCAAATGATTGAAGAAAGACAAAGCCAATCATTAAAAATTGAATATAACCAATATACATCCTTGCTCTATCGATGTATATTTTCCAGCGTATGAGAGATTTCTTGTTTAATTTAATCTTAGCCATCATTATTAGTTTTCATGGAAACCGAAATGCAAAGATAATCATGCATCAATAACTATGACTCAGTCATCCAAACTTCCACTGCCCGATTAAAGGATCTTGCTATTTTCTGCAGCAATACTTGGTCGTGTGCATATTTTTGATTCATCTCAAATTCAATGCCCAGGTATTTCTCCTGCTCCCTATCCCTAAAATAACGAACATGACCATCGGGTTTTCCTCGAAAGGGGTAATTGAATCGCACCCGATAGTCTGGAAGTATTTCATTTATTTTGTCTTTCCACAGTTTGGCAAAGTGCTTCTCCTCTTTTCTCTCAGGGTTATATAAAATGCCAAAATCAGTCTGTCGAATTTTATTATTGAGCATTGGGGTAAACGAATGAACAGAAAGATGCAAAACTGTTTTATTCTGACTCCAAAGCTTTTGTATTTTCAAATCAAAAGGCTTGCGAAAAGCGTAATAGTAGTTCTCCAATATCAGCTTCTTTTCCTCTTTTGCTAAGTTCTTTGTAAACTCTGAAAACAAGGTGCGACGATGTAGCGAACGATTTATGTCCACAAGCAAACGACTAGTCGTAGCACACTGTCTATGTGCTATGTAGGCAAAATTCATCAAATCAAACAACTCCTTGGCTCCAATATCGTATCCACGATGAGAATTTAAAGCTGAAACAGCATTTTTAAACAAATTCCGGTACTTTTCTGGCACCTCATTGCCCCCATGCTCGCAGCTCAATACCACCATCTTTGTTCGATGACTCATATTACTTTTTTAATTGCTTAACGAGTAATTCACGATTAATTATTTTCACACTTTTACCCTTTGCTTCAATAATATTTTCATTGTGTAAGTCACGCAATGCTCTTCCTAAAGATGGCCGAGTGACGCCAAACATATTAGCTAATTCCTCCTGACTTTTTGTTAAAATCATTTCACCATTAACAGGCCCAGTCAATTGTAATAAGTAATGTGCAATCTTCCCTCTGATTGTTTGAAAAGAAAGAAAACGTATTTTATCCGATAAGAACTGTGTCTTGCTCGAAATGATGTTCATGATATTTTTAAGCACATGTGAACTCATCTGCATTAATTCTATCACTGACTTTTTGGGTAAATGCAGTATCTCAACAGAATTATTGGCAACTATATTAACAGGGCAAGAATTGTTTTCGCCAAACAAAAAGGCAATGGCTAAAGGTTTTGGTGGTTCAATATCTTCAATTTTAATGGCTTTGCCCGAATAATCCATCATCTCCCCCTTTACACTTCCTTTTAACATGATCATCAATGAACGGCACTCCTCACCACTTTGCGCTATCATGTGCCCTTTTTCATATTTTTTTATCTGATAGGGTATCTCATTTAACAATTGACTTATACCCTCATTATCAATACCTTTAAATAATGGGCATTTTGCTAGTACTTCCATGTATTAAGTAATTTTGTACCAAATTATAAATTATTTCTGATTTTGTAACATATGTTACAGCGTCAATTGCAAAGTCGATATACATTTGCCAATGTAAAAAAGATTAAAACAAGAAAGCAATGATAAGAGACGTAGTTAAAATAGACGAAGATAAATGTAATGGATGTGGAGTATGTATTCCTTCTTGCCACGAAGGTGCCCTGCAAATTATTGATGGTAAAGCTCGTTTAATTAGTGATCTTATGTGCGACGGATTAGGCGCCTGTTTAAATCATTGCCCACAAGATGCCATGGAGATAGAGAAACGTGAAGCAGAACCATACGACGAAATTAAAGTGATGGAAATTATGGTTGACAAAGGTATCAATACTGTGGTGGCTCACTTAAAACATTTAAAGGAACATAACGAAGTTACATTTTTGAAACAAGCAGTTAATTGGCTTAAGGAAAATGAAAGCCAACTTAACTTTAAAGTAGATGATGTTATTCGTCAAGTACATAAACCTAAAGTATCAGTTATGCAACAAGGACATGTGGGTGGTGGATGCCCAGGCTCGGCCGCTCGATCAATTGAACGCCCAACATCAACACCAGAAGTTTCAAATAACAATGGCGATGCTGCTTCAGAACTGAGGCAATGGCCAGTGCAGATGCATTTGGTAAACCCAATGGCTCCTTATTTCAGAGATTCAGATATGGTGCTGGCTGCCGACTGTGTAGCTTTTGCAATGGGTAATTTCCATAGCAAGTTTTTAAAAGGTCGTAGCGTTGGCATTGCGTGTCCTAAATTAGACAGTAATCAAGAGGTGTACGTTGACAAATTGGTTCAAATGATTGATCAGGCCAAAATCAACACGATGACAGTGGCTATTATGCAAGTACCTTGCTGTGGTGGTTTATTACAACAAGCAAAAATGGCCGTTGAAAAAGCCAGTAGAAAAATACCTTTAAAATTGGCAATGATTTCAATTGAAGGTGAAATACTTAAAGAGGAATGGGTGTAGATTGGGTAAAGGGAAAATAAGGCAGAAAAACTTAGGTTCTTCTGCCTTAACCTAAAGCTTCGTTTATACCATTAAAATATTGGGTTAGGTAGCGAAGTGGGGAATGTCTCAACCGTCCAATTACCTGGGGTACTTACCTCATAAGACATTTCTCACTTCTTTAAATTAACTCTTCACAAATTAAATCAATAACTAAAAGACCGATAATCATGAGTATGTTTTGTTACCAATGTCAGGAAGCAGCCAAAGGAACAGGTTGTGAAATTAAAGGAGTTTGTGGAAAAACTTCAGATGTGGCTAATTTGCAAGATCTTTTATTATACACAGCAAAAGGAGTAGCGGTGTTAAGCCAGTTAGCTGACGAAAAAGGAATTGAGCAAGCTCAAGCTAATAAATACATCATCGATTCGATGTTTATTACCATTACTAATGCCAACTTCGATCGCAATAAAATTGCCGCAAAAATCAAAGAAGGTTATGCTATCCAAGATGAAATTAAGTCTCAGCTGGGAACAAGTGCTGATCTTCACGACTGCGCCACATACAGAGCAGCTGATGAAAATGCAATGGAATCAAAGGCTTTATTGATAGGTATTTTATCTATTGAAAACGAAGATATTCGTTCGTTAAAAGAGCTATTAACATATGGATTAAAAGGTATGGCTGCTTATGGTGAGCACGCCTGGAACCTTGGATATGAAAATGAAGAAATCTATAGCTTTGCTAAAAAAGCTTTAGTTGCTACAATTTCAGAAACAATTTCTGCCGATGAACTAGTCGGTTTAGTTTTAGAGTGTGGTAAATTTGGGGTTGATGTAATGGCACTATTGGATAAAGCCAATACAGAATCATTTGGTAATCCTGAAATTACATCAGTTAACATCGGTGTAAAAAACAACCCTGCCATCTTAATTAGTGGACACGACTTAAAGGATTTAGAAGAACTGTTGGACCAAACACAAGGAACTGGTGTTGATGTATATACTCACAGTGAAATGTTACCAGCTCATTATTATCCTAAATTTAAGAAATACGAAAACTTTGTAGGAAACTACGGTAGTGCCTGGTGGAAACAAACAACTGAATTTGAATCTTTCAACGGCCCTATATTATTTACAACTAACTGTATTGTTCCTCCAAAAGCATCTTACAAAGAACGTGTATACACTACAGGAGCATCAGGATTTGATGGATGCACACACTTCCCAGATCGCGTTAACGGTCAGCCAAAAGATTTCTCAGCTATTATTGAGCATGCAAAAAAATGCGCTGCACCAACTGAAATAGAAACTGGCGAAATTGTGGGTGGTTTTGCACACAATCAGGTATTGCAGTTAGCAGACAAAGTAGTTGAGGCTGTTAAAGGTGGTGCCATTAAGAAATTTGTTGTGATGGCAGGTTGTGATGGTCGTATGAATGACCGTAACTACTATACAGACTTTGCCAATGAACTTCCAAAGGATACAGTAATCCTAACTGCAGGATGTGCAAAATACCGTTACAACAAATTGCCATTGGGCGATATTGGTGGTATTCCTCGCGTATTGGATGCAGGACAATGTAATGACTCATACAGCTTAGCCGTTACTGCTCTTAAACTAAAAGAAGTATTTGAGCTAGATGATATTAATGACTTACCAATTGTATATAACATCGCATGGTATGAGCAAAAGGCTGTTATTGTGTTATTAGCATTACTTCACTTAGGTGTTAAAAACATCAACTTAGGACCTACATTACCTGCATTTTTATCTCCAAATGTGGCTAATATTTTAGTCAATACCTTTGGTATTGGTAGCATTAGCACACCAAAAGAAGATATCGCAAAGTGGATTAATTAGAACTTGTTAAGCTTATAAAATATAATATTAAAATCCTGCATCTCTCTTATGAGGTGCAGGCTTTTATGCATCACAAGACCTTATCTGTTAGCTATTTAGAATAAGTATTAATAAGTATTTAAATGCCTGAATATTTGTTAAAAAACAGCGAAAACAATTATCTTTCTATCACTAATCTAAATTAAATCTTGTATGAGTAAAAAACTAATTGATTTCCTCAAGCCTCCTGAGCATTGGAAAGTTCCAGTTTTATTGGCTGCTGGTGTGTTTGTGGGTTTAGGCTTTTACGTATTTTACGTTTCAAGGGCACATTCCTATTTGTCCGATGACCCAAAAACATGCGTTAACTGTCACATTATGGGACCGCAGTATGCCACTTGGAACCACAGTGCCCATAGGGAAGCAGCTACGTGTAATGATTGTCATGTACCGCACGACAATGTTTTTAACACCTACTACTTTAAGGCTAAGGATGGTATGCGCCATGCAACCATGTTTACATTAAGAGCCGAGCCACAAGTAATATTTATTAAAGAAGAGGGACAACATGTTGTTCAGCAAAACTGTGTACGTTGTCACACGCAATTAATTACCAATGATAAAGTGTTAGCGCAAGTTCCTGATGTACATCAAAATATTGATGATCGTTTTTGTTGGGAATGTCATCGAGAAACACCTCATGGTCGTGTTAACAGTTTATCAAGTGTGCCTGACGCGCGCATACCAGTACCAGAGAGTCCTCTGCCCGACTGGATTAAAGATTTAAATAGTAAATAACCTAAATCAAAGAATAATATGAAACCTATTCGTGAACAAATAAAAGACAAACCCTTATTAGGCTGGGGAATTTTCTTGGTAACAATAGTTGCTGTTTTTTTACTGGGACTATTAGCATCTTCAGTTATGGAGAGAAGAGCTGAAGCAGTATTTGCCTATACGCCAAAAGTGAAACACGCTCCAACGGAGCCTCGCAACGAAGTTTGGGGACAGAACTTTCCGAAACAATACCAGTCATACATGAACACCAAAGATACTGCGTTTGCTAGTAAATACAATGGTAGTGCCATGATTGATATGTTGGAGGTAGACCCTCGATTGGTTGTACTTTGGGCTGGTTATGGCTTTGCAAAGGATTACAACCAAGGACGTGGTCATATGTATGCAATTGAAGATATTCAAAAAACATTACGTACTGGTGCACCAACGGAAGAAGAACACAGTCCGATGCCAAATACATGTTGGACTTGTAAAAGTCCTGATGTACCTCGCTTAATGAAAGAAATGGGACCAGCAGAGTTTTACAAAGGTAAATGGGACGAAAAGGGACATGAAGTTATGAACAACATTGGTTGTGCTGACTGTCACGATTCAGAAACAATGAACCTGAAAATTACACGCCCTGCTTTGGTTGAAGCTTTCGAAAGAATGGGTAAAGACATTAACGATGCTTCTCATCAGGAAATGCGTTCATTAGTATGTGCTCAGTGCCATGTTGAGTATTATTTCGATAAAAAATCTAATCCTGGTTCTCCATATCTAACATTCCCTTGGGATAAAGGTATGTCAGTTGAAGATATGGAAGAATACTACGATGAAATTGGTTTTGCAGACTGGACACATAAGTTAAGTCGTGCGCCAATGCTTAAGGCGCAACACCCAGGTTACGAAGTATACCTTACAGGTGTACATGCTAAACGCGGTGTTTCTTGTGCCGATTGTCACATGCCTTATAAGAGCGAAGGCGGAACAAAATTCACCGATCACCACATTCAAAGTCCACTTAACAACGTAGCTAATTCATGTCAGGTTTGTCACCGCGAAGAAACGGCTAGTTTGATTGAAGACGTATATGAGCGTCAGGACAGAATTATTGAAAACCGTGATAAGCTTGAAGAGTTAGTTGTTCGTGCACACGTTGAAGCCAAATTAGCTTGGGATCTTGGTGCTACAGAAAAACAAATGGAGGATATTTTAATGGATATTCGTCATGCACAGTGGCGCTGGGATTATGCAGCAGCTAGTCATGGTGGATCATTCCACTCGCCTGTTGAAACTGGTCGAGTTATTTCAACAGGTATTACTGTTGCTCAGGAAGGACGTTTAAAATTAAGTCGTTTATTGGCCGATCTGGGTCATAACGAAGAAGTTCCTTATCCGGATATTTCTACAAAAGCAAAAGCTCAGGAATACATTGGATTACCAGTTGAAAAACTTCAAGCTGAAAAAGATGAATTCTTAAAAACACTTCTTCCAAAATGGAAAGAAGAAGCTAAGCAGCGTGAAGCTGGTTATACTACTTCAATGAAATAATATCAGTATATAAAGCTCTAGCCAGTGCAATACTCCTAATAATTACTGGCTAGGGCTTTTTTATTCTAAATCAAAAATTATGAAGATTAAAAACATATTACTCCTTGCAGTACTACTACTGGCAAGCAGTTCCTTGTATGCTCAGGTAAAAATATCTGCAGAAGTACGTCCCCGTACAGAGTACAGTCACGGTGTTAAAACACCTGCTACAGATGCTACAGACGGCTCATTAATCACAAGTCAGCGTACGCGTTTAAATTTCGATTTCAAAAACGAAGCTTTTGCCATTGGTGTTGTAATGCAAGATGTACGTAATTGGGGAGCCGAACCACAACTAGTAACTGGTACTTTAAATAAATATGATCTTGAGAAATCGAACGGCAGCAATTTCACTTACCTTCATCAAGCATGGGCTGAATGGTTTATGAGTCAAAAGTTCTCATTAAAAGCAGGGCGGCAACAGTTAGTTTATGATGATCACAGAATGCTTGGTAGTGTTGGCTGGGCTCAGCAAGCACGCTCTCACGATGTAGCCGTTTTTAAGTACACAGGTAACTTTAATGTACATTTGGGTTTGGCATATAACAACTCATACACAAATAGCAATATTTATGTAGGCGATGATTATTACAAACGCATGCAGTACCTGTGGTTAAATCGTAAAGGCGATTCCTACTCAGCAAGTTTCTTGTTTATGAGTGTTGGTCGTCCTTATTGGGAGAATGTTGAGATGACAGAACAGGGCGTTCGTTGTACGCGCACAGCAGGTACACACATCAAAACAAAATTAGCAGGCATTAATTTGGCAGGTAATTTCTATTACCAATTTGGTGAAGACGTGGCTGGAAAAGATGTTTCGGCGATGAATATTTCTGTTGATGCTATGGCTCCTCTTGGTGATAAATTCAATGTTGGTGGTGGCTATGAATTATTATCCGGTACTGATCAGTCAGAACTAAATGACAACAACTCATTCAACCCATTTTTTGGTACTAACCATAAATTCAATGGTTTAATGGATTATTTCTTTGTTGGAAACCATATTGACAATGTAGGTTTGCATGATATTTATGTAAAAGCCAATGCGAAGCCGGGTAAAGTAAAGTTTAATGCAGCACTTCATTTTTTTAGTGCCCATGGCGAAGTTGCAACTGGCAATCAAGGCTTGGGTACCGAGCTTGACTTATTCTGTGGATACTCACACAAGGGAAAAGTTCAATTAGACTTTGGGTACTCGCACATGTTTGCAGGCGACGGTCTTTATGATGTTAAGAATGTTGCAAATAACGATGCCGCAAACAACTGGGCGTGGGTAATGCTAACATTCAAACCAACCATATTTGAATCAAAAAATAACTAATTAGAATAGTTACAATAGAGTTGTGTTATAGTATTTTTTGTACATATCACTTTTTGAAAAAAACAGACCTTACTTAAGTAAGCAATAGCCATTTTTTACAGAAAACACGCTTTGCTTAGATGAGTAAAGTCTGTTTTTTGCGTCGAACACCGTTTGCTTATCTAAGCAAACGGCCTTTATTACAACCAACAAGCTTTGCTTCAGTCAGCAATACTTATTCTTTGCACCTGATAGTCTTCGCTTAACTAAGCAAATGGTATTTTCTCTGTCGCTTAGAGTTCAAACACAAAAGTAAAAGTCATTAATATAACAAGAGCCGCTTTCAAATAACACCGAATCAAAACGATTGATAAAAGATCAATCTGTGATTCTGTTTCGGCATCCATGATATAAGCAAAATGCTTTATCAATCATTTTGTTATTCATTTGGTATAACAAAGCCTCTGGCCTATTGCACTGGATCGCATCTTGATGTGCGTCTTTACTTCAAGATGCGATCCAGATATGATTTGGAATATTTTATTAATTCAAGTGGCAAGTATACAATTGATCCCTTACAAGTACGTATTTCTGACTATCAGGTAGGCCTTGCTGTCTTTCAAGTAGGCTCTGTTCCCTTTCAAGTGCACATTGCTGCCTATGCTGTACACAAATCTCCCTATGCGCTACACTTTGTCGTCTTTTAAGTGCATTTCGCCAGCCTTCAAGTACATTTTGCCAACCTTCAAGTGCACTTTGCAAAAAATATTTACCACTTGAAACAGTTATACCGATTAGTTAATGACCTTAGCGTTAAACTTGCTTTGCGTATAACACTGTCATTAATCGATCGGCATTATACCGAGTGTTAATTTCATAATCGAAATGGTATTATTCCAAATGAAACAACAAAGCAGCGTATGATGTCATCAAACAATCATACGCTGCTTTTTTTATAATATATAACCTATTGAGCAGCTTCTGAAGCAACCGCATCAACAGCTTTTTCTGCCTCCTTAGCCTCTTTTGCCTTTTTAAATTTGGCTACAAACTTCTTCTTTTTGCTTTCAGGAGACATGATAAATGTATATCCTTTCTCACCTAAACTAACTTTTTGCTTGCGCTCTTCTGGTTTAAGCTCCTGCACAATACTATTGTAGTTTTTATTGGATGAAAAGGTTTGCATCATACTATTCTTGTATACGAAATACACCCAGGTATCAGCGTCAAACTCCAAATACATCTCTATTGAATTCCCGCTGCGTTTACGTGTAATTTCAGCTAAAACTTCCACCTCTCTATTCACCACAAATTGCTTTATATAGGCTAAATCTGCCGTTCCTTCTGCAACAAATGCACGTTTTTTAGTATCCCATTCAAAATCTATATTACTAAACAAAAACATTTGCTGTAATTCAAGAGGAATCCCTTGTCCTTCTCCTGTTTTACCACGCTCAGCTTCTGCTTTAGTTGCTTTAGCTTTGCTACCAAGCCATTCAGCCAATCGAGTTTCAAATGTTTCCTTACTTAGTTTTGATGTTTTAGCTGATGACTGAATAATAGAACTGTATAGCACATCTTGCGCTTCATTTACAAAGAAGAAATCGATACCCATCATGCTTGATAAAAGTATTTTTTTCTTATCCCTGTCATCAATGATGGAACCACTTAACTTGGTTTTTACCTGATCGAGTCCTACACCCAAATCAATATTTCCATGTCCTTGAATATTACAGGCCGCTTCTGAGAATCGCATTAGATTTCCTATTGAATCCGGATTAGCTAACTTACTTTCCGAAGCAATATCAAATGACTTTTCTTCATCGTTATATACCAGATAACCATGGGCATTAATCATTGGTATATCGCTATAATCGTTTCTATCCTCTACAAAAGACGAGTATACATGCGTGCTGTCTTTAGTGATAAAGAAATCTTTATAAATATTCTCATACTTATGATTTTGCAACTCTTCTCCTATCGGTATTTTTACATTGGATGGATCTATAGGTGCCTCAAAATGAATATATGTTTGCGGCCCCCTTGAGCAACGGTGTAGCATTTGAACACCACCATCAAAGGATAACAATTGCTCTTTGGCACTAAGCTTGGCCTTACCCTGATAAGCAAAATGAGAATCAAAAGTAAACATGTCCTTTGGTACTATTTTACTTTCGGCAATGGTCATCTCATCTTTACCATACTCAATATTGTGCATGTTAAGGGTTAGTAATTTACCATCTCCATTATAGTAATCATATTTACCATAACCTTTATAGGCGTATTTACCCGTTACATTTACACGGGCATCGTATAAGCTATGCTTTACCAATGAATCTTTATCCAATACAATTCGAACACTATCCAAAGGATCTAAAGCGGCATCTTCACGAATAGTTACGAAACCATCGTTTAGTAGTAAATTGGCATCACCCACTTCTATGTTTTTAACTTCCTCAGCAAATATTGTTTGCGTTTCAACATCATACATTGCCATTGGCACATAAAACGATAAGGAATCTTGTCGGCGATGGGTAGATATAAAACGGTTACCTTTTGAACCTCTCGCTCCCATATAGATATCATTCTTATCCATATCCCATGAGAACTCACTAATGAAAGAAATGTACCTATTTTCGGTAAAGTCAACCCTACTACCACCACTACGTGACTGGAATGTTCCTTGACGCGTTTCAAAATCAATACTAGATATTAAGTTGGTTGTAGAGAAGCTTACCCCTTCAACTTCAGCACCAGTCAAGTTAAAATCTGACGAATCGGCCAATACTGTGTGGTCGCCAAAATCAATGTCTTTCGATACGATATTTGCTCTACTCATGTAAAAAGTACCACCTCCTGTCATACCATAAGGTGTTATTTTTAACTTACCTTGTAATTGAGCTTCCTTATTGTACATTGTAAAGTTTTCTTCCTGGCTAGTGGCATGAAATTGCTCTTGCTGAGGCAAGTACTCCACATAAATATATTGCGATGTTACATCTGGATATTGCGGACTATCAACTTGTTTGCCTACCGTAAAGTCATGCACCTGCCCTTTCACCATATTTGGTAAAAAAGTAAAATCTTCTGAGTGCGATACACTAGTTTGATATTCAAGCTTTCCGTTACCTTTTAAGCCAGCATTACTCATATCAATAGTATTAGTAAAGTTGGCTTTTCCGCCGTATACCGGATATCCATTTTCGGGCGTTTGACGTTTAAAACCTAAGGAAAAATCAGGTCGTATGGTCAGGTTCTGACGGAATGTTGGGAAAATATTGGACTCAAACTCTCCACTAAAGTCAAAGTTATTTCGCTTCAGGGTGTTTATACTGTCCATTTCAAATGGGTCAAGCGTAAAAAAGAATTCATCCTTATGGTAGGCTCCTCCTTGAATGGCTTTATTGTCAAAATACACATACGAAGCAATTTTACTATTAATTACCGGATATTGCGGATTGCTTCTCGCACCAGATTTATTATCTGGTTCATCAATTTGTAAGTAGCCCGATAATTGTGAAATAGTATTTCCCACATCGGTAAGAACAGGCATTCCAAAATAATCATTTTCACCTGATTGTACCTTCATCTTAAGTGAGTCGATGTTACTCATATCAATTCTGAAATCATCGTACAAAAACTTAAAACCATCACCAGAGAGTGTTAACATACCAGCATTAATGGTTCCATTAAATACAAAATTACGGTTCTCTTTCAGGATGATTTTTTTATTTCGAGGGAAGAAAACGACATTCTGATGATCACATATAGATATGGTTTCCACGCCATTTAAATCCAAATCAAAATTCAGGAGGTCGATACGGGCGTTGGCTGTTTCACTTTCTGTTAATGAAGTAAAGCGAATTACATCAAAGTCCTTTTTTCCAAGTCTAAAATCAAGATAATCTCTTAAGCGCTGTCGGATGGTTATCTCGTCGGTATTAACATTATACCCTATAAAGCCATAAAACGACAACTGAATAATCTGCTGACGAACAGGACTTAAAGGAAAACCCATGTATTTGGCATATTCGACAGCCGTAAAAGGTAGCCCTTCGTAATATTTACTGCAGTTTCTTAAACCTTGAAGCGGATGAATAGCATCCATCCCTTGCAAGCGGTTATAAAACTCTTCGCGAAAATAACTTAATGACTCAAAAAAGGCCTGATTTTGCGCCGCACCTGTTAGCATGCGTAAATCAATAAATTGATCTCCCAATTTCCACCTGATTAATTCCACATCCATGCTAATGTTATGAAACGTATTAAAGTACGGACTTAGAGCTAAGCCCTCGCCATTACGTATTAAATGAATTTCCTCCAAGTCAGCCATGTACTTAAAAATAAGGCCTGGGTGATAAATAAACCCTCTATTCATCACAATGGAAACCTCGGTATCGTTACTAAGAATTTGATCTTTACGCAAGGCAAAATATAAGGATTTGGCAGTAATAAAAGTGGTGTCGTTACGAGAAATTGTGATTGTGGCTGGGTTTTCATGAGTTCCAGCTCCCAAAAATTTGGCACCATTTTGAGCAAAACCACCCTCATAATCAATATTAGGGTGAATTTTATCAATTTTAAAGCGCTGCTCACTCGTAACAAATTTGGGATAAATGGTTGAGCCAGCTGATGTTATTTGCATTACCTTATGACTTAAAGTTCCTTTTAAAGGGTAGTCGAAATAATGACGATTATAAAAATCAACACTATCAAGCTCAAAACTTGACTTATCCATTTGCAATTGATACTTACCAAATGTAGCATACACCATTGAACTCTCAAAACCAGATCGTTCCCAGGTTACTTTTCCTTTTGTACCCTCCCACTTTTTTTCTAATGGATACAAGACTCCTGAAGTATTATAAACAACGATACTGTCGTTTTTTGATACACAAACTAAATCACCTTGGCCAACATTAACACTCAAAACCTTATCTGTGTATTCGTAACTTAAATTACTATTGTGTGCAAACCAACTATGAGCAGGCGTAGTATATATGGCCTTACTATCGACCATATTTTTACTAATGACTAAAAAAGACTTAAGGTGTCGTAAGGCATAACGTGGCTTTACCAACAAATCGCTGACAGCATTGTGCCAATTCTTAAAACTGGCTTGCGGATGCTCACTATTTACGAAAGACTGAATGGTAGTAATATAGGTGTGATAATCGGGATATGGGCGTGCTTTTTTACGTGCCATTTGAATACACGTCTCCATCATTACATCCTTTAATTCATCATTTTGCAAGAGCCAAAACTCCTCCAACTGAGTAATAAACTCTTTAGCTGCCTTCTTATCGGTGCCACCCTTAAACACCTCCTCCATTTCATTAACAAATAACTCAGGCTGGCCACTAAACTTGCTTTGTGCATTAATACATTCAATACCAATACAGCATATTAGTAATAAAAAAGCCGGTAATCTTTTTAGCATATAATTCAGGTTAATCTATTGCGTTGAGTCTTTTATTTATCTTACTCGGCCTTTATATACGCAACAGCCGCCCAATTGTTATCTGTTTTTTGAGATAAAAACGTTAAACCTTGCTTCTTTGCTTCCTGATCAATAATTGAAATGTCTTCGGTATAAAATCCACTAAATACAATTGTGCCGCCTTTCCTGAGAACATGCACATATTTGACCATATCGTTCAGCAAAATATTACGGTTAATATTGGCTAATACCAAATCAAAACTCATCGCACTTAATAATTCAGCACCGCCCAGTAACACATCCATGGTTGATACATTATTAAGCTTAATATTTTCCAAAGCATTGTTATAGGCCCATTCGTCAATATCAACACCTGTAACATGCTTAGCTTCTTTCATGGCGCATAGCATACCAAGAATAGCTGTACCACAGCCCATATCCAACACTTTCTTATCACGCATTTCGTTATCAAGAATATGCTGAACAATTAAACCTGTTGTTTCGTGATGACCAGATCCAAAAGCCATACGCGGGTTAATAACTATGTCGTATTGATACTTTTTATCTACCTGATGGTTTGAACTATGTATTACACAAGCATTTCCTATAGTAATTGGCTGAAAGAAATTATCTTCCCATACCTGATTCCAATTTTCGTCGGGTATAATTTGCGTTTTGTAGCTTAGCTCAATACCCTCTATAGGACAAACTATATCATCTAAATTAACGGCAATAAATTCTTTACTAGGAATATAGGCATTAAAACCCGTCTCTACATCTTCAAAACTATCGAAACCAAGTTCGCCCATTTGAGCAATCACCAATTCATTAACAACCTGATTAGGAGGCATTACCTGAACTTCTACCTTTGTGTATTCCATGTATTTTTTTTACAAAAGTATTCAAAAAGCTGATAGTTTAAATAAAAAAATTGGATGCATCTTTCAACACATCCGATCAATAATCAGTTCATAGGGCTAATTAGGGCTTTGTAAACTTAGTTAACTCACTATATCCCATCAGCTTGCCTTTCTTATACGTTTCGGTACGCACAGCACCAACACCTTCGGCATACCACTCAACCGTATTAATTGTCATATTAATAATGGATTTTGTATTAACCTCCTGAGAGATTTTAACACATTTAAAAGTACCAGCAGGTGTTGTAAGCTCTTCCTCAGCTTCAACCAAACGATTAACCACGTTAACAGTAAAAGACATAGGAATTGGCGACCCTGTAATATCCGCCTTAACATATCCATCTTTTAAATTTTGCCCCACTTGGTAGCTTGCAGGTATATCAATTTCTTTCATCGACACCTTAACTTCCATGCCTTCATAGGCATTCATTTGTTGCTGATCCAAATAGCCACTCATATCCATATAAAAAACCCCATCAACACACTTAAATGTCAAATTAGCTTCCATTGGCTCGTTTTTACCTTTTGCATCTTCAATAACCTGATGCATTGTATACGAGGAAGTATTGCCGTTGTGCACAACATCAATTAGCTCTTGCCGCACAGTACCAAGCTCTTTCCCTTTCTTGTCATAGTTTGTTAATTCTGTTGTAGTACCTTTCTCATAAGGGATAAATGCTTTACACTCCTGGGCTCGCGTTATGCTTGCCAACAGGATGAAAGCAAAACTCAATAATACAATTTTCATAGTTATGCTATTTAAATTTGGTTATAGTCAACTAAGTTATAATATATTTAAGAATTTCTAAACGATTATCCCTTGTTACTATTAACCCGAGTTCGACATAAAATTAATAGCTCAGACCGCTTGTAAATATTTGGTTTCAAGGAATCTTTTCGAAGGCATGGCGGGCTATGGTAAGTAAATATGACGAAGAAAACAGTTGTTTACAAGTGGAAAGTCAGGCTTTTTATTCAATAACTGATCTACTTCTCTAAATTTCATCACCATAGCTCGCTATGCTTCAAAAATTTATATTGTATATCAGTCATTTAATAAAATCTGTGCTGTTTAATTTTAATCGAACCCGGGTTATTACACTATTAGTGTGAAGATGAACAAAGGATTAGTGTATTAAAATTGTTTCTTTATCTTTATGATACAATAGTTGCCAAATCCATGAATTCAAAATACACCTTACTTTTATACATCAGCTCGGTTATTGCCTTGCATTTATTTAGCTGTACTGCAAAAGCCCATGAGTTAAAAGATATTCTTATTCTAAACTCATACCACCATGGTTTTAAATGGACATCAGATATCAACAATACCATTGTTCAACATTTTGAGGATGAAGAAACTACGCGCATTTTCAGCGAATTCATGGATAGTAAACGGTTTCATTCTGACGCTTATTTTGACAATCTTAAAAAGCAATACGTTTTAAAATACAAGCATCACCCAATTGATGGTATTATATGCTCAGACAACAGGGCCTTTGACTTTTTTTTAGAACACGGTAGCGAAATATGGGGAGATATTCCAGCCGTTTTTTGCGGGGTAAACAATATCGATGAACAACTACATCTGCTTGATGTTAAAAAACACGCCATTGTGTATGAACAAATTGATATTGATGGCACACTGGAACTTATATACGAATTGCAACCAATGTTGGAAGAAGTGGTTGTTGTTTCTGATGAAACACTATCAGGTAATATTTTTTTAAACCAGTTTATTACTGCTTTCGATCGAAAGCAACGCCCATATTCGTACCAGATAATTAACAATACACAACCCGAAAAACTTAAAGCAGCCCTCAATAAAATAGATACTAAAAACAAAGCAATCTATTTAATGAGTCTGTATACCAATTACAATGGCATACCCAATGAAATGATTGCTGAGAGTCGATATTTTTTTGATGGCATTAAAATTCCGATTTATAGTAACTGGGATTTTCTAATGCCGAAGCTATTGACTGGTGGTAAAATTCTAAAAGCTAGTGACCAAGGTCTCATGTCTGCCCAACTAATACAGAAGTTAATATCTAAAGAAGATAACAACTTTCATAATCATCCTCCCCAACATACTATTATCGATTTTGAATTGCTAAACGCCAATTTATTAACTGCAGAAAATATTAGCGGGAATTTTTTATTCATCAACAAACAAGGCAGTTTTATTGAAAGGCATAAGAAAGAGTTAATTATCATTTTAATCATCTTAATCGTTTTCATATTTATCATTTTGCTTCTAGTAAGTGATATTATTAAGAGAAAAAGTGTTGAAATTAATTTTATAAATAGCGAAAAACGGCTTGAATTAGCGATTAACGGAGCCAACGAGGGATTGTGGGATGTTAATTTAGACCAAAATAACATATACGTTAACAAGCAATTTGCCAACCTTTTATCTTATAATAGTAGTAATGAACTTAATTTAAAACTTAACAATTGGCAGAAATACATTCTACCTCAGGATATTGAGCAAGTTAAAGAAGCCTACAATCTGCATATGACCGGTAAAACTAATGCTTTCCAATGTGAAGCCCGTTTACTAAAAAAGGACAAAACACCAGTTTGGTTTTCTATTCATGGTAAAATTACAGAACGTTTTAACCAAGAACCTACTCGCATAACAGGTATTATACTTGATATACATAACCAAAAGGCTTTTGAAAACGAGCTTCAAAAAGCAAAGGAAAAAGCTGAAGAAAGCGATCGTTTAAAGTCTTCTTTTTTAGCAAATATGTCGCATGAGATTCGCACCCCAATGAATGCTATTTTGGGTTTTACCGACTTATTAATTTTTGGCAACCTAAAGAATACAGAACAGGAAGATTACTTAAACATGATTAAGCGTAGTGGAGAAAACCTACTCTCACTTATTAATGACATTATTGATATTAGTAAAATTGAATCAGGCGAACTAAAGATATCGGAAGAAAAGATAATATTAAATGAGCTATTTGATGAAATTCATCAGGTTGCCAATAGTCTATGCAATAGCCTTGGTAAAAACATAGACTTAAAGTTTACCGACTCAACAAACAAAAATCAAATAATATACTCCGATCCCCTACGTATTTATCAAATATTGATCAACTTATTATCGAATGCTATTAAGTTTACTGATAAGGGATTTGTTGAAGTAAGCTACCAAGTTACACCAGATGAAAAACTGGAGCTTTGCGTTAAAGATACGGGGCCTGGTATATCGCCAAAAGATCGCGAATTAATATTCGATCGCTTTCGACAAGTTGATGAATCGACAATTAAGAAACATGGTGGAACAGGCTTGGGATTATCCATCACCAAAAGTCTTGTTGGCCTTATGAATGGTCACATTACCTTACTTTCGAAACCTAAAAGTGGCTCTACATTTACAGTACAGGTGCCCATTAAAACCAACTCAAACACATTAACACCTGTGGCATCATCTTAAAAAGGCGACCTTTATTATCTTTGTGGCAAAATATTGAATATGGAGTTATTTTTCGATCCTGGCTTTAACGGGAATGGTATCTTAAGTGAGAATGAGAGTAAACATTGCGTGAACGTATTACGACATAAAACCGGAGATACAATAACCGTTAGCGATGGTAAAGGCTATTATTACACCTGCACAATTATCAACGCTCACCATAAACGTTGCGAATTAAAACTTGTAGAAAAAAAACACTTTAAAGCGCCTGATTTTAAATTACACCTAGCTGTTGTCCCTACCAAAAGCATTGACCGTTTTGAATGGTTGATTGAAAAGGCAATGGAATTAGGTATTACTGAATTAACTCCCTTATTAAGCCATCATTCAGAGAGAAAAAAAATTAGAACAGACCGCATTGAACGCGTGGTAGTAGCAGCCATGAAGCAATCGTTAAAAGCCTACATGCCAATTATTAATGAACTAACCCCATTTGACCGATTTCTTAAACAAAATAAATGTGACGATAATTTTATTGCACATTGCTATGATACAGATAAAAAGCCACTCAAAATAGCTTACCAAGCAGGACAAGATTGCACCTTATGCATAGGGCCAGAAGGCGATTTCTCTGAAAAAGAAGTTTATGATGCTATACAGTTGGGTTATCACCCTGTTTCATTAGGAACAAGTCGTTTAAGAACCGAAACCGCAGGTGTTGTTGCTTGCCATACTATCCACTTGCTGAATGAGTAAGGAACATATTTATATTATTGGGATATTTCTGTTTGGTATGTTAATAGCACTCATTGCTATTGCCAGAGCTTATATACAATTTATTCAATCAAAGCACCTCAAACTTAGTATAGCCAAACACCTGCCCGAATGGAAAAAGATGAACAGCATCTTATCCGAAGAATTCAACTATTATAAAAATTTACCTGAGAACTTAAAAACTGAATTCAGCCTTCGCACCATCCAGTTTATGCGCACATGTAAATGGCTATCTCCAGTGCAGTCTGAAATTACGCTTCGACAAAAGACTTTGGTATCAGCCTCTGCCATTCAATTAACATTTGGCTTGCAAAACTTTGGTTTTGGTCGCTTTAAAACCATTCTTTTATACGATGATGCATATTACAATAAAAGCACAAAACAATACCACCGAGGCGAAGTGAATCATGCCGGACTTATTGTTTTATCGTGGAAGTACTTTGAACAAGGATACGCCATTGATAACGACAAAATTAACCTGGGCTTACATGAAATGGCACATGCTTTAGACCTTGTAGTGCAATTATCGCAAGGACGCCATTATAATATGCAACGGATAAGGGAAAAGTTTCAACACTCAGCACTTGAAGAAATGCTCGCCATGAGACAAAATTCGAATCGCTTCTTTCGTTCATACGGAGCCTCCAATCAGCACGAATTTTTCTCTGTTGCGGTAGAGCATTTTTTTGAAGCATCATGCGAGTTTAGTCAAAAGCTGCCTGAACTATATCTTGAGATGTGCCAACTCTTAAACCAAGATCCATGTAATAAACTATACAAAAGCTATAAAAACCCACATAACAACCAATACAATAATAATTTCACTACTAGACAGCTAGATTTTAGCAAACCTCAGATTGTGCTAAACCCCAATAACCACATTGCTATTCCATTTATCCTATTTTCAGTAATCTACTTCACTACTCTTCCAATACTTAAAATACTTTTCCATTCCTGGTCTATCGTACATTTATCGATTTGGATTTTCATATACCTAATATATTTAGCTCTGATCTACAATAAAAAGGCTAAAGCAATCTGTATAACTACCAAGCATTTATTGTCGTGGAATTTCTTGCTTAGGAATAGGCGTTTTACAGTCCACCTTAATAACATTGTTAATATTGAGTTCACTTACATGCTCACGTATTACAAAACAAACATTAGCTATTTTGAACAGGAAAGTATCAAACAAAAGCAACTCTCGCTTTATATTTCACCTACAAGCATAAAAAAGCTGGAGCGTTTATTACTCCAGCAAGGTCTTAAGATTAAGCACAATAACAAATGGCTTAAAAAAGAAAGTCTTTAGATGTATTCATTTAAAAAGTGACTTTCCATATATTCTTTAAATTCTTTCGTCATATTACGCGATAAATCACCTAACATACAAGCGCCAATAATACACGAACGCTTATCTCCAGGGCAAGATTGAATAGCCACACGACCTTCAATGGCTTCATAAATCATCAACAGTGAAATTTCACTTGCCTCCTGTTTCAAAACAAAACCGCCGCTAGGTCCTCTATTAGATGATACAAAATCTTCTTTTGCTAATCGCTGCATAACTTTAGCCACATGATGCTTAGAGCTCTCAATGGCTTCAGATATTTGATTAACATTTAGTTTTGTTTCACTGCGTGCGATTAATACCATTGAATGCAATGCTATAGATGCAGCTTCGGAAAGTGTGACGATTTTAGACATATTCGATATAAATAGGAAATTGAATACTCAAATAACAGTTTGAGCAAAAATATAAAAAAAAGCCCGCAACGCAAGTTACGGACTTTACTATCACAATTTTATTACGCTTTTTCGTACTTTATTGTCTTTGTAGTGATGTCGCACACCTCTGATGGTCCGAAATACTGAATTGGACCTGGATATACGTAGTTAGTGTTAATTGCCCACTCTTCGCGATTTTCAACTAACTTTTGGAAAGGTGCACCATTTAATAGTACAAGTGCCTTTTGAATCACTGGCTTCATTTCACCATGACGCTTTTCCATATTCATCATCATTGTAACTGGTACACCACCAGCAATCCACTCATTAGATGGAGCTGTTAGGTTACGAACAGAGGCCATATAACCCGTTTTACCTTCACCAATTAACATTGATGCAGTGTTTCCTAAAGAATAGCAATAATCTGCATCAAAGTTTGATGGAGCAGCACAACGACCTTCATATCCGAAGAAGTGAGGCTGTCCTTTGAACTTACCTTTAAATTCACCGGCCTTTTTCATCTTCTTCAATTTAGCTTTCACCATGTCAATCAACATCTTCTCAGTTTCGATTAAAGAAACCTGAACATTACCATGAGGATCACGATCTAACATCAATTGGTTGGCAATTGAATTTGGTAAAGAAACAAACACTTCACGTGACTCGGCAGATATACGACCTGCTACAAACTCACGCTTCTCTTTATTTCCTTCCAGAGCATTAACTGCATCTTCGTTATGTGCTAAAAAGTCGTTAAGCTCAGCAATTAGTTTTTTCATTGCTGGAATGAACTCAACTAAACCTTCAGGTATCAATACAGTACCAAAGTTATCGCCATTATCTGCACGCTTGGCAACAATAGAAGCAATATAAGTCACAACATCATCCAATGTTTGTTGCTTTGCTTCTACTTCTTCCGATACGATAGTAACATTTGCTTGTGTTTGCAATGCACACTCTAAGGCAATGTGAGAAGCTGAGCGCCCCATTAACTTAATAAAGTGCCAGTATTTTTTTGCCGAGTTAGCATCACGTTGAATATTTCCAATCAACTCACTATAAACCTTACAAGCTGTATCAAAACCAAATGAAGTTTCAATCATCTCATTTTTAAGGTCACCATCAATGGTTTTTGGCACCCCAATTACCTGAACTCCAGCATTATTATTCTTATAATATTCAGCTAATACACAAGCGTTGGTATTTGAGTCATCTCCACCAATAATTACCAATGATGTAATGTTAAGCTCCTTACAGTTAACCAATGCTTTCTCGTACTGCGCTTCTTCTTCCAATTTAGTACGACCAGAACCAATAATATCAAAACCACCAGTATTTCTATAGTGATCAACAATATCAGCTGTTAGTTCAATGTACTGATTGTCAACCAAACCACCAGGTCCACCTAGGAAACCAAATAGTTTATTATCAGCATTTAGTTTTTTCAATCCGTCATAAAGTCCTGAAATAACATTATGACCACCTGGTGCCTGACCACCAGATAAAATAACACCTACATTTTGTACTTCGTAAGTCTTTTCTTCACCAGCTTCAAAATTTAAAACAGGCATTCCATAAGTATGAGGGAAAATGCGTTTAATATCATCCTGATCGGCTACCGACTCAGTTACATTTCCTTCAACAATTTTAACGCCTCCTTTTAATGAAGATGGCATTTTTGGCACATAATTCTCGCGTGCAATCTGAAGTGGACTCTTAATCATCATACTGTCTTGTATTGTTTTTTTATTCGGATATTCTTCTAAATATGTTTTACAACACCTTTTTACAAAAGGTATGCAAATTTGCTCATATTTTTTCAAATCAGGAAGACACCCCATTAACAATTTACAATCTTTAACTTATTTAGAGTGATTTTTTTTAATGTATGCAGTTTTCTGCCATAAACATTTACATTTCAACAGTCACCAATTCTATTAAGCTGTAATATGATATTTTTACAAACTTTTAATACTTAAGGTTGATTTGCAGCTTTTTAGATAATAACTTGTATCAGGTCTAAATATTCAGCTTACACTTTGATACGAAAATTATGACAATTAAGAAACATACACCTAAGACCATTGCAATTCTAACAGGTGGTGGTGATGTCCCAGGTTTAAATCCTGCAATTCGAGCCATAACCATTCGTGCTAGTCGCGAGGGTTACAATATAATTGGTATTAAAAACGGTTGGAAAGGTGTAATTTCAATAAATCCATCTCTTCCAATAGAAGAACAGGATTATTGTATGGTATTAAACGATCATACCGTAAATCGATTAGGAAGAACAGGCGGAACATTCTTACACTCAAGCCGTACCAAAGCCGACAAAGTACCTTTGAAAGATATTCCAACGCATTTAAAAGATATTTATAAGAACGAATTTAATGACTTAACACCTGAAGCAGTTAAAAACCTCAAACATCTAGGGATTGATTATTTAATTCCTATTGGCGGTGATGATACTTTAAGTTACGCGGTTAGATTGCACCACGAGGGCGTTAGAACCATTGGTATACCCAAAACTATGGATGGCGATGTTCCAGGCACCGAATATTGCATAGGATTTAGCACCTGCATCACTCGAACCATAGAATTGACACATGCATTACGCACATGTGCAGGCTCCCATGAGCGTTTTTTAGTTTTAGAAGTGTTTGGGCGAAATGCTGGCTTTTCAGCATTACTACCAACTGTGGGTGGTGCCGCCGACAGATGCGTTATTCCCGAACATCCAATTAACATAGAACAATTAACAGCATTAATGGTAGAAGATAGACAAAACAACCCAAGTAAATACTCTGTTGTGTTAGTTTCTGAAGGAGCTAGTTATGAAGGTGGTAACATCCAATATTCGAGCCACGAAACCGATGCATTTGGGCATAAGAAATTAGGTGGGATTGGTGAAGATATAGGACAGCAACTTAAACGTCTTTCACCCAAATTCAATAATGGCAAAGCAATAAATATCATTAACCAAAAACTAGGCTATTTAGTACGATCAGGCGAACCTGACGCACTGGACTCAATTGTACCTACAGCTTATGCTAATTTAGCAATGGATTTAATTATCCAAGGTATATCAGGTCAGATGGTTTGTATTAAAGATGGAAAATATGATCACATATCCATTGAAGCAGTTAAAAAAGATGAAAATGGCGAAAGCTCAAAAAAAGTAAACGTCCATAAGTTTTATGATACCAATCGTTACCGCCCTATTTATTCCAATATTATCGGAGACCCAATGTTAATTCTTACACGCGAATAAGAAAATGTTTCATGCAAAACAATCGTGTCTTTAACTTTCTATAAGCTTTTAGAACACTAATAATTCCTATATTTGGATTCAATAAATGAACCTGCATGCATTTTTCTGTTATTATTCCAATTTATAACCGTCCCGATGAGATTATAGAGCTACTTGAGTCTCTAACTTTACAATCGGCACAATCTGTTTTTGAAGTGATCATTATTGAAGATGGCTCCAACATGTCATGCAAGGACGTCATTGAACCTTACTTCAATCAAATAGATCTTCATTATTATACCCAAGACAATACAGGTCCTGGGCCAGCACGTAATCATGGTGCTAAAAAAGCAAAAGGTGATTATCTTATCTTTTTTGACAGCGACTGCATTATTCCATCCAATTATTTTAATCATGTTTTAGAACACTTGGATATTCAACCACTTGACTGTTTTGGCGGTCCTGATGAAGCTCATCCGTTTTTCACCCCGATACAAAAAGCAATAAGTTACTCTATGACATCCCCTATTACAACTGGAGGTATAAGAGGTGGCGGTAAAAAAATGGATAAATTCTATCCTCGTAGTTTTAACCTTGGAATTAAAAAAGGTGTATTCGAAGCCCTGAATGGCTTTTCCGACATGCGATTTGGGGAAGACCTCGATTTGAGCATGCGAACTATGAAAAGCAACTATTCTGTAGGCTTAATTAAAGAAGCTAACGTTTACCATAAGCGTCGCACACACTTCAGAGCATTTTTTAAGCAAGTGTTCAATTCAGGAATTGCACGAATTGATCTATCAATGTTGCATGCTGGAACATTAAAACCAGTTCACTTACTTCCATCGCTCTTCACAATAGCATATCCAATATTATTGATTCTAGGCCTGTTCTTTTCAAAATGGTTTCTAGCTCTATTTATGCTTTTTCCACTAGTCATATTCTTAGATGCCCTAAAACGCACAAAAAGCTTTTACGTGTCTTTGTTAAGCACCTGGGCATCGCTAATACAACTAATCGGTTATGGCACAGGATTTATTAGCGCCTTTTGGGTAAGAATAATCAAAAGAAAAGGTGCTTTCCACAGCTTTGCCAAATCTTTTTACGATTAATTGATTATTACCCCATCGCAACAAATGCTATCGATAGGATGATAAGCACGAGCAAATGCCTTTATATTTGAAACAACAAAGGCATGCGCTTTTATATCACTTCTAGTAAAAGTGGTATCTGGCAAGCTATCAAACACTGACAGCCAATAACTCGACTCTTCTTCGCGAGCATTTAAATCAAAAGTAGTAATGTTATTCATAGGCACTTTTATTAGATTATACTCTAAGCTAAACGAAATGCCTACAAAAATATTGTACTACTTATGATAATGTTAAGGAAATATTACGCTCTTCAGCTAATCGACGTAGATTCATCAAAGCATAACGCATTCTACCTAACGCTGTATTAATACTTACGTTGGTTTCTTCTGCTATTTCTTTAAAGCTCAAATCACGATAATGACGCATTTCAACTACCTCACGCTGATTATCGGGTAATAATTTCACCAACATACCCACATCACTCAACACCTGATCCTTAACCATTTGATCTTCTATAGATCGATCGGAAAACTGACTTGAGTTAAACAAATCGTATTCATAGTTATCGTTTGAAATTACCGATTGATTCTTCTGCTTTCGGTAATGGTCAATAATCAAATTATGAGCAATTCGCATTACCCATGATGAAAACTTACCATTATCAGCATATCGTCCTCGTTTAAGCGTTCTGACAACACGGATAAAAGATTCTTGGAATATATCTTGCGCTAATTCTTGTTGCTTAACGCACATTAAAATATAAGATAGGATTTTTGCCTGATGACGCTCAATCAATTTATCGATCGAGTTGTTATTACCAGCAATAAAGTCTTTTACAAGTTGCTCGTCAGAAAGCACTATTTGCTTTTCCATACTATTAAATTTTAAACATCTAGTAAAAGTCTTCTATAGGCAATTTCTTTTTTATGGAGTGTAAACTAAAATTGTTTTCGTATGCAAAAAAAGTAAAAAATTGTTTAAAAACAAAATATCACAACTTAGCTTACGATAAGATGACGCTTTTGTTTCAAAACTTATCCTCTATATTTATCTTTGATGCCAATCATATATTTCAAATTGCATGCAGGATAAAGTAATTAAAGTCAAAGGGGCACGTGTACATAACCTAAAAAATATTGACATTGAAATACCACGTAATCAATTTATTGTAATTACAGGTGTTTCAGGCAGCGGCAAGTCATCGTTAGCTTTTGATACTTTGTACGCCGAGGGACAGCGCAGGTATGTAGAGAGCCTTAGTTCCTATGCCAGACAATTTTTAGGGCGATTGGATAAGCCTGATGTAGACTTTATTAAAGGAATACCGCCTGCCATAGCCATTGAGCAAAAAGTTAATACACGTAACCCACGCTCAACAGTTGGCACAAGTACAGAAATATATGATTACATTAAATTACTTTATGCACGAATAGGCAGAACCATATCACCTATTAGTGGTAATGAAGTTAAAAGACATTACACCAGTGATGTTGTTGAAGTGGTTAAAAACATGGCGACGGGAACCAAACTAGCCATCCTATCCCCCATTTCTATTTCAGATGATCGCACGTGTAAAGAACATTTACAAGTATTACTAAAGCAAGGGTTTAGTCGTGTTGAAGTTGATAATTCATTCCTACGCATTGACGAACTTTTAGATGACACATCAGAAATAGCTAAAACCTGCACCGAAATATTTTTAGTAATCGACCGCCTATCGGCCGCTGATGATGAAGATACACTCAGTCGTTTAGCTGATTCGGTACAAACGGCCTTTTACGAGGGTAAAGGTGAGTGTTTGTTAAAAATATACGAAGGCGATACTCCCCAGATTCAAACTTTCTCGAATAAATTTGAGTTGGATGATATTGAATTTGAGGTTCCAAGCGAACACATGTTTACTTTTAATAACCCCGTTGGAGCCTGCCCTCAATGCGAAGGGTTTGGCAATGTGATTGGCATTGACGAAGACTTGGTTATACCCAACAAAAGCTTATCTATTTTTGAAGAAGCTGTGGTATGTTGGAAGGGCGACAAAATGAAAGCATGGAAAGAACAATTAATTCATAATGCCCATCATTTTAATTTTCCAGTTCACAAACCTTATTTTGAATTATCAGAAGCTGAGAGAAGCTTGTTGTGGAGCGGTAATAAACACTTTAAAGGTTTAAACCAATTCTTTAAGCACCTCGAAGAAAAGCAATACAAAATCCAATTTCGTGTGATGCTCTCGCGATATCGTGGTAAAACGGTTTGCCCATCGTGTAATGGCACGCGCCTTAAAAAAGAAGCCAGTTGGGTTAAAGTAAGTGATAAAAGCATTCACGAATTAGTTGTAATGCCCATAGATAAGCTGCAAACTTTGTTTACCAACATTAAGTTAAACGAACATGAAATAGAGGTTTCAAAACGCATATTACACGAAATACAAACACGTTTAAGTTTCTTGTGTAATGTAGGATTGGGATATTTAACACTCAATCGTTTATCCTCAACTCTTTCTGGCGGAGAAAGTCAACGCATTAACCTTGCAACAAGCCTTGGCAGTAGCCTTGTTGGTTCGTTATACATACTTGATGAACCGAGTATTGGTCTGCACTCCAAAGACACTGAATTGTTAATAAACGTTCTTAAAAACCTGCAAAAAGTTGGTAATACGGTTATTGTTGTTGAGCACGATGAAGACATTATTCGATCGGGCGACACCATCATTGACATTGGTCCGCATGCGGGGCGTTTAGGAGGAGAATTGGTATTCCAAGGGGATTTTAGAGAGTTGGAAGCATCAGACAAAAGCCTTACAACCAAATACCTGAGCGGCGAACTAAGCATACCAGTTTCGGCATCCAGAAGACCTCATAATGATTACATTGAAATAACAGGAGCCTGCGAAAACAACCTAAAAAACATATCAACCAAGTTCCCTCTCAATGTTATGACCGTTGTTACAGGTGTTTCTGGTAGCGGAAAGTCATCACTCATAAAAAGCATTCTTTACCCTGCCATTAAAAAACATTTGGGAGGTTATGCCGACAAAACTGGGTCCTTTGATTTAATGCAAGGCTCACTCAATAAAATTACTGAGGTGGAGTTTGTTGATCAAAATCCAATAGGTAAAAGTTCTCGCTCAAATCCAGCTACCTACCTAAAGGCTTATGATGAAATAAGAAAACTAATGGCCGACCAACAATCGGCTAAGAACAATGGTTTTAAACCATCTCATTTCTCCTTTAATATTGATGGAGGAAGATGTGAGGAATGCCAGGGAGAAGGGGTTATAAAAGTAGAGATGCAATTTATGGCTGACATTGTTCTGCAATGTGAAAACTGTAAAGGCCAGCGCTTTAAGGACGATATATTAGAAGTTAAATACCAAGGTAAAAATGTTTACGACATACTTGAATTAACGGTTAACGAAGCAATTGATTTTTTCAGTCAAGAGGATAAAGGCACTCCCAAACGCATTGTTAAAAAATTAAAGCCTTTGCAAGATGTTGGGCTTGGTTACATTAAGTTAGGCCAATCGTCAAGCACCTTAAGTGGTGGCGAAAGCCAGCGCGTTAAGCTTGCATTTTTTCTTGCTAACGAAAGAAGCCAGCCTACGCTGTTTATCTTTGACGAACCAACCACAGGGCTACATTTTCACGATATTAATAAGCTACTTGATGCTTTTTCGGCATTAATTAAAAAAGGCCACTCGCTAATTATTGTAGAGCATAATATGGACATTATAAAATCAGCCGATTGGATTATAGACCTTGGCCCTGAAGGCGGCAATGAGGGCGGACATATTATATTTGAAGGCACCCCCGAGCAGCTTGTAAAATGCAAAAAGTCTTACACAGGAAAGTATTTAAAACCTTATTTAAGTAAATAAGAAGCTGTGTTTAGTGGCTGTTTTTTATCACATGAACCAACAACAGACACCAGCCAACAATCAAAAGCAAACCACCTAAAGGTGTAATTGGGCCTAAAAACCTAAGACTAAGGCCTAAAAGCGATTGAGTGGACAAAAGGTAGATACTCAAGGAAAACAAGAGCGTACCAATAATATAACTCCACCCCATTATGGTTTGAAGGCGTGTATCAAAGGTCAGGAAAAAGCCTAGTACTAATAATACAATGGCGTGATACATTTGATATTTCACACCCACCTCAAAACTCTGTAATTGTGCTTCTGTAAGTACTTTTTTAAGGGCATGTGCACCCATTGCTCCTAAAATAACTGAAAGGCCGCCATAAATGGAGGCCATTATCAAAACCAATTGCTTCATAAGAATCAAGATATAAAGTAAGAATCAATGCTGCTTGACAAAACAAGCAATTCATCTCTCCAGAACAAACATGTTTAAACACAAATAGTTTAACCCTTTACATTAATTAGGTCTTTTATCTCGAATTGAAACTTTTGGGAGAAATCAATTTTCAATGAATCAAATTCCTCATCCATAACAAACTTATAACCTTCAACGGTTTCGCTTGGCTGTGGTGTTTTTCCTTTATACTTTTTACGGTAGGCTTTTACTTGCTTACACACTTCACGATCAATGGCCACCAAACATTCTAAACTTTGGTTCTCATATATTTCATGTTCACTCTTAATATTTCGTAGAATACCCATTCTTTATTAATTTTTATATCGATTACATTTTTTCATTACTCGGAGGACTTACTCATTTAGCAACCTCAAGAACTCCAGTCGTTTATTGGCTGCCATTCCATTGGGATTACATCCTGGTTGTCCTTCTGGAATGCTTATACCCAAATCATTATAATGCTTAATCCATCCGTCATGAAAATCTCCAACTACTGGGTCAATAAAAGTCATTGGATTCAATTGAAAAACAGAATCACCCTTATAAATTTCATACAGATATTCAGAACAGTAATAGCCTGAATCCTCCATGATGTATGAATAGTTATACGGCTCTCCCATCTTTTCATTCGCTAGTAATAGAGCTTTTTCAACAGTTGTTTGATTAATTTCTTTAATACGAAAATGTCCTACAACAAGCATCGAATCTTCGGCTTCGTAAAGCTCAGAGAGTAACTCCTTACAAACGCCTTTACCAGGCGCAGCATGCAACACCCAAACAGTATCATTTACCACTTCAACTACTCCCATGTGCGTATAATGGTGCTTCTCATCCGTTTGTGTTACCGCATCAATAGCCTTTGAAAGAGAACTATCCAAACGCCCTCTAAACAAGATATCTCCCGTTTGAAAATCAGTTTTATGCTCGTCACTATTACAAGCCATAAGTATTAAGATTAAAATAATGGGTGCAAATACAATTCGTTTTATTTCCATGAAATAGATATTTCAATTGGTTTGGTGCTAAAATCATTCATCATAAACCGAAGCCCCTTCACTCCCTTTTGTTTTATGCACGGCAGATATTTCTCCAAAGGTTTACCTTTTGCATTACCCTGCTCATCAATCACTTCTAACAAAACATCTTTACATTGTTTACGAGAAACTTTTAGCTCAATGAGCTTTACTTTTTGATCTATCTCAAGCTCTTCAGTCCTGTTTTGTGCGGTAAGTTTAACAGTTATCATGCTTTTTGGTTTGATGCAAAAGTAAAATAATCTAAGCGACAATTTACAAGCTCATTATAGTATTTTATCTTCGATGGATATCAAATTGAGCAAAACGGAATAAGCGTCATCTTTCACAATTTTTGCTTTCATCCATGCATAAAAAACGCTGGCATGCAAATCTTCCTGTTCAATGGGTATCCAATTAAATGCCTTCTCCACCTGGTCGTCAAACTGCTTAGTTGATGCAATGGATGGATCGTCTACTATTTGATTAACTAAGTGTAGAAAAATCTTTACCCGTTGCAATTGTGGCGATTGTTCAAATACCTCACGTTGACGAAGTAATGCCCTAATTTTGTTGGACGCAATATCCAATTTATGCAACTCAAATTGAATAAACACATCAAGTAAATCCTTTTTAAGCACCCACTCAATACCTGCAATTTTAGCGCACCACTTATTACTATGCTCAATGGATAACAACTCACTTAGAGCCACTTTATAATCCTCATTGTAAAAGTGGTAAATAGCTTTATTTAATTTAAGATTAAGTACTTCTTCGGGCTTTAGGCGAAGCTTTTGCATAAAGGTTGCATCCACCATGCGAATTGCTTCGTTAATATGGCCAGTAAAGAAGCGAATGGCACAGTATAACTGGGTTAGACGAGGCAAAAAACGCGCCTGCTCTGTTTTTGAAATAATCCTTATCTGCTCGCGCAAACGCTGAGCATATTCCAAAGCCTGAGAGAATTTTTTATTGCGAAATAAAGTATGTGCCAGCATGTATTGCAAGTGTGCCACATAAACTTTATCACGCTCATTGGCATCAGATTCAATTTGCATAGAATTATAAAACTGTATTAAGAGCGGCTCAAATCGATAATAATCCTTTACCGATTTAGCCTCACTACGAGCTATAGACATTAAGCGATAGATTACTGATGGCCTTTTGGATACAGTATGTGTGAGTTCGTAAGTTTCAAGGATTGTTTCAATCAATTGCTGTAAACTGGCTCCACCTATGTTTGTTTTTGCTTTTTGCAAGTGCTGCTTGATTATTTTGTAAGCCGTATCCACCTTATCATCTTCAATAGCCAATTCAAGGTATTTTTTCTTAACCGTCAAAATCGCATCCATATCTTGCTTTAACTCAAGCAGTGGCATATCCAATTGCAAACGTGTAATTTGATTAGCCATGGCATATTGTTCGTTATAAACTGCCAGTTGTTCAGCTTTTTTCAAATACCGCCAAGACAAGAGTATCATATCGTACTCTTTGAAATACCGAGCCAACGCAACATATGCCGACACTTGTGTTTCGGCAGTATCATCATGGTGCAATTGCTTGAAATATATAAAATCGCTTAAATGCTTCAGTAGTTTTTTGCGTAATGCATGGTAAGCCACCTTGTTATTATCAGGATACAAACGCTTTATAATTGCCTCTGATCCCAAATCACTGTTCTTATACAAAAGCGTAAATAACTCTAAATCCTTACGCTTGTTTTTTTGCTTTATCCGATTGATGAAAGCAGAAAACTCAGAAGCTTCGCTCTTTGAAAAAGTACTTATAATCTTTGAAAGCGCATCCATATCATATTTCTAAAAGTCAGTTCATAAGCACTAAAAGTACTATTAAATGACATTTTATCAAATATAAAGTCAATTTCAAAAGTCCGTTTTTTGCATTTTTTGGTTTGATTTACCTCGTCTTTCAGTCGTAGTTTTACATCATCAATAACAAAAGTATAACCCAAAATTGATGATCATGATTGATTTAATTAAAAAGCACTGGATAACAACCTTGGGTATCCTATTCTTGTTTTCATCATTCACTTATTTTTTAAAAATAGTGTTTGATAACAACTGGTTCCCAATTGAGTTAAGGGTACTCTCTGGCTTTGCCATTGGAACAACTCTACTTTTTGCGGGCTACAATTATTACCGTAAAAACAGATTAACAAGCTGTCAGTTTTTAGCAGGAACTGGTATGAGCGTAATCTACGCTACCTTTTCGTATGTGGCATTTAGCAACACCTTGCATTGGCCCTATAACGTCACTTTTATTTCAGTTTTAAGCCTCACTGGCTTAACCACTTTTTTAAGTTATCGTTACAATTTAAGAGGTTTAATATTTATCAGCATCCTAGGCGGTTTGATGTCTCCATTATTTATGAAAGCCGAACCACACCACGATCTGTTATTGTTTGCCTATGTATTTATATTAAATATAGGCGCATTGTATGTTAGTATATCAAAGCGTTGGGCCGAATTAAGAGCCATGACATTTACTATTACAGTTCTTATCTACACCTCGTATTTCATCTATTTCGATCCTATTTCATGGGGACGACCATTCTTTTATGCAGCAGCATTATTCATAAGCTATATGGCTGGAATCATTTTCGCATCGCACAAAGAAAAAGATCGCTTTACTGGTTGGAACCTTTACCTTAGTTTAATCAATGCCATGTTGTTTATTTTCTGGTCTATTTATATACTTGGTAGTTTTAATATATCATTTACCGTTCCATTATTAGTTGTTGGTGCCACATTTATGGTCGCTTCTGTGTTCATCTATTTTGTTTCTGAACAGCAAAATTTCCCATCAATTATCTATATCTGCTTTGGCCTGTTACTTTTTGCTATTTCAGCTGCCAATATTCAGCCAATGCTATTCCCTGGTTTAGAGTATGTGGTTACCACCATGCTGTGGCTTTTAATAGTGATTAGCATTTATGGTATTGGCCGTTTTACCAAAACATTTGAACTCATTTATGGTAGTTATGCAGCCTGGCTTTTACTAATTATCTATTGGGTAACTGTGGCTTGGGATGTTGAATGGATAGAAATACTTGGCATTAAATACTTACCATTTCTTAATGCAGGTGGATTAACATGGATGGCTATGGCTGCTTTTGGATTTTACCTTGCAAAAAAGGAACAGCATAGTAACACTGGCTTGTCAAATATATTAGCACTTACAGCCAATATAATTGTTGGAGGTTTAATAACCATACAAATAAAAAACGTTTGGATGGCCTACAATATTGAATTTATGAGTCGCGATTTGGCAATTTCAATATCCTATTTGGTTTATGCTTTACTCATCTTTTTATGGGGAGCCCATACCAAAGGCATATTTTTCAGAATTATAGGATCTGTAGTTCTTGTCCTCACGTCAATAAAGGTGTTCTTCTGGGATATTTCAGGAGATGCCAGCCTTAGCAAAATGGTATTTTTAATGATTATTGGCTTACTAACACTAAGCATTGCTTTCATTAATAAAAAATGGATGGAAAAAGAAGAAGAAACAAAAACACCAATACAAGAGGGTTAAACTTAGTTCAGTAGCTAAGTGTTACTTATTGGATTACCTTATATTTGCATGAAAGGTGGCCAAAAGCATTAAAGAGAATTGGCATTGAGCGAAGTCGAAAGAGGCAAATTAGTCTCTTCTCGATTACGCTCAATCATCACTCTTTAATCTCGTACATCTTTAATAAATAAAACATTAACCATGAGCAAATCTACAAAAGCCAATTGGCTACCTCTTTTTATCACTAATTTTCTGGGTGTATTAAACGACAATTACTTAAAGTACCTTGTATTTTTTATTTCAACCACCTGGATGATGAAAGACAAGGAGTCTATCGTTATCATGCTGGCTTCTGCCCTTTTTGTTGTTCCATACATTGCTTTTTCGCCCATAGCAGGTAAGTTAGCTCGCGATCATGCCAAAGCAAAAATAATTCAACGAGCCAAGTTATTTGAGATCCCTATCATGCTAATAGCATCAATCGGCTTTATTCTTCAAAGCATTAGTATTACCATGTTTGCTATTTTTCTCATGGGCTTGCAAAGTTGTTTGTTTTCTCCAGCCAAATACGGTATCATCCGAGATATTGGAGGAAAAGAGGGCATTCCATTTGGTACTGGAGCCATGGAAATGTTAACATTTATGGGCGTGCTTATTGGAACATATGTTGCTGGTGTAACATCCGACATCAGTTTAATTGACTCCTTAGCTCCATATCGCACTATTATTATTTGTGTTGCATTGGTTTTATTTGCTATTCTGGGTTGGCTATTGAGTTTAAAAATAGCGCCAAAAGAAACAGTGCCAGACGATGAGGATGAAACAACTCTCAATCCCATTACCTTTTTAATCAACTCCTACAAATGGAGCCGTCAAATAAGAGGATTAAATAGTGTAATTATAGGTTTGGGTACGTTTTGGGCCATTGGCTCACTACTTCAAATGAATATTACCGTTCATTGTCGGAACATGCTCAACCTTTCGGACACAGCCACAAGTACCATTATGGCGATGGTTGCCATTGGTATTGGTGCTGGCTGTTATATAACGGGAGTCATCTCTAACAAACAACTAAAAATGTACCTGGTACCGATAGGTGGTTTGGGAATGCTCATTTGTGTTAGCTTAATTTTCATCCTGAACCCGCCAGCTACTTTATTTGCCATTTTAATTGTCGCAACTGCCTTTTTTGCTGGTATTTTTAAAATACCCCTCAATGCATTTATCCAGTCACGTGTTGAAGGAAGAAAATTAGGTTTAATTCTAGCATACAATAACCTCATGCTGTTTTCATTCATCCTTGTATCAGCAGGTGTTTTTGGTGTTGTGGAAACAATGGCCAACTCCTTAATGGTTTTTGGCGCAGTGGCCATTATAACACTCATTATTACAATAGTGGCCTGGCTACGTATTCCTGGCGCTGGAAAAATTAAAGCTTAAGCATATTATACCGCTAACTCATCAAAAAGAGCCTTTAATGCATTCCATTTCTAAAGACACATTGATGATGTTACGGCATAACACCGGTGCTTTATGAGAAAATATTGTATTACTTCCTCACATTAAAGTCGTAATTATGAAACAACATCACCCCATAATAATTGGTTTAGCCAAAATTATTTTCGCAATCGTGCGATTTGTATTGAGTGCTCGATACCGTGTTACGGTTAAAGGCACAGACCTACTCAAAAACAATGAGACAAAGCTATTTTTGCCCAACCATCAGGCATTGATGGATCCTATCCTTTTATTCGCACATTTACACAAATACACCACAGCAGTGCCAGTTATTTTGTCATCGTACTACGACATGCCTGTGGTTAAGCACCTTTTTAAGGCTTGGGGAGCCGTTAGAGTGAGTGATTTGGAGGCAGGAAGCCGCAACACCAATGTGCTTGAACAAATAGTAACATCAGTAGATAGAGGCCTTGAAATGAATAACAACGTAGTGTTATACCCAAGTGGTCAAATAGCAGCGCAAGGATACGAACGAATTATTAATAAGCAAAGTGCCCAGAAAGTGGTTCAAAATATGCCTGCTACCTGCAAGGTTCTGGCCATACGCATTTCTGGTTTTTGGGGCAGCCGATGGTCAAAAGCATGGATTGGCAAATCTCCGGCATTTGTTCCTACGCTGATAAAAACGTTGGGGATAGTACTTAGTAACTTATTGTTTTTTATGCCACGTCGCAAGCTAACTATTGAGGTGGTTGATATTACTCAAGAGGCAAAGGATAAAAGCCAGATTGGCAAAAGCGAATTTAATCGATTCCTTGAAAAAGTTTACAATGTTAATGGAGAAGAACAAGTTAGTTTTATTAAATACCACTTTTTATCTCCTCAATTAAAAAGAAGCTTACCTAACAATATTGCAGGTTCAGATGATGCTTTAAAAAATCAGACGGTCAACACGCACCAAACAATTCCTGTTGAAGTATTAAGTCAAGTGAAAACTTGCATTGCCAGTATTTTAGAGGTCGACATAACCTCTATTTTACCCAGCAGCTATTTACAGTTGGATTTGGGTGCTGACTCCTTAAATATTGTAGAAATTATTTCAGAGGTTGAAAATAAATTCACAACGTTCTCTGCCCCACAGATTAACGAAATTAAAACGGTGCAAGACCTTTGTCTTGTTGCAATGGGAAAATTTCAGAGTGATAACGATCTTAAACCGTCTACTTTAAGTAAGCCTTTAAGTGACATTAAACCCTTAAGTGTAAATAGAGATAAGACAATACTACAACAGCTAGTCAATTCATTTAGCCAAAACCAACAAGATCCTTTTTCTTACGATGCCATGTTGGGATCCAGCTCGCGTAAGGAATTCTTTCTAAAGGCTTGTGTGGTAGCTGAATTGCTGAAAAAAGAAGTAAAAACAGAAAATGTAGGCATCATGTTACCTGCACTCCAAAGCACCACAATGCTTATTGCAGCTTGTTATATTGCAGGCAAAGTGCCTGTTATGCTTAACTGGACCGTTGGAAAAAAAGTGTTGCTTCATTGTATTGAAACAGCAGGTGTGCAATCCATTCTTTCAGCTGGCGCTTTTATAGACAAGATAAAGGAACAATTACCAGATGAGATAAACGATCAATTGATTCTGCTTGAGAAAAAAGTGCCCAATCTTTCGATATTAACAAAAATAAAGGGTGCCTTAAAATCGAAGTTCCCTAAACTACTCATTTCTACTGCTAATAAGCCTTCTACCGCAGCTATCTTATTTACATCAGGTAGCGAGGCGCTGCCCAAAGCGGTGCCACTAACACACCAAAACATTGTGAATAACATGGCCGCCACCTTTGAAAAAATTAACATTGATAATAACCACACTTTCTTATCATTTTTACCACCTTTTCACAGCTTTGGGTTTACCGTACTCAACATTATGCCCTTATTAACGGCAGTTAAAGTGGGTTACACACCTAATCCAACTGATTCGCGCGAAGTATTGCGCATCCTAAAACACATACAGGCCAATATTCTAGTTGGAACACCTGGCTTTTTAAAACTACTACTAGCAGAAGGGTCAACTGCGGCATACGCTTTTAAATCAGTTAAATATGCTATCTCGGGTGCCGAGGCAATGCCCGATACACTTAAACACCAGTTTGAATCTGTTACCGATAATGGTTTAATTTTAGAAGGTTATGGTATTACAGAATGTGCGCCTGTTTTAACCATTAATCCACAACACGTACAGAAAAAGAACAGTGTTGGCCAATTTCTACCAGGTATTACAGCAAAAATCATTGACTTAGAAAGCAATCAAACTTGTTCAGCTGGTCAAGCTGGCATGATTTACGTTAATGGTCCTAATATTTTTGGAGGATACTTAAACCAACCTGAACTGATACCTTTTGAAGTAATTGAAGGCGATAAATATTACAAAACTGGAGACTTAGGATATTTAGATAAGGATGGCTATTTGTTTATAACAGGGCGACTTAAGCGTTTTATAAAAATCGCAGGCGAGATGATTAGTTTACCATTTATTGAGCAAATACTATTAAAAAAATACGGTAGTGTTGAAGAGCAAGTATTAGCGGTTGAAGGAACAGATAAGAGCAACCCTCCTCGCATAGCCCTTTTCACTAAACAAACCATCGATTTAAAAGAGGCCAACGAATACCTAATCAAAAATGGTGTTGCGCCAATTTCTAAGCTTCGCGAAGTGATACCAGTTGATGAAATTCCTGTTTTAGGGACAGGTAAAACTGATTACAAAGTATTGAAAGCACAGTTAGAAGCGTAAACTCCAATTGTTATTATCTTTGCATCCTCGTTAACAGAAAGCAAAAATGAATCAGCAATTCAAAGACATTATATTGGAGGCTACAAAGGCCAGTGATTTAGAAGAGAAGGAAGTTATTCAAAACCTTTGGAGTGGCTATGGTAAAATCATTCGGGTATCACTCAAAGGAAGCGATATCAGTAGCGTGGTTGTAAAACATGTGAAACTACCCGACACCAATAATCATCCACGGGGTTGGAACACTGATTTTTCACACCTGCGCAAATTAAAATCGTATCAAGTAGAAACTGCCTGGTATGAGTTTTACAATCAACAATGCGACAATACATGCAGAACGCCACATTGCCTGGCGCTTAAACACATTGGCGACGAAGTATTGATGGTGATGGAAGATCTGGATGCTTCTGGATTTCCCGAACGATTAGCTTCGGTTGGCTGGACCGAGATTAAAACATGCTTAAACTGGTTAGCCAACTTTCATGCAACATTCATGAATGCTTCGAGGGAAAAACTGTGGGATGTTGGTACCTACTGGCACCTAGATACGCGCCCCGATGAGTTAAAGATTATGGATGATATGGCTTTAAAAAATGCGGCTCCCATTATTGATCAACAGTTAAGACAAAGCCCTTTTCAAACCTTGGTACATGGCGATGCTAAACTGGCTAACTTTTGCTTTTCGCCCAATGGCGACCAGGTAGCTGCTGTTGACTTCCAATACATTGGTGGTGGTTGTGGCATGAAGGATGTTGCCTATTTTGTTGGTAGTTGTTTATACGAAGATGATTGTGAAGCCATGGAAAAGCAGATACTTGATTATTACTTCAAGGCATTGCGAGAAGTCGTTTCGGTAAAGAAACCAGAAATTAACATGGATGAACTGGAGCAAGATTGGAGACGTCTCTACCCGCTTGCCTGGACCGATTTTCATCGTTTTTTGAAAGGATGGAGTCCCGACCATTGGAAAATCAACAGTTATAGTGAGCGATTAACTCGTGAAGTGCTGGCACAATTACCTAAATAAGCTTAGCTATGCAATTAAACCCTTCACAGCTCAATGAACTAGCTACAATAGCAATTAAAGCAGCTTCTGAAGCAGGCATTTACATTGCCAAGCAGAGCAAAAAACAGTTTGCAGTTCACAAAAAACAGAGTGGCGAAAATCTGGCATCGCAAGTATTGACCGAAATTGATTTGGCAAGTGAAAAAATAATCCTCCAACACATAAAGCCAAGCTTACATAAATACGATTTGGCATTATTAAGCGAGGAAACAGTTGATAATAAGAGTCGCTTTGAGAAAGATTATTTCTGGTGCATCGACCCATTGGATGGTACCTTGCCATTTATTGAACAAACAGATGGATACTCTGTTTCTATTGCTCTGGTAGATAAAAGTGGAAAACCACACATTGGTGTTATTTACAATCCTGTTGACGACACCCTCTACCATGCTATTATTAAACAAGGAGCATATAAAAACAGACAAAAATGGCGCTTAAAAACATCGGATAAGAAGCATACGTTAGTGTGCGACCGCAGCCTGATCAATCATGCCTTGTACAATCAGATTATAAGCCTGATTAAAAATCAATCTTCAAATAATTACCAGCTAATTAGTCATGGTGGTGCTGCAATGAACGCCATGTGGGTACTGGAAAATGCCCCTGCCATTTACTTAAAACCTCCTAAGGCATCAAATGGTGGTGGTAGCTTATGGGATTATGCAGCATCAGCATGTATTTTTAAGGAATTAGGTGCATTTGCGCAGAGCTTTAATGGCGAGGAGTTAGATTTAAATCGCGCTGAATCTACTTTTATGAACCACAAAGGTATCTTATATGCCTCTTATCAGCATTTGGCAAATTCAATGCGTGAATACTTAATCACTGGTTTGGCAAAGGACTAATTGGAATTGAAATACCGAAGTATAAAAGTCCATGTCCAGTTCCTCTTTCCATCAAATTCGATAATATAGTTGATGAGCCAATAAAAAAGTTTCTATACCGACCTGATATACCCATACTCCAGCCTAAAATAGAAGAGAAGCTTATTGGTAAATATACCCCCATCTTTCGTGTTTCGTATCGTCCAGTTAAGTTCACTTTCCAAAAATCATTTTTCAGCATATCAACCCTATCTCTATAATATTTTGCTTTATACACAAGGGTTGAATTAATGAACCAATTAGGTCTAATGCAATAGTCAATGTTACCAGCAACAGAAATAGGAAGTTTGGTTTTAAAACTTCCGTTCTCATTTTTTACAAAATCTACTGATTTTTCAATAGAATCCTTTAAAGCTTGAAGCGTACTAATACCTTCAAACCTACTATAAGGAACATCATTCATCGTTACATCATACGATGCTTGATTCTGGGTTTTGTTATGAGTAATATTTCCAATATCTGAAACAACAAAACCATACTTTACTTTATAAGGAACTCCTTTAACCCCAATCAAGTGATCTGGCAAGTGAGAATAACTCAAACCTAAATCTAATCCAATACCCACATCCCCAGAAGGTTCAATAATATCACCACCATCAATGGTTTTGCCCAAACTTTCGTTAAAACCATAGCTAAATTTCATATTAAAATGTTCAATATATTCATCATTATACTTAATATCAATCCCATCCATCTCTAAATAGCCTGATCCGGATCCATTAAGCACTTTAATAACTACCCCCCCAGTTAACCAATGGTTATCCGATTTTAATAAAGTGGATGACCAAATAACACCATATTCAACCCAGCTATTAACCAAAGAGTTAAAGTGTTCATCCTTTAAATCATCTGTTGTGCTACCACCACTAAATAATTTTAACAAATCATCATTTGACGAATTGTAAATTCCCTCAGCTCTTACTCCCACAGTAACACCAAAACTATGTTTATCATTGAGCTTATATGTAATTGATGGTGCCATTATGCGACCATTTAAATAAACCAATGATTCCTCCGATCCTAATAAGTACTTTAAGTCGTTATAACCAAACTTCGCCATAGCATCCAAAAAATTGGAAGACACAAAACTTTGATTATTTAAAAATGTAGCATTTATGGCGAGCATATTTATGTTCCACTTCGCATTATCGCGTGTTAATTCTGCCGGCTGATTACTTACTCCAACAAAGGGTAAATATGGACTAGAATGAACTCCCGTAAACTCCTGCCCTTGAACTCCAGTGAATGATAACAAAACATATATAAACGCGAATAGTATTCTTTTCATTAGCTAATATTAATGGTGCAAAATAAATGAAAATACTTCTTACTCAAGCCTTAATTAAATAACTTTATGCAAACTTTTACTCATGCTTAATGACAAAGGAAGAATTAGTACGACGCAACATTATATCAGAAGCTGATTTCAGCACTTCAAAAAGCAGTGGGCCTGGCGGGCAACATGTAAATAAAGTCAGTTCTAAAGTCACACTAAGGATTGATATTTACAATTCACAACTTTTTAGTGCCCTCGAGAAAAGTTTAATAACTAAAAAACTGGCAAGCAAGATTAGTGACAAGGGCGAATTAATTTTAAGCTGTCAGGAGAATCGTTCTCAAATGCGCAACAAAACCATTGTAATAGAACGTTTTTACACTCTAATATCAATGGCCTTAAAACGTGAGAAAAAACGTGTACCTACCAAACGTACCAGATCATCCATCGAAAAACGCCTAACACAGAAAAAGCAACACGCCACAAAAAAAGCCAACAGGCGCTATTATACTGATTAACAAATCGCTATTTTTGCAGATCATAACGGATAAGGTAAAAAAACATCCACACAAAAACATAAGTAAACAAACTTATAGTATATGAAGCTACCAAGTAAACTTAACATCTAGATTTTCAGACAGAAAGATGATAAATTTACTAGAGAGTTCCATATGGCAAATGATTAGAAATTATAAACAAATGAAACAAGCCATGAGAATTACTTCACAAATAGAATGATTGATTTTGGCAAGTTCCATGTGGCAATAAAAACAAAACTTAAACACATGAAAGACATCACCTTAGGACAAGGATTAGGTAAAATTATTTTTGGTTTAAATAGAGACGAAATAAGTCAATTGATAGGTGAGCCTAGTGAAATTGAGAAAATGGATGGCGACAAGGATTCTGGAGCAATGGAAGCTTGGCACTACGATGATCAGCATCTTTCTTTATCATTTGAAGAAGATTGCAATTGGAAGTTAACATCGATTACATCCGCATCTCCTGAATTACTTTTTGAAGGCATTGACTTAATTGGTTTAAGCCAGGGCGAAGTAATGGAGCAAATGGAGGTTTTTAACCTTGGTGAGTTTGATATGGAAGATTTATCGTCGGAGATTCTTCTTGAACAATCATTAGCTGCCAATTCCGATTTTAGCCTCAATTTGTTTTTTGACCATGATATATTAACTGAGATTCAGTGGGGGCCATTCTGGGATGATGAAGCTGAAATGCCTATGTGGCCAGAAAAACAATAATTAGTGCAAGATAGAGTATAAAAACACGCTAATGGGTAAGAACTCTTGGAGCTCAGCACGTGCTACTTTAAGAGCTTTACCCATTTGGTTTTCAACTGTTTTTTCAGCTATCCCAAGTTCGTTTGCAATTTCTTTATATGTCTTTCCTTCAAATCGGCTCATCGTAAATATGCGCTTACCTTGAGGAGTCATCTTATCTACAGCTACTTGCAAACGGTCCATTATTTCAGCTTCTAAAAGGCGCTCTGCACTTTTGTCTTTTAAAGCCTCATAATTCAGTTGCAAAGCCTGCTGTCTATCTTCATATTTACCTGTTACCTTAAGATGACGCAAATAATTTAAGCACAAATTACGAACTGCTTTGTACATGTATGCTTTCAAATACGTCCCTTCTCTTAAACTCTTCCTATTTTCCCACAACTTTAAAAATGCCTCCTGAACAATACTACAAGACATATCCAGATCATTGATATATTCTGTAGCATAAACGACTAATCCCGGTTGAAGTTCCTCAAAAATATCACGATACAATTGCTCATCTCCTTTCAAAAGACTGCGCTGCATGCTTTTATCAACAATTAATTGCATCATTTCAATTTCCCCAATAGAATTTAGATTACAAGTATAAGAAAAAATAAGGTTACGAAAGCGTGTTTTTAAGGATCAATTAACTAGCGCATATTTTGGTATTATAAGAGAAAAGCACAACCAAACATTCGGCTTTAAAAAAATACGGTAATGAATTTTATACATGAAAAAAGCTCAGCATTTACAAGCTGAGCTTTCATAATATTATCACTTTAATTACTTATACATTGTAGGTTGTACTTGCTGTAACTCCACCTCGTCCTGTCCAATTGGTATGAAAAAATTCTCCTCGGGGTTTATCAATGCGTTCATATGTATGTGCACCAAAATAGTCACGCTGAGCCTGTAACAAATTAGCAGGTAAATTTTCTGAGCGATAACCGTCGTAATAGCTTAGTGCTGTTGCAAAAGCAGGTGTTGGAATACCATTTATAACTCCTGCGGCCACTACTTGACGCCAACCATTCTGAGCTTTCTCTACAGCCTCTTTAAAATAAGGGTCTAATAATAAATTGCTAAGCTCTGACTCGTTATCAAAGGCCTCCTTAATTTTACCTAAAAAGGCAGAGCGAATAATGCATCCACCTCGCCACATTAACGCAATTCCACCATAGTTTAAGTGCCAGCCTTTCTCTTCTGCAGCAGCACGCATTAAAGCATACCCCTGAGCATAAGACACAATTTTTGAAGCAAATAATGCATCCTTAACTGCTTTTACAAACTGCACTTTATCTCCGTCGAATTGAGGTGTTGGCCCCGATAATATTTTCGATGCTTTAACTCTTTCGTCTTTAATAGCCGAAAGGCATCGCGAAAAAACAGCTTCTCCAATCAATGTCAAAGGCGTGCCTAAATCCAAAGCTGTAATGCCGGTCCATTTACCGGTTCCCTTTTGCCCCGCTTTGTCCAATATTTTTTCAACAAGCGGTTCGCCATCTTCATCTTTAAATGCTAATATATCGCGCGTAATTTCAATCAAGTAAGAATCAAGTTCTTCTTCATTCCATTGTTTAAAAACCTCATGCATTTCATCGGCAGATAAACCCACATAGTCTTTTAATAAATGATAAGCCTCACTTATCAATTGCATATCTCCATACTCAATACCGTTATGAACCATCTTAACAAAATGTCCGGCTCCACTTTCTCCGACCCAATCGCAACATGGAGAACCATCCTCTACCTTTGCAGCGATTGATTGGAAGATTGGTTTAACCAAAGGCCAAGCTACTTGTGAGCCGCCTGGCATAATAGAAGGCCCTAATAAAGCACCTTCTTCTCCTCCAGAAACACCAGCCCCAATATAATGTATACCCTCTTTCTCAACATTCTGAACTCGACGCTCTGTATCAGGATAATGTGTATTTCCTCCATCAATAATTACATCGCCAGACTCTAACAAGGGTAACAAAGCTTCAATCGTAGCATCAACTGCTGCGCCTGCTTTTATCATCATCATCACTTTACGAGGGCGTTCCAAGGAATTTACCAATTCTTCCAAAGAGTATGTACCAACAATGTTCTTGTTCTTTCCACGCGCATTAACAAAATTATCTACTTTATCGGTTGATCGATTGTACACAGAGACCCTATACCCTTTACTTTCCATATTGAGTACCAGGTTTTCCCCCATAACAGCCAAACCTATTAATCCTATATCAGATAGCTTTTTCATGTGTTTAAATTTTGTTTTTATTAGCCACATGGAACTCGCCAAAATTAATCATGCTCCAGTTAGAGAAGCTATTTTCATGGCTCGTTTCATGTGTTTATAATTTTGTTATTCTCTGACATAGAGTTTGTTTCAAAATAAGTTGTAAACGCCAAGAAGTTAAATTTTCATGTTCATGCTCGAGGCAATAGTCCTGTGTGCTTAGCGTTTGAAGTCAGTTTCATATACGGGGTTTC
>NZ_VKDE01000015.1 GCF_007097485.1 Carboxylicivirga sp. M1479 | reverse complement strand
AATAATGCCGTAACCGGAGAAATGAATATTAAATATCCGTTCCATATCTCAGAATATGCGCATTCTATGGGTAATGCCTGTGGTAACCTGATTGATTACTGGAATGCCATTGAGTCGACTAACTTCTTTTGTGGTGGCGCTATCTGGGACTGGATTGACCAGGCTGTCTATAATTATCGCGAAGATGGTACACGTTACCTGGCCTACGGTGGCGACTTTGGCGATAAACCCAACAGTGGTCAGTTTGTGATGAATGGTATTTTATTTGCTGAGCGCGATTTGAAGCCACAGTATTATGAGGTGAAGAAAGTTTACCAGCACATCGGTTTTAATGCATTCGATATTAAAGAAGGTGAAATTGAAATTTTCAATAAGTATTATTTCAAATCACTGGCTGATTATAATTTGAGCTGGTCTCTATGGGAAAATGGGACTGAGATTGAAAATGGTCAGCTGGCTTTTGAGCCAATCGCTGCAAGAACCAAAACTACAGTCAATTTGCCTTATGATTTTGACAAATTTAAAGCGGGTTCCGAATACTTTGTCAAACTGCAATTGACCTTGAAAAATAATGAGCCATGGGCCGATAAAGGCTTTGTAGAGGCCGAAGAGCAGTTCTTGTTAAAAGCAAAAACAGAAGTGCCTGCGATGGCTGCAGTAGCTAAAGCTGCAGGAGGTCAAGTAAAATTGACTGATGCGGCTAACAACATCAAAGAGGTAAGCGGTCAAAACTTTATCGCCAAATTCAACATGGCAGACGGTTCGTTATATGGCTTAGCTTACAATGGTCAACTCATCATTGCCGATGGTAACGGTCCAAAGTTGGATGCCTTCCGCGCCTTTGTTAATAACGATACCTGGGGTTACAAAAGTTGGTACGAAAAAGGTTTGCATAATTTGCAACATAAAGCTATTGACTCAAAAATAAGAAGCAATGCGGATGGAACAACTACCCTGGCTTTTACCGTGGTTTCGCAAGCGCCCAATGCAGCCAAACAGCATGGTGGCACAAGTGGTAATGTACTGTCGGTTGAAGAGCTGACTAATGAGAAATTTGGTGAAGATGACTTCCGTTTTGTGACCAACCAGATATGGACGGTATACCCAGATGGATCTGTGGAATTGCAGTCAAGCATTACGACGAATGATGAACAGTTTGTATTACCACGCCTGGGGTATTCCATGACTATTCCAAAGGTTTACGAAAACCTGACCTATTACGGCCGTGGACCAATTGGTAACTACAACGACCGTAAGACGGCTCAGAATATACAGAAATACACAACGACTGTAGCCGAAGAGCTTGTCAACTTCCCGAAACCACAGGATATGGCCAATCACGAGGAGACCCGCTGGTGTGCCTTAACCAATAATAGACATGTCGGAGCTCTATTTGTAGCAGCTGATGAAATGGTGGTTAGTGCCTTGCCTTACACCGCTCAGGACATGGGAACAGCAGCTCATATTTATGAATTGCCAGAACCGGGAGATATCACTCTTCATTTGGATATGAAAGTAACAGGATTGGGAGGAGCCAGCTGTGGACAGGGCGCACCTTTAAAGCACGATAGAGTATATGCCGGTCAAAACGATTTTGGTTTTATCATTCGTCCTGCGGGTGAAGATTTAGATCAAATTGCACATGTGACTCCATCAGGTGTAGTGCCAGTAACAATAACGCGTTCAGCTAATGGTAAAGTTAAAATCTCATCGACCAAAGAGGATGCCCAATACATTTATGCTGTTAATGGAGGAAAAGCAAAAGCTTACAGTGTGCCTTTCTCTATGCGCGAAGCAGGTACCATTAAAGCCTGGTTCAAAGGCAATAAATATTCTGAAGTGTCGATGACCTTCAATAAAATTGAAAAGATTGAAACAAGGGTTGTCTTTGTCAGTAGTGAAGAACCGGGTGCCGGTACCGCAGCCACCAATCTGGTGGATGGAGATCCGTCAACGACCTGGCATACCATGTACTCAGTCACGGTAGCACAATTTCCGCACTGGGTTGATTTTGACTGTGGTGAAGCTAAAACTATCAAAGGCTTCACTTACCAGCCGCGTCAGAGTGGAAGAAATGGTGATATCAAGGACTATACGATTCATGTGAGTATGGATGGTGAAAACTGGGGAGAACCAGTACATGAAGGTCAGTTCTCTAAGGATAAAAAAGAGAAGCGTGTGTTATTTAAAGAGCCCTTAAAGGCCCGTTATATGCGTTTTACTGGTGTTAGTTCACAAAACGGTCAGGACTTTGCCGGAGGTGCTGAATTTGGTATTCTGGCAGAATAAGTATGGATATAGGAAGAGGTATGATAATAGATCATACCTCTAATAATTACTTATTTTTAGGTTCGGTTCCTTTTCTCAACAACTACATTTGCAACTTCAGCACTCACGGTTGCAATTTTTCCGATTGGGATTTAAAAAAGTACTCCTTTGTTTTGAATTGGATAGCTTTGTTCATCCGTATAAAAATAAATCTTCAGTTGAAGTGCTCAGCACCCCATCTGAACTTCATCTCTTATTTTAACTTGAGTGTTGAGCACCTCAGTTGAAATAAGAGATGAAGTTCAATTCAAGTAATACAAAGACAGTATTTTTCAGGTTAGGGCCTCAGGCCTCTAACTAAATTTTCATAGATTCTTTTAACAGTTATAGTGCCGAGTACTACAACTGTAAATAAATGGATTAAATATCCAACTATGCCGCTGAGCGGCATAGTTAAAAACACATAAAGTAACATATATCGCAGTGGAGAAATACATTGAAGATGAACCGTTATTTAATACAAGTCTTTTATTTTCTCCATATTCTTCTTAATCAAAGCTTCGGTTGTTCTGGCATAACGTTGAGTCATTTTCGTACTGGAATGACCAAGCGTCTTTGATACAACTTCCAAGGGCATATTATTCTCTAGGGCAACCGTTGTTGCAAATGTATGCCTAGCGGTATGCGTTGATATGGGTTTATCAATACCACATATAATTCCTATTTCTTTCAAAAAAGCATTCATTTTTTGATTGCTTAAAACAGGAAGCGCCATACCTTTTTCAATGAGTTCCGGTTTGTATTCGTACTTTTCCATTAACTTTTTGGCGGCCTCAATCACAAAGATGGTGCTCATCTGATCCGTTTTCTTGCGTTTTTTATGAATCCATGTAATTCCGTTTGCATCTGTTGTAATGTGCTCACGTTTTAGAGACTTGGCATCAGAGAAGGCCAAGCCTGTAAAGCAGCAGAATACAAAAACATCACGAACCTGCCTTAAGCGTTCTATATCTATTTTTTTATTGATGACTGTATCCAGTTCCTCTTTGGTGAGATAGACGGCATCAACAGGTTTCAGTTTGAACTTAATGGTAGCAAACGGGTCTTTCTTCATCCAACCATTGGCCAAGGCAATGCGAACAATTTTTTTGAAGTTTTTCAAATACTTAATGGCAGTATTGTGCGCGCATTTGCGTTCTGTTTTTAAGTATAACTCATAATTACGTATAAACTGATGGTTTAGATCTTCCAAAGCCATGTCTTCACGTTGATACTGCCATCGAATAAAATCTTTTGTGTGCATATAGCTAGTTTCGTAGCGCTGAACAGTGTCTGGAGCAAAATCAATACCGATTAGCTTCTTGGCGTTGTCATTATGCTCCTGGAATACTCTCAGGATAGTCCGTCTGGTTTCTTTTTTACCAATTAGTTTTTCCTGAATGATTCGAGCTGTTACAGATTGATTATCCAAGATCATAAAATCAATATAGGATAGAATCTTTCGTTGATATTGATCAATGAACTCATTGAGTTCACCTATTTCAAGAGTTCGGCCTTTTGCTCTTTCTTTTTTGTCATCCCAATTTTTAGGGTTAATATGCTTTTTAAGTGAGAACTCTGTTCTTTCCTTGTTAATAGTAATTCTTACGAAGATTGTTGCATCTCCACTTTTGGTAAGTTTTGTTCTTTTAATGAAGAACAGGATTTTGACATTTTCAAGTCCGCTCATAATGATAAATTTTAGTGTTAAAATTATTTATATGAGTTCATTTTCGAACGATCCAAAACCGAGTAATAGAGCGCAATGTAGCGTGATTTAAAACTATCAATCGAGGACTTTTTTAGAGAAAATTAAGTCCTCGATAAGTCCGCTCAAAAACTGCGTTTTTTTGCATCTTTTTGCAAAATATTGCGCATTAAAAAACCCTGTAAGTGTTGACTTACAGGGTTTTGCTTAAAATTGCTTTCGCTATCAGCGGAGAGAGAGGCTTGTGAACCTTCTCTCTAATATCGCTATATATCAATATTTTATAATCTTGTCTTTTGGATGAGTCACGATTTAGCCACTACTTTTTAACTAAGCCAAAAACTCGTCAAGTCCTACAATATTTCAGGTTCGAATTTACATTTTTTTATTGAAATGCCAATATGATATTTTGTTAAGCTAATGGTGAAATGTTTCTTATAGACTTTCGTAATAAGTGTTTGCAAAAGCCATAATGATGGCTTGAAGTTTAACAATACTTATTAATAGAAATGGAGCAAGAAACAGAAAAATTTATTAGAAAGGTGGAACAGAAATTTAAGGGAGGGCAGGTCAGTATTACAGAATTCGAAAGATTAATAAAAGAATGGGGACAACTGATAGCTGTCAGCTGTTATGAGCAGCATAATATGAAACAAACATACCTAAATCTTAATCACTTAAAATTTACCGTGCAATGGTTCAAACAACAAAACGCTGATAAGAGCGGACATTTACAGTACTTCTTAGATAATATGATTCAATACATAGGTGTTGAATTAGAGAGCTTAACCATGTATCCAGAGATTGCCATAGAAACACCAGAGGTTAATGGCACACAATTTAATACAATGCGTTGGACAACCAACAAACGTTCTCTGATAGAACTTATTTGTGCATTGAAAGAAGCCGGATGCATCAATAAAGGAACCATTCCTCTACAAAAGTTAGTTGAGCATTTTGGGGCAATATTTGGTGTTGATTTGAAAAATTACCACCAAGAACTTTATAAAATAGCAGCTCGTAAACCACAGGATAACACCGATGACCGAGCTTATTTCTTGAATGCCTTAGCAGGTAAGTTTAATGAAAAGATGCTCGTTTTATAGTAAAAGTTGCGCCACTTGCTAGGTAAGTAGCCCTTTAAAAACTTTCCTTGTTGTCACATTTGCCCTGAACAAAAACAGTCAGAGCATGAACGTTATAACATTTGAATCCGAAGCCTATCAGGCTCTTGTTGACAAGATAGATTCTCTTTCTCAACTAATAGACATACATCAACAAAAGGTAAATCCAGATGAAGCATGGGTTAACAGTGATGATGTATGTACTTATCTGGGAATTAGTCAACGCACTTTGCAACGCTTACGAACCAATGGCGAAATCACCTATTCTCTTTTAGCAGGTAAAGCTTATTACACAATTTCTGAAGTAAAGCGATTGCTTGAAAACCGAATAGTGAGAAGTACAGCGCAATCGGTAGATGAGCTTTGTGACCAATACAAGAAGCGTATCAATAGTTTTCAAGGCAAAGGGAAATAATAACGCTAGTCCTTAATTTCTAAAACTTTTAATGAATGGTAGTTTACCTCTCCGGAATCAATTACGAAACTAACAAGCAAGAGTTAGAAAGATTAAAAGCCAACTTGTTTGATTTGGGCTGTACAATTATTACTCCAGAAGCCAAAGAACTGGATAAGCTTATCTGGTCTGAAAATGTACGTCTTCGATTGAGTTTTCTACAGAGCAGCAGTACAATTTACATGCTGCCTAATTGGAAAGAAAGCGCAATGGCCAGAATAGAGCTAACGGCAGCGATGAATGAGAAAATGCCACTTTGCTTTTCTCCCAACGATATTCGAGAATTAATAACCACCCTTGATAGATAGTATATGGTTACGGTGGAGTTGAACAAGGGCAGCTCCACCTTTTCTATACTTTTAAAAACGATTTATATGTCAGTAATATCATTACCTTCTAATACAGTCTCCAAGCTTTTTTACTTCGATAACAGAGTAAGAAGCTTTTACGAAAAACACGGTTTCAATTCTATTCCTTTTGATGGACAAAAGGTGCAGGAAATGATTGATGCCTCACAACAAGAGCTAACAGAATTATTTCTCAAAATATGGGGTTCATCTATGGGCTATCACCTTTTGGATAAGTTTTACAGTTACCGGGGTAATATCTATGAGTTCTTTATGTGTTTAGATAGTACGAATAGGGAAATGTTAACAGGTAAAGACTGGTAGATGATGGATGCAAATTATTTAATAGAACAGATTAATGGTGATGTTCATGGCGTTATCTCCAATTTCATTGAGTTGAAAAAAGCCGGAACCAGTTTTACTGCTTGTTGTCCCTTTCATAATGAAAAGACACCATCTTTTAGTGTGAATCCGGCAAAAGGCATCTTCAAATGTTTTGGGTGTGATAAAGGCGGTGATGCTATTGAGTTTATTAAGGAACATGAGGGAGTTGACTTTAAAGAAGCCGTTGAAATTGGTGCTAAGAAACTGAACTTGGATTTTGAATGGAAGAAAAGTTCCAACTTCGACCAAGCTAAATACAGACACATTGAAAGTATGCAGGTAGCTTGCAATTTAGTAGAGCGTTTCTTTACAGAAAACCTATCCAACCCGGAAGCAAAAAAGTACATTGAACAACGTAATCTGGTAACTCCGGACAATGATAGTTTAAGTATGGGTTATGCTCCAAATGGTAATGCACTACTAGCTTATGCCAGAAAGAATGGAGTAAAAACGGAAATACTGGAAGAGGTTGGTGTTTTAAAAAGTAACGACAAGGGTGTCTATGACTTCTTTCGTAATCGGCTGATATTTCCAATCTCCAATTCCAGAGGTCAAACCATCGCTTTTGCCGGACGTGATTTGAGTGAAAACTCAAAAGTAAAATACCTGAATACCCCGGAGAGCTGTATCTATGTAAAAGGAAATGAATTGTATGCTTTAAACGCTGCAAGATTTACCATAAAATCAGAAGGCCGGGCATATATAGTCGAGGGTTATCCGGACGTATTACGAATGCATTCCGTTGGTATTACTAACACAATAGCCACATGCGGAACAGCTCTAACTACAGCACAGGCAAAATTATTAAGGCGTTATACCAATAAAGTAACCCTGATTTATGATGGTGATAGTGCCGGATTACGTGCCACAGACCGGAATGCGGAAATACTGATTAAAAACCAGTTTCATGTATCGGTTATTATTCTACCGGAGAAACAAGACCCGGACACACTTTTTACCTCAAAAGAGATATTTCTTCAATACAACGAGAAGCAAACCGATTATGTCATTTTTAAAACGGCTCAATATGCTAAAAAGTCCACCTCCGACCCGGTATTTAAATCGGAAGCCATTAAACGTATATCGAAGCTCATTGCCAATTACGATAAAAGCAAGCAGGAGGTTTATGTGGAGTTTTGTACCGAACACATTAAACCAAAGAAAGCATGGCAGGATGCGCTCAAGGAACTCACCAAGGATGAACCACAAAACAACCAACGTTACACTATTCCAAAGCACGTTAGCTTAAATGATTTCAATCGTTGGGGCTTTTATGTGGAAGATAATTGTTACGTGTTCCGGAATAAGAAAGGCGATGACTTTGTTACGCATTCCAATTTCGTCATGTCTCCCCTGTTCCATATTGAGAGTATCATTAACGCCAAGCGATTATATGAGATAAAGAATAGACATAACCTGACTAAAATTGTAGAACTTCCGCAAAGGGATTTGGTGAGCATTACGAACTTTAAACTTCAAATTGAATCATTAGGTAATTTCCTATGGACTGGTGGAGAAAGCGAACTTAATAAGCTCAAAGCATGGCTGTATGAAAAGACAAAAAGCTGTAAGGAAATTACTCAATTAGGTTGGCAGCGTGAAGGTTTCTTTTGTTGGGGAAATGGAATTTTCAATGGCGATGAGTTTATAAAAGCAGACCGATACGGCATTGTAAAACACACAGACCGATACTATTACATTCCTGCCTGTTCTGAGATTTATTCTGATGATGATACCCTGTTTGAGTTTGAACGCCATTTTATTCATAACGAAGGTAATGTCACTCTATATGAATACGCTCAAAAATACACAGCTGTATTTGGTGAAAATGGAATAGTGACCTTGGCTTTTTACTTTGCCTGTTTATTTATGGATGTGGTTGCTAAACGCTTTGATAAGTTTCCCATCCTGAATATGTATGGCCAGAAAGGTTCAGGTAAAAATACCTGTGCAGAAAGCATCCTTTATATGTTCGGCAAGAAAGGTAAAGTACCCAACCTACATAACTCCAGTAAACCATCAATTGCTGACCATGTTGCTACAAGTGCCAATGCTGTTTGTGTTCTGGATGAATACAGGAATGACCTTGAAATGGAAAAACGTGAACTACTTAAAGGTTTCTGGGATAAAACCGGACGTACCCGGATGAACATGGACAAGGATAAGAAGAAAGAAACCTCTAAAGTGAATCAGGGTATTATTGTTTGTGGTCAGCAAATTGCTACAGCTGATATTGCTTTATTCAGTCGCTTTGTGGCATTGGGTTTCTCAAAAACAGTGTTCTTGCAGGAAGAAGAACAAGCCTTTCACAATCTGGAGCTTATTAACAAGCAGGGCTTAACGCAAATCACGCATCAATTACTCAAACACCGGGAAGCCTTCTCCAAACATTACAACCAAACGGTAAGTGCCATTAGTGAGAAGTTTCGTGAACTGCTTGGTGATACTTCCATTGAAACCCGGATTTTCAATAATTGGCTCACCATCGCTTCGGCTTATGCTACAGTTGCAAAAATTGTAGAGCTGCCGTTTAATTACGATGAAATCATTCGCTTGTTTGTAAAAATGATGACCACCCAGAATAAAGAGACGGCACGTAACGATGATTTGGGTGTATTCTGGAAAACCGTGCAATACCTTATTAGCTCCAATATGCTTTTTGAAGGTGGGGATTACAAGGTGATGTATATGGATAGAATTAACCGAACCTTTAAGCAAAATGGTGAATGGCAAAAAAGCGAAATTGTACTTCCTGAACCACAGGATATTTTATTATTATCCGTAAGCCGGGTGTTTGGATTATATAAATCACAGGCTTTACGAGAAGGTGATAAACCGCTTCCGGAAGCTACGGTTGAATATTATCTTAAAAACAGTCCATCTTTTATTTGTGATACCAAGAAGGTAAGCTTCAAAAAGATTGATGCTAAAAGCGGAATGCAGGAATACGATGAAAACGGCAACAAGAAATTTACCAGTACCACTGCATTTGTATTCTATCTCGACCAACTAAATCTTAATCTGGAAAGTGCAAAAAGGCAATAACAGTACATTCAATCTTATAGGCAAAACGAGGGTTTCATCTGGAGAAGCTCTCGTTTTTTTGTTGGATAAAAAAGAGAAGCAGTTGGAACATAAACTTAAAACACTAAATCTTCTTACAAATTTAGTTACTTAGGTAACTTATAATACTTAGAATAGGATTATATCTTAAATACTAAAGAGTTATAGCAACTTCATTCTCTTTATCGGTTACTTGAGATTACTTAGGGTTACTTAATGTCCATAACTTGTCCCAATTGGTTACTAAGTAAGTAGTTTGGTACTTGGAGTTTTGCACGACAATAACTCTGATAACAAACTCTTTTATAGCTATTTAAACATTACTAAGTAAGCTGAGTAACAAAAGTTCTTAAAAACTAGATTGATCTCTAAATGCTAACTTGTTTATATCTTTTTGCGACAAATTGATCTATTTTTCGCAAATAAAATTAAATTTGCTAAAATTAGGTCAAATCTATTAAAGGTTATATTATAAAATGACAACATTTGGCAGGTTTATAAAGTCAGAAAGAGAAAAAAAGGAATGGACCCAAACGGAGTTTGGTGCAAAAATAGGAATTAATTCGAGTGCTATAAGTAGAATCGAAAATGGCACACAAAAATTCAGTAAATCAAAATTGTCATTGTTGGCTGAATTATTTGAGGTTAGCCTCCAACATATTACGGATTTATTTTTTGCCGATAAGTTTGCAAATGAAGCATTTAAAAATAAATGCTCTAATGATATTTTTAATGTCGCAAAAGAAAACGTAGAATACCTTAGAAACAAAAACACATCACAAGGAAAACTTGAATTATGAAGAAACCATTAACATATATAAGTCTTTTTAGTAGTGCAGGAATTGGTTGTTATGGCTTTAAGAAAAATGGCTTTAAATGTATTGCTACCAATGAATTGTTGGAAAAAAGAATTAATATCCAAAAGAACAATAATAAATGTGACTATGATAGAGGGTATATTTCAGGAGATATATCAGTCCCAGCAGTCAAGGAAAAACTCTTTAATGAGCTAGACTTTTGGAAACAAAATCATAATGTAAAAGAATTGGATGTATTAGTTGCTACACCTCCTTGTCAAGGAATGTCAGTAGCAAATCATAAAAAGAAAAACGAAATTACAAGAAATTCTTTAGTTGTAGAATCAATTAAAATAACCTTAGAAGTAAAACCAAGATATTTTGTGTTTGAAAATGTAAGAGCTTTTTTAACTACAACATGCACTGATACAGATGGACTAGATAAAAAGATACAAGAAGCAATCGACACTAATTTAGGTGGGCAATATAATATTCTTCATAGAGTAGTTAATTTAAAAGAATATGGTGCAAACTCTAGTAGAACAAGAACACTCGTTATTGGAGTAAGAAAAGATATTTTAAATGTAACACCTTATGACATATTCCCTAATAAAAATAAGCCCAAAACACTTAGGAAATTAATATCTGATTTACCCGCATTGACTTCAATGGGTGAAATATCTGAAGATATTTACCATTCGTACCGGGAATTTGATAAAAGGATGATTCCATGGATTGAAAACTTAAAAGAGGGACAATCAGCATTTGAAAATAATGATAAAAAGAGAATTCCACATAGAGTTATTGATGGTCAAATTGTTTATAATAAAAGTGCTAATGGCGATAAGTATGCTAGGTGGTATTGGGATAAAGAGGGACCTTGTATTCACACAAGAAACGACATATTAGCCAGTCAAAATACTATTCATCCAAGAGATAACAGAGTGTTCTCTATAAGAGAACTTATGAGAATGATGTCAATTCCAAATAGTTTTGAATGGTATCACATAAAAGAAGAAGACCTGAATAAATTATCTCATTTGGAGAAGAAACAGTTCCTTAAAAAGGAAGAACTTAATATTAGACACTGTTTAGGAGAAGCGGTTCCTACTGGAGTATTTGATAGCATCGCAAGAAACATCAAACAAGTTGAGAAGAAAAAGAAACTTACTAACTCAGAAATTAAACAGTTAGTTGAGAATCATAAATTAGAAATCACCGAAAACCTAGTTAGGTTTATTGAAGAAGAAAAGAATAATTATGCAATTGAAAATCTTTTTTTAATTGCAGAATTGTCAAATTCAAAACGACTAGATACAGCTGCTTTTTTCACAAGGCAGGATATTGGTTATTCTGTCATAAAAGATTTACCTGAATTAAAAAAGAAAAAAAGAATAAAAATACTAGAACCATCAGTAGGAGTAGGCAATTTTATTCCTCTTATATTAAATAAGTATCTAGAAAAGGAGTTAGTTGAACTTCATTTGGTTGACATAGATGAAAATTCAATTCAAATACTGAAAGCTCTACTTAAACTTATGGATATTCCCAAGAACTTTTCAATTAGCATTATAAACACAGATTTTCTTCTTTGGTCAAAGAAGAATAGATATGATGTTGTTGTTGGTAATCCGCCCTATATGAAATTGACGAATGATAAAAGTCGACTAGAAAATTATAGAAAAGGGATGTTTAACACAAATACAAATAACTTGTTTTCCTTTTTCATTGAGAAAGCCTTAAAGATTGCTGATTATGTTTCTTTAGTAGTACCTAAAAGCCTTTTAAATGCACCAGAATTTAATAAAACACGTGAGATTCTTACCAAATACAATCTCGAAAAAATATGTGATTATGGAGAAAAGGGTTTTAAAGGAGTTAAAATTGAAACGGTTAGCTTTCTAGTTTCAACAAACTCAAAGGTTAATTCAGAGCAAATATTAATTGAGAGCTATATAAATAACTCCTACCTGTATAAATCTAAAAAGTATATTGTCTCAGAATCATTCCCATATTGGTTAATTTATAGAAATACCGAATTCGATAATGTGGTTGCTAGAATGGATTTGGATATTTTTCAAAGCTTTCGTGATAGGCAAATTACAAAGTCAATAGTACAAGAGAAAGGTAAAGTAAGAGTCCTGAAAGCGAGGAACATTAAAAGTAATATGATTGATGATAAAGACGGGTATGATGCTTTCATTGACAACCCAACAGACTTGGCTGTATATAAATTTATAAATCAGAAAGATGTTGTAATGGTTCCAAATTTGACATACTATCCTAGAGCTGCTTTTCTTCCAAAAAATGCCATAACTGATGGGTCGGTTGCATTACTGACATTAAAAAATGGTAGCAGAAAACCAACAGAACAAGATTTAGCTTATTATGGAACAAAAGAATTTGAAAACTACTATAGGGTTGCAAGAAATCATGGCACTCGTTCATTAAATATTGATAATAATTCTGTATTTTTCTTTGGTCTTTTAAAAGAATTATCAGATGAAAGTTAAAATCACCGAAGAAATGAGAACACAAGCTTCAATTGAAGCAAAAAAAAGAGATGCATTTATTCAACATCACTTCAACGTAAGTCATCTTTCCTATATGGAAAGAGATATCGTAGGCTTTATCGGAGAATTTGCTTGTTGTACGTTGCTAAATATAGATTGGAAAAATAATATTCGTGAAAATTATTACACTATTGATGATTATGATTTTAAAATCAAAGGTTTTAAGACGGATGTTAAAACAGAAACTATACCATATAGATATGCTCAAAAAATATTAAACAAGACTATTAAAGATGATGAATTATATGGAAGACGCCTTATTAACAAGGGGCAATTTAGCATTTTGAGCAAATATGATTTAGTAGTTTTCAGTTTCTTTATTAGAGATAGCTTGGATTACTGGTATCCAATAGGCTATCTTGAAACAAAGGAAATAATCAATAATTATCCACCAACAATTAATAGACCAGATGGAGGGAAATATCCTTTTCCAGGATCTCCTGTGCCAATTTCAATTTTAAAACCAATTGAGGAGCTTTTATGATTAATATAATAAATGAACACTTTTCTAAATTAGATTTTGATGTTAGAAAAACGAAAGATGCTCGTTTTATGGATCAGAAAGTTACACCAGATGTCTTATCAATTATTGCAGACTGTGTACTTAACTATGATGCAGATAGAGATATAGAATTTACAAAAGATGATATTTGGAATGATAGCTATTTCAACACAAATGTTAAAGCTATCTTTAATAAACCAGACGTTCAGAATGAAACGACTCGTCAAGAATATGATAAATTTACGTCACAACCATTGAGGACATTAGCATATGCAGGTATATTAAATATGAACAAAGATGGTAATCGAAACATATATAAAATAAACAATAAAGAGCTACTTGAGTTCATTGGGATGAAAGAGCGAAATGCTTTTATCTTTTTATACCAATATTTAATTAAAGTACTAAATGACAGTAATTTATTAAGGTACTTTGATGAATTTAAGACGAATTGCCTAAATGGTACTATTGACAATGGAAATTTTCAAGAACTAAAAACTAGATTTCAAAGGTTTATTATAGGTAATACTCCAATTAATGGAACTACTGAAGTAAATCGAATTTTCCCCAAAATACTAAACGTATATGCGTGTGAGAACAATATAGAAGGTACAATTAAAGGACGCCTATCTAAGAGGCAGATTTACTATACTGACTTAATGTACAATCGACCAAATTGGAGAGATATTGATAAAAATAAGAATATTTCCAGAACAGAAGCGATTGAAGAACATGAGAATTTAATGATTGAGCAAAATGAAGCATATTCTGATTATCAGGTACAAAAGGCTATGAACATGATTAGAAAAATGTATATTGAAAGTGAAATAAACGACCAGTGGGCGAATGGTGAAGCAACACAAATTCACCATATTTTTCCTAAAGGTGATTTTCCTCAATTAGCTCACTATCTGGAAAACTTAATTAAGTTAACACCTACTCAACACTACACGAAAGCACATCCTAACAATAAAACTCAACAAGTTAATAAAGACTATCAACTGGTTTGTTTATTAGCAAAAACAGATAATATTGAACGGTCTCTATTAAAAGGTGAATTTGTTTACAGGAAAGAATCATTGATTTATGTGATTAACACAGGACTAGATGAGTCACTTGAAATGGAATTAAATTTTAGAGAAATAAAAAGAGAATTAAGTCGAATTTATAATGCAGCATAATGTATAAAAGATTATTTGGAATTAGAAGAAAGATGAGATTTGACTCACCTGAAGAATATTATGAAACACTTGGCTTTTTAGCTAAATCTGATGGGTCAATATCGTTAGTTTGGGAACATAATGAAGAACAAGGGGCTTGGGGCAGTGAAGGTAGGATACATTGTCATTCAAACTTGGATAAATTCACCGCACCTCTTAAGAGAAAGTTCACAAAAGGAAGAGCCAAAAAAGTTAAGCACAGGATTAATTGCAATGAATTTGTTGAAGACATAACCACTAATCATGGTTTCCAAATGGGAGCAGTTCAAAATTCTGGTGTAATACGCAATACAATACCTAATCAATACAAGAGTGATTTTGATAAAGGTTTTAATTTATAAATATTCTATTAATGCCTCTATATAAAATAAATAAAGGAAAAATAGATCAAATAAAAGAAAGACCTTTTAAACTTGAAAGGGACATTCAGAATCTGTTTGAAAGTAACCTTAACACGATAATGGGCTTAGATTTAGTAAAATCTGAATTCTCAATTAAAAACAAAAGAATAGATTCATTAGCTTTTGATTCACAGAGCAAAGCATTTATTATTATTGAATATAAGCGAGAAAAAAACATCAGTGTTATTGACCAAGGATTTACGTATTTAAGCTTAATGCTTGAAAACAAAGCAGACTTCATTGTTGAGTATAATGAATCAATGAAAAATCAACTTAAACGTGATGATGTAGATTGGTCTCAAACTCGTGTGGTGTTTGTCTCTCCAAGTTTTACAGATAACCAAAAACTAGCCACAAACTTTAAGGACATTGCTATTGAACTTTGGGAAGTTAAAAGGTATGAAAATGAATCTATTTCTATTTCCCCTATTAAGAAAACAAAATCGGCTGAAAGTATAAAACCCATAACTCAGCAAAACAAAGGACTAAAAGCTGTTCAAGATGAAATCAAGGTTTATACTGAAGATGACCACCTATCCAGACCTATTGAAGAAATAAAAGAGTTATATGAAAATGTAAGAGATAAAATCCTTGCGTTAGCTGATAATTTAGAGATTCAGCCACAGAAGCTATATATAGCTATTAAAAGCGATAAAAGGAACTTTGTTTATATTCATCTTCAAAAAAAGAATTTAAGACTGTGGCTAAATACAAAATGGGGCGAGCTTAACGAACCTAAAGGTATTGCTCGGGATGTTTCAAATACCGGTCATTACGGATATGGTGATTACGAAATTGATATGAAAGATGATAGCCAGTTGGAATACATCTTGAGTTTGATTAAGGAGATTTTATTAAAAGAAAAATAGAATTACAGAATTATGTTTTATGTATGGAAACTGAAAAGCACAAATTAATAACTAGTCAGGAAGAATATTCTAAGATTTTTACCGAAAATATTCGAAAGGAATCTCTTAAAACGGCACTTGATACTCGAAAGTTTGAAATTGATTTATATTGGAAAAGAGCAACATATTTTTGGGCTTTTATTGCTGCAACTTTCGCAGCTTTTTTTGTTTTGTTAAATTCTGATAAAATTGATAATTATCGGTTTATTACAATTGCTGTTTCTGTAATTGGTTTATTTTTTTCAGTTGGTTGGTATTTTGTAAATCGCGGTTCAAAACATTGGCAAGAAAATTGGGAGGAACATGTTTCTTACCTTGAAAGATCAATACAAGGACCATTGTTTGGATTTGTTAAAACTCCAGTAGATAAGTTTTATCAACTTACCAAAGGTTATCCCTTATCAGTTTCAAAGGTTAATCAAATACTAAGCTTAATGATGATATTATTTTGGCTTGGAGGTTTTGTTTTCTCACTCAATTTCACTTTTAGCAAGATGTGGGAATCTAATAACAAATACGTTTTTTTACTTAGTAAAACAGCTGTTGGAATAGCTGTATCGTTAGTGATAGTTTTTATTTTAATATGGTTGTTTAAATTCTATTCGCATTCTTTTTTAGTGAAAGACAAAAGAAAATATACAAAGGAAGAATTAAACAAAGCCTCATTCATGTCTCGAATTAACGCTAACCAATTTGTAAATAAAACACCTCTTTCAAATGACAATTTTGTCAAAATGGGTAACGATGAGTTTATTCTTTATATCCGGAAAAAAGAAAAAAAATGCAGCTTAACTAATGACCAATTGGGCAAAATGATTTGGTTATGGCTGAAAGATCAAAACCGTAAGGGACAAAAGTTTTATGAAGAACCAGTGCGTTGTATGTGGGGAAGTACAGCAAAAAACATTGGGGAACTTGGATTGCCCAAAACAGCAACCCAATTTGAATTTGATAGAAACCTTTTGCCTGAGCTGTATTGCCATCTTGATGAATTAGCAAAGATGTAGTATCAATTAGGCTATTATTTAAATAAATACACATTATAGTTTAACTGTCTACCCATTATCTATTTCTTAGATATTTGAGCTTTAACCAATTTACTGAATCAAAATGTAAGAGTTAGCATTTTGATTTAGATAAAATTCGCATAAATATTATCTTAACAACACTATCTGTCAAGGGTATAATTGAATAAATTGAGCAAACTATCTATTGTATTCCATGACATTGGCTCGTCTAACACTTTCGAATGAATCGTGTATTTGAGTTACTTTTAAATTACCAGTAAAGAGTATCTCATACATAGTAAGATTAAGCGCTGAAAGCTCACTCCAATATTTTTCAAATTGAAACCATGTAGTATTATAATCCTGACAATGATACTCATCCCTTATTAAGAAAGAATTAGTATTAATAGCGCTTAGCTCGTATATAACTGGGTTACGGTGTCTATTTAAAAGGTTATACCAACGTTCAATATATTTTTTATTGCATAAGAAAATACACTTAAGCCGTGATATGAGTTTGATGTCTAATTCTCTTCGAATCATCTCATACATAATCTCTACTCTAATTGATTCGAAAATATTACCATTTATTTCTGATAGTTTCTGTTTTTTTATTCGCGTATATAAAGCATCAAATTCAGTTCTTGTAATATCTAAATCTTCGTTAATGAAACTAGACAGAAGTAATTTCTCATCTTTAGTTAGGTAAGGTGCTTCTTTTATATTATTGAGTGTCTTAATTCCATGACCACCTAACTCCACTCCTGTTATATATATAGTATCCCCAACTTCGATATTCTTATAATGTACTGATTCAATATGATATAGCTTATCTGGGAGTTCCTGAATAATTTTCTTACCTGGCATAATGTCTATTTAATAATTGTTCCTTCTGATAGGGGATTTATTCCTCAAGAAATATTCCACAATTTAATAAAGCCTGATTTACAAAAGTAAGAAATGAATCTATTCTCAGAATAAGTAGGAATGATATTTATTAGCGTTTATTTCCGCAGTTTTAAAGAATGATTTTCACCTTCTTCATTTACAGGAAAACATTCCTAACAAATTCATGTAAATTTTAAAAGTAAAAAGAACAGTGCTTTAACATAAATGGGACATGGAAGTGTAAGATGCCAGATAATGCATCCAATCAAATTGCTGAATGCGAACTCATTCTACCTGAAAATTTAGTATGAACTTAATCTTTATCAAGCATTTTGGTTATTCTCAAAAATCGTAACTTTTATTTTAAAAGAATACGATTATGGAAGAAGATAAACTTTATTCAGAAATCAAACACTTACGATATCTATTGGCAAAAGTTGTAGGTAGTCAAGATTATCCAAAGCGAGAGCAATTCTCGAAAGAAGCTATAAAAAAAGCTGCTTCTGAGTTTCGTAAGTTACAAACAGAAAGAGGTGAATGGATTCCTGAGTATGATATTTCTAAAATTATTCGCAAGGCAGGTTATCGCGCCGGAAGATTTATCATTGAAAAATTCAATTTCAAGAACTTCTATATCCGTGGGCAACAATACTTTTTTAGTAGAAAAGATTTGATTGAACTTAATAAGGAACTTAAAGCACGAAAAATCAATTTAGGAAAGTATATGGAGCTTGAAGATGACAAGGATAAGTTTCATAAATATCTTAACGATTTAAAACAAGGAAAAAAAAGACGTCCTCGTTATAAGATTCCTGATGAATTAAAGGAAATCAATAGTCAACCATATAATCATCCTCCCAAAGAAAAGATTTTAGCACACATTGATTTACTTATGGAAGAGTTTAACAATGATAAATTAGTTGAATACATTGACATTTTTAATGAAAACTATGCCATGTATAAACAGATTTATTACTTTGACCGTTATGTAGATCCAGATATCAAGAAAAAATGTAATCGATGGTGTTTCGAATTTAACTATGCACAAGATGCTTTGAAAGAAATTAGGAAAATTCGTAGTCAGGTAATTTATTAAGCAAAGACATTTTTTCTATCTTAGCAACACTATCTATCAAGGGTATAATTGAATAAATTATGCCCAATGTTTTTAAATATACCCTTCAAATAAGCCTTCATTATAGGCTTATTGTTGCTTGTACCTGTCACATTCGTCCGATTAGTTCAATAAGCACCCTACAAAATTGGGGATGCTTAAAAAAGTACGTAATATATCCTCGACATATACTTGAATTCAGTTCAATTATTCAAAAAAGCACTAAAAAGGAAGTCAAAGCAGTATTAAAGCGATTAAGCAACCTGCTTTTATCTACTTGGAGAATGTGTTCTGGTATTAATTTCAACCAAATTTCAAGACCATGAAGCTACGCAGAACATACCTAAAGCAAACTGTGGCTTCAAAATTATACCCGGATAGCATCAATGCCAATTCAGCCATGCAAGCCTTACGAAGAGAAATTAGAGCAACACCTCAATTAAATCAGCTATTACAGGCTGCATGCCGTAAAGAGAAGCTTCATTATTATACCAGAAAGCAATTTTTAATCCTTCTTGACCATTTCTGCATAACACAGGAAGAATTTGAGTTACTGTAGAGGTTTAACTTCAATAATGTAGCATAATCAAAATGCAGGTACGTTTACCTTCGTTCATCGACAATCACCCTTCCGGTAAGCCTACAATATGTTTGCTCCCACTATGGAAGCAAGCACGAAAAAAGTACTAGGCACATTAGCAGTTGCAGCAGCCGTTGGCGGTGGTTTTTACCTGATTAAAAAAGGCAAGAAACTCCTGTCCGGTGCAAAAATGAACTTTGCACTCCTTGGTTTTCGTATTCATAAACTGGACTTTCAAGAGGTTCAGTTTGCTGTAAAACTCCGCTGTTACAATCCTACCTTAGCTCCTATCAATATAGCTGTTAACCAAGTTGTAGCCAAATACAAAGGTTCAGCAATCGCTTATTCCACCCCCGATATTAAAGGTCTGACTATTCCGGCAGGCAAATCACAAGAACCGGAAATTTTATTTCAAGTGCCTTACCTGAATCTAATGGGTAAAGGCTTGACTATGGCTGCACTTCAAAATACGCAGCAGCTTAAAGCCGATATGACCTTTGCGCTAACCATCAGCGTGAATGGGGAAACGATTACCACTACGCAAAATTTAATAGACGATAATATGAGCGGATTAGCATTGGGAGAATTGGGTATTGTATCCGGCCCTCGTAATACAAAAGGCGGTCGCAAATACAACCACCTCATAAAAAAAGCATCCGGCAAAGATGTATTTGTAAAGAACGGTAATGTTCTGGAAACCGTTGAAAGTTGTATTGACTTGGTTGCCGAACACTACCTTGAAGTTGAAGACTTGGCTAAAATGTTGCAAGGCGATTCGCTAAAAAGTACCTGCCGGAACATCTTTGATTTTTCCTACTCCTACCTGCAATACCACAAAGATGAAAATGGAACAGAACAACTCCGTACTCCTGCCCGAAGCTGGCTCGATGGACAAATTAAGTTCAAACAACAGGGTAAAACATCATCCGGTATTGATTGCGATGATTACAGCATTTTTGTGGGTTCCATCCTTAAATGTTTGGGTATTCCATTTAAATTCAGAATTACCAAATACGATGGTAAAAGGAACTTTCAGCATATCTATGTTTTTGTTCCTGCCATTGGCGATAGTGAAGATGAGATTATCATAGACCCGGTACTTTCCAAATTCGATTACCAGAAACCATACAGCTTTGAAAAGTCTGACTTTAACATGTCACCACTCCAGATGGTTGCAGGTGTTCATGGTATTGATGGATTGACTGGTTCTACTTCATTGGGTTTACCCATCTATGCTTTATCGGGAATAGATTATGCCGGGGGAAGCATGGCAAATGATAATGATGCAGACCTAATGGCCGTTGTTTTCGGTATTGATTTTGAAGATACGGTCAACGGACTTGGTGACCCGGATGCAGCCACATTAAATTACCTGAAACGAACCAGAAACTTCTTGCTTAAAAACAAGGAGAATAAAGGTAAGATGGCTCACATACAAAACCCTGACCAGTTCATTAGTATGCTTGACCAAGCCATTAAGTTCTGGCACACTCCTCAGCGAGAAAAAGTACTGGATAAACTGGCTGAAATTGAAGAAGCTCTCGCAGAAAAAGGACTGATTAAATATGATATTGATGCCATTGAAGGGCTACTGGAGTTTGACGATTTAGAAAATGAAATGGATGGTTTGGGCAGAAGAAAGCGCAGAGGTCGCTTTTGGAGAGCCATTAAACGTGTAGGCAAGAAAATCGGTAAAGTAGCCAAGAAAGTGGTTAAAGCAGTTGTTCGTTTTAATCCTCTTTCAATAGCCATTCGTAATGGATTATTGGCAGCCTTACGCCTGAATATGTTTGGCATTGCCAAAAAACTACAATACGCCTATTTATCGAATAACCTTGCAGCTAAACACAATATTGATGCAAAGAAATTAAAGGATTTAAAGAAACGACACAATCGAGTTCGCAAGCTCTTTAAAGGATTACAGGGAAAGGAAAAGAACCTGAGAAAAGCCATTCTTAAAGGTGCAAAACAAAAGAGTTCCGACTTCTCATTAAAAGGCATGGATGGATTATTAGCCGATTTGCAAGGTCTGGAATCCATTGGTGAATTAGCAGAACTGGGACAAATGGGAGCAGTTGCTACCGCAGCATCGGTTGGTGCAGCTACCGGAGTTCTGGCAAAAATCAAAAGTTGGCTCAAACCAGTAAAGAACATCTTTACCAAAATCAAAAACAAGGTTGCTCCAAACAGACAAGCAGCTCCACAAACTACGGATACGCAATCATACAACACACAGGATATGGTGCAGCCATTGACACCAATGACACCCATCAGTCCTACGAATATTAGTGTTCCGCAAGTAACTACTCCAATTACCCCGGTTGTGCCAATGCAGAAATCAGCAAGTGTACCTGCCACAGTTAATCCGAAAAAAGGCATGAGCAAAGGGGCAAAAATTGGAATCGGTCTTGGTGTGGCAGCATTAATCGGAACCGGAGCTTATTTCATGTTCCGCAAGGATGATGAGCCAAAGAGTAAGTCAACTCCTAAGAAATCCACAGAGAAGAAATTATTGGGAAGCATCTCGCTTCAATAACAAATGCAATTCAATAAATAAAAATTAGAAACATGGCAGTTAAAAAAACTACGAGTCAAACTCGTGCAAGAACAAGGTCAACCGCCACAAAGATTGACTTTATGAAAGCCACCAACAACATAGGCAAGCCTATTGCTGCCGTAGCAGGGTTTGCTGTTGGTAAGTATGCACTTAAAAAGCTTGAAAAGAGTCCAACGGTAAGCGGACTACTAGGTTCGGACATGAAAACCTACATCGTTCCGGCAGCGGTTACTATGGGTAGTTTGGTTGTTACACAGTTCACCAAAAATGAATACATCAAAATTGGTCTGGTAGGTGCAGCAGGTGCAGGTGTGGAATCCATCGTGAAAAAAGCGACTGGTAAAACCATCCTTCAAGGACTGGAAGGTTTAATGGGTGACGAATACACCGATTACGAGGAAGTCGATGGACTACAAGCATTGAATCCGGTAACTCAAGCTCTTCCGGCAGCAGATATTGACATCGAAAGAGAAATCCAAGCTTCGGTTTCTGGTGCAGCAAGTGATTTTAGCATGAGCGATGAACCTATGGGTAGCGCAGCTAAAGACTTCTCCATGTCAGATGAGCCAATTGGTTCGGATGATGACGAGGAAGAAGCAGTTGGCAAAATTACCAACCTTGACCCGGACAGCATGGACTATGACATCTTTTCGGGCGATATGATGGAATCCTAGTTCCGTCAGCGTTTGATACAATTTGAATTAATCAATTTTTAATAACACAAAAGAGAGTAAAATCATGGCAGAAATTAATGAGCAAAATGATTTGTATCCTTCAATGGAAGAGGTTGAAGGTTTAGAAGAAGCGGTTCTTGACAAAGAAGAGGACGCATTAGAAAAAGAGGAAGACCAAGACGATGCCGTTGATGGTATTGGTGATTTAGGTCGTTCTCGCAGACGCAGCCGTAGAAGGGCTCGCAGAAGTCGAAGACGTAGCAGCCGAAGACGTTCTGTTCGCAGGTCGTACAATGCAGGTGCAAGAAGTACAGCCGTTAAAACCGGACTTACAAAGAACCTGACTTCTAAAGGTCAGTTTGAGCTTCGCAGACAACAATTGCCACCTGAGATTCAGAAGGCATTGAAAGATGCACGAATGCAAACTGTTGATGCAGCTATCTACACGGTAAAGAGCATCAAGGACAAGTCCGATATTGATTTGATGGAGGCATCAGACGATAAGAAATCAGGACGTACCAACCTGAATCGTGCGCAGTTGGATAGTGGTAAATACTTCCTTTTAACCGATGTGGTTCTGGAGTACGCTCACGGAGCTTCTGAGGAAGATATTGACCCGGCAGATTTTGCTTTTGGTCAGTTTGCGTTACCACCGCAAATCCTGAACGGTACGTTTGAAATGACCTTGGGAACTAAGGTAATCATGCCTGAAATCTCATGTGCAGTATTCGATGATACCGATACGACCAAGCGTAAGTTCCAGTACAAACTGGCGAATCCAAAATGGTTAAAACCATCAATGGACATCACGCCAAAGCTGAACATGCCTAAAGCAATCAATAACGGAGATAAGGTGTTTAATCCTGCCGTTAAGGTAACACTACTGGGTACTATCACAGAGAAAGCATAGTAACTGAGTTTGTTCATAATCGAAAAGGGGGCGGTATTACTGCCGTTCCCTTTCTTTCCTAATTAATTACGAATGGAAGCACAAGAGAATATTAAGAAACTACAAGTTGTAAAGTTTGAGGTCAAGAAAGGTCAGACTTTCGAGTTTAACGGCAATACCAAAACAGAGCATGACCGTATCAAGGGTATCTTTCTTCGTTTGTCGAACCAACAAGCTCTGCCGGGTTCAACTTTAAGGGTTTGGATTGATGATACGGAAATCATCCCGGATGATACCGAAGTGGCACTATTACACCACAACGATGATATGAGCATTCAGGATGTTGCCTTTCCGGTGGATGAGAAAGCCAAGAACAGCCCTGTACGAATTATCTACAAAGACAACAGCGAAAACCTTGCAGTTAGCGATAGCTATGATGTTCGTGTGTACCTGTTAACCGAAGTAAACAAGTAAAATTTATCACCCCCATCGAGATGAAACGATACTTTGTTATATCCCACCAATCGAAAGACAATAGTCACATTAACGTTCAGGACTTGCTACCTGCATCTTGTAAGTTAATTACCGGAATTGCTGTAAACGCTACGGCAAAGCAGGATGGTCAGTTAGAGGATGTAATCGAGTTGTTGTCATTCCCAAAGCACCTGATAACCGATTTACTGGAACAGGATAGCATTGTTGACCTGTTTTATTCCTACTTACGCACACGTTCAAGTGAGGAAGATAGCCGGGCTTATTTTGTTAGTGATATGCTACCTGAAATCACCCGGATATTAAGTCATAATATCAAGTACACTTGCTTGAAAGATTTAGAACAGGAAGAACTGGAGCAAAACATTACCGATACATTCAATAACGAATTTACAGATTACCTCTATGGTGAAGTTGGTCTTTATGAGAAGGGCAAATACTTAAACAATCTGGAATTCGCCGATTTGATTGCCCAACATACATTGATGTTTGCCTATAAAAAACGTGAAGATGTGTTTTTGCATATCAAACAGGAATACAAGCGTCCGGAACCTTATGAATGTGGCAATATCAGTCTGCTTGTAAACGGCAACAGCTTCTTACTTCGTGATTACATGGTGACAGCCAATCGCAAGGTACGTCACATGATAAAAGAGATTATCCCTTTCCATGAGCCATTGGAAGTGAATAGCAATATCCATACGGTTTTCAAGAGCAATAAGAACAGTGATAACAACACTTTAACCCTTAGAATTTACATTGAATATGAACACGAGTGAGTTATTACATACAATTGCTAAAGACCGTATTGCCGGAATGCGAACCATTGACAGTTACCAGTTAAAACCAACGGTCATTCGTGTTACAGAAGCCAACCAGACATTGGATTTAAAGAATGATATGTGGATTCTGAACACCAAAGGATTGCCCGGAAGCATCGAAGAAATGGAACTGGTAAGCTCCGACAATGTATTCACAGCAACACCTGAAGAATACGAGTTCATGGACGAATACCGCTATCAGGTTTTTACCGATTACATCGACATAAAAACCAATACAGAGAGCTTTAAGCCTTACCGCTTGGAGTTTGTAAAGATTATCCCACACCGAAATTAATAATGATATGTTGGACTTTAGAGAGCAAATACAAAGCATATACGATTTTATCAAGCGTTCAGAGGAACAGCAAAAATACCCTTACGCTTACGAGATTTACCTTTTAACCGGAGTTGATGAAACGGCATTGACATCAAGAACCTCCGGCACTTCATCCTTTAATCAGGATATTGAAAATGCCGTTGAGAAAGCAAAACAAGCACACGGCACATTGAAAGTTTATGTATTTGGTGGCAAAAGCCCCAATGCAAGAAGATTAAACACCTACACAGTTAACGTAAGTGGCTTAATGAACCCACCAAAACCACCCATTGAAAAAGCAGACATACAGATTCTTGTCAAAGAAGAAGTAAAGAAGATGAATGAGGAGAACAGTACTCCAAGCATAGGACTTGGCGGTTTATTGGGACTGGTAAAAGATGAAAATGCCAGAAATGATATTGAAGGTTTGTTTGGTTTGTTCAATGCATTATCCGGCAATAACAAGGAAGTTGAGCGAATAGGCTACCAAAAGCAGTTGGATGACTTCAAGTTTGAGACACGTTACAATATGCTTCAGGAGAAGTATGAGAAGCTAAGTAATGAGAATACCGAGCTTCGTGTTGAACGTGACCAATTCAATAATGAGAACCAAGAGTTGAAACGTGAGAAAACAGACTTGGAACAAAGACTGGCAGGTTATGCTCCCAACGAACTGATGAAACGTGTTGCCATAGGCGTGGTATCTGGTATCGGTACAAAAATATTAAGCAATAGTCCTAAAACAGCAGAGCTATTTGGCTTATCACCGGAGGAACTTAAAGGAGCTTTAGGTCTGGTAGAAGACCATTCAGAAGAACCACAATCCATCCCAGAAACCAATGTTGAGATTAGCGAAGTAGGCTCTCCACAAACACCGGAAGAAAAGCAAAAGGCAACCATCATTAAGAACCTTTCAGATGCCCTGTCAACTTGGGAACTGGAAGATGTAGCCAAGATTGCCAATATCGTTGGATTATGTCTTGACCGGGCTGAACTCATCAACAAAACACTCATGTTCCTGAATCAATCCATGCAAGGCGTTCAGGAAGAATCAACCGAATTAGACTCTCAGCGAGAGTAGCAATAGGATTTACATCATTAAAAAGCATACGATTATGAGACAATTTAAAATAGGAATCACCATCGAGGCTGAAAAGCCGGAGAAAGTAAAGGAAGTGGGCAACCTGATTCAAAATGCAGTCAACAAGGTTGAGCAGGAAGATATTATCAAGCTTCTGACCAAAGTAGCAAAGAACCCAAGCATAGTTAAAAAGGCACTAAGGTTTATCTAATGAATTTAAGTGCAACAAATAAAGCAGCATTAATCAGTTCGGGAATACGAATCGGCATTCCGGTATTGGCAATTGGTGTGGGTATTTACGCCATCCGCAAGATGTTTAAGCGTAACCCTGATGGAACATCATCAACGGTTGCCCCATCTTTAAAGGATATGGTACTCCAAAAGGAGAACCTGACCATCTCACCATCCGATGCTGCTTTATTTGCCAATACACTCTATGGTGCAATGCTTGATTTTGGTACGGATGAAAAGACTATTTACAGCACCATTGATAAAATCCAGACCAAGGATGATATGCTACTGGTGATAAAAGCCTTTGGTATGAAGATGTACCTCTGGGGTACTCGTGCAGCCTTCCTTGGTCAGAACTACAACCTGATTGGTTGGTTACGCTTTGAATTAGACGATAAAGAGATTGCTAAAATCAAGCCCAAATTCGATAGTTGGGGCATTCCTCTCTAAACACCAATACAACTATGGATAAGAAGCAAAAGAAGATATTATTTATTTCGGGAGGGGTGTTAACCACCGGGGCAATAGTTACAACCGTTTTACTAGTTCGCAGAAGAAACAGGCGTAAGCGTGATCTATTGCCCCCAAGTGGTTCTGATACACGTCCGGCAAATATTTTGACTACAAACAACAATACTTTGCCTCCGAACTTTCAAAACTGGAATGGGGGAAACACCTATCTGTCCAATGCACCAAGGGGAATCAGAAATAACAATCCGGGCAACCTGATTTACACCAAAATCAAGTGGAACGGAAAACTACCGAAAGAGCAGAATAAGGACAGGCGTTTTGAAATGTTTATTGCTCCGGTTTATGGTGTTCGTGCCATGATAAAAGACCTCAAGCATGATATTGAAAAGGGCAAGAACACGGTTCCGGCTCTTATCGAGGAGTATGCACCCAAATTCGAGAACAATACAGCAGCTTACATCAATACGGTTTGTAAGGATTTAAAGGTGAGCAAAACAGCTAAGCTTTTGCCAACTAAGAATACACTTCGCCTTCTGGTGTTATCCATCGCTAGGGTTGAAAACGGAGGTAATTACGTCAGCAACGAACTGTTTGACAGGGCTTATTCAATGATATAACCCTCAAGGAGGGAGCTAATAAAGATTTACAAAACAAGAAACGACTTTAAATATGGGAACAATCAAGATGTTTAGGGGAACAACCCCACCGTTATTGAAAAAGGGAGAATGGGCTTCGGATGGTCATTATGCTTATCTAGGAATGGAACACGGACAATATAAAGTGTTTCAGGGTGTATTTGACATGAGCAAAGACCAGGAGATTACCGGGTTTGAATACGACCTGGATGAAAAAGCAATTGTCATTCCTTCAGGTACTCCTTTCTCAAAGCTTCAACGCTTATTCGATACGCTACCAAAGGCTTTAAAATACCACACAAACGAGAAAGCAAGTATCGACATCATGTTTGAAGATGGTACTTTCATCAACGACTTAGGAACGTTCCTGGTACTTCGTGATTTCTCCTACCAAATAAACATTAAGTCACTTAGCAATAAAGTGGATGGTGTAGTTGGAACGTATGTAAAACCCGTCATTTTTCAAAGTGATAGAGCTATCGAAATATACAATAGTGCGGTAAACTTCTCTGATATTCGTTTTGAATATTCAGATGCTTCAAACGGTGCAATTGCTTACCTGAACAGTACTACCAACATTGATGATTGTTGTTTTGATGCCAAGGTCAACCAGTCATGCGTATTTGACCGGGGCTATAATAAGATTGTATTTTCCGATACTTATTTCAAGATGAACCGGGATGTGGAGGATTCCATTCTGGATAAAGCATCGGTTGGTTCGTTTATTAATATTGCAAGAAGTAAATCTGCACCGGATTTCAGACCCAAAACAATTGTAAGTTCATTAAGTGGTGGGATGATTATTGCTGGGAATGTTGAAGACTTACTTATCTCAGAGAAAAGTCCGGTTTATATGCCTAATGGAGGTGTAGAGATTCATGGTGGTTTTGTTACCCGACCTGATGGAAACATTGACATAGCCGTTCCAACCAAGTTTTCACAGTTGGAAAACGACATGAACCTGACTAGCGATTTTGAGCAGTTGGAGAACAAACCAACGACTATTACTCAGGAACAAGTAACAGCTATTGAAGCCAATAACCGCAAAAACTCTTATCCACAGGAAGATGCAGAGAAGTTAGCAGGTATTGAGGAAAACGCCACAGTTGGAGCGGACTGGGAATCGAATGTACAAAACAAGCCTGTTACCATTACACAGGAACAATCGGCAGCTATTGAAGCAAACAGTCTAAAAAGAAGCTATCCGCAAACCGATGAAGATAAACTGACAGGTATTGAGGAAAATGCTACTGTTGGTGCTGATTGGGAAAGCAATGTGCAGAATAAACCTGTAACTATTTCTCCGCAACAAGCAGCCGATATTGAAGCCAACAACAATAAACGCAGTTACCCACAGGTAGATGAAGATAAGCTTTCCGGAATTGAAGAAAATGCCACCGTTGGAGCTGATTGGGAAACAAATTTACAGAACAAGCCTGTAACGATTTCACCGGAACAGGCAGCAGCTATCGAAGCCAATACCCAAAAAGTAAGCTACCCACAAGTGGATGCCGATAAGTTAGCAAGTATAGAAGAAAATGCCACGGTTGGCGCAGACTGGGAAACGAATGTACAGAACAAACCTGTAACCATTTCTCCTGAACAAGCCGAAGCAATTGAAGCTAATACACAAAAGCGTAGCTATCCACAGGTAGATGAAGATAAGCTTACAGGGATTGAAGAAAACGCAACGGTTGGAGCAGATTGGGAAACCAATATTCAAAATAAGCCTGTAACGATTTCACCGGATCAAGCAGCAGCAATTGAAGCTAATACTCAAAAAGTAAGCTACCCACAAGCTGATGCCGATAAGTTAGCAGGGATTGAAGAGAATGCTACTGTTGGCGCAGACTGGGAAACGAACGTACAAAATAAACCTGTTACTATTTCACCGGAACAGGCAGCAGCTATTGAAACCAATAGCCAAAAGAATACCTACCCACAAGTGGATGCTGATAAGTTAGCAGGTATCGAGGAAAACGCCACAGTTGGTGCAGACTGGGAGACTAATTTACAGAACAAACCTGTAACCATTACCCCAGAACAATCGGCAGCCATTGAAGCTAATACTCAAAAGGTAAGCTATCCACAAGCCGATTCTGATAAGTTGGCAGGGATTGAGGAAAACGCAACGGTTGGCGCAGACTGGGAAACGAATGTGCAGAATAAACCAGTTACCATTTCACAGGAACAGACAGCAGCTATTGAAGCGAATACTCAAAAACGCAGCTATCCGCAGGTTGATGAAGATAAACTGGCAGGTATTGAAGAAAATGCCACCGTTGGTGCTGACTGGGATACAAACCTTCAAAACATACCGGACTTCCTTAAACAGTTCTTACAGGTATATGCTGATTCTGGGATTTTCTCTGGCGAGGATTGGGAAGCAAAACTGGCTGAGATACTGAACTTCCAAATCAACTTCATGAAAAACTTTGTGGATGCAGATGTGGAAAGCCTTTCGGTTGATGTGGCCGGGAATAACCTGAAGTTGAGATTTACAGATGAAACTGATAAAACCATTACACTCCAATAATTATGAAAGCATTAGTATTAGGAAGTTTATTCACGGCTTTTATTTCATTAGTGGTATATCTCACTTCAATAATCGCTGTTCACGGCATACGAAAGTCAATTTCTGACAGTAATTACTTTTTGCAAAAGCCCTACAAGCTTGTATTTGAAATAGTAATGTGGATATGTGGGCTAGCCATAATCATTACCGGAATCTTCATTAAGGAGAACCCTGATTGGATGGTAATTGCCGGAGGTTCTGGAATATTTATGGTTGGTGTATTTTCAGATTTTAAGCGAAGCATGATAATCCGATTAGCACACTACTTCTTTGCCATTGGCGGCTTTACGCTTCTTGGATTAAGTTACCATTTCAGTTTCGGGTATATCAACTATACTATCTTGATAGGCATATCTGCCCTTTTTGCAAGTGCCTTTGCGGATAAGCGTATTTGGTGCTTAGAACTCACTTTATCGTCAGAGATATTTATTGGTCTTTTCTATTTAGCTCATTCAATCATGTAAAAAATTAATGGATAAGAAAGGCTACATATCAAGGATTCGTGAGGATTTGCTAAATGGTCGTAAGCACTCTAAAACCACTATAGAAAGTATTGCTAAAGGCTTCGGCATAACCAATAAAAACTTGGTTAAGGAATACACCGAACTGGCAATAGTCCTGAATGCACGAGAGATAGCGCACGACCATTTGCTGACCACTTATGAGAAATACCTTGATATTGTAGCCCTTTACCAGTCTCAGGTTAATTTGTCCATGCGTACAAGTATGAGCGTATTGATGCAGCAGTATTCTACACCTGCACCCATATCGTTTTTAGCATCGAGTTATGTAAGAAATGCCAATCCAGATTCCTTGTATTTAGAGCCATCGGCAGGTAACGGATTATTGACCATCGCTTTGCCGTATCATCAAACTTACGTTAATGAACTGGATGATGTCAGGCTAGACAACCTTAAAGAGCAACCCTTTGCCAAAGTTAGCAGTTGGAATGCGGTAAAACCACCTTTTGCTTATGATAGAAAATTCGATGGTGTAATAACCAATCCTCCTTTCGGTTCACTTTCTCAACCTGAATTATTTGGAAAGTTTAAAATCAAGCGATTGGAACATGCAATGGCTTTAAATGCCTTGCGTTGCATGAAGGATGATGGAAAGGCAGCCATTATCATTGGTGGTCATACCTCATGGGATAAACATGACCGGGTATCAGCCGGACAAAACAGAATTTTCCTGAACTACCTGTATCACTTTTACAATGTGGAAGATATAATCCCCATCAATGGAAAGAAGCTTTATTCTCGTCAGGGTACATCATTCAACACCCGGTTAATACTGATTGATGGAGCAAAATTCAAACCGGAAGGTGCAGCTCCACTAAAGAATAAACTCCACAGCACAATGGTAAATAGCCATGAAGAACTCTGGGACAGAGTTTGGTTGGAGAACCCCCAAAACAATACGAATAATAAACAATTGAGCTTAGTTAAGTTGAGAGCTAAAGCCATCCTTCTAAAACAAAAGCAGCATGAAGTCCGAAATTAAATTCCAGAAAAAAAGCATAACAATAAAATTTTGTCGAAAACCACAGGAACATATTGTCTCCCGGTTAATCGAATTGGGCTTTTCAACCAAGGATAACAAGTGTTTTGTCCGCACTCAAAAACTGGCTCAAAACGAACATGAGTACCTGCAAGGAATGTTGGGTACGAAAGGTCTGGGAATGGCTTATATCCCGGCAGCCGAAAAAGGTTTTATTCTCGATACAACCGTTCCGGATTCTATGGGGCATGAAATGCACATTGCCATTCGCAAGGTCAAAAAAAGTATTGGAATGCCCTTGTTTGATTATGTTGCCGAAAAGCTCGATTACCAAAACGATGAATTGGTAAAAGCTTTATCAGCTGAACAGGTGGATGCGGTATCATTAGCCATCTACAACATTGAAAAACGTGGTCAGGGAATCATTGTTGGTGACCAGACTGGAATAGGAAAAGGACGAACGGCAGCCGCTTTAATCCGCTATGGTGTAAAACAAGGGATGCAACCTGTATTCCTGTCCGAGAAGCCCAACCTGTTTACAGACTTATACCGGGATTTATCAGATATTGGAAGCTCCGCACTTGTGCCGTTTATCGTAAACACCAAGGAGAGCAAAACACATATTAAGGATAAAAGTGGTGAGATTGTTTATACGGCTCCTGAAAAACCAACTCAGGAACGAATAATCAAAAGCCAACAAGTACCGGGTGATTACAACTTTGTTTGTGCTACCTATTCCCAATTCAATCAGCCAAAGAAACCTGCAAAACAATTATTTCTTAGTACTTCCAGTAATGGTAACATCATCATTATGGATGAAGCGCACAATGCTTCCGGTAGTTCCAATACCGGGGAGTTTATGCAAGGTGTACTTCGCCAAACCAAAGGTGTTTGTTTCTTGTCGGCAACATTTGCTAAGCGACCAGATAACATGCCCATCTATGCTCAAAAGACATCCATGAGTGATGCCAATATGAGCAAAGAAGATTTGGTAGAAGCCATTTCTAAAGGTGGTGTGGCATTGCAAGAGATTTTAGCAGCTCAATTGGTTTCCGAAGGGCAAATGATTAGGCGTGAACGTTCTTTTGAAGGTGTGGAAGTCAACTACATTGAGCTAAAAGAAAAAGCCAAAGAACAGGCTGATATTGCCGATAAGGTCACAGCCATTATCCGGGATATAATCGGCTTTCAGGAAAAGTACATCAACAAACAAGTTGAGCAACTTGATAAGGTAGCAGCAGCAGAAAGCAAAGAAGTTGAAACCCGGAAAGGAACAGAGAAAGCCGGGGTTGATAATATTCCTTACTTCTCCAAAGTTTTCAATGTCATTAACCAATTGCTCTTTAGTATTAATGCTTCTGATGTAGCTGAACATGCCATCCAGAGATTAAAGGATGGTAAGAAGCCAATCATTGCTTTTGCATCCACAATGGGAAGCTTTCTGGAAGGAATGGCAAAACCGGACGATGTAATTAATGCGGACTTCTCTACTGTTCTGGAGAGAGGTCTGGATTCAGTTCTTCGCTATACCGAAAAAGATATTGACGGACAATCGGAAGGGAAAGCTTTCAATATTGCAGATTTATCGGAAGAGGCTCAATTTGCTTATCGTGATATTATCAGACGAATTGAAAAGGCTTCCACCGGAATCACCATTAGCCCTTTGGATTTAATTATCCAGAAAATTAAAGAAGCAGGTTATACCGTTGGTGAAGTAACCGGACGTAAGCTTTGCGTTCAATACAACTCAACCAATGCCAAGAATACCACCGCTTTGGTGATGAGTAGAAAGAAGGAAAACACGGCAGACCTGTTTCGCAGATTCAACGACAATGAAATTGATTGCTTACTAATTAACCAGAGTGGTTCTACCGGAGCTTCGGCTCATGCGATTGTCACCGATAAAGTACCTGCCGAACAGGTAAAGCAGCGTGTGATGGTGATACTGCAACCAGAACTGAATATCAATACTGAAATTCAGAAGCGTGGTCGTATCAACCGTACCGGGCAAATAATGAAACCAATTTACGATTACATTATTTCGTCTATTCCGGCACAAAAGCGTTTTATGATGATGCTTAAAAAGAAGCTGAAATCATTGGATGCCAATACCACTTCCAACCAGAAAAGCAGCAAATCACAATTAGAATCGGATGACTTCCTGAATAAATACGGTGATAAAGTGGTTCGCCAGTACATGTTAGAGAATCCGGAACTAAACAAAGCTTTGGATAATCCTCTCAAATTTGAAGGCAAAGAAAGCGATGAAACACCATCGGAAGGTGATGCATCTAAAGTAACCGGACGTGTAGCAGTCTTGTCGGTTAAGGAACAGGAGAAGTTCTACAACGAGGTAATTGAGCGATACAACGATTACGTGGAATACCTGAAACAAGCCGATGAATACGACCTTGAAGTGGAAGTACTGAACCTGAAAGCAGAAACTCTGGATAAGCGAGTAGTGATTGCCGGGAAAGGTGGACGTTCTGTTTTTGGTAACGATACCTTCTTGGAAAAATGCGAATGCAATGTTTTGAAGAAACCCTACGGCAAATCGGAACTGGAGAAGCTGATTAAAAAGCACCTAAACGGTAAACACCCGGACAGTATTTCTGAAGATATTATTACAGCGCATGAAAAGCATGTGCAAAGCAAACTGGTAGACGATTTAAAGGAGGTTGAAACCAAATACAAAGAGCTGATTGCTGATATTCCAAACGAAAAAGCATTCCAGAAAATTCCGGTATTTGACAAGGCAGCTCAAAATGAGTACATGGCTGAACGAACCGAGGAACTGGAAGATGCCAAACAGGAAAAGATTACGCAGGTTAAAACCCAAAGTCAGAACAGAAAGAACTACCTAAATGCTTTTTTCAAGTTCTTTAAAATTGGGCATGGATATTTCTATCCGGCATTGAGTTTTGAGAATGAGAGCAGCGATAATTCATACTGTATCTTTCTTGGTTTTGATATTAATCCAAAACGAAACAATCCTTATGCGCCATCTGCTGTAAAGCTTCGTTTTGCCATTTCTGATAGTCGTAAGTATATCGTACTACCTGCATCAGGAGATACAGCCAAAGAAATTGAGCGTATTCAGGCACGTAGTTTTCAGTTAAGCACACCGCAAAAGGAAAGCCTGATTGGTAAGTGGGATGAAGCCATTAAAAACTTTACTCAGGACAGACAAGTCCGATACATAGTTACCGGAAATATCCTGCAAGGTTCAGCTGACTTCTCCGGTAAACTGGTAAGCTATACTACCAAAGGAAGAGGTGTTCAGAAAGGAATCCTTATGTCGGAAGCATGGTCACCGGATGAAGCAGAAAAGAACTCCAACAGCTATGTAGTTGCACCAATAGCCAAGCTGCAAAAGCACATCATGAGCTTACGTAGTGGAGCTACCATCAGTACAGAAAACAAGATTAGCATTGTTCGCCATTACGATGACACCTTTAAAGTTATCATGCCTAAAACCAAAAGCCATATTCCAATTTACACGGATAAGGAAGTGGTGAAACTATTGGAAAATAGCCGGGATGGTTTTGAAATGGTATCGGGTAATATGAAAGCTTCGGTATCGGAAAAGAAGATGCCCAAGTTATTGAATTTGCTTGGTGAGCGTTTCAGCTTATCAGTAAAAGTACCCCGGAATTATTTTGAAGAATATCTGGAGAAAGGGTCAAAACCGAATGATAACGCTGATAGTCTGACCAAAGAAGCGATGGAGATGTTTGAGCAGGATAAAAAACAGTTTCCTCAAAGGTTAGCGAAGCAGAAAAAGGCTACTACCAAAGCTAAGAACATTAATATCGACCATGGCAAAAAACTAAAACTGGTGAAGCTCCGGGCAAAAGCCATCCTGATAAAGCAGAAACAACTAAAAGCTGTAGCAGGTCTGTAAATCTATTCGACAACAATAAAATACAAATGATATGAAGCTTACAATAAAAAACTACAAGGAAGCAACCAAGGATATTGATTTTTCACAATTACCGGAAGCAGCCCGTGAAGCACACAAGGAGTTTGATGCTTTTGCTGACTTTTACAGTGATGATAAGGATATAAAAGAAATGCTTGATAATCATTTTAAGATTGTTGAGCCGTACATCAACGTAAAGCGTTTTCCTGAATTACCGTTCGACCATCCATTAAATATTCTGGATAAGGAATCCGGCCAATACAAGGAAGCTTTAAAGGAATACAGGGACAGCAAGAAAAAGCCAAAGGCAACTACTAAATCTAGTAACAAGAAACCAGTAGCAAAGCGGACTTCTTCTCCAAAGAAAGCGACCTCAAAAACGGTAAAACGAAAGCCCAATGAAGTGCCTTTAATGCCTTTGGAGGTAAAGATAATCAAGCGTTATCTGAATATGCATGGTAAGAAAGTAACCGAACGTCAAGTTTCCTTGCTCTATAAAGTGATTCAGAAAGCAGCCACAGAAAAGACCATTCGCCAATCCAGTAAGTATGCCGAAGAAATCAAAAAGATTGGTAACGACCTTGCCCGGACTTATAAGGAAATGGGTAGCTCATGTACCTTTGAAGTGCCGAATTCCATGTATTTCAAGCTGAAAAATATTGTAGATAGCTATGGTGTAACTCCTGCTGTATCCTTAATAAAACGTTTCATCAACCTATACGGTAATATCACCATTGATAAAGCAAAACGACTGCTTACAAGCATTAAGAACGCCAAAAAGAATGGTAAAGTTACCAGTTCAGACAGAGCTTACGACCGTATTAACCAAGTACAAAAGCATCTGGAAGATTATCTCGACAGTGATAAACTTCTTGTTACCAACATCCAATTAAACGGATTGAAAGGTGTTGCCGGATTGGGAAAGTAAATGCCACTACCTCAATGCCCAAAAGTAGTGGCTCTAAACCAAGGGCAACAAGAACTGTAAACGTAGCACCCAATCAGGTAGTGTCAGCTAACCAGTTGGCCAAAATGAAGTTTTCTACACTTTCTCTATCTGGGAAGTTCGGTAAACTGCTTGGTAAACCATACAAACCATTTTACCTGATGATTTACGGACAAAGGTTTCATGGCAAAAGCTCTGTTGCTTTATTGTTCGCTGATTTACTGGTCAAATGTGGCATGAATGTATTGTATGTTTCCAATGAGGAAGGTGTAAAAGGTTCTTTACAGGAAAAGCTCTTACGTTTAAGAATCGGTAATCCTATTGACTTCGTGGAGAATTACGATACAAACCAGTTTAAAGGCTATGATGCTGTGTTTTTAGACAGTACCCAAACCGTAGGCATGAAGCCTGATGAGTTTAAAGCTCTGAAAAAGCGATTCCCGAATACATCATTTATTCTGGTTTTTAAAGCTAACCGTGATGGAACATCCAAAGGTGGAACTGACTGGGAACATGATGTGGATGCCATTATGCACATAGAGAATCAGAGTGCCACAATGGAGAAAAACCGCTTTCCGGGTGGCAGTACTGAAACCATTAAAATCTTTTAGACATGGAGGAAATGACAATAAAATTCTATTGGGTAGTGATTGCCGGGTTAAGCTCATTAATGGTTGGAGTGGTTTCGTTTATCATCCGCAATGCTATTTCAAAGAATGCGACAAAGGAAACGGTGGAAGCCAAAACAGATTTACTGGAGAAAGACATTATGCACCTGACAAAAGAACTGGAAGGAGCTGAAAATAAGTTTGCCATACTGCATAAACGTGTTTCTGATTTAAGAGATAGCTCAAAGGAGATATATGTAAGTAAGGAACTGTTTCACCAGACTATCAAACAACTCAACGATAAGCTTGATACCATCTTAAAATTTGTGGAGCGATGAGAAAGATATTTGGAAAACTAACCAATGCCGGAGTAGCTGAAACGTTGAAGGCTGGCACAAAACTCATTGATGAGATATTCACTACACAGGAAGAAAAGCTTCAAGGCAAAATGGAGCTTTTTAAAATGGCTGTTGCAGACCGGGATTCTGCTCGTGACATGTATGCACAGGACAGTTGGCTGCAAAAAGTTTTTGCACTTTTCTTCTTACTGGCATGGTGTGCCTTAACTGTTTTAATGCTTAACTACTTCGTATTTCAGACCATTGAATTACAAGACTGGCAAATAGCATTTGTTAGCAGCATTAATGGCGGTATCTCTACCAAACTCAGTACCATTATCGACTTCCTTTTTGGTGGTGCAATTTCCGGGGTAAACAATGTAAAACTTAAAACCAAACGTAAGAATGAAGACATTTGACGACCTCTTTGATGGAGTAATAAAGCACGAAGGCTACTACGCCAATGTAAGCGGAGATAAAGGCGGTGAAACTTATATGGGTGTAGCCAGAAACCTGCATCCAAATTGGGAAGGTTGGCAAATTATTGATGGCTACAAACTGACATTTGGGGAGCTAAAACGAAACGCCAAGATTGATATTCCGCACCTAACCACAATGGTTAAAGAGTTCTACAAACAAACTTTCTACAATAAATACAAAATCGGAAGCATTAACTCCGGCTCGTTACAAGAAATCATTTTTGACTGGTGTGTAAATAGTGGCTATTGGGGTAGCTGTGGTGTACAAAAAGTATTAAATCGCTTCTTTGATAGTGACCTTAAACTCGATGGAATTATTGGAAAAAACACTATCAAGGCAATTAACTCCTGTCCGCCAGAGTTGCTGTTTAACGCCATTAAAACTGCCCGGATTCATTATTACAATACGATTGCTCAACGTGGCCAGAATCATAAATTCTTAAAAGGGTGGTTGAGAAGAATTGAAGGTATTAGGTATTGATTTTTACAAATTATTTTCTCTGGCATGGGATTTACCATTTTTCCATTTTTCTGTATGGCATTTTTAACTCTTTGTAAGCATTATTATAAGTGCCATATGATTCTCTAGCCCATTTTTTGAATTTTGATTTGAAGTCTTCTTCAATTTTCTGCCATGATTTTCCTTTTTCAAATTCAAAAATATTAGAAGTATCAGATTTCTGTGTTGGAAAGTGTGTAAAACTTTCAAAATCATTTTTGACCTTATAAAAAATTTTGCTTTCAATTTCAGCCTTAATTTTATTACCTAATCCATCATATTCAATTATTCTATATTGATGCCATAGGATTGCAATTTTATCCAAGTCTCTAAAATTTCCTGCAAAATTCTGGCAATTATCCTGTAACCACAATTTTAGATCAATTTGATTAGGTAGAGCATTATGATTTTTGAATTCAAACTTATTCCATACTAAGGTAAAATCCTCAAAAATAGTTGATATAGTATCTTTAAAGGAAGGAATTTTCACTACTAACTGTGATATTCTATCCCAAAACATATCAAGTAAATATTCTTTTTCATCTCTAAGGTGTTCAATACTAAAGGACGATGTGAAAATTATTCTTCGAAATTCTCTGCTTTCTCCAAAACCTATTTTACCATCTGCTGTAGATAGAAATCTAAAAATTTTTCTCTGTTGTCCTTCTGTTAATTGTTCAACATTTTTTATGATAATATATTCTGAATTAAAAATTGAAGATATGGTATCATCAGTATCACCAATTTCATCAGGATAAAAAATGCTTATGTCATTATCTTCCAAAATCTCTTTAAGAATAAATTCTTTACCTACTCCATTATCCCCAAGTACTAATATTGAAAAATAGCCAGGGTTCTTTAAAAAGTAGTTAAGTTTCCTTTTAGCATCTTCTCTTAAATTATCTGTGATAAAATGTACCATTTAACTGCATTATTAGTGTGTAAAAATAAGCATATTACAAATATACAGTGTAATATCATGCATTTTTATTCTTTAGGATTATTTTTACAATAATTACTTTGATGCATTAAGGGAGTAAAGTCTGAACTTGCCGAAAAACGACTATAAATAGAAGTAGGATTTTTTAAAAAAGATAAAGTTATGAGTAAGAAAAAGATAAAAAATCACGAAGCAGACATTAAAAACTCTAATCCGGGAACATCAGGTACAAACATAACCTACGACAAAAATCAGGGAGACAGAGGAAAACTATTGAATCCAAACCAAAAAAAGAAATAATCATGGGCAAAACAGGACAAAAAGGACAAGGGAATGCAGGTGGTTGGCCTGCAACAACAGGAAATAAATCTGGTGGTGGTAGAAGTAATAATACAACTGGAGGAGGAAAATCCTCTGGAAGTTCTAAAGGAGGGAAAAAGTAATTTGTTAATTGGAGTACTCTTGATTCAGTCAATAAAGAGTACTCCATTGTTTATATATTTATTCAATGCACATATTAAAAATAATTCACGGATACCCACCAAATTACAATGCGGGTTCAGAGGTATATAGCCAATCCATAGTAGATGAACTAAAGAAGACTAATAAGATTACTGTTTTAACCAGAGAGGAAAATGAGTACATACCTGACTTTAACTTTAGAAAAGAGTCAGGGGATGGTGCTGATTTTGTTTTTGTCAATATGGCTAGAGGGAAAGATGGTTATAATCATGCAGCAATCAATAAAAGGTTTGCAGAGCTAATTAAAGAAATAAAACCGGACGTAGCTCATATCGGTCATTTGAATCATTTGTCAACCGGAATAGTTGATGAATTGAATAAACAGAACATTCCTATTTTGTTCACTCTTCATGACTTTTGGCTTATGTGTCCAAGAGGACAATTTTTGCAAAGGAATTTTGATGGTGAAAATTTATACAAGCTATGTGACCGTCAAGAGGATTCTAAATGTGCTGAGTCTTGCTACAGAATGTATCAATCCGGTATTGAGTCCAGCAATGATAGTAAGCATTGGGCAGAATGGGTGAATCAAAGGATGAAAATTACAAAGGAAGTCATTGACAAAGTTGATTGTTTTCATGCTCCTTCTAAATACCTTATGAATCGTTTTATTGATGACTTTAATGTGCCAAAAGAGAAGATTTTCTATCTTGACTATGGTTTTCCTACTCATTACCTTAAGCCTGAAATACATTCCGAATCTGACACATTTACATTTGGTTATATTGGAACCCATATTGCTGCCAAAGGAGTAAATTTATTAATTGAAGCATTTAAAGGAATAAAAGGAAAAGCAAAGCTCAAGATATTTGGTAGAGAACTCGGCCAAAGTACAAAGGCATTAAAAAAACTTGCAGCGGAATGCTCAAATCCGGTTGAATTTTGTGGCGAATATATCAACCATAATTTGGCAAAAGATGTATTCAGTAAGGTTCACGCAATTGTAGTGCCATCAATATGGGGCGAAAATTCACCATTGGTCATACATGAGGCACAATCATGTCACATACCTGTAATTACAGCTGATTTTGGGGGTATGAAAGAATATGTGCAGAACAATGTAAACGGCTTACTCTTTCAACATCGGAATGTTAATTCATTACGAGAAAAGCTTCAGTTTGCCGTCAATCATCCAGCAAAAATGAAATTACTAGGAGAAAAAGGATATTTGCACTCTGAGAATGGTGAGATACCGAATATCATTGAGCATTGCCAAGAGCTATATCAAAAGTATAATTACTTACTAGAATCAAAGAATGCAAAGCCTATTTAGATTAACATTAGATACAAATCCTGAAGATTGCAATCTTAAATGTATAATGTGTGAGGAACACAGTAGATATAGCAATTTCAAAAATGAATTATTTGCTTCTACTGGAGTTAAAGCCAGAAGGATGTCTTCTACATGGATAGATAAAATATTTCAAGAAGCGAATGAACTTGGGGTTAAAGAGATTATTCCTTCGACAATGGGTGAGCCTCTATTATATAAAGATATTGATACGTTCTTTCAACTCGCTAGTAAATATGATATTAAAATAAACCTCACGACAAATGGTACTTTTCCCAAAAGAGAAGTTAAGGAATGGGCTAAATTGATTATTCCGGTAACTAGTGACACAAAAATATCTCTAAATGGAGTTACGAAAGATATAGCCGAAAGTATCATGCATGGGCTTTCATTTGAAGAGCATGTATCGAATCTAAAAACCTTTATCGAATATAGGAACTTACACCATAAGAAATCAGGTTTTTATAGCAGAGTAACTTTGCAATTGACTTTCATGCAAAATAATATGCATCAACTACCTGAAATAATAAAGTTTGGGGCAAGCATGGGAGTTGACCGGATAAAGGGACATCATTTATGGACGCATTTTGCTGAAATTAGAGACCTTTCCTTTAAAAAGAATCAGGAATCAATCGCAGAATGGAACTTAATAGTTGACAAGGCTAATGATGCAGTTGATGCTTTTAGGAAACCAAGTGGTGAAAAGATTTTACTGGAACAAATAGACTATTTAAATGAAAAGGAAACGTCCTTAATTCCCGAAAGTTATACATGCCCATTTTTAGGTAAGGAATTGTGGGTTTCCGCAACTGGAAAAATATCCCCATGCTGTGCTCCAGATAAAGAAAGAGATTCGTTGGGTGACTTTGGAAACTACCAAAATAAAACATTTACAGAGGTGTTGAATAGCGAAGTTTATAAAGATTTGATTACTAATTACAAACAAAAGCCTTTATGTCAAACATGTGTAATGAGAAAGCCATTGTAGATAGTGCAAATTGCCCGAATATTTATTTAGAACAACCTATAATTCTCAATTTTAGGGATGCTTCAAAATGCGTATCAACAATAAAACCCAAATTCATATTTAGGACATCATCATTAACCAAATATCAGAATGACAATTCAGCTTTAAGTATTTTAAGAAATAATAAAATCAAAACTGTTATTGATTTAAGAGCGGAAAGGGAAGTAAATACAGATTCATATTCAGAACCATTTGTGCATGAGTTTCATTGCATAAATTTTCCTCTTGACCCATGGAATCAACCGGAATGGTTTGTTGAAGAGACAAAAACTACCTATTCAGACTTATCAAATGCTGAAAAGGCATATTACTTTTTTATTAAGTGTTGTCAGCAACAAATTAGAGCTGTTCTTGAAACTATTTCTGTATCTGAATATCCGGTTGCAATTCATTGCGTTGCAGGAAAAGACAGAACCGGATTGATTGCCATTTTAATTGGAATGCTATTAGGTTCTGGCTATGAGGAATTATTGGTTGATTATTTACAAAGCGAACAGGATACGGATGAGTGCAAATTCAGGATTTTCTATGATTATATTATGGGTGTCGGAGGAATAGAGGAGTATCTATCTCATTGTGGTATGAATAAAGATGATATCACGACTTTAAAACTAAAGTTACGAAAATGATTGAGCACAGAAATGAGCTAAAAGGATTATTTACTCAATACTGGGATTACTTAGCTGTTTATGCTGCATGTAAACAGAATATTTTTGATTGTATTCAGAATACTGCTGTGTCAATTAATTCCCTTGCTGATAATGAAGGATTTGATTTAGAAGTTTTAAAAGAATTAGTTTCAGTTCTTAAACAGCAAAAGCTAATTCATGCAGATGGTGAGACGCTAAAGTTGACAATCAAAGGAGAACTCTTAACAGAATCTCATCCTTACTCTTTAAAATATGCATGTTTAAATTGGGGTGCAGAGCATTTAACAGCATGGCAAAATTTAGATTATACATTAAAATCAGGCAAACAGGCTTTTAATCATCTATATGGAAAGCCATTTTTCGAATATATATCAAATGACAAGGAAAAGTTATTGAGTTACCATAGGGCAATGTATGAATATGCTCGTGATGACTATGAGAATATCTATCAAGTTCATGACTTTTCAAAACACCATTCTATAATAGATGTAGGTGGAGGCTTGGGCGCATTAATTAATACTATTAAAGCCCATAATCCACAAGTTAACAGTTATTTATTTGATAAGCCTGAAGTGATTGACTTGTATAAAGGAGATATTCCTGTAATAGGTGGAGATTTCTTTCAATCCATTCCTAAAGTTGCAGATGTGGTTATAATGAGTAGAGTTTTGCATGACTGGAGTGATGATAAATCAACATTAATTCTTAATAATGCCTTTGAATCTTTACCAAAAGGTGGGGTTTTATATTTAGTAGAGAACTTAACAGATAAAATTGATGATGGGGCAGCAATTCTATCTTTAAATATGCATGCTTTAACAGGAGGTTTTGAAAGAAGCTTACCTGAATACAAAAAACTCATAAAATCAACAGGGTTTAAATATATAGAGAGTAAGAAAGTAAATGACCTTCAATCCTTAATTATAGCAGAAAAATGAATTGGAAAGATATAGAAGTTTCAGAATGCTCTACATTCTTTAAATACAATGGTCAAAAAATTTTTAATAAAAACTTCAAAGAAGTCTTGAAGTTTCATTCAGAAGGATTAGCTCCTGTATGTGATGAAACAGGATGGTATCATATTGACATTTATGGCAAGCCACTTTATGAAGATAGATATGATAGAGTGTTTGGATATTACTTCTCTAAAGCAGCAGTTATTCTTGATGGGGTCTGGTTTCATATTGATGTCAAAGGGAACAGGTGCTACCATGAAAAATATGCTTGGGTAGGTAATTTTCAAGAAAATGTTTGTACTGTCCGAAGTTCTAATAAAGAATACTTTCATATTGATGCAAATGGTAAAACATTGTATTCGGATAGATACAGGTACTCAGGTGATTTTAAGGATGGTTTTGCAGTTGTGAAGCTTCAAAACGGTTTATGTAAGCATATAAATAAATCTGGAGATGATTTAAATGGAAAGTTATTTTTAAATCTAGGGGTATATCATAAGTCATTTGCAACAGCCAAAGATGAAAATGGATGGTTTCACATTGATAAAAATGGAAATCAACTTTATACCGAAAGGTATCTTGCAATAGAACCATTTTATAATGGCTTTTCTTTGGTCGAAACTATTGATAATAATCAAATCGTTATTAATGAGAAAGGTGAGGTTGTCGTTAATATTTGATTCAATATATAGCTTAAAATTAAAACTCCCGGCTGAAACATTATCAACCAGGAGTTTTTTGAGTCTGTGATGCCTAAGCCGATAACGTTTTTGCATCCAATCCACATTCCTTTAGTTTTTCTGACAACACTCGCATATCCGAACTAACTTTCTCATTCGTAATTCTGGCATAGATTTGTGTGGTTTTAATATTCGTATGGCCAAGCATTTTGCTCACCGTCTCAATAGGTACGCCATTGGAGAGGGTTATGGTAGTGGCGAAAGTGTGCCGGGCAAGGTGAAACGTCAGGTTTTTATTTATGCCACACAGGTCACCAATTTCCTTGAGATACGCATTGGTTTTTTGGTTCGTTGGTACTGGCAACAATACATCCTTGGGCAGCCCTTTATATTTTTCCAGTATCTCTTGAGCAACATCCAACAAAGGAACTACGGTTTGCACATCGGTTTTTTGCCTTTTGGTCATTATCCAAGGATTGCCATCAAAACCTTGGATAATGTGTTCTTTCTTTAGATTTTTAATGTCGATATATGCTAACCCGGTGTAGCAGGAGAAAACAAAAATATCACGTATGCGCTCCAGTCGTTCATTTTTAATTTCTTTGTCCATTATTTTATTTAGCTCGTCTTTGGTCAGATAGCCCCGGTCAACCTTCTTTAAAGATATTTTGTAGTTGGCAAAGGGGTCATTATGGAGTTGACCGTTTTTCTGAGCTGTAATAATGATGCTCTTAAATTTCTGAATGAATTTAGCTGTTGTATTGTAATTGCATTTGCAATGAGTATTAAGGTAGGTTTCAAAGCCAACAATAAAGGAGTGGTTGATTTCTCTTAAATCAATATCGGATAGCTTATATTCCTCTTTTATGTATTCGGATACATGCCGTTTGCAAACTTCGGCTTTTTGGTAGGTTGCTTTTGATTTGGTGATACCAACCTGTTTTTTCAAAATGCTGTTGCATTCCTCAAATAACTCAATCAACAAGAATTTTTCCTGACCAATACCTAAGAATGTATTCTTGACTTTTTCGGCAGTTACAATTATTTCTTTTCGGGTAAGGTCATTATAAGCGTTCCGGAGACATGATTTAATTTCATCCAATACGCTATTCATTTTTTTGGCTTCTGCACTTCTGCCTTTAACCCGGTTTAACTCTACGTTCCAGTCATTTTTGTTTACGAACTGTTTGGTGTTGAACTGGCTACTTTTTCCATTAATGGTAATTCTGGCCACGATAGGTGCTGTTCCATCCTTCTTTTCTGCATTCTTTTTTAGGAAAAAAAGAACATTAAATGTACTTCTCATAATCATCATTTTTCAATTTGTAAAATTACATTATCAATCTCAAAATGAAATGATTATAGGACTGCCAAGCTTGGACAAAGCACTGCCAATTTTGGACAAATCGTGACCTTTTTTTGCCTGAAAATTTTTGGTCACGATTTAGTCACGATTTCGTGTCTTTTACAGGCATTTTAAGTAAGTCAGACAAAACATGAAGACATAAAAAAAGTCCTACAACTTATTGAAAGTGTAGGACTTGTCTTTTTTCTGTCTTCTATTGACATTTTATTCAGCGGAGAGAGAGGGATTCGAACCCCCGGTACCTCGCGGTACAATGGTTTTCAAGACCACCGCATTCGACCACTCTGCCATCTCTCCAATACTCTGTAAAGCCTATGGTCATTGGCTTTATTAATGTCAACACTTATTGTTAACGGATGCAAAAGTAGGGTTTATTTTTAAACTGCAAAATAAATTTCACCTAAATATTACGACCGATTTAAAGTGCGTATTCTATCTTTTTAATTACTAGAATTATAAGGTGGGCATTATTTTCTGTTTTTTATTCTTATTAAGTACATATCAAATCCAAGCTAATATGAAGATGTGCAGAACAGGCTTTAACTATTGCCAGAAATAGATCATAGTTCTCAATAAAAATGCTCACAGGATTTTGTAGATAATTTGTACGACAAAATATTAACACTTGTAGGTAGCATCCTTTAAAAGCAAAAATGGGACTCACCAAATTGGAGAATCCCATTTCCATATAATCTACTGATATGTTAGTTTTCTACTTGTCCTATCTTCAATAATTCTACTTCAAAAATAAGTGCAGCATATGGTGGAATAACTTGTCCAGCTCCACGTTCGCCATAAGCCAACTCATAAGGGATATAAAATATTGTTTTTCCACCTTCTTTCATTAATTGCAGACCTTCAGTCCAACCCGGAATAACTCTGTTTAATGGAAAAGAAATAGGTTGACCGCCCTGAGAGCTATCAAATACCTCTCCATTGATTAAAGTACCTTTGTAATGAACGGTTACTTCATCAGTCGCAACAGGCGAGTTCCCAGTTCCTTCTTCAATAACTTTATATTGCAAACCACTTGCTGTTATCTGCACACCTTCTTTTTTTGCATTTTCAGCTAAAAACTCAATTCCCACTCGTGCTTTTCCTAAGGAAATACTTGCGCTTGCTTCTTCAAGTGAAATCTGTGCTGTTTCAGTCATTGCTTCTCTTATACCAGCAGCAACAAGCTCTGCATTTAAACCATTTTCATTAGCTAATTCACGTGCCATCATTACCCCATAGCTGTAACTTAAGCTATCAGTTTGTGTTGTAAGAGTGGCCGGAGAGTTGGAATTAGTGCAAGATTGAGCTGATATAAGTAGTGCGGCAACGAAGCTCACACTAAGCATTTTTTTAAATAAATTTTTCATTCAGTTTCTAACTTTATTATTATACGTTTTGTATTTAATCTCTTAAAGATATCCAAATCCTTGAATAATCAAGTTTTTCGCCTTATCCCAGTATAAGAAAAATGGCAGGTCGCTTGTTAATATCTGGCATTTGCTTTTTCCATTGTGCTACAGTTTTAGTTTGAATAAACTCTGTTTCAAGCGTTATATCACATGCTATGCACAATTGAGTTTGAGGTCGACAGGCCAAAAGTAGTTCTTGTAATAATTTAATGTTTCTATAGGGAGCCTCAATAAATAATTGTGTTTGGTTTTCCCGTATTGAACGTTCTTCAAGGTGCTTAATGTGTTTTCCAACTTCGCCTTTTTTCAGAGGTAAATAGCCATTAAAGGCAAAGCTTTGACCATTCAGTCCCGATGCCATAACAGATAATAGGATAGAAGAGGGGCCAATAAGTGGCACAATCTGTATCTTTTTCTGATGAGCTAGCTTAACAACATCAGCTCCAGGATCAGCTACTCCCGGGCAACCTGCTTCTGATAACAAACCCATGTTAATACCATTTAATAATGGATTTAGATACCCTGGAATATCATTTGGATTCGTGTGTTTATCCAATACATAAAACGTGAGATCATCAATATCAATTGTTTTATCAACCTTTTTTAAAAACCGTCGTGCTGAACGAATATTCTCAACCACAAAGTGTTTGATCGATTTCGTTATATCAATGGTGTCTTTCGGTAGATTTCGCTCAATAGGACTCTCACCTAATGTATTGGGTATTAAATATAGTTGACCTTTCATTGTATGGTATTGAATTATATGCGATTCAATTATAACCTAATTGATTGGGTGCAAAAGTAATGAAATGCTCTATGCTTTACCAAGTGGGATATATCATGTTTTTAATGTAGACCGATTCTAAATAAAAATTGTAAGTTTGCTGCATCACTGATTTAATGGTATATACAAATAGTTAGAATGGGATATTTAATTGCATTGGTTCGAAATCGTAATTTTGTTTTGATTTTGGCCGTTGTTTTGGGTTTGGTTTTTGGCGACTATGCTGCTAATATAAAGGATTATACAATTTATGTGTTAGCCATGGTCATGACTTTTTCGATGACCAATATTCGTTCATCAAGCTTTTATCCAGTAAAATCGTTAGTAAAACCTATGTTGGTGGGTATGTTTTTGAATTACCTTGTGTATGCGTTTGTAATGATAGGTCTGGCTTACGTATTTATCGATGATAAGGATCTGTTTTATGGTTTTGTTGTTATTGCAACAACGCCACCAGGTGTTGCCATTATACCATTTTCATATATTTTAAAAGGGGATGTAGAATATGCCATAAAAGGAGTGCTTGGGGCATTCTTATGCACTGTATTTGTTACTCCTTTTGCAGTTGGTTGGTTAACAGGTAACGATGGCGTTAATTCATTAGATCTGTTTGTGCTTATGCTTAAAACAATTGTTCTACCATTGGCGATATCGCGTGTTTTACTTTTCTCAAAAGTATCTCCCATGGTCAATGTAGTAAGAGGAAAAATTGTGGATTGGGGTTTTGCTTTATTGATTTTTATCGCAGTAGGTTTAAATCGTCAAGTGTTTTTTAGTGAGCCTCTAATATTACTGCAAATTGCAGTTGTTTTGTTTGTTAGTCATTTTGTATTAGGCTTAGTGTTTGAAAAAGTTGCTAAGGTTTTTAAGCGGGATAAGGTAAAGATGATGTCGGAAAATTTGCTACTAACCATTAAGAGTTCTGGTTTTGCCGTAGTAACAGCAATTACTTTGTTCGGACAAAAGGCGGCTATTCCAACTGCTGGACTGGCCATATTTGTACTTTTATATTTGTTGTTTTTATCGTTTAGGAAAGATTTGACTGATAAAAAATCAAACACTTAGTTTAATGAAAATATAACCCATGTTTCATACCCAGACTTGCATATAGGTTGTGAAACAAACACACATGGCTTTGTTAATGTTTAGGATCAAATTCATGCCAAAAAATACTGCTATTAACTTATTAAGCTAACCTTATCGTGAGTTGATAAGTATTTTAAACTTATTGTAACAGAAATGTAACAGTTTCTTAACACTCACGTAATAAAACAACTTTAGGTTTGCACCCGGAAAATAATAACAAATCACCAGGAAATATTGGGGAATGATTTTTCTGGAAATTTAAGAATTCTACACAGGAATAACATGAAACGTTTTTTACTATTGAGTGCGTTAATGGTGCTGGTATGCACTGTGAGTATTAAAGCACAGACGATTAAGGATTTATCTGCACAGGTTGGAAAAGGTATTCAATTTAAAACTGAAGACGATCTTTTTTACCTAAAGTTCAGGACCAGAATACAGACTAGGTGGGACTTTGAAAATACTTTAAGTAATTCATTAGGTCCTGCTGAATTTGAGAATAAGGCATGGGTTAAACGTGCACGCTTAAAGTTCGATGGTTATTTTATTAATAAAAGCCTGGTTTATAAAATCGAATATGATTTGGCAGGTGGATATGTAAGAGATGCCATATTTAAATACAAGAAAAACAATATTGAATTGTGGTTTGGTCAAGGTAAATTGCCTGGTAACCGCGAGCGTGTTGTGTCATCGGGAAACCTACAATTGGTCGATCGATCAATATTTAATAAGAACTATACCTTAGACAGGGATGCAGGTATTCAATTTCACCATAAATTTAATATTGGCAAAGCTGTAATTTACGACCGTTGGGCTGTTACGTCGGGTAACGGAATTAAGGATAATTCAATGGCGCCAGGAATGAGTTTTACAGGTAAGTTTGAAATGATGCCCTTAGGTGAATTTAGTTCGAAAGGAGCCTATAAATCGGCCGATTTAACACGTGAAGAGAAGCCCAAGATTGCAGTTGCTGCTTACGCAAACTTTAATAAAGACGCCTATAAAGAAAGAGGTCAAATTGGTGATGTAATTGGTGGAGAGGCCGACCTTTTAAACATAGGCGGTGACCTCTTGCTAAAATATCGAGGATACTCATTAATGGTTGAAGCGGCCAATAGATCGGTCACTGATGACAATGAATTTGTATACGACGAAAATGGTGATATTGAAACGGCCTATTATACAGGGTATGGTGCTAATGTTCAAACGGGTTATCTTTTTAAAAGTAACTGGGAGTTATCTGGACGATATGCTTTTACCAAACCTAATGAAGCAGCTTTCCACACTGAGATTACCGACTATACGATTTGTGTAAGTAAATACATCATTGGGCATAAGTTTAAGTTCCAGGGCGATGTAACTTTCCGCGATAAAGTATCAAAGCAAGATCAAATCATTACGAGGTTTCAGATGGAATTCCAATTCTAAGCCATTGTAACAGAAATATTTAAAACCTAAGTTTCAAACGGAGCTTAGGTTTTTTTGTGTTTAATTAGGTAGACAGTCTATTTCATGTCAATTGTCATTATATTTTGATTGCTCCTAGGTTGAAGCATCTTGATAAGATCTGTTCATGCCCAATTGAAGCGATATATCGCACTAAATAGACTATTTGCTTAATTACCTATGGAATTTGCCTTATTTTAGTAAAAACTACAATTTACATGGGCGAGGATATTAAAAGGATTTTAATTGTTGATGACGAAGAAGACCTTTGTGAAATATTACAATTTAATCTTGAGAGCGAAGGTTATCAAACAGAAGTCGCTTACTCTGCAGAAGAGGCATTACAAAAAGATTTAAGGAGATTTAATTTATTGCTGTTAGATGTAATGATGGGAGGAATGTCCGGTTTCAAACTGATTGACATTATTAGAAATGATCGTAAGGTTGATGTACCTGTTATATTTCTGACTGCTAAGAGTGCTGAAGATGACCTGTTAACTGGGTTTGACCTGGGTGCCGACGATTACATTACAAAACCTTATTCGCTTAAAGAACTAATTGCCCGTGTAAAAGTTGCCCTTAAGCGTTCTATTGCTGTATCAAATAATGATCAAAACGAATTGCAGTTTAAACAGATGATTTTAAATCTTGAAACTAAGCGCTTGGTAATTGATGGACAAATGGTAGAATTGACTCTAAAAGAGTTTCAAATTTTGCGTTTACTTTTTGAAAACAAAAATAAAATTTACTCTAGAGATGAGATTTTAGAGATTATTTGGGGAGATAGTGTTGTTGTTACGAACCGCACTGTAGATGTGAATATTACGCGACTAAGAAAAAAGTTAAAGCAATATGGAGAGTGCCTGAAAAACCGTGCTGGCATTGGTTATTATTTTGAAACATTACAATAAAAATTGGGTTTTATGGCCTTTAATATAAACTTTAAACGAAAGCTGTTTTTTTATTACTTCTCTATTTTTTTTATTGTAACGATCGCTTTTATAGCCTTCCAATATAATAGAGAACGACAATTCAAAATAGCACAGCTTGAGAACTCCTTAAATTCCATAACTGAACTAAGCAATAACTTTATAAGTAGTAATGATTTAATTGCTAAAAACAAGATCCATTTGTTGGATTCTTTGCTGCAAATTATGCCCACTGGTGATACAAGGCTTACTCTTATAGATGTCGAAGGTGTTGTGTTATTCGATAATTTTGTTGACGATTACACCCAAATGGAAAACCATCTGAATCGTCCAGAAATAAACAAGGCCAAATTAGCGGATAATCGTGCAGGTTCTTTTATTAGGGAATCGCTTACTACAGGGCAGGCATTTTATTATTACGCCCATTATTACAACGACTATTATATAAGGGCAGCCGTAGTATATGACATTGAAGTGAAGAAGTTTTTGAAAGCTGAGAAGCTATTTTTCGTTTTCATTGCTTTTTGGTTTGTGATAACCTGGTTAATTCTTTCTTACGTCACTGGAAAAATGAGTGAGAGTATTACTAAACTTAAGGATTTTGCTGTGCAATTACGTCAAAATAAACCCCTTGTTGAGGATTATCAATTCCCGAAGAATGAACTAGGGGTAATCGGAAAGCAAATTGTTTCGATGTACAAAAAAATGATGGAAACAAAAGATGCCTTGAGCTTAGAAAAGGAAAAGTTGATTAGGCATTTGTATGTGTTAAACGAAGGTATTGGGTTCTTTTCAAGTGAAAAAGACACCTTATTGACCAATACACATTTTGTGCAGTACCTTAATTTGATAGGCGAAAAATCATCACTAAACCCACAACAGGTATTCGAAATAAAAGAATTTAAGACTTTACATGAGTTTCTTCATAAATATTTAGCTCAAAACAATTTTCCCCACCAAAATTCGGACCTTCCTCAAATTGAGTTTACCATTAAAAAGAGTAGTTATTATTTTGAAATTAAGTGTATTTTATTCCAAGATAAGAGCTTTGAGATATACATAAACGATACGACAAAGTTAGAGAAGCGAAAACTACTAAAGCAGCAAATGACTTCGAATATTGCTCATGAATTAAAAACACCTGTTACTTCTGTTAGTGGTTATCTTGAAACCATACTTAATAACAAAGATATTGAGGAGGAGAAAAAAGATTACTTTATAAAAAAAGCAACCAAACAATGTAATCGGCTTAGCGCATTAATTGAAGACATTGTTCTACTCAACAGAATTGAAGAAGCAGGCGATTATTACGAACGGAGTACCTTGGCGATTGCTCCCTTAGTTCAGGAGTTTATAGAGGATCGTGAGAAAATAATTAAACAACAACACGCAACAATTACTCTTAAAGTAGATGATACAGTTCAAGTAAAGGGCAATAAATCATTGCTTAGTTCTGTTTTTCAAAATTTACTAGATAATGCTCTGGCCTATGCAGGCGAAAATGTAAAGGTAACCGTGGAAATGTACCATGAGGATGATGCGTATTATTATTTTTCTGTAAGAGATAATGGTCTTGGAATTCCTAAAGAACACATGTCACGCGTGTTTGAACGGTTTTATAGAGTTGATGCAGGTCGTTCACGAAAAATGGGGGGGACCGGCCTAGGCTTAGCCATAGTTAAACATGCGGTTAATATGCATAGAGGAGAAGTATCTGTGAAAAATGGAGTTGACGGTGGTGCAGAATTTTATTTCAATTTACCCAAATAAGTGGTAGTCATTTTGTGTATTTGTAGTGCTTAATGGGAGTCTAAAAGTCCGATAGCTTCATTTGTATAATCAGCATAGTATGTGTGCCTAAAAGCATCGAATGTAACACCGACAGACGCGTATGTAAGCTCGAAAGTATTGTATGCTTGAACGACAGTGTGGAATGTAAGACCGACATCTCTGTATGTAAGCCTGACAGTACAATATGAAAGGTGGTTAGCATCGAATGATTGAATGTCAGGATGGAGTGCAGCATCAACAGATCGTTATGTAGAACTCACAGCATTGAATGCAACATCGACAGGAACGTTTGTAACACTGCCAGCGTCGTATGTAAGCCCGAAAGTATTGTATGCTTGAACGGCAGTATGGAATGTAAGAGCGACATCTCGGTACGTAAGCCTGACAGTCCTATATGAATGGTTAGCATCGTTTGATTGACTGGCAACTTTGAATGCAATACAAACAGCTTAATGTGTTAGCTTAACAGCCTTGTATGTTATAGCAATAACAACGAAATATTCACTTATAATTCACCAACAGGAGTACATAAAAAAGCCGCAAGAATAATAACTCCTGCGGCTTTACTTATTTATAAAATGCTCTTATTTTGATTGAAAATCAATAAAATCACGTTGTGCTTTTACTAGGTTAACCAAGTGAAGCATCAAGTTTTGAGTTTCGTGCAACACATTTAAGTAAAGAAGACTAACCTTAGTGCCAGCTTTTTCGTTTTTAATACGTTTAAGCTGCTTTTTGCGGTTATCTCGCATAACACTAAAAATGCTTTGCTGTTGCTCAATTAACTCATCTAAGGCTGCATAATCGCCTTGCGTGATAATTCGAATTGCTTTGGCCATAAAGTCCTGAACATCATTACGCGTTTGAACCAATTCTTCAAATTGCTCAGCTGTAAACACCTTGTGATTATTATCAATGTGTTCAAAAGTTGGCTCAGTAACATACGATAGACAATGAGCTACTTCACGTAAGTAGTCAACAACTTGAATGTAGTATAAGCTTGAATCAATTGATTGCTCCTGAAGTTTTTTAACTGTAGGGTAAACATTGCCCTTAAGCTTTTTAGCTTTCTTGTTAATCAGCTTAACTTCTTTATTTATCTCTTTTAAGCTTCTTCGATCTTCAGCTTCAAAGTCATTAATGGCCTGAGCATATAATTGTGATACTTTCTTTAAAATGTCAGTAACACTATACTTACATTTTTCAAGTACTTTCTCTACCAAAATTTCACCATTAACTTCTTCAATTTCAAACTCATCTATTTCATCTTCAGTCTTAGTGTTTTTCTTATGGATGATGTGAGTTCTGAAAACGACATAAACAGCTAGTGCAACTAATACAGCTACAAACCAAAGTCCTATCGTACTAATAAGCATTGCCATGATAAAGGCAACTGTAAAGGCTGATAAGGCAGTGAAAAACCAACCGCCAATAACTGATAGTACACCAGTGATACGGTAAACGGCACTTTCTCGACCCCATGCTCTATCCGCCAATGAACTACCCATTGCAACCATAAACGTAACATAAGTGGTCGATAAAGGTAATTTCATGTTGGTGGCAATCGAAATTAGAATACTCGCTACAACCAGGTTTACCGAGGCACGCAACATATCAAATACTGGCGCTTCAGCTCCCAATTCTTTTCGTCTTTCATCGTAATTACTCGAGTCAAACTGACGATTGATAGCATTTGTAACTGAAGTTGGCAATGCCGATGAAACTGTTTTGGAAGCGTTGATTGAAACGCGTACAAGAGAACGAGCAAAGTAAGATGAACCAAATCGTTCGTCGCCTTCGTGCTGACGACTAAGGTCTAAGGATGTTTTTACAACCGCTTTTGCCTTTTTAGAGGTCCAAAGGGTAATAACCATTATGGCACCAGCAATAATCAGCATATAGGTTGGCGTGCTTACTTTTCCAGCAAGAGCCTCCATGCTTGTATTGATACTTCCCGATTGAGCAAATATTTTAAATGACTCAAATCCAGCTAAGGGTACACCAATGAAGTTAACCAAGTCATTTCCTGCAAAGGCCATGGCTAATGAAAATGTACCAGCCAAAACAATAATCTTCAAAATATCAACCTTAAATACCAATTTAAGTATTTGCAATAGTATCGTCCAGCCAACTAAGCTGATAGCTATAATTGTTAAGCCATTGTTTTTTATCCAGTCTTTGGTCGACGCATCCATAAATGAAGCCCCTTTTGCACCTTTAACCAAAATAAAGTATGTAATGGCTGTAATTGCTATACCACCCCAAATTGCACCAAAGTAATTCAGGCGTTTATCGTAATCAAATGAGAATATTAATCTGGTAATGTATTGAACCAAAGCACCAACACTAAACGATATCACAACCGACAGCAATATACCTGAGATAATGGCCAAAGCTTTAGCTGTATTGATGTACTCGCTAATGCCCATTTCTGGGTTGTTTGATACTTTAATAATGGCTACAGCAACAGCTGCTCCCAATACTTCAAATACAATCGACACCGTTGTTGATGTTGGCATGCCAAATGTATTAAACACATCGAGCAGTATTACATCGGTAATCATCACGGCTAAAAAGATGATCATGATTTCGGAGAAGATGAAGTACTGTGGATTAAAAATACCTTTTCTAGCTACCTCCATCATACCACTTGAGAAAGTTGCTCCAAACAAAATACCAAGCGCAGCAACAATCATGATGTACTTGTATGGAGCAGCTTTGGCTCCAATTGCTGAGTTGAGGAAGTTAACAGCGTCATTACTAACACCTACTATCAAATCAGAGATGGCCAATGCAAATAAAACAATGACCAGAATTAAATAAATGTTTTCCATCTGAAAATGTTATTTATAGTTCTTTTTCGCGAGGCAAACATACTTAGTCGTTCTAAGTATAGCGTTGATTTAAAATTAAGCGAATGTTAAGTTTGTGTTAAATCGCTTCAAGTTAATGTTTTCTATATACCATTTCAACATTAGATTTGCATTAATGTTTGATTATCAATGATATTTGTAAAATATGTGTGAATTTAGTAGTTAAACACAACTGTGATTTTGTACTGCTTTACTCAAGCTAATTCGATGAGATTTGACCCCACTCATCCATGATGTCTGTTTTTGCCGTAATTAATATGTCCTATCCACTTTTAATGTGAAAAGGTTTTTATAATTTTGCGAAACTTTTGCGTTAAAAGTTAGAAGTAGCCACGAACTATTAATAAATGAGCCTTATCTTTTAAAATTAATAATTGGTGGTGTGTTAAAACAGAATGAATGGATTTGGGAAATATAATTGATGGTGTAATAATTGGGATTTCGGCTTCCATTCCTCTAGGGCCAATAGGTGTGCTGGTTATACAGCGTACGCTTAATAAAGGTCATTTGTCAGGTTTTGTATCAGGATTAGGGGCAGCAGTTTCTGATACCATTTATGCCATTATTGCTGGTTTTAGCTTGTCTTTTATTGTTGGTTTTATAGAATCTCAATTGTTATGGATTCAAATCTTTGGAGCTATTATACTTATTTCCTTAGGTTTTAAAATATATTTGACTAACCCTGCTGTACAGCTGAGGCGACAGAAAAAGAAAAGTGCCAGTTTAATCCAAGATTTCTTTTCCACTTTTGCACTAACAATAGCTAATCCTTTAGCAGTGTTCTTGTTTTTAGCCTTTTTTGCAGGCTTTCGTGTTGTGGGAGCAGAAAACACTGCAATAGATAATTTGCTATTAATTGGTGGTGTATTTGTAGGAGCTTCAACCTGGTGGTTAATTCTAAGTTCTTTAGTTAATTTGTTTCGTTCAAAAATTAACCTACGACGATTATTTTGGATTAATAAAATTGCAGGAAGCTCCATTATCGTGTTAGTGATAATAGCTTTTACTATATGGATAAGTAAAGAATATATTTTTTAGTTTAACGATAAGCTAAAAATGAAAAAGCGTTGTTCATTTAATATGAGCAACGCTTTTTTTATAAAATTATAGTTTGTCTTCTAAGTTTATGGAAACTTAGGGAACTGTTGGAAATCTGGGTCACGCTTCTCTAAAAATGCATTTCTGCCTTCTTGTGCTTCCTCCATTAGGTAGAACATCAATGTAGCATCGCCAGCCATTTCCATTATGCCAGTTTGGCCATCTAATTCGGCGTTTAAACCTCGTTTAATCATACGTAGAGCCATAGGGCTCCTTTGTAGCATTGTTTTGCACCATTCAACTGTTGTATCTTCTAATTCCTCAAGAGGGACAACAGTGTTGACTAATCCCATATCCTCTGCTTCTTTAGCCGAGTATTGTTTGCATAAGAACCATATTTCGCGGGCTTTTTTCTGGCCTACGTGGCGTGCTAGGTATGATGAACCGAATCCACCATCGAAACTACCTACTTTCGGTCCACTTTGTCCGTATATTGCATTATCCGATGATATGGTTAAATCGCAAACAACGTGTAGAACATGACCACCACCAATGGCGTAACCATTTACCATAGCTACCACAGGTTTGGGCATTGAGCGTATACGTTTATGTAAATCGAGTACATTTAGGCGTGGTACACCACCTTCATCAATATAACCTCCATGGCCTTTAACATTTTGATCGCCGCCAGAGCAGAAAGCTTTATCTCCTGCACCTGTTAGTACAATCACTCCAATGTCTTGTCGTTCTTTACAAATATCAAAAGCATCCAATAACTCAATAATTGTTTTCGGACGAAAGGCATTGTAAACACGAGGACGGTTAATCGTAATTTTTCCAATTCCTTCGAAGAATTCAAATTTAATATCTTCGTATTCTTTTACAGAACTCCAGTTGCGTTGGCTCATAGTTCTTCTTTTAATCGTTTAAAATAAGATTTAAGAACACCGGCATTTTCTTTCGCGGGTGTTTTAACTTCTAATATAATTGGTCTTTCACTTTCCTTAAACAGTGTGGCGAGGTTTTCGTTCAATGATTCTTCATCATTTGCCACAAGGTATTTCAGTCCATGCATTTCGGCCATTGGCTGCATGTTTAACTGGTGCGAGGCTTCAAAAAATGTCTCGAGCTCTTCGGCATCTGATGGGCCAGGAATGAACCTGAAAATTCCACCTCCACCATTATTAACTACGATTATTCGCAAGTTGGATGATAGGTGTTGATTCCATAATCCATTATTGTCGTACATAAAAGAAAGGTCGCCCAGTACTAATAAAGTGGGTTGTTTACTAATATGGCTAGCACCAACGGCAGTACTAACACAGCCATCAATGCCACTGGTTCCTCTGTTGCAGAAGCTGTTTTGGTTATAAAACTCCTTAAAAAGTTGGGCATAACGTATTGTCGAACTATTACCCCATTGACCTTGCCATGTAGTCGGAAGGTGTTGAGCAATGTGACTGAATACCTTCAAATCGTTCCAACCATCTTTTGCTAAATATTCTTCATGATGTTTATTGGACCTTTCATAGCGTTGAAGCCAGGTAGTTTTGTAGCGACTTTTAGTAGTGCCAATAAGTGGCAGCATCTGTTCAAATAATTCAACAGGCTCAGCTTCAATTGAGGTGCTTAGCTGTTTGTACGTATCTAAATGACGATTAATTGGACTGATGTGCCAATGTGCTTTGGCTTTATAGTCTCTCAGGAACTTCTTAATCATTTTTGATACAACAGCTCCATCAAACGTGATTAGTAATGATGGTTTAAAAAAGTGTACTTCCTCTTCCGTTATGGTTGAAACAATTTTATCAATTCCGTTAATAACCGAATTACCAGCGATATTCGAACTAGTTTCTGTTAGTACTACAACTTGCTCCATGTCAGATAGAATCCTCAGAGTTTCCTGCAGACGTTTGTTTGGTGCTTGTTGTCCTGCTACTATCAATATTTTGTCATGTGAAGCCCATTCTTTGCAAAGTAAATCTAATGATGCTTTGGATATTGAACTACAGGAGCTTACTTGTTGTATTCTTCTTTGTTTGTCTTCAGGATGAACTGTTTTACCATATAAGGGTTCTGCCAAAGGAACATTAATATGCACGGGGCCAGCGACCCGATATTGACAATGATAAAAAGCTTCACTTACCAACCTGTTAACATACCAATTACTAGCATTTTTAGATGTTGGAAGTTGACAACTGAATTTAACAATGTTGTCTAAGGCTCCATTTTGTCTGATTGTTTGTCCATCAGCTTGGTCAATCCATTCGATAGGACGATCGGCACTAATTACAACAAGCGGAATGTTCTGGTAATAGGCCTCTGATATTGCCGGAGCATAATTTAGTAAGGCAGATCCGCTGGTGCATATTAATGCTACAGGACGTTTCGTTTGTTGAGCCATTCCAAGAGCGAAGAACCCAGCACTTCGTTCATCAACAATGCTATAGCAATCGAATGCTTCGTGTGCTGCAAAGGTAAGTGTCAAAGGTGCATTTCTTGATCCTGGCGAAATAACTACCTCTTTCAATCCTTCGGACAGACATATATCTACTAAAGTTTTAACAACTTTTTTATCGGAAACTGCTTTATTCATAAGGTTACAAAGGTTATATATTTTTTAAAACCGACAATAGAGTTTTGGCTTTCAATTCGGTTTCATTCCATTCGTTTTCGGCTTCACTACCAAGAGTTATTCCACCTCCAACAAACAATGCAGTATGCTTGCTTGTGGCATTTAAACAACGAATATTAACATAGAATTGATAGCTACCATTTTTAACAGGCCCTAAAAAGCCAGAGTAATAATTTCTATCGTGTGGTTCAGCATCTAATATTATCTCGTGCGCTTCGTTTTTTGGCATTCCACAAACTGCAGGAGTAGGATGGAGATCGTATAAAAGTCCTACGTGGTTGCCATTGATCTTTTCCAATTTAAAATTAAACGTTGTGCACAAGTGTTTTATTGGACCGGCATCTGTTGTTTGGGCGTCAGTAAACTCAATATTCTCAGCTTGATGGGCTAAAAGAGTATGCTCTATGTAGTTGGTAACTAATATTTGTTCGTGTTTTTCCTTATTACTCCACTGGGCACTCATGTTGTTAGGCAAAGTGCCAGCCAATGATACGGTCGAAAGGTGTTTGTTTTGATGTTGTAATAGTAATTCAGGGCCAGCGCCAATCCATGTTCCACAATGCGGTGTGTTAATGAAATAAACAAAGGCATGTGGATATTGATCGGACAAGGCCTCAAATAGTTTAATACTTTGTGTTTGAGTTAAATGAGGTCCAAGTTTTATGCGGGATAAAATGGCTTTATTAATATCCTTATCATTAATTGCTTGCTTAATTTTATTAAAACCACTTAAATAAGTTTTGTAATCACTTTCTATTATGTCATTCTCTGTGGTAGGATGAAGAATCTTCGTTAGAAGTTCAATCTGCTTTGTTGAGAATGATTGGAAGCCAGCCGAAAAGTTATTATTAACAAATACACCGTGCATTTTAGTATTGTCAAATGGCTCAAAAACAAATCCATCACTCATTAGGTGGTGTTCATTAATGCCATTGTATACTTTTTCACTATTTCCTAAAATAACCTGTTTACCTGTTTCATTTGGTAAGCGGTATAAAACTACTGCATCAAAGTTATCCTGACTGATAATCTGTTCAAATTCCTTTTTCACTATTCGTCTTATAAGAGAATTCAAAGATATAATAATAGCCCTAATTAAAGGAATAGTCGATTGTTATTGTAGCATTTGTTGTTACAAATAAGGAATAATTTTATTCGGTTGATCGCAGTTACTTTGGGATCTGAGTGAATGAGATTACTTTGCTAAGTATAGCAGCACATTTATTTCAGTGCCAATTAACATTGGTAACTACTTTTAAGAATAGAATAATATATTTGTTGGAAATTAGATAAGACAGTTAAATCTCTTTCTAATTTTTTAATCAAAACCCTTAAACCTATACTTAAATGGAAGTTTTTGATAATGAAAATTTTGCAAGTGAGTTTATAAGTAATTATAAAACTCGTGGCTTTGGTTCAATGACGAAAAATGATTTTGAAGTCCTTCTTTTTAACTTGTTGCGCAAACATGGAAATTTAAAAGGATTGTCAAACTTTGAGATAAGTTTAGACTTACAGATACCTGAGACAAAAGTTCGTCGCTTGGCCTATGAAAGTGATTTAAAATATGGCCAATTGACGGAAAGCGATGTTAAAGAAGCGTTCTTCAAAATAGTTGCCAATTCAAAATTGCGCAGTGACCTGAATAAGATTGAGTTTGTTATTGAAAATAAATTTATAAGAACCAGTATAGGTGCTCAACTTAAAAAGCTTGGGCATTATGCCGATAGCTCGTTTAATTCAGAAGTAACCAGAATTCATCTTGATTCCTTTATTGATTTGTTAGCGTTTTATTATCCTGATAAAGCCATTGAAAGGATTGTTCGTGAGTGTAATCAAATTATAGGCTCAAATAAGGACCATGGTATTGGTTTTAAGCAATTACTAAGGAAGTTCTTAGAGGGCTTAGCTGAGGAGTCTGGTAAAAAAGTTGTTGATATTGGGGCAGCCTATTTTACAGGAGGTGCCGAAAATGTGGCACTACTGGTTAAACAACTGGTAAAGTTTTTTTAAGAGCTGATTATTGAGTATTACTAACTAGTTTACAGAATTCAACTTTTAAAATTTCGCTATAAAGCTCCTTATCGGACCAAGCATCTTCCCATTCGGGGTATAGCGTTTGAGAAGCGAACATAAGCGCATCTAATAGAAGCAAGTTATTGCTGTTAACCAGATACTCGTAAATAGTAGTGTGCAAACTCATCAATTCAAAAGAATGGATTGTTTTACGCTTAAAAAAGCTTGACGAAGTTTGACTGGCCAAAAAGTTATTGTTTAAAATAGATCCGTTTTTTCCATTTCTGTTTAGAAATGTTTCGTTTTGCAGTTTCAACAATACATCATCTGGATAAATGGAAAGAGCATCATCCAATTGAGCTTGTATCTTTTTAGATGGTTCTTCCATAATATCCATAACGACTACTTTCATTAATGTTAAAAAAGGTAGTTCAGGATGACGATTGGCTAATTTCTTGAGGTTTAGTTTTCGTAAATCATCAATGTCACTTAGCGCATTTAGTACTTCATCAATTAACTCATCATGTTCAGTTAATCCGCTATTCATTGTGTTAGGAATGATGTCATCGTCAGTTTCAACATCCCAAAAATGAAGCATTGAATTACGAACCTCCATTATTTTATCAATTCCATGGTAATTATAAAATAAGCGCTTGCTCACATAGAGTAGTTCAGTGGCTGCATCTTCATCGTTGCTGTCATTCAATTCTATTAAAGCTTTAAAGCGCTCAGAATCTTCGTGTCGTTCTTTTAAAGCCTCTTTGTAGATGTATTCTTCAATTGGTAACTCTTCGTCGTACATGTGATAGCAATTAATTGTGATGATAGTAAGATTTGTACCAGGATACGAATTGATTCAAGCCTTCATCAATACTTGTTTTAGGTTTGAAGTTAATACGTTTTTCTAAAGGTGTAATATCAGCAAAAGTTTTATAAACATCCCCCTTCTGCATTGGTAAAAACGTTTTAATGGCATTTGTGCCTATGTGTTTTTCCAATGTATTGATAAAGGTCATCAGTTTTACGGGTTTGTTGTTGCCAATGTTGAATAAACGATAAGGTTTAGTTTTTTCCATCTCCGTATCGAAAGGGAGGTGCAGTAGTTTTTGAATTGCTTCAACAATATCATCTATATATGTAAAATCTCGTTCAAGATTCCCCTCGTTATATACTTGAATACTATCTCCGTTAATTATCTTTTTGGTAAAAGAAAAGTAGGCCATGTCTGGACGACCATAAGGACCATAAACCGTGAAGAAACGCAGGCCAGTTACAGGTGTTTGGTATAATTCAGCATAGCTATGCGCCATCATTTCATTCGCCTTTTTAGTTGCTGCATATAACGATACAGGTTCATTACAAGCCTCCTTAGTGCTGAACGGAATGTTATTGGAGTTGCCATAAACAGAACTGGAAGATGCATACACCAAATGCTTTACGGGAAACTGCCGACAAGCTTCTAATATATTGATAAAACCTATTAGATTGCTGTCGATATACTTATACGGTTGCTCTATGCTATACCTAACGCCAGCTTGAGCAGCTAAATTAACTACGTAATCAAATCGCTCTTGCTCAAAAAGTTTGTCCAATGCCTCTTTGTCGCAAATATCCATTTGTATAAAACGGAAATTCTCAAAGTTGCTTAACTGTGCAATACGATCAGACTTAAGTTTTGTTGAGTAATAGCTATTAAGTGAGTCGATACCCACTACATTCATTTTGCTTTGACTGAGCAAATGACTAAGATGAAAACCAATAAAACCAGCAGCGCCAGTTATCAATACTTTAGGGTTTGAGGTCGAGTTCATATTTTAATTATTCATCTTTTTGAAAAGTAGCATCATCTAAATTAATGATTAAGGTATAACCTATTTGATTGATGCGGAGGATAATCTTTTTGGATCCCTGCACATCCAACACTTCGCCACTCACTCCTTCAAGCGGGCCAGATGTAACTTTAATAACCTGACCTTTTTCTATTGCATCGTTTTCAACGCTGAAGTCCATTTTATTCTCAATGGCTTTTTTCATCGTTAAAATGTCTGACTCGGGAATTACACTAGCCTTACCTTTGTGGGATACATAAGCAACCACGCCATTAACACCAAAAGGACGTTGATAATCAGATTCAGGTATTTTTATAAATATGTATGAACTTATTATAGGTGTTTCAACCCATTTTTTTCGATCACTCCACTTTTTTAGCTCTCGCTTTAGAGGGAGGTAGGCCTCAATGCCCATGGCCTCGAGGTTTAATAATACTTTCTTCTCGGCTCTCGATTTGGTGTATAGTGCATACCAATTTGCACTCTGCGTAGTATTCAAGATGTATAATTTTTAAGCGAAATTATAAAAAAAGATCTAGTAAATGATGATATTTGGCTTTGGTGTTACAGAATTGTTACACTAAAGCTATTTCCGATTTGTAATTGCCTAATAGACTATGTTATGTACAAAAACTATTTTATTGTTTTCTTATTGATAGTTTCTTTCCCTTGTAAGGCTCAGTTTAACGCCGGCTCCATAAATGCTGAAAAGTTTTATACCGAATTACCATTTGAATATGAACATGATAAAATTGTTGTAGAGGCCACGATGAATGGTGTCAAAGGACGCTATTTGTTGGATACAGGTGCTATGTGTATTTTGTTTAAAGATAGCACAGAACAAGAATTGGATGTTATCCAAGTTATGAATGTTGGAGATGCAAGTGGTAAAAAGCAAAAGGCAGAGGTTGTAAGACTTCCAATAATCGAAATAGGGAGTTTAAAGTATGCTAATATACCTGCCTTATATGTTAATGAGTTTGCGGGGCCTTTTAAGTGTTTAGGCTATAAAGGTCTAATAGGTAGTAATTTGTTGCGATTTGGCGCTTTCAAAATTGATTGGGATCAGCAGATAATTATTATTGCAGATTCGTTTCAAAGTATTGGATGTAAGGTGGATGATGGTGTTAAGATGCATGTTAATAAACAGCAGAGTTCGCCATTTGCCAAAGTAAAAGTCAACGATAAAAATATTAAATGGGTATTGATTGATACAGGTAGTGGCGATTCTTTTTCTTTGCATAATCAAACTGCGGCATGGCTGCAAAAAAAGAATAAAATTGATGCGCCTGATTATATTTCATCTGGCGCAAATTCTCATGGTGCTTGGGGAGCGAGTGAGCACGAAACCCAAATTTTTGGTAATGTCAATGTTATGGTCGGTAATGCTAATTTTTCTAAGCTTGCCGTAGAAACAGCTTCGGGACAATCTAAAATAGGGATGAAGCTTTTGAAGCACACTAATTTTGTATTGGATTATCCTCAAAAACGATTTTTCTTTAATGTGGAGTGTAACAAGCCCTTAAGCTTGAATAGTTTTGGACTTGATTTAATTATGAAAGATGATCAATTTATCGTTAATGGTGTATGGAAAGGAACCAAGGCTGAGCGCCTAGGTATTGAAAGAGGGGATGTGTTGGAAGATATTGAGGGTGTTGATTTTAAGGATGCTTCTGCTTGTGAGGTGTTTTTAACGCTAAAAGATCAAACCCAACATCAGGATGAGATAACTTTCGTTTTTCGTAAACCCGATGAGAAAGAATACAAAAAGGTTCGTTTGCAAAGGCTTAAGTTTTGAGCATTTTCATGTTTTCTAATCGCACCATTATCAAATATTAAATCGTATATTTGCGCAAAATTTTCAAGTATAACTTTTAATTGAATGTGCTGTTTGGGTATTCAAACGATAGCTCAATTGCATCAACATCAATTAAAAATAAAGGCATAAATTAATGCAGGAAAAAATTATCATTCTGGATTTTGGTTCTCAATACACTCAGTTGATTGCTAGACGTGTACGTGAGATTAACGTGTATTGTGAAATACACCCTTTTAACAATTGTCCTGAAATGGATGAATCAGTTAAAGGTGTTATATTAAGTGGAAGTCCTTTTAGTGTTCGCGATGCGGAAGCTCCAAAGCCTGATTTGACTGCAATTAAGGGTAAGATGCCTTTGTTAGGAGTGTGTTATGGTGCTCAGTACCTGTCACAATTTTATGGTGGCGAAGTGCAGCCATCTAAAACACGCGAGTATGGCCGTGCCAATCTTGAGTATGTAGATTCTGATAGTGAATTACTAACAAATGTTAGTCATCACTCACAGGTGTGGATGTCTCATGGCGATACCATTGTTAATTTGCCAGAGGGCTACAAAATAGTAGCAAGTACCAAGGATGTAAAAGTAGCAGCTTATAAAGTTGAGAACGAACAGACCTATGGTATGCAGTTCCACCCTGAAGTATATCACAGTACCGAAGGGTCACAAATATTAAAAAACTTTGTTGTTGGTGTTTGTGGATGTACACAAGACTGGACTCCTGATTCATTTGTTGAAACAACTGTGGCTGAATTAAAAGCTAGGTTGGGCGATGATAAAGTAGTTTTAGGTCTTTCTGGTGGTGTTGATAGCACGGTTGCTGGTGTATTGCTACACAAAGCGATTGGTAAAAACCTAACATGTATTTTTGTCGACAATGGTTTGTTACGTAAAAATGAGTTCGAAGCCGTTTTGGATTCATACAAACACATGGGCTTAAATGTTATTGGTGTTGATGCCAAAAACGAGTTTTTAAGTGAATTACATGGAGTTTCTGATCCTGAAACAAAGCGTAAAATCATTGGCCGTGTATTTATTGAGGTGTTCGATGCAGAGTCTCATAAAATAAAAGACGTTAAGTGGTTAGCACAAGGAACTATTTATCCTGATGTAATAGAGTCTGTTTCTGTAAATGGTCCATCGGCAACTATTAAGTCACACCATAATGTGGGTGGTTTGCCAGAAGAAATGAATCTTAAAATAGTTGAGCCTTTAAACTTGTTATTTAAGGATGAAGTACGTCGTGTTGGACGTGCAATGGGTATTGATGAAAACTTATTAGGACGTCATCCTTTCCCAGGACCAGGATTAGCAATTCGAATTCTTGGAGATATAACAGCAGAAAAAGTGACGCTTCTTCAGGAGGTAGATCATATTTTTATCCAAGGGTTAAAAGATAGTAATTTATACGATCAGGTTTGGCAAGCTGGTGCAATGCTATTGCCAGTTCAATCGGTTGGTGTAATGGGCGATGAGCGTACTTACGAAAAGGTAGTTGCTTTACGTGCTGTAACTTCAACAGATGGAATGACTGCTGATTGGGTACATTTGCCATATGACTTTTTGGCGCAGGTGTCTAACGATATCATTAATAAAGTGAAAGGTGTGAACCGAGTAGTTTATGATATTAGTTCTAAGCCGCCAGCAACAATTGAGTGGGAATAAGAATATACTATTAGTATAAAATATTTGGCCGGCAGGAACTTTTTCTTTCCGGCCTTTGTTTATATTAATAATTCAGGCTTAACAAAAGATAATATAACTAATTAGAGATGATGGGTATGAGGAAGTTTTGGACATTGGCAATAATGGTGTTGCTTGGAGCTTTAGCTATTCAGGCACAGGTTTACGATAAAAATATTCAGAAATTACAGTTGACTTATCAACTGGTTAATTCCTTGTATGTAGACTCGGTTGATAACGAGGGACTTGTTGAAGAGGCTATTGTTGGAATGCTCAAGAGTCTCGATCCACATTCAGTATATATTTCGGCTGATGAGGTTAAGGAAATGAATGAGCCTTTGGACGGAAGCTTCGAGGGAGTGGGTATACAGTTTAATATATTGGATGATACTTTAATGGTTGTTAACCCAGTTATTGGTGGACCCTCTGAAAAGGTTGGTATTCGGGCTGGAGATCGCATAGTTGGTATCGATGGCGAGAATGTTGCTGGCACAGGGATTAAAAATAGCGACGTTTTTAAGTACCTGCGAGGGGAGAAGGGAACAAAAGTGAATTTAAATATCCTTCGCCGTGGAAGCAATGACGAATTAAAATTTGTGGTTGTTCGCGATAAAATTCCTTTGTACAGTGTTGAAGCTGCCTATATGGCAACGCCTAAAACAGCCTATGTGAAAATATCCCGATTTGCACTTAGTACTCACGATGAGTTTGTTGAAGCACTAGAAAAATTAGAAAAAGACGATTACGAAAATCTGATACTTGATTTACGAGGTAATGGCGGTGGATACCTAAAAGCTGCAATTGATATTGCCGATGAATTATTGGATAAAGACAAGCTTTTGGTTTATACAGAGGGTTTAAATAGTGAGAGAAGAAGCCATCATGCCAGAAAAAAAGGACTGTTTGAAAAAGGGAATTTAATCGTTATGATTGATGAAGGCTCTGCATCAGCCAGTGAAATAGTTTCAGGCGCAGTACAAGATTGGGACAGGGGACTAGTTATTGGGCGCCGAAGTTTTGGAAAAGGATTAGTTCAACGACCATTTGACTTTCCTGATGGTTCAATGATTCGATTAACCATTGCAGAGTATTACACGCCTGCTGGAAGATGTATACAAAAAGAATATAAAGATGGTGTGGCAGCCTATCACAACGAACTTGGAGAAAGGTATCTGCACGGAGAGTTGTCTAATGAAGATAGCATTCATTTTGACGAAAACCTGGAGTATAAAACAAAAGTTTCGGGTCGCACAGTATATGGAGGAGGAGGCATTATGCCTGATGTATTTGTAGCTGTGGATACAAGTATGTATTCCGATTATTACCGTGATTTGGTTGCAAGTGGTTCCGTTAATCGAATGATCCTTAATTATATCGATGATCATCGGAATGAGTTAAAATCGAGGTATACCAAATACCAGGATTTTGAAAAGGAGTTTAGTGTAGATCAAGACATATTTGACCTTTTAATATCAGAAGGCGAAGACGCCGATATCGAATATAATGATGAAGAATTTAATACCTCAAAGCCTTTGCTTGAAGCTCAGGTTAAAGCTTTAATAGCCCGCGATTTGTTTACCTCTTCAGCCTATTTTCAATCGATTAATCCAATGTCGGAGGTATATAATAAAGCCATTCAAATTGTTGAATCCAATGGCGATTACTCACATTTTCTAAAATAGTATTTACTACTGAAACCAACCTGCCTGTAAAGAATGACTGACTTAATTAAGGATTATGGATTTGAGGTAACAGGAACTGTTGCCTCACTTATTTATTTGTATTATTCCATTAGAGAAAAAGCCTGGCTTTGGCCATGGGGTATTGTGGCTTCTGCTGTTTCTTTAATTGTATTTTACCAATCGGCCTTATATGCCGACATGGGTTTACAGGTGTATTATGTTGTTATAAGTATTTATGGATGGTGGTATTGGCTTAGTGGCCAACAAAGTGATGAAAGCGATACTGTAGCCATAAGAAACATTTCCCGAGGCCTGATGCTGAAGTTGGTATTGGTTGGAACTGGTTTATATGTCGGTATATTATCTGCATTACTGTATATTCCTGCCATAGTTGATATTGCAAGTTCCGATTTACCATATCTGGATGCCTTCACTACCGCAGCTTCAATAATTGCTACTTGGATGCTTGCCCGAAAATACATTGAACATTGGTTATTTTGGATTGTGATTAATAGTCTGTCAATGGGCATGTATTTATTTAAAGGCCTTTATTTTTATAGTTTCCTATTTGTGGTTTATACAATAGGCGCGGTTTTGGGGTACTTCGAATGGAAAAAATCTAAACAGTAAAGCAAGTGGAAAGATCAAAAGTAATTGTTTTTACTGGACCCGAATGTGCGGCGAAATCAACGGTTTCTAAAGAGATAAGTGAAGAGCTTGATGCCATGCTTATTCCAGAGTATGCCAGGGCTTATATCGAAGCCTTAAGCAGCCCTTATACTTATGAAGATGTTGAAGCAATTGCCATCCGTCAACGAGACCAATTCGAACAAGCTTTGAATTCTAAACATTCTTTAGTCATTTGTGATACATTTCTCATTATAACAAAGGTTTGGTTTCAGGAGGTTTTTGGAAGAATGCCAGATTGGCTACATGCCTATATTCAAAGCTGTAAAATAGATTTGCACCTTTTGTGTTATCCCGACCTTGATTGGGTGCAAGATGGTGTAAGAGAAAATGAAGACAAGCGACTGTATTTGTTTGAGTGTTATAAAAATGAACTTGAAAACTATAACTTTGCATACGAGATTGTACGAGGGCAAGGAATTGAGCGTATTAATCAAGCAAAAGACCATATTAACCAAATTGTAAAATAATCAACATGACCACTGACCACTTTTCTATATTGAGAAAAACTATTGATGAGTTATCGCAGGAGCAAAGCTACAAAAGCGTTTGTCATCCTCATTTTAAAGATCATAAAATGCCTTCAATAAGTGCTTTGGAGGATGTGGTGAATTTATCGCGCGAGGTAATTTTTCCTGGTTATTATGGCGATAGCTCTATACGGCCCGAAAGTGTTAGTTACTATATAGGTGTAAATACCGAAAAACTATATACGCTATTGGTCGATCAAATATTTGCTGGCCTTTGTTTTATGTGTGATAATCCTGAAGGCTTTGACTTAAATGAGCAAAAAAGTCAGGCACATGATTATGCCAGTTCGTTTATAAGTAGATTGCCTGAGATACGAAGGGTATTAGCTACAGATGTGGAAGCTGCTTTTTTAGGAGATCCAGCAGCAAAAAGTAAAGGAGAAGTCATTTTTTGTTATCCAGCCATACGAGCTATAACAAACTATCGCGTGGCTAATGCGCTTTTGGAAATTGGCGTGCCTTTAATTCCAAGGATGATTAGTGAAATGGCTCATTCTGAAACAGGTATAGATATTCACCCGCGAGCAACCATTGGAGAGTACTTTAGTATTGATCATGGTACGGGTGTAGTAATAGGTGCTACGTCGATTATTGGCAATAATGTAAAGTTATTTCAAGGGGTTACCTTGGGGGCCAAAAGCTTTCCTTTGGATAGTGATGGAAACCCAATAAAAGGTATTCCACGTCACCCAATAATTGAAGATAACGTAGTAATTTATGCCCAGGCAACCATTTTAGGTAGGATTACAGTTGGGGCAAATTCTATTATTGGAGGTAATGTTTGGGTTACTAATTCGGTTGTACCTTACTCTAAAGTAGTACAGTTTAAACCACGTGATGTCTTGTATGCAGAGGGTGGGGGTATTTAATATTATCAGTTAAAACAATCGATTTATCAGGATTTATGAAGCATTAACCAAATAGTTGTATCCATTAAATGGATTGTGTCGTTTTTAATGTAAACTTGTGCTGCGTGGCGGTAACATAATTTTTTTATATTTGTAGCCTATTAGACCATTGAAATGGCATTTGAATTAAAAAACTGGTATTTAGAAAAGAAACAAGGGGATATTATTCTCGAGTATAACGGAAGTATTACTCCAGACTTAATTTCTGAGGCTTTGGAATCCATTGAAAACAGTTTGAACATGAAGAATGAAAAAAATCGTGTTCGAAAGAAAGTTTACAATGTGTTTGTTGAGAGCTTACAGAACCTTTATCACCATGTTGATTTTCCGCCAAAAACAGCTCCCGTTGAGCAAAGTAGTAATTTTGGAATCATCATTTTAAGTAAAGATGGTACCTTTTACCGCATTTCAACGGGTAATTTTGTTAAAAAAGAAAAATTAAATTACATTAAAGACCGAATTGACCAGGTAAATTCTCTGTCAGACGAAGAAGTTCGTATGTTATACAGAGATATACTTAATAACGATGAGTTTTCTGATAAAGGCGGGGGAGGCCTTGGAATGCTTGATATCGTTAGGAAAACAGGCAATAAATTAGAGTATTATTTTTATCAATTTGATGATGAGTACATCTTTTTCTCGCTAGATGTATACATTAGTTAACCGTATAGCTACCAGTATGGAAACAATAATTCGCGAAGGAAGCCCAAAAACACCATTTGTAAGACTTGATGGGGATAATGGGGTGGTTGAAATTAAAGGACGCTCTATACCCGAAAATTCTGTTGATTTTTATAAGCCAATAATTGATTGGCTAGAAAAGTTCGGGGGCGAACCTTCTGATGAAACCAATGTCAACATTCAATTAGAATATTTTAATACAAGCTCATCGAAGTGTATTCTTGATATTTTTAAGCGCTTGGAACTAATCCATAAAAAAGGTAATCCAGTTGAAATTAACTGGTATTACGAAGAAGATGATGAGGATATGTTCGAAGCAGGAGAGGATTATCAATCAATCATTAGTATTCCGTTTAAAATGATTGAAATGGAAGAGTAATTATTTGATACAATAAAATATAGAGGCTGAAAAAGTGAATTCTTTTTCAGCCTTTTTTATGGTCTTTAATGAACCAAAATAGGCGAGTTCTGATCGTTAATAAATTTGGAAGAGCTCTAAAATACAACATGATGAATAGTAATAAATTGATTAACCATATTACTATTGCATTGGCATAAAACGTAGGTAAGGCAAAGTTACCTATTAGTTTATGAGGAGCTAAAAAGTGAGCTTTAATTACAGGGTGTGTTGGATCCTGATAAATGGGGTCTACTTTTTGTATGAGCTCACCTTTGTATTCTATTATTTTATTCGAAAAAAAGTTGTTAGAATTAGTGACAAAACGCTGAAGTGCGTTGTTGTGGTATCTACTTTTATTTTCGTAATATTTGACTTCCGCCTCATTCGATTGTGTTAGCTCTTTGATTTTTAAATCTAGCTTTTCATCGGCTCGATTATACAAGCCAATATAAAAGACCTTTATATGATTTAAGTAATTTCTAACAGAATCGATATTTGAGCTGTTGGCTTTTTTCCCTAGATAATATGGTTCCTTGACTCTGTTAGGGTAGAGCAAATGGTGCTTTTTAAGTTCACGATTAATCAACTTGATAGAGTAATCCACCTGAGCCTTGGAAGAGGCGTTGTGATTTGCATTGCTAATTTTTTGCAAATGATTACTTAAAGCTGGCAACCAAAATTCTTTTCGGTACTTCGATTGACTTTTAAGCTTTTCGTAACTATAAAATTGTTCATCAAACTCATTTCCCATAAACTGTTCTACAGCTAATGCTTCAAAGGCCCACCTGGCTGTAATAACTTCGCCGTAAATTGGAATTTTATCAGGACTCGAAATAAATGGGTTTAAGCGATCGAAACTGATAAAAACACCACTCAATATTAATTGTGGAATAATTAAAAATGGGATGATAATATAAATGTTGACCGTTTTTTTGAAAGTGTCTGATATGTTTAGACCTAATATATTGGCAAATACCGAACTGCTAAAGAGTATAAACCAATACTGAAGAAACATCCCTTGTAATGATATGATGAAGTTGCCCACTAGTACGAATAGTGCCGCTTGAATAGCCGATAAACCTGAAAGAATAATAAGTTTAGAAAATAAGTAACTCAACCTGCTGAGATTAAGAAAGGACTCGCGCCTTTGTATTTTTCTATCGTTAATAATTTCTTCGGCACTAACCGTTAAACCTACAAAAAGGGCAATAATTACCGATATGATGATGTAAACCGTAATGTTAGGATTGTGGGCAAAACTGTATGCTGAATCAGTGGCTTGGTCAACATCGTAGTAACGAATGATTGAAGCCAGTAATAAAGCCAATATAGGCGTTTCTAATAGGTTAATTAAAAGGTATTGCCTGTTGGCTAGTTTTGATGATATATCCCTTTTTAAAAAGACAAATAGCTGTTGTAGACGCTTCGGAATTTGAAAGCTTATTTCAGGTAATGCTTTTTTGTTGCTGCTTACGGGTGGCTCATGGGAATCCCAGCCCTCATGGAATAAGTTGTACCATTCCTTGGGTTCTATTCGCCTGGTTTGTGTAAAATTGCCGTATTCATCTAGTATTTGCGAATTGATGATGTTTAAAATCTGTTCAACATTCACATTACCGCAACTAGGGCATTCGCTTTCGTCTCTATTGGCGTGATTGATGCACGCTTTAAAGTAATTGACACTTTCTACAGGATCGCCATTGTAAATGAGATAACCGCCAGTATCCAGGATAAGTAGCTGGTTAAACATTTTAAATATATCAGACGACGGTTGATGAATAACAACAAAAACCAACTTGCCGCGAATCGATAATTCTTTTAATAGATCAATAATATTATCCGAATCTCGCGACGATAAACCCGATGTGGGTTCATCCAAAAATAAAATATATGGTTCGCGAATAAGCTCAAGAGCAATATTTAAACGCTTTCGTTGACCTCCACTAATCTTTTTATTCAGCGGACTACCCACTTTCATAAAGCGTATGTCATATAACCCCAATGAACTAAGGAGTTTAAGTACTTTGCGTTTTATTTGGTACTCAGGAAGATTATCGAAACATAATTTGGCGTTGTAATAGAGGTTTTGATAGACGGTTAAGTCTTCCATCAATAAATCATCCTGAGCAACATAACCAATAAGGCCTTTAGCCTGGTCTATATTTTCATGAATGTCAATGTCATTAATATAGACATTACCTTTTGTTGGTGTGTTAATTCCACTTAGTACATTAACCAGAGTACTTTTTCCAGCACCGCTTGAACCCATGATGCCAACCATTTTGCCTGATTTAGAGGCAAAAGAAGTGCTGTGCAGGCCAATGGCTTTTTTGCTAAAATGATATTCCAGGTTATCGCACCTGAAGTCGATGGCTTTGTCATTGCTGTCACTTGTAAACTGTCCAAAAATATCACTGTAGAAAATAGTGTCTATCAGTTTGTTTCGCAATGAACTGCCTGGGTTTAATACTTGAATCCGCCCCTGATTGATCAATTGACCATTCATGGTTAAGTCCATGTAGCCCATAAATCGGAAAGCAAAAAGATTAACCGATTTTAAGTGAATAACCCTTAACTCGCCTTTTAAATTCTCCCAATATAAGTGTTTGACTAATGGATTGTCGTAAATAGGATTACTATCTACAATCAGAACATTGTCAGACATTGGTAAATCTGAGAAAGAGCTGGTTATAAAGTTTAATATTAACTGATATTCTTCTTCAGGTAGGTTAAATGTTTGAGCAACTGTTTCGATAAACTCGCGCTCAAACTCACTCATGCCAATGTCAATGTTCAAAAACTCAATTAGCTGTGTAAGTACTATTAGTTTTTGATAATAGGTAAGGGCATCGTTAATTTCTGTAGCAATTTTTAGAATTTTTACAGAACTGGCAGCATGTCTCTTTCTAAATTTATCTTTATCCGATAAACGCTGTTCGTGCTTTTCGTGTAGTTGATCAAAAAGCTTTAAGTATTCCTCTACTAATTGGCTGTTTAGTTGCTGTTTAAGGAACGACTTAACAATGAAACGGCGAGAATTTATTTCGGTTCGGGGAAAGGCTATGAGCGCAAATAACTGTATAAGTGCTTTTAATATTTCTTCGCTCATACTAAGTGCCTTTCATGTGGCCTATTTAAAGGCCATTAATCATCGTAGAAAATAAGCTAATGGTGTTATTTTATAACATCAAGGCTTTTAAATCCAATCATAAGCATTGCAATGCCCGATGATGATATATTTGGGTTTAACTTGGCCTCAACTATACATTCAACCGATCCTTCTACTTTAAAATCCCATGAGCCTGTAGCTTCATAATCTTCGTTTGAAAAAAGGAGGTTACGTTCTTTGTCATAGATTGAAAACAAGATGTTATTGTCTTGATGACTGCAAGCAACAATACGGTACATGCTTCCTGAAAAGAATGTAGTATGAAACTCTGCAACTTCAGATCCTGTTAAAAACGCTTTGAACGGTTGGCCACTAGCAATGTATGGCGAACGCAACTGACTTATGCAGTTGCTGAATAAAACGTCTTCTTGAGAATTTAATTTGAATGGGGATAAAACAAACAGAATAGCAAACAATAAAAGTGTAACTGTGTGTTTCTTCATTTTAATAGAAATTTATAGAGGTTTAACAGGTTCAAAATTTTCTGAAAGATATTTAAAAGTTGTCAATTAATGCTGTTCATTGATTAAAAAATATTGATTCCATATTAAAATTATGGCAACGGATGTAAATAATGATTAATACTGAATGGGTTAAGGATTCTTCGCGATTCCTTACTTTTTTCATTGTATAATTAGTTTTTATTTCCCAATTGTGCATTTTCAATGCGTGATGTATTCTTTGCACGCTTGATTTTTCTAATGTTGATTGATAAAATTTAAAATAAACTAAAATTATGAAGAGTGTATTTGTCTTGTTCCTAATGTCTGTGGTAGTTAGTGTTAGCTCCTACGCACAGTTGACTATTGAAGATGTTATTCATGGTGGAAAGGGTTTCTATAATTATTACCCACGTGCCATCAACGTTAATTTTAAAGGGGATTCAAATACCTTAGTGTATCAGCAATCCGATTCAGTTTTTGTACAGGGTATTAATTCGGCTGATAAAAAATTCTCATTCGATTTAGTTTGGTTAAACGCGATATTAAAAAAGGAAAGTGTTGCACCATTAAATAGAATGCCCCGATTAACATGGGTTTCAGAAAATGTTTTTTCTTTTAGTACCAAGGATTCTTTTGTGAAAATAGATCAAGATGCTGAAAAGGTTTTAATGGTTATAAATAAAGAAAAGGAAGCGAGTAACATTGACTTGTTAGAGGATGAAGCTTTAATGGCTTTCACAAAAGGAACTTCGTTATACCTTAAAAAAGGTAATGATGATAGTCAAATGATTGCAGGGAATGAGGGGGATGATATTATTTTCGGACAAACGGTTCATCGTAATGAATTTGGAATTAATAAAGGAACTTTCTGGTCTTCCAATGGTCAGTATTTAGCTTTTTATCGCGAAGATAACTCCATGGTAAGTGATTATCCATTGGTTAATGTGGATGAGCGCGTGGCAAAGCTTGAGAATATTAAGTATCCAATGGCTGGTATGAATAGTCATCAGGTAACAGTTGGTGTTTATAATTTATCCTCGCAAAAAACCATTTATTTAAAAACGGGCGAACCTACCGATCGTTATTTTACAAATATTTGTTGGACTCCAGATAATCAGTTTTTACTAGTTGCAGAGTTGAATCGTGAGCAAAACCATATGCAGCTCAAAAAATACAATGCTCAATCAGGCGATTATGTTGAAACATTGTTGGAAGAGAAAGATGATCGTTGGACAGAGCCGCAACACCCTGCTTTGTTTATACCGAATAAAAAGGGGGATTTTATATGGCAAAGTCAAAAAGATGGATTCAATCATTTATATATATATGACTTGAATGGTAAGTTGAAAAAGCAACTGACAACGGGCTCTTGGGAAGTAACAAAAGTGCTTGGGTTTGATAAAGCTTCAAAATATATTTTCATTGAATCTACTAAAGAAGAAGCTCTGGAAAGACATGTGTACCGTGTGAGTTTAGCATCAGGTAAGATGAATAGAATTACGCAAGAAGAGGGGGTTCATAGAGTTAAGATTAGTAAGGATGGACGTTTTGCTTTGACTACTTTCTCGTCCCTTAATGTTCCTTCAAAAACTAATTTAAAAGATACGAAAGGACGCTTATTGAAAACTCTGCAGGTGGTTGATAATCCATATGGAGAAATTGAAACAGGGAAAGTTGAATTGCTTAAGTTAAAGACCAAAGATGGTAATTTTGATTTGGATGCACGTATGATTTTGCCTGTTGGTTTTGATCCTTCAAAAAAGTATCCTGTAATAGTTTACGTTTACGGAGGTCCGCACTCTCAATTGGTTCAAAATAAGTGGTTAGGCGGCGCGCGAGGTTGGCAGCTATACATGGCTCAGAAAGGATATATTGCCTTTACTTTGGATAATAGGGGTACTGCTTATCGAGGAAAAGAATTTGCACAAGCTATCCATCGTCAATTGGGTCAGTTGGAAGTAGAAGATCAAATGCAAGGCGTAAAATACCTGCAATCTTTACCCTTTGTGGATGCAGATCGCATTGGTGTACATGGTTGGAGTTATGGTGGTTTTATGACTATTTCAATGATGGCTCAGCATCCTGATGTTTTTAAAGTAGGTGCAGCAGGCGGACCAGTAATTGACTGGAAGTATTATGAAATAATGTACGGAGAGCGCTATATGGATACTCCACAAGAAAATTCGGAGGGATACGAACAGGCCAATCTTAAAAAACAAGTTAAGAATATAGATGGTAGACTATTGGTGATACATGGGGCAATTGATCCTGTGGTTGTATGGCAGCATAGTCTGTCGTTTGTGCGTGAGTGTGTGAAAAATAGAGTTCAGATCGATTATTTCCCTTACCCTCGTCACGAGCATAATGTACTTGGTAAAGACAGAGTTCATTTAATGGAGAAAGTCACGCTGTATTTTGATGACTTCTTATAAATTCTTCAAACAATAATATTTGGGAGCCTGGCATAATACAATTTGTCAGGCTTTTTTTATGCATTGCCTTATAAGTCTTTAACGTTTAGGTGCAAAGCATCTTAATAAAGAAAATATTATTTGCGAACAAAGCAATAAATTAAATGTAAAAAACAAGACGACACTAACTGTGTGTATAGCAGTTTTTTAATAGTAGTTACTGTGGCCTGATAAATATCATGGATTGATGTATTGTGCATGATATGAGTGTGTTGTGTTTGTTGTGAAGTGTTGCTCTATAAAATATGTTATAGAACCATATTTGTAGCTAGGTAATTAGAGGATTAAGTACAATATTTGATGAAATTTTTCTTTAATTACAAACTATGAAACTTATAACAAAAGCTCAAGCAGGTAGTTTCGAATCAAGTGATGTGTTAATAATGGTTGAGCCTGTTGTTGAGGGAGCAGGTCGAATTATTGAATTGAAATCAATTGTGATGCAGCAATTTGGAGATGATCTACTGAAACAGATTAACGACGGATTAGACTTTTATGAAATTAACGATGTTCGTTTAATTATCAATGATAAGGGAGCATTACCTCCTACTATTTCTGCGCGTTTAGAAACCGCTTTAAAGCGTGCTGCACAATTGCAAACTGGAACCCTAAAATAATCAATGATGGACACAAAACAGAAAACCTTTAAAAGGCGAACCATGTTGTACATACCTGGCAATAATCCAGCTATGTTGCAGCAAGGTAGTGTGTATGGAGCAGATGGTTTATTGCTCGATTTAGAAGATGCCGTAGCATTAAATCAGAAAGATGCAGCGCGTACTTTGGTATCTCACATGCTTAAGTACATTTCTTACGAGGGGTGTGAAGTTACTGTTCGTGTTAATCATATTGATACACCTTTTGGTTTAGAGGACCTCAAACAAATAGTACCCTTACAGCCAAATGCCATTCGATTACCAAAGGTCGAAACATTGGATGAAATTGAACGAATTATTAATGTTATTGAACAGATAGAAGATGAGTGCGGCTTACCGCACGATGTGATGAATGTACATGTTATGATTGAAACCGCTTTAGGTGTTCAGAACGTGTACGATATTGCAAAGTACTCATCACGTATTGATGCCATTTCTATTGGAGGACAGGATTTAGCTGCTGATATGCAATTGGTAAAAGCTAATGATGGTGTGGGCATTGATTATGCCCGTAAACAAATTGTAATGGCAGCAAAAGCATGCAAAATTGATGTGTTTGATACAGTATATGTTGATGTAGAAAATGAAGATGGTTTACGTGAGGAAGCCGAATACATTAAGAAGTTAGGTTTTACTGGCAAAGCTATAATCAACCCAAGGCAAATAGAAGTGGTAAATGAGGTGTTTACCCCCACTGATTTGGAAATTAGAAAAGCTGCTAAAATTGTTAAAGCATTTGAGCGCAATAAGGCTGAGGGTATTGGTGTTTTTGCTGTAGATGGTAAAATGGTTGATGCACCCGTGGTACAACGTGCATTGCGCGTTTTAGAAATGGCAGATGTTGATGTAGAATCTCTTTAAAGTAAATTGTTGTGAAAAATAAACTTCAAATAGATATGCCCTCTGAATTAATTGGAATTGGTAAGTTAGAGCCATTTGAGGGGGCTTTTACCAAGCTTAAAAAGGGATGGATGGAAGAAGAAACAGTTCCGCCACCTGTAAAAGCAAAAATGCCACATTCTAATAAAGTTTGTGATAGCTTAAGGGATGCAATCATTCGTTCAAATCCCAAAGATGGAATGACGGTTTCGTTTCATCATCATTTGCGTGGTGGTGATAACTTAGTTTTTGAAGCCATAAAGATATTAGCAGAACTGGGTATTAAAGATATAACTTTAGCAGCTAGTAGTTTAACCACTGCTCACGACCCAATCTTACCATACTTTAAAGATGGTACAATAACTCAGATTTATGCCAGCGGCATAAGAGGAGAGCTGGGTAAGGCATTGGCACAAGGCGTTATGCCCAAGCCATTTGTGATACATTCACATGGAGGTAGAGTACGTAGTGTACATACTGGTAAAATTAAAATTGACTTAGCCATATTGGCTGCTTCTTCTTCAGATATTGAGGGTAATGCAACAGGTGCGCATGGCCCATCTGCATTTGGTTCAATGGGATACGCTGCCATTGACTCGTGGTATGCCAAGCAAGTGATTGTTGTTACCGATAACATTGTTGATTATCCGTGTGTGCCACAGTCGGTAACTCAGAATTACATCGATTATGTGGTTAAAGTGGATTCCATTGGTGATCCGTCAAAAATTGCTGGAGGTACTACCCGTATCACAAAAGCGCCAATGGATTTGCAAATTGCACGATTAGCAGCTCAGGTAATCGAACATTCTGGGGAGCTAGAGGATGGTTTTAGTTTTCAGGTAGGTGCTGGTGGTGCTTCATTGGCAGTTGCCAAATACATTCGTAAAATTATGAAACAACGCACCATAAAAGGGAGTTTTATTCTTGGTGGGGTAACTTCATATGGTGTAGATATGCTTAACGAGGGTTTGTTCCGTTCAATTTTTGATGTGCAATCTTTTGACGCGGCAGTCAGTACGTCACTGATGGATAATCCTTATCATATCGAAATTCCTGCTGGTTTGTATGCCAATCCATTTAACTGTGGCTGCATGACAAATAAACTCGATATTGTGGTTCTTGGTGCGCTTGAAATAGACACCAACTTTAACGTGAATGTTATTACTGGATCTGAGGGGTATGTGCGTGGGGCTTCAGGAGGTCATAGCGACACAGCTTCGGGAGCTAATTTAACTGTTGTTGTTTGTCCATCGTTTCGAGGTCGTATTCCTATTGTTAAAGAAAAGGTACATACTATTGTAACGCCAGGTGAAAGCATTGATGTTTTGGTTACGGAACGCGGTATTTGTGTTAATCCTCAGCGTAAAGAATTAAAGCAGAATTTGGAAAAAGCTGGTATTGTTACCAAAGATATTGTTGATCTGGCAAAAGAGGTGGAGTTAATTACCGGTAAAGCCAAGCCAATTGAAATATTGGATCGTATTGTGGGAGTTGTTGAATATCGTGATGGTACGGTTATAGATGTAATCCATCAGGTTAAAGAGTAGAGGGATGATGGGAGAGGCTGAAATATTTGCTAACTTATTAGAAGCACGTGAGGAGCGTCAACAACGAAAGTTGAGCATGCTTTCTGGTCGCTATCATCTAGTTTCTTTGCAGTTAAATATTCCTGGTCTTCCCAAAAGTAATCAACAATTGCATCGTTTTATCTCGGCAGTTGATGATGAGTTCGAGCGGTTTTTTACCAGTCATTATCCTAATTTACAATGGGCTAAAAAGGAGATGTTTAACGATTTTTCTGGTGATTGTTTTCTATATCTTTTGGATCAAACACTTTTGAAAGCTGAAGACCTGAAGCAATTAACAGAATTATTTGAGCAAGAATTTCCTTTAGGGAGAATTGTTGATTTGGACGTAATGAGTTCTATGGGTCTTCCAATATCTTCAGGAAAAGCAAAAAAGTGTTTTTTATGTGATAAGGCAGCTGAAGAATGCAGGAAATTACAGCACCACACAATTACTGAAGTGCGTGAGTGCATGATGAATGCTATTGGGGTTTTTGAAGAACAACAAAGAAATGATAGCATCGTAAAGTCAGTTGTACAATATGCTGTCAATGGCTTGATGCACGAAGTGGCCTTGAGTCCAAAGCCTGGTTTAGTGTGTAGGAATGCACCTGGAGCCCATAGTGATATGGACTTTATGACCTTTATAAATTCCTGCGCTGCCTTAGCTCCTTATTTCCAGGAGCTAGCTACGCTGGCGATCAACTACACGGATAAAGATGATCGTAAAGCGCTGCCCTATATTAGACAAATTGGCTTAAAAATGGAGCAGGAAATGCTTAGAGCAACTAATGGGGTTAACACCCATAAAGGGGCTGTATTTTTAATGTGTTTAAGTTGTTTTTCATGTGTTAGAGTTATAAAAAAGGTGGGCTACTTTAAAGCCAATGCCTTCATTGCCACGATTCAAAAGATTTGTAATGGAATTGTGCAGAAAGAATTATGTGCGCTTAATGGCTCATTGAACTTGTCACACGGACAGAATTGTTTTGTTAATTATGGTTTGCAAGGTGCTGGTGCTAGGGGTGAGGCTGAACAAGGATTCCCAACCATCTTTAATCATGCTTTGCCTGTATTGTCTGCTTTAGTGAAACATGATTTTTTTTTCATGTCAGATAGTGAAATGAAGCAGAGTTTGATACCCGTGTTACTTAAAATTATGTCGGTTAATAACGATACGAATGTTTTATATCGTCATGGCAAAAGTGTACTTGAAGAGTTAAAGCGCAAGTCGTCTCATGCTTTGGAAGCATGGAAGAAAGGTGAGGAAGTAGCATATGATGACTTGGTTGAATGGTGTAATAGTCAAAAGATTTCGTCAGGTGGATCTGCAGATCTGTTGGCCTTGACTATAATGTTGTTTCATTGTAAGAATAAATTTGGAAAGATTAGGGCATGATTGAAAATTCAGATTTTAGGATTGAAGAACCTGACCTTACAAGTAGATATGATGTAGAGTTGATACGTCGATTTCTATCGCCTTTGGGCTTTTATTTTGAAGAATCGACAGTTGATTATAGTGTTATTTTATATACTTTAAATGATGATATTGTTGGTGTAGGTTCCTGTAAAGGAAATGTGTTGAAATATGTCGCTGTGGCACCTCAGTATAGAGAGTCTGGAGCCTTTGCGCACATTGTTACGCATTTAACTGAACGTGTGATGTTCGACAACCAACAAGCTTTTGTTTTTACACGCCCAGAAAACATTACACGCTTTTGTGGTATTGGTTATCGGCATATTGCTACTGCGGAGCCATTGATTTCACTACTGGAGTTTGGGTACCAGAGTATTGATGATTATAAAAAGTACTTGCAATCAATAAAAAGTAAAAATGGAGAAAAGGAAGTTGCATCAATTGTAGTGAACTGTAATCCATTTACATTAGGGCATCAGTATTTAATAGAAAGTGCAGCTGCTGACAATGATTTAGTGTATGTTTTTGTAGTTGAATCAGAACGCTCATTGTTTTCTTTTAAAGATCGCTTTGAAATGGTTCAATTGGGCACCTCTCACTTACCCAATGTTAGAATTCTTAAGGGGGGCAACTATATTGTTTCGTGCGCTACATTTCCAGACTATTTCCTAAAGAATGAATCGCCTAGCGGTGTAACGCAAAAGCAAGCAGAGTTAGATATTGAAATATTTAGTCAACACATTGCACCACAGTTAGGCATTAAAAAGAGGTATGTAGGAACCGAAAATTATTGTACAACAACGTCGATGTACAACGATGCGATGCGATTAATACTACCAGTCAAAGGGGTGCAGTTTTACGAGTTGAATCGTAAAGAAACTATACAGACTATTGGAAAGGGCGATTTTATCAGCGCCAGCAAGGTAAGAGAAGCGATTAAAAATGGAGAATTTCAGCGTTTGCTTCAGTTACTGCCTGAATCAACAATTAATTATCTGCAGCAACTAGATGTGCATAAAATGCAAACAACCTTACAGGAGGTGGATGCAAGACATTAAAAAAAAACCGCCTGTAAGGCGGTTTTAAATATCTTTTTAGCTAATAATATCAAACACTTTGTCGAGTTTCATCAGCTTTAATAAGCTTAAAACTTCCGCTTTTAAACCTGATAGTTGAAATGCGCCATCGTTTTGTCTGGCGGTTTTTAAAGCACTAATTAGGACTCCAATTCCAGTGCTGTCAATAAAGTTGATGTTTGTAAGGTCCAAAACTAATTTGGTGCCTTTTGAAGATAGTGTATCCGTTAAGTCAGCCTTTACTTCAGAAGCCACAGTGGCGTTTAATCTGTCGGTATCAGCTAATAAGCCGAACATTACCCCATCATGTTCTTTAACTTGTAGCATATAGTGGTTTTTATTAGTTATTTAAAACATTTTGCAGTTCTACTAAAGCTGCTTCGCAAGTACAGTTAAAGCCATTAATCAATGTTTCAACTGCATTTATATTTTTATTTGCATCAAGCCATGCCTTGCGATCTTCAGGATAGCCATCAACATTCTTTTTAAGTTGTTGAATTTCTTCGCTGTTATCAGATGAATCACTAATTTCATCGATCCGTAACATTTTAGCGATTAGTTCCAGGTTTTTTAAATCAGTATTACCAAGTTCTTCCATCCCCATTGACATAACGGATGATTTAGCTTTGTGAGCAACTGCTGCTATTTTAACCCAATCTTTTTTATTGATGCCTTCTTCAAAGCCTTCTTTAAATTCTGGAATCTGCTCAATAAAAATGGTAATAAGTTCTTTTATAAGTTCCTGGCTACCGTCGGTAATGCTTTCTAGGTAGCCCAGATTAATGTGGGTGTATGGGTTTGGCATAAATTATTTCTTTCAAATTAATTCAAAAGTTCAAAGTACAAAATATTTAGCAAAAGTAACTTTTTTGACTGAAATAATTTAGACACCATTGTCCATAAATATAAATAGGTGATATTTATTAGTGTTTAAAGCCGATAATTATCATTTTTTGGCAGTTGATTTTATTTCTACATTTGCTCAACTTGCAAACTGATAATTTAACGCAAGGATTTTATTTGAATAATCAAGATTTAATAATAGTATAACAATGAAAAGAACAGCCTTTTACAAGTTTCACGAATCGTTAGAAGCGAAAATTGTTCCATTTGCAGGCTTCGAAATGCCAGTTGAATATTCGGGTATTAACAACGAACACATGACCGTACGTAATGGCGTAGGTGTTTTTGATGTTTCTCACATGGGAGAGTTTTGGGTAAAAGGACCAAAAGCTTTCGATTTGGTTCAAAAAGTAACTACTAACGATGTGGCAGCATTATCAGTTGGTCAGGCACAGTATTCGTGCTTTCCAAACGGTAAAGGTGGTATTGTAGATGATTTATTGGTTTATAAATACGAAGAAGAAAAGTATTTATTAGTAGTCAATGCATCTAACATTGATAAAGATTGGGCTTGGGTGAGTGAGCAAAATACAATGGGTGCTGAAATTGAAAATGCAAGTGATGCTATTTCTCAATTGGCCATTCAGGGACCTAAGGCTACTGCTGTTCTTCAAAAGTTGACTGATATTGATTTATTATCTATCCCTTATTATACTTTTCAAGTTGGAGCAATTGCTGGTGTTGAAAATGTGATTATTTCAAATACTGGTTATACTGGTTCTGGTGGTTTTGAATTGTATATTTATAATGATGATGCTGATAAAGCTTGGGAAGCTATATTCAAAGCAGGTGAAGAAGAGGGCATTTTACCTATTGGGTTGGCTGCTCGTGATACCTTACGTCTTGAAAAAGGTTTTTGCTTATATGGTAACGACATTGACGAGACAACAACGTCAATTGAAGCTGGTTTAGGTTGGATTACTAAATTTAACGACCAAAATAACTTCATCGATAAAGAATACTTGTTAAAGCAAAAGGAAGAGGGAGTTTCTCGCCGTTTGAGAGGATTCGTTCTTGAAGACAGAGGTATTCCTCGCAAAGATTATGAAGTTGTAACTGAAAATGACGAAGTGATTGGACGAGTGACTTCAGGTACAATGTCGCCAATGCTTCAAAAAGGAATCGGCATGGCATACATTAATAAAGGCTATACCAAGTTCGATACCGAAATTTTTATTAAAGTTCGTAACCGCAAATTAAAAGCTAAGGTGGTTAAACTACCATTTGTTTAAGTCTATATTTGAAATAAATATGCAATCACAAACAAAAAGATGATAAATATCATGTTTTTGTTTGTGATGTAACGACGTAAACTAGCATGTTGATAATTAGATATATTAGCAACTGAAATACACTAATTGATAACGTTGGGTTAGAGGTAAAATACTTTAAAATGCTTTTAATTTGAAAGTTATATTTTTTCTGATTTAGTGTGCTTTACGTCATATATTTCATAATTTTATACGCTCAATTCATTAGTAACAGAGACAAGAAATAATAAGCAGTATTTAAATTTTTTATAAAATGAAGATTCACAATTTCTCAGCAGGGCCTTCTATTTTGCCTGAATCAACGATTAAAAATTCGGCTGAAGCCGTAATTAATTTTGCCGGAACAGGTCTATCATTGTTAGAAGTTTCGCACCGTAGCAAAGAGTTTGTTGCCGTAATGGACGAAGCAACTGCTTTGTTTAAAGAATTGTTGGACATTCCTGCAGGTTACGAAGTGGTTTTCGTAGGTGGTGGTGCCAGTACTCAATTTTGCATGGTACCTTTTAACCTAATGCAAAAGAAAGCAGCTTACCTTAATACAGGTACTTGGGCTAACAAGGCATTAAAAGAGGCAAAAGCTTTTGGTGAAGTAGTGGAAGTAGCGTCTTCAAAAGATTCTATTTATAACCATATTCCAAAAGGATACGATATTCCTTCTGATGCTGATTATTTCCATATTACTACCAATAATACTATTTACGGTACTGAGATTAAGAAAGATTTAGATGTAAATGTTCCTTTAGTAGCAGACATGTCATCTGATATCTTCTCTCGTCCTGTTGATATTTCAAAATACACCTTAATTTATGGTGGTGCTCAAAAGAACTTAGCCCCAGCAGGCGTTACATTTGCTATTGTTAAGCAAGATGCTTTAGGTAAAATGGATCGTCATATTCCTACAATGTTGGATTACCGTACACATATTGATGGCGGCTCAATGTTTAATACACCTCCTGTATTCCCTGTATTCTCAGCTCTTCAAACACTTCGTTGGTTGAAAGAGATGGGTGGTGTTGCAGCAATGGAGAAAATCAACATTGAGAAAGCAGCTGTTCTTTATGATGCAATTGACAGTAGCCGTTTATTTAAGGCACCTGTTGCTGATCTTGAGGATCGTTCATTAATGAATATCTGTTTCATTATGAATGACGAATACAAAGAACTAGAAAAAGAATTCTTTGATTTTGCAACTGCACGAGGTATGAGCGGAATTAAAGGACACCGTTCAGTTGGTGGATTCCGTGCTTCAACATACAATGCAATGCCTAAAGCTAGCATTCAGGCATTAGTTGATGCAATGAAAGAATTTGAAGCAAAGCATTAATAAACGATAACCTAATATATTAAGTAGGCTCCTTTTTGGAGCTTACTTTTTTTTACCACATTTAATTTTTTAGCACGATGAAAAAAATATTAGTTGCTACAGAAAAGCCTTTTGCTAAGGCTGCCATTGATCAAATTGCACCTATTGTAAAAGAAGCTGGTTACGAATTAGCTCTTCTTGAAAAGTACACCGATAAAGCACAGTTGTTAGATGCTGTAAAGGATGTACATGCCATGATTGTTCGTTCCGATAAGGTAACACGCGAGGTAATTGAAGCAGCACCAGAGCTAAAGGTTGTAGTGCGTGCAGGAGCAGGTTACGATAACCTTGATTTGGAAGCTTGTACTGAAAATGGCGTTGTAGCAATGAATACACCTGGTCAAAACTCAAATGCTGTAGGTGAATTAGTGTTGGGTATGATGGTATTTATGGCTCGTAATGGTTATAACGGTACTGCTGGAACAGAATTAAGAGGCAAGAAGATTGGTATTCATGCTTATGGTAATGTTGGCCAGTATGTTGCTGAAATTGCCAAAGGTTTTGGTATGGAAGTATTCGCTTTTGATCCATTTGTTGCTAAAGAAAAGATTGAAGCTGCTGGTATTAAGCCATTAAATACTGTTGAAGAATTATATTCAACATGTGATTATGTGTCTCTACACATCCCTGCTAATGCACATACAAAGCAATCAATTAATTACGATTTGTTAAATAAGATGCCAAAGGGTGGTGCGCTTGTTAATACAGCTCGTAAAGAAGTGATTCATGAAGAAGAATTGATGAAGTTAATGGCTGATCGGCCTGACTTCACATATATTTCGGACATTGCTCCAGATTGTAAAGCAGATATTGAAGCTAAATTCGAAGGTCGTTATTTCTTTACTCCAAAGAAAATGGGTGCTCAAACTGCCGAAGCTAATATAAATGCTGGTGTAGCAGGTGCTAATCAAATTATTGGTTTCTTCGAAAATGGAGATGAGACTTATAAGGTGAACAAGTAGTCAATTTGAACAACATATTTTGAACGCTGCTCTTGTTTGGGCAGCGTTTGTTGTATTCAGATGTTATAAAACAGTAAAAATCACCTTTAATGTTGACGAAAGTCACCTAATCGCTAACATACGATTACTTACATTTGTGTTTGAGCAAACAGACCTAAATAAACGGTCTGGATAAATAAAAATAATTGTAAAAACTAACTAAATATTTAACGATGGCAATTATAAAACCGTTCAAAGGCCTAAGACCTCCACAGAATATTTCACAGGACTTAGCATGTTTACCTTATGATGTTATGAACAGCGAAGAGGCTGCTCAAATGGCAGAAGGAAAAGACTGTTCATTATTGCATATTACACGTGCAGAAATAGATTGTCCAGCAGGAACTGACATTCACTCTGAAGAAGTGTATGAGAAATCAGTATCTAATCTAAAATCTTTCCAGGAAAAAGGATGGTTAGTACAGGATACCGAAGCTAAGTATTACATCTATGCTCAAACAATGGATGGAAGAACTCAGTATGGTATTGTTGGTGCTGCTGCTTGTGAAGATTATGCCAACGGTATTATTAAAAAGCATGAGTTAACACGTCCGGATAAAGAGGAAGATCGTATGATCTTGACGCGTTATTTAGATGCCAACATAGAGCCAGTATTCTTCTCGTACAAAGCTGTGCCTGAAATCGATGCTATTGTAGAAAATATCGTTAAAAATCAAACTGCTGATTACGATTTTACAGCTGAAGATGGCTTTGGTCATCATCTTTGGGCCATTAACGATGCAGCTATTAATGCCAAGTTAGAAGAGTTGTTTGAAACGAAAGTGCCTGCTACCTACGTAGCTGATGGACACCACCGTACTGCAGCTGCTGCTCGTATCGGTGACGAAAAAAGAGGTCAAAACTCTAACCACACTGGTGATGAGGAGTATAACTTCTTTATGGCTGTTCATTTCCCAGATAATCAGTTGAATATTATTGATTACAATCGTGCAGTTAAAGATTTGAATGGTTTAACCCCAGAAGAATTATTAACCAAACTAGAAGAAGTTTTCGTTGTTGAGTGCATGGGTGAGGCTGAGTACCGTCCAGCAAAACTACACGAATTTAGCATGTACCTTGAGGGTAAGTGGTACAAGTTAAATGCTAAAGAGGGAACGTATAATGATAATGACCCTATCGGGGTTCTTGACGTAACTATTTTATCTGATCATGTTTTGGATAAAATGTTAGGAATTGAAGACTTACGTCGTTCAACTCGTATCGATTTTATTGGTGGTATCCGAGGATTGGGTGAATTGAAAAAACGAGTTGATGGTGGTGGTATGAAGGTTGCTTTCGCCTTGTATCCAGTGTCAATGCAGCAATTAATTGATATTGCCGATACTGGTAATATTATGCCTCCTAAAACAACATGGTTTGAGCCTAAGTTGCGTTCTGGTCTAGTTATTCATAAATTAGAATCTAAATAGTCTTTACCTGGTTAACAGACTAGCTAAATATCCACTAAAGCCTCCTTTCAAAGGGGGCTTTTTTTTGTACACTAGTTTCTGTTGAGTAAATTTGAACTTTAATATTCAATTTATGTCGATACAAAATAATTTGCAGGCTGTACTTAAGCAGATTGATGGAAGAGCAAAATTAGTCGCTGTTTCTAAAACTAAACCCAATGAAGATTTGATGCAAGCCTATGAAGCAGGTCAGCGGGTGTTAGGCGAAAATAAGGTGCAGGAGTTAGTTGGTAAGTATGAGTCTTTGCCCAAAGATATTGAGTGGCATATGATAGGCCATTTACAAAGTAACAAAGTGAAATATATTGCTCCGTTTGTGAGTCTAATTCATGGTGTTGATACTGAAAAACTTTTAAAAACTATAAATAAAGAAGGCAAGAAGAACAATAGGAAAATTGCTTGCTTGTTGCAGGTCCATATTGCTCAAGAGCAAACAAAATTTGGTTTTTCAGAAGAGGAGTTGCTAAACTTATTAACTCCTTTGCTTTTAAGTGAATTGAAGTATGTGGAGCTCAAAGGAGTAATGGGAATGGCTACATTCACAAACGATACTGATCAGATACGGCAGGAATTTAAAAGTTTAAAAAATGTATTTGATAAATTAAAAACACAAGTGTTTGTAAATGATTCTTGTTTTTCTGAGATAAGTATGGGAATGTCAGGTGATTATCAATTAGCAATTGAAGAGGGGAGCACCATGGTACGTGTTGGTAGTTCCATCTTTGGCGTTCGAAATTATCATTAAAACCATTCTATATAAGCAATAATTTTTTGTTGGCGTTTTCGTGTGGATGAGTTTTGTTTATATTTGTTCAAAGTACGTGAAAAATAATAATTGACCCGATGGCAAATTTAGAAACTAAGTACCTGGGAATAACCCTTAAAAATCCAATAATTGTAAGTAGCTCAGGCTTAACGAATAGTGCTGAAAAAATTGGTAAGCTGGTTGATGCTGGTGTTGGTGCAGTTGTACTTAAATCCTTATTTGAGGAGCAGATAAATCACGAAATCAACAGTGCTATTTATAAAGGTGAAGGGTTTGATTACCCAGAAGCAGCTGATTATGTAAAAGGCTATACACGCGATAACTCAGTTGGTGATTACTTGAAAGTAATTAAAGAAACAAAGGCGAAATACGACATACCAGTTATTGCAAGTATTAATTGTTTCTCATCAAATGAATGGGTTGATTTTGCGCAGCAGATTCAAGAGGCAGGAGCCGATGCTATTGAATTAAACGTATTTGTTCTTAACACCGATAAGAATAGCGATCCACAGGTGTATGAGCAATTGTATGTTGATGTTGTGGAATCGGTAAGTAAGGTGGTGAGTATACCAGTTTCCATCAAGTTAGGTTCTTATTTCTCCAACTTGGTGAACGTTGTTAATCGTTTATCTGTTTCAGGAGCTAAAGGAGTTGTGTTATTTAACCGCTTTTACGAGCCGGATATCGACATTGAAAAGATGACATTAACTTCGGCTGAAGTACTCAGTACAGCAGCAGATATGAGAAGAACCTTACGATGGGTTGCTATCACTTCCGATAAGATTAAAAACATTGATATTTCGGCCTCAACAGGCGTTCACGATGGTGCTGCCGTGGTAAAACAATTATTAGCGGGAGCAACGTCGGTACAAACTTGTTCGGCAGTATATAAAAATGGACCATCTGTAATTACAAAAATGCTAAGCGATGTGGAGCAGTGGATGGATGCAAAAGGATTTGGCAGCATTGAAGAATTCAGGGGAAAGATGAGTTATGGTAATATTGATAGTCCTGCAGTATATGAGAGGGCTCAGTTTATGAAATATTTCTCTTCATACGAGTAATAATAATATTTTAGAGCTAAGAGTCCTGTTTTTATCAAAGCAGGACTCTTTTCGTTATAAGTACTTAGTTATTAGATGTACGTGTAAGAATTGTGCAAGGTGTTTTTACTATGAAAACCAGAACAGTAAATAATAATAGCCTTAAAAACACTGTGTATTCGGATTATTTAATATTTTTATATTAATTTTCGTGTTTAAAACTATTGAGATAACTTATTAGAAGTATAAATAATATTTCATTATGAGAAGTGTATTGACCAAAACCACCTTTTGTTTATTAACTGTTGCTATTGCTGCTTTCATACTTTCGTCTTGTAATTCAAGTCAGAAAAAGCAAAAGTCCGACGAACAAGAAATTGTTGAAACAGTAGTTGTAGATGATAAATTAGTAGATGGCTTTAAGAAATCAAAGTTAATCTTTTACTCATTGCCATCTCCGCTAGAGACGGCTATGCTTATTAAACGAGCAGGAGCGACCTATAACGAAGAGTTATTGAATCCACTTTCAAATATTGAAAAGTATTCAACCAATCGTCAGAAGGCCTTGAATTTGGGTGTTTATTCTGCCGATTTGAGTTATACAAGCTTGTTTGATCAAACGCAAAGTTCGATTAAGTATATGGCTAACGCAAAAAGGTTAGCAGACGGTTTAGGAATTATCGATGCCATTGATGAAGAGACGATGCGCAAGCTAGAGGAGAATGTGGATGATAGAGATGTGATGCTTGATATTATATCAGAAACATTCATGTCATCCAATGCCTATTTAACTGAGAATGACAGACCAGCTATTGCAGTAATGGTTCTTGTTGGTGGATGGGTTGAAGGTTTATATTTGGCAACTCGTTTAACCAATGGTTCTGTAGATAACAATAAGAGACTGATAGATCGAATCGTTTATCAGAAGTTGAGTCTTTATACCGTTATTAATTTACTTGAAGAATATAAGAGCAACGAAGATGTTAACTATCTTCTAACTCGCATTAGTGAACTTAATGAAATATTTGAGCAAGTAGAAATCAACAATACGTCAAAGGTTGAGGCGGAAACTAATGCTGAAACGCGTGTTACTACTATTAAAGCAGAATCAGAAGCGGTAATTTCTCCTGTAGTATTCGAAAAGTTAATGAAAAAGGTAGAAGAGATTAGGAATGAATTTGTCTCATAATTTCTCATAAAGTACATATGCGCATTCTTCTGATTATACTTTTTTGTTTGACATCGTACATTGGTGTTGAAGCTCAGTGTATCGATTTTGCAAAGAGTATTGGAAAAGAGCCCCTGGGTGATTACTTGCATGATGGAAACTATAATGCTGCAATACTGGAAGAAGGTGAAAAGGCCGAGTTATTTAAAACCTTTTTTAGTGGTGAAAACTACCGCATTGCCATATCAAAAGTTGAACAACTGCCAGATATTCATTTTAAACTTAGAGATAAGCAGGGTAATGTTCTTTTTGATAATGAAGAGCATAACTATCGTTTGACCTGGGATTTTAAAGTTGAAACAACACAATTATTAATTGTGGAAATGAATATATTGGAACATGGCAACAGTGAGCTGATAAGCGGATGTGTTGCTGTCATGTTTGGAATTGAATCTATAAAGCGTAAAAAGAGATAGTGCTGTTACACTGTTTTTCAGGTAGAATATAGCATAAATTATATCACAAAGTCCTCATTGTAAACCATGGGGACTTTGTATTTATAAACTTATTTGTTGTAGGTGTGGGGATGACAATAAAGAGTATTTAATATAGCATACTGGATGAATAATCTGTTTATTTAACAGGGCATCCGCCAATATTGAAGCTATTTCTTTTGATCGATTTCAATTGTCTATTAATGATCATTGTAACTTATCTGATAAAGTTTTATATGTGCGGACTTAGTTAAAATAGTCTTCCTCAATTATGATTTTAATAAGTGTGCCATCCTTTAAGCTTGAAGTTGAATCCATGCCATTAATAAATGCTGTAAGATCAGGCGAAAGAATACAGTTATGATGTTTACAAATCTGATCAAATGTTTCTCCTCCTTTACTTTCTACAACACGAATATATCGATTCTTAACAATGCTTTTTTCCTTATCAGTTAGTGGGTGAAAGCTAAGAACAGACTTTTTGAGTTCATCTTCTTTGGATTTGGGTGCAATGCCAATAATTTTGAACATTTTGCCATCCATTTTAAGCCAAAGTGTATGGATGTACATCTGTTTGTTTTCTGAATCATCCAAATACGAAACTAAATAACCATCGTTATTATTTATCTTATAATGATCAGAAAAGGCAGGTTTAGCCCTATGTTCTTTTTTTACGCCAGATATAAATTCATGAGCAAGTTCTTTTGGTGTTTTAGATACATCATCCAAACCTAGGAATAAGGCAGCACTTTTGTCCTTGTTCATCCCATTAACTGAAGTAGGCTTGTTTTCAGTATGCCAATCATTTGGAAATTGGAAAGAAAAGTTCATCGCTGGGTGAATGAAGGTATTCTCTTGAAAAAATCCTTTATCTGGGTTAGCTCCAAATAATAGACTATCCAATGGTTGAGGAAAGTCTTTTGAAACTTTTGTTTTAGTTTCCCAATCTAATTTAGCAGTGGTTTTAGTGATCTTTTCTAGTCTATCTGGGGTGTATGGATGACTATTAAAATAACCTTTTACTTCTTTTTGATTGGTTAATATTTCCATCGACTTTGAAAGTCTTACCAAAATAGATTTCATGGCATCAGGGTCGTATCCAGCCTTTGAAGCGAGAATAACACCTTCTACATCTGATTCTGTTTCGTGTGATCGGCTATACGAAGCCAATAGCAAACTATTACTTGTAGTGATAGGGGCATTCAATATTCGGCCTATATCATCATTTACAACTTGACCAACAACTCGGCCTGGCAATTCCAGTAGTTTTGGTAAAATACTTTTCCCCATTTGTTTTACCGAGTGTCGGTTTTGAGCATGTATTATTTCATGCGCCATAACACAAGCTAATTCATCTTCGCTAGCAATTATTGATAAAATACCTCTGGTAACATATATGTATCCTCCAGGTGTGGCAAATGCATTTGGAATAGGATCATCCACAACATGAAATTCATAGTCGAACAACGGTTTGTCAAGATGGGATACTAAGCGCTGCCCGAGAGATGAAACATATTCTGAGAGCTTCTCGTTGTTGTAGATTCCCATTTCTAACTCAACAGCCTTGGCGCTTTCTTTGCCCAGGCGCTTATCAATTTCTATACTTTGGGCATTTGTGTTAAATATTGTGCAACAGAATGCTAAAGCATATATGATATTTATTTTCATTGCTATAATATTTAATTAGGTTTGATACTTATATACATCAACGACTCTAGAAGGTAATTGTTTAATAGTGAGATGAGTATTGCTGTGTATTATAGCATTTATTTTAGACTGGTATTTTAGCAATACTTATCACATTACGTCATTTACTAAATGCACGAGCACAGAGTAAACGGCTTAATAAACGTATATTCCTTATTCTAAATGCTCTCAATTCACCAATGGTAACAAACGTAAAATTTGCCCATCTGTTCGTTGAATTGCCGCATCTAGTAATTCAAACGGCTTCATGTCCTTGTGATAACGTGTATCTTTTAAATAGCTTTGATTTTCATCCCAAAGCTTTTTACTTTCAGAATCTGGCAATTGCCATTTACGATAGCCTCTCAACAGCTTTGGATGGCGCACAGGCTTCGTTGGCTAAGGCTGGTTTGTCAAAAGCCAAGGGGTTTAAGGTAGTGATTTGGCTTTTAAAGATTTATGTGAGAGTAGTTTGGTTGATTTAGTATACATTGCACACCATTGGGAAGGGCAGGTGCCGGTGGCCATTGCCTCTATGAAAGGTGGAAGCCATACAGCTGTTGAGGTGTCAACAGTTAAAACCATGGACGAATGTTGGGAGATGGTTGAAGTATCGGAACAGAATAAGAAGCATTGTGTGAAACTGGAGAACTGCTGTTATAATTTCTTTGAGTTATTGACCTTGAACATGGCACGTCAGGGAGCTTTTGGTGACCTGGTACACGGTGAAGGGGCTTACATTCATGATTTGGATTACTGGCATTTTAACAAGCCAAAAGATGATAAACCACGAGATGATGGAGCCTATGACAAACTTTGGCGTTTGCACGAAAATACTCGCAAGGCCAATGTAATCAGCTTTCTCCCCTTTTAGAACAAAATTATGGCATTTTAGGTGTTTCTGGTATCATTGACAGTTTCATAGCTGGCTTTAAAAATGCGTTTTTAATGCATCGATTTTATAGATCTATTACGTAGTATTGATTACAAGACCAATCTTTGAAAGCCCCTTTATGAGTATGTTATAAAAAATTACGTCGAAAACTAAATGAATGCTCCCCGAGTACAGGGAAATTGCTTTTAAAACTAATTATACCACCCCGCCTGTCGGCACCCCTCCTAAAATTCAGGAGGGGACGGTTTTTCATCCCTCTCTTCCTTGCCAAGGAGGAGTACCACGAAGTGGGGAGGTGTTTAAAATGCTGAAAAGCGAATTCCCTGTCCCAGAGTAAGCTCCGAAGCATTAAATAACGTTTGCGTTGAAATAATTTCATTTCTGTCCCAAGAGTTAGGGAATAAATCCACATCAGATTAAATTAAATAATTCATGTTGTTTAGTTTTATTTAGAAAATAATAGCTAAGTCCTTAAACTCTTGAATAGTCAAATTGATAATAATTAAGGGATGCATGAATTGACTTTAACTAAATTTTTTTTTAAAATTTAGTTATTAAAATTTAACACACTAGTACATTTAAACGGCTCTGTATGATTTATAGTGGGTATTAGAAAGAACTAACATGTTCGAGTAATTCTTACCAATGGCCTCCTATAAAAAGTAATGTATTTAGAAGGTGTTAATTAGTAAGACCGGGAAGCTGAGAACTTGTTCGAAGATCACCCGGCCGCACTTAAAAACACTAAATAAATCAGTTGCTTTTTATAGGCAGTCTTGACTTTTTTGTTTCGTTTTTGGGTCAAGCCAAAAATGAAAAGCCCGTCCGGCTTTAGGACATTTATAACAATACTTTAATTTATTTACCCACTAGAATACATATTGAACCATTTAAACTTCAAGCTAACATTTTTAATCAAAAAATTAACTATTATGAAACTAGTATCAATCATGATTCTTTTCTTGCTTATAGCAATAAATAGCTTTGCACAAGAGAAGCCCAACATTGTAATTGTTTTCCTTGACAACTTCGGCTATGGAGAACCTGGTTTTAATGGCGGCGGAATAATCCGAGGTACCGAAACACCACGTATGGATCAGCTAGCTAAAGAAGGGCTGAGACTTACTAACTTTAATGTTGAGGTTCAGTGTACGCCTTCACGCTCAACGCTAATGACAGGGCGCTATGCAATACGAAGTGGTAACGCCACAGTGCCTGTTGGCGATGGCATCTATGGTCTTCTTAGATGGGAGATTACAATGGCCGAAATGTTGTCAGATGAAGGCTATGCTACTGGCATGTTTGGAAAATGGCATTTAGGCCGCACACCCGGAAGATTTCCAACCGATCAGGGATTTGACGAATGGTATGGCATTCCAAATTCCACAGATGAGTCACCATATTCATCTATGACAGGATTTGCAGAAAGCGGTGTGCCAGTAACCTATGTGATGCAAAGTAAGAAGGGGGAAACTCCAAAAAAAGTGAAGCCTTACAATCTAAAGTATCGACCACTAATCGATCGGGACTTAACTGATAAGGCCATGAAATTCATGAAAAAGCAGGTTAAGGCTGAGAAACCATTCTTTGTATATTTACCATATACAGCCACTCATTTTCCAACGATGCCACATCCCGATTATGATGGCAAAACAGGGAATGGTCGCTGGGCTGATTTATTGCTACAGATTGATGGTTATACAGGTGAATTACTGGATAAGATTGATGATTTAGGTGTGGCCGACAATACTATTTTTATTTTTACTGCTGATAACGGCCCTGAAGCCATGGATTTTGGGGGCACTAGCATGACAGCTGAAACAGCTATAAACGGCTCTCCAGGACCATGGAGAGGAAGCCTTTTTACAGGTTTTGAAGGAGCGCTTAGAGTACCTTTTGTGGTTCGCTGGCCGGGTAAAATTCAAGCTGGAAAAACTAGCGATGAAATTGTGCATGCCATGGATTTATTCCCTACACTAGCCAATTTTGCCGGTGGTAAAGTACCAAATGACCGTGTAATTGACGGTGTTGATATGAGCGAGTTCTTTTTAGGGAATACAAACAAATCAGGTCGAGAGGGCTTTATAGTGTATATGGGCAATGATATTTTTGCCGTAAAATGGAGAAACTGGAAACTCCACTTTAAAGAACAAAACTCGTGGAATGGCGAGATGACAACCTATACCATGCCAAGGCTTTACAACCTATATGACGACCCTCAGGAAAAAACAAATGTTTTATTCCCTCATACATGGGTGCCTAAAGCTGCCTTAAATCAATTAAAGGAACATGTTATTTCATTGAAGAAGAATCCACCAATAAAAGCAGGACAAGCAGATTAACAAATAACACCATATAACTCTTATCATAGTACAGAAGAATGTTCTGATGTAATCAATTAAAAACAACAAAGATGAAACAATTGAGAAGATATTTTCTGACAATCATAGTCGTTCTTGCTGCAAACGTATGCCACTCACAAGAAAAAAAAGATAATACGGGTACAAACCCGGCAAACTTCACCTACGATACAAGGTTTTATTCTGAAATGGCAGAATTACCAAATGCAGCAGGTTCATACCTAACAAATTTCTTTGAGTTTCGTTGGCCCCTGGGCAAAGACCTGGCAAAAGCATCAGGTGTTGAAAACGACCACATGCTTAACAACTTAGGGAAGAAATTCGGAACAAGAATGCGCTTTAGGTATAGGGATTTAAATATAGCCGGCGTTGGTGGTCCGCTAGACAATGCAAACGTATCGGGTATTGGCGACATGGATTTACGTTTATTATGGATGGCTTATGCAAGTTCTAAGATGATTATTGTTCCAGGACTTGAAGCAACTTTTAATACGGCCAGCCATGAAACCCTAGGTTTTAATGCCAATGTACTTGCTCCAACCTTATTTTTCGTTTTTCCAGGCTTACTTGGAAAAGGTAGTCTTTTTGCTCCAGGTTATCAGTATTTATTCGACATGGACGGCGGAGATAATAATAAAATTAGCCGAAGCCAGATAGATTTATACTTTGTTTGGCTTTTGGGTAAAGGTGCCAATTGGTTAATTATTGATCCACAAGTAATTATTGATCACGACACTGATAAGTTCCCTGCATTGGTCGAAGTGGAATATGGCTACATGATTAAAGCCTTACCTGGCGCTAGTGTTTATGTAAGACCTGGTGCTGGAGTTGGAAGCGACCGCCCTTACGATTGGAACTGCGAGTTTGGTCTTAAATTTATTTGGCGATAAATAAGCGATATTGCTTGGTCTTATAAACGACATGTACTGATGAAATACGCGAAGTGCATGAATTTCAATTATACTCAGGTATAATTGACGTTCATGCATGTTTCGTATCTTATTTATTAAAAAAATAACGATGAAAAAAGCCTTTAGAAATATAGTAGTGCTACTGTTTTTGATTCTATATTGTTCGAGCACAAGTATTGCTCTGGGTAAAAAACAGGATGCCGTTCAAGACAGTATAGCTGCTAAAAAATACCCATATGTATTGCCTATCTGGGGACAAAAGGTTGCAGATCGGAATATTGATTTACAATTGCCATTTGGTTTTAACGTTAGCTATGTATACAACCAAATGACACTAGATTTAACTCATTTTAGCATGAACTTTTATGATGGTGAAAATCTGGATGATATTCTAAACCCCGAAACCCTAAACTTTACGGAAACCCTTGCAACAGCTAATGGAATTAATATCCGGGCTGATGCATGGATATTTCCATTTTTGAACTTTTATGGCTTGTACACACGAAACAGTGCAGCAACTAAAGTATCCTTCCAACCACAAGTGGTGGAGACTGATTTGGGTCCCAATGGGAACCTAATGGAGATCAGAACTCTGGAAAAACCAATTGATGTAGATGAGGTAACATTTTCCACTAATTCTTTTGGCTTTGGCTCTACAGCTGTTTATGGCATTAACGATTACTTTGCGAGTGTTGATGGTAATATATCATGGTCAACATCTGATCTTCTTGAACAAACAGTGACTTTCTTCGTCGGTTCGGCTCGTATCGGACGCAGAATAGTTTTTAAAAACAACATGAAACTATCTATTTATTTTGGAGCCATGTATCGTGATTTTGTCAACAAGGAAAATAACACAGGATCTATAGGTGTGCCAGAATTAGACGAAGCGATGAGCAGAGCTATTGATGGCTTAACAGTCATAAATGACGAACAAATAGTATTATGGGAAAGCTTACCTGATGCCACGCCAGGTAAAGATGACAAATTAGCTGAATTATACGCTAGAGACGCAAGACTTACATACGCCCAAAATAGGGTAGATAATGCTGATGCTATAAACTATGACATAAAAAAGGAAATTGTTGAAAATTGGAGCACACAAATTGGATATAATTTTGAAATGACTGAGAATTGGATGATCAGAGGCGAGATAGGCTATCGAAATGATCAGAAGTTTTTTATGACAGGACTGCAATACAGGTTTGGTTTATAACCCAATGTCTTTTATTAATGGCAATTTGGGCTGATGCGCTGTTTAAAGAAAAAAACTAAAACTTTCCATTGAATACATCCAAATGATTAATAAGTGACACAGGGAAATTGCTTTTAAAACTAATTACGCCACCCCGCCAGTCGGCACCCCTCCTAAAATTCAGAAGGGGACGGTTTTTCATCCCTCTCCTCCTTGCCAAGGAGGAGTACCACGAATTGGGGAGGTGGTTAAAATGCTTAAAAGCGAATTCCCTGATAAGTGACAGTATAAAAATTCAAAACATGAAGAAATATTTCATATTAATTGGTTTAGTGACATTGATATCTCCGATTATAAAGAGTCAGGCACCTACTGAACCCTTGCCGTCTCCACTGCAATCAGGAGCATATCTTCCCGGAATAATTAATCCTCGGGACTATGCTAATCCAGGCTTTTCTGGTGTTGCTATAGTTAATTATAATCTCTTTTTCAATGCAAACAAATTTATTAACAAGCATGGAAATTCAGTAGATAATATCGATCTGATTCCAGATCCCGAAGGTAGATCCATTCCAATCGATACAGATATTTCTGGATACATAAATGCCTTGGTGGTAGCCTATGTATCTCCCGAAATTGAAGCTTTAGGTAATGCCCGGTATATTGGTGTTTTATCTCCCTATTATGCAACAGCTGATTTTAGAGCCACACTTGAGGGACTGCCTAATGGCAACAGATCTGTTTCGGGTGGAGCTGGAGGCATTGGAGACCTAATGGTTGCTCCTGTTTTACTTACCTGGTCAAATGTAAATGACAAAATGGATCTTACTGCAGGTTACATTGCCTCAATTCCAACAGGACGATATGAAACAGGTGCTGACGATAATATTGGTTTAGGATATTGGAGCCATATCTTTCAGGTATTTAACTATTTTTATTTGATGCCACAAAAAGCTTCTGCAGTTTTTATTGGCAATACTTTTGAAACTCATAGTAAAGTTAAAGATGCTGATGTGAGAGCAGGAAATAGGTATACGATTGAATACGGACTAAGTCAATATTTGTCGGAGCGATTGGATGTAACAATACAAGGAGGGCATACCTGGCAGGTGAGTAAAGATTCTGGTAATGATGTGTATTGGAATACAGACTATAAAGACAGGTACAGCACTGTAGGCGTAGGTGTAGGGTATTGGCCAGTTAAGCAAGCGTTTTATGTAAATGCCAAATGGACAACAAACTATTCAATTCGGCAGCACTTTAAATACAACGCGTTACAGGTGCAATTAATTTGGGCTCCTCAATTTTTAAGGGCAAAGGCAGGCAATTAATAGTAACACTTTTTTGAACCAAACCAGAATATGAAAAATGTATTGGCTGAAAATTATTCTCTTTTAAGAGTACGGGTTCTTCTTGTACTCTTATTTAGTGTGTTTTGGTTGCAAGTCGGGGCACAAAATCCAAATATCACAGATACTCTCTCTGATAAAATAATTGAAAGAGTTTTAAAGGATAACCATGACTTAAGTGATAAAAGAAAATCTTTTAATGGGTACCCCTATGCCTTCTATACGCCAGAATCACAATTTGCAGTTGGAGCTGGAGGCATCTTTATTTCCTACCTGGGGACCAGTGCCGAACTTAAACCTTCTAAATTAGGATTTGGAGGTTATTATTCAACTAATAAGCAATATAAAATTAGCCTTAGTCCCGAGTTGTACTTATTGAGGAATAAACTCTATATATCTGCTCCAATGAGCTATGGTTTCTTTATCAATAAATTTTGGGGGATCGGCGATGATGCACCCAACAATGATAATGCGGACTACTCACAAAAAACATTTGCCGTCATGATAGGGGTGCAAATACCGCCCTGGCTATTTTCGGCCGACAGAACAGGAATAATATTAGATTATAACCACACTGATATAGTCGATAAAAAAGGTAATGAGCTGCTTTTATCAGATAGTATTAACGGCAATTCCGGAGGACAGATATTCGGTATTGGAAGCGACTTGGTTTGGGATTCAAGAGATAATATATTTTTCCCAAATAATGGAGCTTACCAATATTTTAAATTAGTTTTTTACCCTGATGTGGACGGTTATTTATTTTCTTTGTTAGAACTAGATGTGAAAGGATTCGTAGCTGTTGCCCCTGATCATGTTTTTGCGATGAATTTTTATGTTCAATCAACTACAGGAGATGCACCGTTCTACTACCTTCCTTCCTTAGGAGGCCCCAAACGAATGAGAGGCTATTTCAGTGGGCGCTATCGCGACAATTTTTACGGTATGATGCAGTTAGAGTATCGTCAATATATATGGAAGCGATTAGGTTTTGTGGCTTTTGGAGGAGTAGGTAACGTTTCTAATTCGATGATTGAATATAACTTCAATACAATGAAATATAGTGGCGGAGTTGGATTAAGGTATCTCTTTAATAAAAAACAGAAAGTAAATCTTAGAATGGATATTGGACTTGGAAGTGGAGGTAATCATGGAATTTACTTTGGTATACAGGAGGCTTTTTAGTTCATAAATAATGGTTTCGAATATATTAGATTCAACCTGGTTTTCGGCGCTATTCTTGGCAGAATTGAATTTTGGATTCGGCTTTTAAAGTTAGAAGTAAGGCTAAGTTTATTACAAAGTGATTATATGCAAAAACACAAATTTCTATTAGTAATATTTATTTTCATCACTCAGTTAGTTACAGCAGCTAAAATTGACACTGTATATTTTCAGAACGGCAATAAAATTACCGGAGAAGTTAAAATAATGGAGAACAACCTCCTTGAGTTTTCTACCGATGATGCCGGAAAAATCAAGATCGAATGGAGTGAAATTGATAGTATCTACATAAAGCAAAGAATTCGTATTGAACATTCCGATGGACGAGTTTTATTTGGAACCCTTAGGCCAACAAGAAAACCAAAGGTGGCTATACTACTTAAGGATGATATGACTCCATTACTTCTGAAGCATATTAACATTGCAACCATTGCACCTGATGACATTAATTTCTTAACTCGTTTTGATGGTAAAATAAGTTCGGGTTTTAGCTATACCAAGGCGAGTGAATTGGGAAGGTTTAATTTTGCAGGGAATATTCTGTATCGGCATAACTTGAATCAGTTTGAGATTAACTATTCCGTTCTTACTGAACGGGAAAATGAAAATCAAAATGAAAAACAAAATGGTGGTATCCATTACATTAGACTCCTACCTAGAAAATGGTTTTTTATTAGTCATCTTTTTGCTGAAAGCAATTCTGAGCTTAACTTGCAGTTACGAACCAACTGTGTTCTGGGATTTGGAAATACACTAATCTACACTAATCATTCAGTTATGTATGTTGCTGGCGGTTTGAATACAAACAGAGAAACAACATCTGATAATTCCACATTCAACCTGGAAGGAGCACTTTCACTCAATTTCACCGTATATAAATACAGCTCTCCAGAATTATCGTTCTACTTTAAGGGCACTGTTTATCCAAGTATTAATAATTTTGGAAGATTTAGAACCAATTTAGAATCTACACTTAGTTGGGAGGTGTTGAATGATTTATTCTTTAAGTGGACCTTTTATCATGATTTTGACAATCGTCCATTGAATTCGGATGATCCTTTGTCTGACTGGGCAATTGGTCTTTTGGGCATTGAATATAAATTTTAGTGCTATTTGAATTTTCACCAGTTTAAAGATTTCTATTCGGTAAAGTCTCTACTCAGGTACTAAAAATGTATTATAATCAATTAATTGTATAAATTCTTTTACAGAAAATTGGCTTACGAAAGCCTAGGAGCCTGTCGGACTTAGGCTCTTTTTAGCTTTTTTTCTTGAACCCTATTCGAGACTGAGGTCGAACTATTCGATTCTCAGATGCTTAAATGTATAAGTCCGACACACTGCTAGAGTCTGATTTTTTATTGCTACAATTCAAAGAGTTTCAATAGCTGAAAGAGAATTATTCGGTATTTCATCGATCCCTTGTCGTCTCTCCATCGGGTCTGCTTCGTACCTGCTTCGTACCTGCTTCGGTACAACCTCGCTGGGAGCGAGGTTGTACCGAAGCAGACCACTAGATGGCCCGGAGCTGTTAGCATGCAAAGGCGAGCAGATGATGTAGTCAAAGTGGCAAGGAAATAAGTGTACCTCATATTTAACATTTCTAAAAGCAATTTAAATTCAACTGCGCCGGTACAATGCCGAAACAATTTCAAGGTGGCTTAAGAAATGAAATGCACTAAAGGTGCATCTTGATAAGTAAACGGTATAATTACCTTATGATTTGAAAAACAATAGATACCGATGATTGTTAATTATTTACGAGATTAATATTCATAAAATAACTAACGCTATGAAAAGAGTGTTTTTAAATTTATTAGTTTTAATGATGGTATTTGTTTCTTGCAGTACGCCTGATGGGAAACAAAAAGCTGAAGTAAAGCACAAAAATGGGCTTGACCGTACAAATCTGCCTATCCAGCCACCTGCGATGGCACCCATTACAGTAATGGATGCAAGAGATGCAACCAAACCGGAGCCTTTTGAGATTAAGGCACCCGAAGGTGCGCCAAATGTGGTTGTGGTTTTAATTGATGACATTGGATTTGGTGCAACAACTGCTTATGGAGGTGCTATTAATACACCAACCTTTGATCGTCTGGCCGATAATGGTGTTAGGTTTAATCATTTTCACACAACCGCCCTCTGTTCACCTACAAGAGCAGCATTGCTAGCTGGTCGAAATCACCACAATGTGAATGTTGGTTCGGTCATGGAAATAGCCACTGGTTTTCCTGGTAATCAGGGCATACGACCCGATAATGCAAAATACGGTTCTGAGATATTACGCCAAAATGGCTATAGTACAGCAGCCTTTGGTAAATGGCACGAAACAGCTACCTGGGAAGTTTCTGTTTCCGGTCCTTATTTCCGCTGGCCTACAAACTCAGGCTTTGATAAGTTTTATGGTTTTATTGGTGGTGAGACCAATCAATGGGATCCTGTAATTTTTGATGGCGTTACCAAGGTACACAAAAAAGATAATCCCGATTATCACTTTACAACTGATATGACGGATGAAGCTGTTAAGTGGGTGAAGTTTCAGCAGGCTCTAACACCCGAAAAGCCGTTTATGATTTATTATGCGCCTGGAGCAGTGCATGCTCCTCATCATGCACCTAAAGAATGGATAGATAAATACAAAGGTAAATTTGATGATGGTTGGCAAAAACTAAGAGAAGAAACCATTGCACGACAGAAAAAAATGGGTATTATACCTCAGGATGCCAAGTTAGCTCCAATACCCGAAGATATTAAAGACTGGGAGTCCTTAAGCGCCAATGAGAAAAAATTATTTGCAATACAAATGGAAGCCTTTGCCGGTTTTGTTGAACATACCGATGTTGAAGTAGGGCGATTAGTGAATGCCATTGACGAGATAGGTGAATTGGATAATACCCTATTTGTATACGTCATGGGAGATAATGGCTCAAGTGCTGAGGGTGGTATGCAAGGAACGTATAATGAGTTAATAAGCCTTAATGGAATATTTGGTGCAGAAACAATTGAAGGGATGTTGAAGCGAGAAAATGATTGGGGTGGACCTAATTCTTTCCCACATATGGCTGCTGGTTGGGCTGTTGCAACCAACGCACCATTTTCATGGACCAAGCAGGTTGCTGGTGATTTTGGAGGTACACGAAATGGCGTAGTTATACACTGGCCAAAAGGGTTCAGTGCCAAAGGAGAAATCAGAACTCAATTTAGTCATGTTAATGATGTAGTTCCAACAATATTGGAAGCAGCTAAGCTGCCAGTTCCTAAAACAATTAACGGAGTGGAGCAAAAGCCAATGGATGGTGTAAGTCTGCTTTATGCCATTAAAAATGCAAATGCAGCTGAGCGCCATACTACTCAATATTTTGAAATAGCAGGAAATAGAGGAATATATCATGAAGGGTGGCTAGCACGTGTGATTCACAGACCGGCATGGAAAAATAAGCCACTCAATACCTTGCAGAACGATGTTTGGGATCTGTACAATGTTAAAGAAGACTTTAGCCTTACCAATAACCTGGCTGCTGAATATCCAGATAAGCTGGCAGAAATGAAAGCCTTGTTTGAAAAAGAAGCTATTGCTAATAATGTATATCCATTGGATGATCGCTTGTATGAACGGTTCAATGCTGAACTTGCCGGAAGACCAGATTTAATGGGTAAACGTAAATCACTTACCTTGTCTCATGGAATGGAAGGTATCATGGAAAATACCTTTATAAATGTGAAAAACAAATCAAAAACCATTGTTGCTGATGTAAACCTTAAAGGCAATGACCGGGGGATTATTCTTTGTCAAGGTGGTAAATTCGGTGGTTGGGCTGTTTATATGGATAATGGCTATCCTGCTTATACCTATAACTATTTTGGATTAAAACGTTACACCATTAAATCGAATAAAAAGATAAGCAATAAGAATGCTGAGATAAAGTTACAGTTTGATTACGATGGTGGTGGAACTGGTAAAGGAGGTAATGCCATACTTTATGTGGATGGTAAAAAAGTTGCTGAAGGTCGGGTTGAAAAAACTGAGCCGGCCGTATTCTCAGGTGACGAAACGGCTGATGTAGGAATGGACGATGCTACTCAGGTTGCTGATTTAGTATTTAAAAATTTAAAAGATTCAAAATTTACTGGATATGTAAATAAAGTAACGGTGAGTATACCTGAATAGGTATAAAATACCTTTATAGAAGTGGCGATTTATTAAGTACATGCTTAATAAATCGCCACTTTTTTGTGATATTATCCAATAATATATCTTAGTTCCGTGGCAATTAATAAGATCAATATATGAGTGCCCTGCTAGCTAGCTTCCTCGTTCCAGCTTAGTGCCTGTTTGCGGTACAACCTCGCTGCGAGCGTGGTTAAGCCGTAGAAGACCTAACTCTAGTACGACGAAATCCCGGAGCTGGAGCTTTGATATCCAAGGATTATACTAATTGCAATTTCTATGCACTTTAAGCGTAAGTAAAAAAAACTACAATGGGTAATACTACCGTACCATTAAGGTGACTTTAAAAGTAAAACACATTTAAGCTGTAATTATATCAGTAAATCAAACCATATTAGAGATAAGAGGTAGGGATTGCTGAAAATATTACCATATAATTTATAATCAATAATTATTTATTGTGATTTACTATCATTTAGAAACAGAGTTTTTGGTACATAAAGGTTAGTTTTGTACTACACAGCTACATCTACCTTTAGTTCGGTGTTGTCTATTCGCTAAAAAACAATTTATTACAGGATATTTTAAAATATACCTGATTAATATCAATTGGTGCTATTGAATTATTTCCTGTTAAATATAGTTACCGTATGGTGCTATGCGTTAAAAATACAACAGTGCATAAAGGTCTTGTTATATCTGAATTTATTGTCGAATAAGTAAGGTCGCATTATCAGTAATGGATACTGACTCTTTGTTTATTTCATATGTATTTATGTTATTTTAATGCGTTGTATAGTGTTGGAAATAAATTCGTAAGGCACCATAGATAAGGTTAACCCTGTCGTAAAAAGCATGGAATACATACTTTAAAACCAAGGAAAACAACTTAAATATTAGGTGTTTAATGTCTTTTTTTGTGCTGTAGCAAATTAAAGCATAAAAGCAGACGAATATTTTGCGTTCAAAAACGATGCAATACAAATTGGTATCTAATTGGTTTTGACGAGTTAGTTTGTTTGGATTAGCAACAAAAGAAATAACCTAAGCCCCACTAGAAGAAAATTACACGAATGATGCGTTAGTGCTCATTGTTAAGATATTAATATGGTTAGTGGTGACATAAGAAGGCGTAAACAATCTGAAAAGCTAGCATACATAATGCCTTGCAGGCTATTTGCAAAAGCTTACGATGCCTCTAACAATTTAATCAGTAATATTTAAAAATTAATTATGAAAAGAAAAATTTTTTCAATGATGTTAGTGGCCGGGATGGTTACCTTTGGTAGCTGTGTTGGTGATGATATCGATGATCTACAAAAGCAAATTGATGACTTAAATGAGCACGTGACTGAACTGGAGGAGACTCAACAGGCTACTTTAGAAGCGCAAGTTGCTGCCTTAGAAGCAAGAATTGCGGAATTAGTTGCGAAAAATCAGGAGCAAGATGGAAAGTTAAGTGACCAAACGCAAGAATTATTAGACTTAGTAGCTGAGTTGGAAGCCATAAACCAGGAGGTTGATGCCAATGCTGCGTCTATTTATTATGGAAACCTGCTGACAGATGCTGATTACGCCGCTTTCACAGAAGCTGGTGCAAGCATTGTTACAGGGTTTGTTCATGTGTCAACACCAGAGCAGGCAGCTCAGTTAAATGGTGCTAAATGGATTGGTGGCTATGTTGAGTCAACAGTAGGTACTATTGCAGGTCTTGGACACATTGGTGGTAACTTAGTTATTAATACTGATGATGCAGCTGTTAGTTTTGAGGGTTTAAAATCAATTGGTGGTAGTTTACAGGTAAGCCCTAAGTCTACTTTGGAATCTATTGTATTAAATGACCTGATTGTGCATCGTGGTGAGTTAAGTCTGATTGCAGAAGGCAACAATAGCAGATTCAACAATTTAAATACACTTAGTTTTGCAGGTCTGCAGATGTTAGGTGGGTTAACTTTAGACCTTTATGTTAATGCTCCTAGTCAATACGATGTGGATGTTGCTATTAACTTAAATGGCGCTCCTATACCAGGCGATGTTGAAATCTCACGCGTGAAAACAGCAGCTTTCCAGTTGCCTGATGTAGCGGGAAATGTATATGTTGCTAACTGTTTCATGACTACGTTTGAATTTTTAGGTGCAGAAATTAATGGAGATGTTGTATTTGAAGGTAATACAATTGATGAGGTAATTTCTCAAACATTGACGACCATTAATGGTGACCTAATGGTTACAAATAACCATGCTGGTGGTGACTGGGGGCAACCTTTGGTTGGTCTAAAATCATTTAGCCCTTCTTCGTTAACATCTATACAGGGTAATATCACCTTTGATAATAACCGTATGTTAACTTCTATTCTTAATAATGTTGTTGATATTAAGCAGTACAACACTGAGATTTATATTAATACAGGTAAGTGGGAAGAGCAGAGCTATGCGCCGGTAAAAACACGTGAGGTAATGGCCTTGATCAGTATGACAGGTAAGCCAAAGTTAATTAACATTCAAGGTCAAATGGCTAAGTTTACTGCTTTTACGAGCTTAGTTGGGTTACCAAATACTGTGGTTATGCAAGGGGAGATCAGTGGCGTGAATGCTTTTAACTCCGCCAACCGTGGAGCTACACTTGTTATATCGCCTGATGTGGAGATTACAGCTGATGCATTCTCTGGTGTAACAAGTTTTCCAACTGTGATCATTGACGCTTCTAAACTATATGAAAGAGATGATAACGCAGGATTGGTTACAGATTTCTTTTCCCATACGGCAACAGTCAATAGACTTGTACTGAATGGCGGAGAACAAGCGATTGCAACGGGCTTTGCAAACGCCTCGGTAACCAGCGTTGAAGTTTATGGTGGTATGCAAGATTGGGATAAAATGTTCGCAGCTGGCAACGAGCCTACTGGCGTAAAAGTGTATGACAAGATTTATCCTGACATTGTTGGGGACCCATATACAACAGAGTTATACCCAGTAGAATCATATGCAGGCTTGAGTACATTAGCCGGAACAGGTATAGACTTATTGATATCGTTTAACCATTCGGCCTACGATATTTCTCAGTTATTGCCAGTTGCTACTGAATTAAACTCTTTAGTGATAGAAAATAAAACCGAGCAGGCAATGTCATGGAATTCGACACAGTTTGCTAATGTAACAACGATTGTTGGTAGAGTTAAGTTCTCAGGTATGTGGGATCAGGTAGTTGGTTTCGATGCTTTAACATCGGCAAATATGCTTGAATTTTCAAACGGTGTTACAAAAGTTGGAATGGCTAATCTTGAAACACTAAACAGTACGCTTAAAATTAACGGTATTACTGCTAATGGTACTATTGTTGATATGCCTAAGTTAGCTTCAGTTGGTGATTTGTTTATGGCGGTAGGCAATATTGGAGAAGCTGCTGGTGCCATAGATATTAAGTTACCTTTATTGGCATCATGTGCTAAGTATACCATGAAATGGCAGAGTGCGGGTACGGCTCCGGTATCTATCTCAGCTCCACTACCATTGCTTACGGCTTTGGAAAAGGTTGATATTATTACTTATGGTGGAGATGTTGATTTAAGTAATGTATTAAACAATCTGGCTTCATTTACTGAAACAACAACAAGCTTTAGTTTAGTTTCGATTGCTATCAATGAAGGACAAAAACTACCTTTCTTAAAATCATTCATCGAAGGTGTTGAATTATCAACGCATGTGGCAACACCTGACGGACGAAGCTGTGTGACTTTATATGTAAAAGGTGCAGATGGAATGAACCTTGATCTTTATCCTGAATACATTGATCAAAATGGTGACCCTGTTACCGATTGGAAAATCAAGAGTGACATGGATGAAGTTGCTTTTATTGAATATATCAAGACTAATATAACAAACGCTGTGTAATTTACACACAACTAATAATCTCTAAGGAAATATTTCCCTGGTGTCGCTCATATTTGCCGGAAACAAATAGCGCCACCAGGGAACTTTCCCTTTTCCTTGGCAAACGGAAGTAAATGGTTTGCTAAACTCCAACCCAATCAAATTTTTGTAACAACTATTATTAAATAGGCGAATGACGTTGCAGGTGTAAGATCACCAGCGATGGTGATAGCATTTGCGATAAACTAAAAATAAACGAATGAAAAGTTTTCTGTGGGGATTTCTTTTAAGCCTGGTGTTTATAGTGTCAGCAACGGCGCAAACCAATCAGGTACAAGGAACAGTGACTGAGGCAGCTACCGGCTTAACATTACCGGGGGTGAATGTATTTATCGAGGGAACAACAACAGGTACCATCACTAATATTGATGGCTTATACTCATTAGAGGTTCCTTCTGATGCTACCATTGTGTATTCATTTATCGGGATGAAAGCAGTGAAAGAGGTAGTGAACGGGCGTACAAACATTGATGTAACAATGGCGCCAGACAGTGAAATAGTAGATGAAGTAATGGTAGTAGCTTATGGTTCAACAACTAAGGAAGCATACACTGGGGCTGCACAAGTGGTCGACGCCGAAGTGATTGAAAACCGCCCGGTAACATCATTCGAAAAAGCCCTTCAGGGGACGACTGCAGGACTTCAGGTGACCAGCTCTTCAGGTCAACCGGGAGCAAATGCTCAGGTCATAATTCGAGGTATTGGTTCAATGTCAGCAGGTAGCTCACCTTTATACATTGTTGATGGGGTGCCTATTGAAGGTGGACTAAACTCAATTAACCCCAATGATATTGAGAGTACAACAGTATTGAAAGATGCTGTATCGGCTTCTTTATATGGTTCACGTGCCGCTAATGGTGTAATCATTATTACCACCAAGCAAGGTAAAGCCGGTAAAACACGTATTTCTTTTAGCGCACAGAGGGGTATCGCCAATCGTATTTCCGATGGTTATCCATTAATGAATTCTACCCAGTTCTACGAACACTCTTGGATGGGCATCTATAATCGCTACATTGATAATGTACCAACAGAAGGAGATGCTGGATGGAAAGAGTTTCAGGATATATATGGTGGTGATCCACATAGATATAGTGTTGGAAAAGCACATGATGAAGTAGAAGGCGTAGTTGGTTATAATCCCTTCGGGCTCGAGAAACCATTGGATGATAATGGTAAATTAATTCCTGGTACAGAAGTCCGTACTAATACCAACTGGCGTGACGAAGTTTACAAAACCGGTATTGTACAGAATTATAACTTAAATGTATCTGGAGGAACAGAAGATACTAAAGTCTATTTCTCATTAGGTTACTACGATGATAGTGGTACAGTATTAAGCTCAAATTACAAGCGTTACAGTAGTAAAATTAACGTATCACACAAAGTCAATAGCTTTATTACTGCTGGTGTTAACAGTTTGATGTCATACAGTGTAACAAACGGACATAGCCCTGGTACAGCTGGGGCTAATCCAACGTATGCTGCTGAAATTATTAATGCTGCTTCACCGGTTTATATGCCTAATGGGTCATGGGCCTGGGGTAATAGGGCTTTAATAGATTTTAACCCAGTGGCTTTGGCCGAGATGGACATTAATCGTTCAAAAGGCATGCGTAGCATGTTAAGTTCATTTATTGATGTTAAAATATTACCAACCGTATCATTCAAAACGACAGGTTCGGTTGATTACAATCATTCTAAAGGATTGTCATACACTAATCCTTACCATGGTAATGGAGCAGCAAAGAGCGGAGTAAGTTCTATGTCCTCTGGAGAAGGTTATGTATGGACCATTTCGAATGTTGCTTCATGGAATAAATATACCGACTTATCCAGTTTAGAAGTTATTGCTGGTCAGGAGGCTTCAGGTGTTTATAGTGAAAGCATGAGTGCTCAGGCATCTCGCTTTGCACTCCCAAATAAATACGATCTAACTTGGGGGAGTCAACCAGAAACACCTAGTAGTAGCAGTTCGGAATCTAATTTGATTTCATATTTAGCTCAGGCAAAGTATAATTACAACAGTAAATATTATGTTAGTGCTAGTGTTCGTGCCGATGGTAGTTCACGATTTGGAGCGGAGCATAAATATGGTTTGTTCTATTCAGTTGGTGGTAGTTGGCGTATTAAGCAGGAAGATTGGATGCAAGATATTCTTTGGTTAAACGATCTTAAATTGAGAGCCAGTTATGGTACGTCCGGTAATAATAATATTGGTAATTATACATCACTTGGTTTATACAGTGGAGGTGCTAAGTATGGAGGGTACCCAGGTATTGGTGCAATTCAGCCACCAAATTCCGATATTCACTGGGAGTCAATGACCTCAAGTAACTTTGGTATTGAAGCAACCGTTTTTAGACATTTATCTGCGACAGTCGAATTATACCAAAAGAAGTCTGATGGTCTACTATATGGCCGCCCTTTATCTTCAGCAAAAGGTTTTACCAGCATTACGACTAATCTGGGAGCCATGAAAAATTATGGTGTTGAAGCCATGTTAACCTATAGAAAAAAGTTTGGTGCAATTTATAATGAAACCGGTTTCAACATTACAGCTAACCGTAATGAAATCATAAATCTGGAGCAGGATCGTATTAAAGGTGCTACCCAAATGCTTGAGCCAGGAGGGGATAGGCATCAATTTTTCATGAAAGAATGGGCTGGTGTCAATCCGAACAATGGTGATCCTTTATGGTACACCAATGTACTGTCTGATGACGAAGACAATAGTGTAGAACCAGGTTCTGCTTTTAATGATCCCAATGGTTCAGGGCGGATGGTGACTAACCAATATGAGGACGCCGAACGTACACGACAGGGATCTGCTTTGCCAGATTTCTATGGTGGATTCTCAAATATGCTGACCTATAAGAATTTTGATTTCGCCTTTAATTGGTATTTTAGTGTAGGTGGTCAGATTTACAACTATGATTATGCTGGTAATATGCATGATGGTCGAAATACTGGTTATAATTTATCAACAGATGCACTTGACGCATGGACACCAAATAATCGTTATACCAATGTGCCAAAGTATGTGCAAAATAACTTAAGTAACAGTGATCAACCTTCAACACGTTTTTTAGAAGATGCTTCATATCTTCGACTTAAGAATATTTCATTAACCTATAATTTACCTCAAACGATTTGTTCTAGGCTAAAGATGCAAGGTTTAAAGGTTTTTGTCTCAGCAGAAAACCTCTTAACCTTCACAAAATTCAAAGGCTTTGATCCGGAAGGAGCCTTAAGTGGAACAACCAATAATAACATACCAGGTGTGAAAACTTATACTATGGGTATTAAAATGGATTTGTAGAATTGATAATTGGGATAATAAAATTTATAAAGAGATGAAGTATTTAAATAAATATATAAAGATAGTTGTTGTAGCTGCTCTTATAGTTTCAACGGTATCTTGTAACGATGAATTTCTGAATACCAAGCCGGAAACAGCAATATCGTATGATGAAGCTTTTGAATCTATTACCAATGCTGAGTCGGCTCTGGTTGGAATGTACAATAACAATAGTGCTTACTTTTTTGAAGGTTTATATGTGCCAATTATTGCTGATTTAGTAGGTGAAGATGTGCTTTTAGACTCTAAACGTAATTGGGGATGGTTTTTGTCAGTATATCAGTTGGAAAGCTTGGCTAATTATAGATGGGTTGAAGACCCATGGACTAATGGATATTTCTTGCTTTATCAAGCTAACCAGATCATCGAAAATGCCGATAAAGTACCGGATGCTACTGATGCTCAAAAGGGTAACCTTAAAGGACAAGCGAAAGTAATGCGTGCACATACTATGCTAAAGTTGGTCCAAATGTATGGCGAGGCTTATTCTGTAAATCCGAGTGCACCGGGTATTTTAAATGCCAATATGGTTAAGGAATGGGATGAAGAGGACATTGCTCGTTCGACGGTAGGTGATATCTATGGACAGATTCTTCAGGATTTAGAAGAAGCTATCCCTATGTTAAAAGATTATGCTACTGAAGTTGAAGGGCTGCCTTTAAGCGAGCGTCCAAGGATGTATCAGGATTCTACAGCTTTTTTTAATGTACGTTCGGCAAATGCCGTTTTAGCCCGCACTTATTTAGATATGCATAACTGGGAGAAAGCACGTGACCATGCCGCAATTGCTAAAAAAGATATACAATTAATGGGAGTAGAAGGGTTAGTTAGTGGTTTTAATTATCCAAACAGTGAGACCCTGTATTCGATTAAATATACAGCAGATGATAATGGTATATATGGTTCTATTCCTTCTTTCTACTTTCCTGTAAGTGGTTATAGTTCTATGCGAGCTGACACGAGTTTCGTGGATACTTACAATGATTTTGATGTTCGTAAAAATTGGTTCCCTCATGGCCGCGACCTGATGATACGATGGGATGGCGATGAAGAGGACAGTCCGTTGGATGCGGATAATTATGTGGTTTTGAAATTTCAAAGTATTAACGGACAAACGGGTTATGCAGAGCGTATTAGTATGCGTGCTTCAGAAATGTACCTAATAGAAGCCGAGTGTGAAGCTGAATTAGGCAATTATTCTGAGGCGCAGAATTTATTACATGCTATTCAGAAGAGAGCATTCCCTGGAGCAATTAAATCCGTTAAAACAGGGCAAGAATTAATAGATGAAATTTTACTGGAACGACGAAAAGAATTAGTTGGAGAAGGATTCCGCTGGAATGATATCAAACGTCGCAGCCTGCCATTCAAACGTAATGGTCACCACTGGGCGAAGTGGGATTTCCAATTTGGCGATGAGGATTACTACCGCCTGACGTTTCCAATTCCACAAAGTGAGATTGATAACAATAGTGCTTTAACAGAAGCAGACCAAAACCCAGGTTATTAATTAAAAAAAAGAAATTAATAAAAGGGTAAAATATTGTCTATGATTGGGAAAATAAATAAGTGTTTAACAAAGATTGGAATTTTACTAAGTATCATTTTGGTACTTAGTAATTGTTCCAAAGATGACGACATCGTGAATCTCAACCCAAATGCGGGGCAGAGTTTTCTGGATGTTGAGAGCGAGGGGTATGTGGTAACTCTAAATGCAGAGGAACCAGCAGAAGGTCAGGAAGGAATCTGGCGCGTTTATAGTGGGACGCATTATAAATTTGAGAATGAGAATAATCCCAAATCTGATTTTTATGGTGTTCCGGGTGAAATCTATCGCCTGGGCTGGGAAATCAGTCAAGGAAAAGAATATAAAGCGGAAACCATTACGGTTTCATTTAAGCCATTGAATGCATCTATTGTATCAAATGTGGCCGATACCTTATTTAATAATGTGTCGATTGAACTAGAAGCAGAAGCTGCACAGTTTGGTGCCGAAGGTCGTTGGGAAATTATTTCAGGCGATGGCGGACGAATTGAACATGCAGATAATCATATTGCGCAGTTTATTGGTAAAGAAGCGACTGACTATGAATTAAATTGGATATTATCATTTGACAGTCCTGTTGATTCTTCTTTTAAGGTTCAGGAACATAAATCAGTATCTTTTCATACCGATACTTTGCGTGCCAATGCAGGTGAAAACAACCTGGATATTATTACTGCGAAAGAAGCAAGTATTAAGTATACTAACTTAAATGCGGTTTTGCCAGCTGGTGGAACAGGCGTGTGGACTTTACTGGGGTCGACTGATGGAGAAGTATTAGCTGCCAATGATGCCAGTTCCGTATTTAAAGGTTCAGCTGATCAAATCTATCAACTACTTTGGACGGTTCAGGTTGATAACTATATTTCGACAGACACGGTTGAGATACGCTTCCGTGATCTTTGGGGCATGTGGACCGATCCTCGTGACGATCAGAATTACCGTTTTGTAGTCCTAAACGGTTTGGAATGGATGGCTGATAATTACAATTACGATAGTAAGCCATATTCAGAAGGTGTACACCCTTACACCGAGTATATCCGATCTTGGTATTATGGTCAAACAGCCCGTGCACAAATCAAGGATGGCGTGCCCGTGGAAGGTGAAGAAGATAGAAAACATTACGGACGACTCTATAACTATTATGCGGCCTTATTCGACACACCACCTGATGGTTGGCGTTTGCCTAGCTTTGATGAGTTCGAAGCTTTAATGGTCTACCTTACTTCTGAAGGTATGACTACAGATGATCTTTTGCATGGAGGAAAGACAGGTTTGGATTTGATATATGGTGGAAGCATAGCATACAGCAACGATCGTCCGGAGCAGAGAGATTATTTCGCCGAACAAGGTATTGCGGCTTATTACATGGTATCTGATTACGATGCTGAGAAGTTTCAATCTTTTGGTGCTCATATCAGTAGTAATTACGGAGGGATTCACGAGATACCGATGTCTGCTTTCTTCACAGGTATTTCTGTACGCTATGTCAGGGAAGTAAGTGAATAAATGATTTAAAGATAAGGCTTAATGGTACGTGGAACTTAAGTTGTGATTACGTGTAGTTGTCTAGAGGCGAAGGCGTTGTTGTAATCCATGTTCATTTCTGTTTGTCATCAAGAATAATAGTATTCATATGAAGAAATTAAAATATTATTTTCTCTTAATAGTTGTTTTGCTGCAAGTGCTGGCTGTTCAGGCTCAGGTGCCGATGGACGACATCGTTAAGGGAAAAATCAGAATTAAGCTCCATAAAGAACAATTACAGGAGCTGGGCTCATTAAAAGGGGCAAATGTCACAGGTACGTCCAATGTGCTTGGGGTACAGCGTATTGATCAGTTAAGCGATGATATGGGCGTCACACGCATCAGTCGTGTATTTCCATTTTCTCCTAAAAACGAAGAGCGTCACCGTAAACACGATTTACATTTATGGTACGAATTGGATTTTGATGTTTCTGAAAATCCTAATGGAATAGCGGCCTTGTATGCCGAATTAGAAGATGTGGCCATTGCTAAGCCGGTGTATAAAAAAATATTTATTGAAGGGGAGGGCACACCTGTTGAGGTAAATGTCGATTCCTTAAGGCTAGTTGCTTCCGCCGGCAGTCATTCTGCAAGTACCTTAAAAAGTACGTCTGATAATGCAAATGAAGCTGTTGCATTTAATGATCCTGAATTGGTGAACCAATGGCACTATGAAAACGATGGAACCATTGGTGCGGAAAATGTTGATATTGACTTATTTAAAGCCTGGGCTAAAGAAACAGGTAGTACTGATGTGGTGGTGGCCATTGTAGATGGTGGTATAGATCCTAAACATGAAGACTTAATAGATAACCTTTGGGTGAACGAAGCTGAGTTAAATGGTGAGCCTGGAGTGGATGATGATCAAAATGGTTTCATTGACGATATTCATGGCTTTAACTTTGTTTATGGTGGCCCGGTAACAGCTCATTTTCACGGAACACACGTTGCCGGAACGGTTGCTGCAGTTTCTAACAATGGCATTGGTGTTGCGGGTATTGCCGGTGGTGATTTTCAAGACGGAAAAGGTAATGGAGTGCGCCTGATGTCATGTCAGGCCTATGATACCAGGGGCGGTAGTGGTCAAGGTTTTGCAGCAGCCATTGTGTATGGTGCAGATAATGGGGCTGTTATTTCGCAAAATTCATGGGGTTATTCAACACCTGGTTATTGGGAGCCTGAAGTACTAGATGCCATTAAATATTTTAAGGAAGAGGCAGGTTACTATGAAGGCAGTCCAATGCAAGGAGGTATATTATTTTTCGCATCTGGTAACTCTGGGAAAAATGAAGAACATTACCCGGCCGCACACGACGAGGTAATTGCAGTAGGTTCGACAGGGCCGGAAGGAAATAATGCGCCCTATACAACCCATGGACCATGGGTAGATATTGTTGCTCCGGGAGGAGATCAAAGTGGCTCATTCGGCCCTGAAGGGGGAGTGTTGAGTACTTTGCCGAACAATAAATATGGTTATCAGCAGGGAACATCCATGGCTTGTCCGCATGTTTCAGGTGTGGCTGCATTGGTGGTGTCTAAGTTTGGCGGACCGTCTTTTACAGCTGCCGAATTAGAACAAATGATATTAGGTTCGACCACCGGATTAACATTTGAACACAATGATAACTATGGAATAGGAAACCTGAATGCCTTAAATGCCTTAGCAGAGGATTTACGTATTGCGCCCAATGCGATTGACGATTTAAGTGCTTTTGATATTGCACACAATGAATTGTCTCTGGAGTGGACAGTACCGGTTGATTCCGATGACTTCCGACCGATTAAATTTCATTTAGCCGTTAGCGGTAGTTTATTAACGGCCAAAAACTTTGATCAGGCACAGGTTTTCGATCTGGAAAACCCATATGAAGCAGGTAAAAACGTACAGATTCGTTTTCCCGGCTTGCAAAAACAGACAAATTATTATTTTGCCGTTAAGTCTTCTGACCGTTATGGCAATACATCTGTTATTTCTAATGTATTGGAAGTAACTACAACCGATGCACCCTATTTTAAGGAGTCAACACGCGAACTGTTCTTCGATATCGATGTGTCGCAGCTGGCACTTGAATCAAAAAACATTCAGTTTTCTAATGATGGTGAAGGTTTGGTGCATTGGGCCAGCGAAACCATGAACAATAGCAAATTATGGATAGACCTAGCTGATTGGGAAGAGACGATTAGCGAGCAGGCTGCAGCAGCTGCTGCCGAACCACAACTATATCATGCTACGCGACCTTATTTACAAAGTGAAGAAGGTGGTTTAAAAAGTGGGACAAAAGAGCACTTTTTAAATGACCAAACAATTAGTGTAGGCGGACAATCGTATGAGACTGGTAATGGCTATTACGATGTTGTAGGTTCCGGTTCACCAAATGCGGGTCTGATATACGGAACCCGTTTTCAGGGACCTATTAATTTGACACACATTGAAATGGCTTTGTATTTTACCCAAAAAGAAAAGCCAGTTACCATTGAAGTTAAACGAGGCAGCGAACGGATTGAAGATGCCAATACCGTATTTGTTCAGGAGTTTTTCGTAGATACAGTTAATGTGATGAACTTTTGGAAAATGCCACTTTATCAACCGCAGAATATGCACGAGGAAGAGTATTTCTGGGTGGTACTGCATTTCCCAAAGGAAGAACCTTATCCCTTGGTAGTGGAGCAAAATGCCCCTTATTACGAAGGTGCTTTTATGGTGTCAACCAACAATGGTTACACCTATAATGAGGCCTATCATACAGTTGGCCGTAATAAAGTACCCACTGTTAGAGCGCTAACATCTGGTGCCGATGGTGCTTATGTATTTATTGATCCGACATCAGGTTCTATTAAGGCTGGTCAACCTCAGGATGTAAAGGTCACTGTTGATGCCAATTACTTAAGCAATGGTAAACACATGGCTACTTTGTCGGTATATACAACCGATATATTTAAACCTGGGGTTGCTATTGATGTAAAAGTAAATGTAAGCGGACAAGTAGCCGGGTTTAAAGCTGAGGATATTTATACCTTTGATGCTTTTGCCAATGTAGAACAGGAGTTCTTGTTTGATGTGGTTAACAGTGGTTACGATACCTTGACCATCAAAGATGTTAGTGATGTTAATGGTTATTACACCAAAGCATTTGAAGACTCCATCAACATTTTACCTCAGCAAAAGCTTAGTATCCCATTGAACTACCTGACTACACAAACAGGTATCTATAATGAAGATATCACCGTTCATACAAATATAGGCGATCAGGTGATGACGGCCCAGGTGCGCAGTGCTGAAGCACCCACCATGACCGTTTCTGCAGCCTCTGCTGTTGATGTTGTAGTACCTTATAATGGTTCAGCAGATATATTAGTGGATATTACTAATACCGGAACGGGTTCCGTTTTAGCTTATGATATCAATGAGTATCATAGTACGCGTGTTTATAATGGTTATCAACTCAATGGAGGAAGCTATACAATTACAACTTCTGATGATGTGGGTGGTCCGGTAGCAAATTCATGGGAAAACATTGAGCCATATGCCGAAATATATCCAAGCGATTTTTATAATGCACATCGCATTAAGCTGAAGCATGACTTCCCATTCTTCCATACCGAGTTAAGTGAATTGGTATTGAATAGGTTCCTTCAAATTTATGGGGCTGGTAAAGATGAAAATGGGGTGAATACTGGATTTGCCTTCGTAAACATGGATTGTAAGGATGCTGATGTTAATTTCAAGGATGCTTATTATCATGATTTTGGTGATCGTTTTGTGTTTACATTAATCGGTTATTTGAATGGAGATGAATACAAAAATGAGCCCGATATTCGGACGCAAGTTGTTTTATTTGCTGATGGAACCATTGAGTACCGCTACGATAATGTGGATGCCATTGTTAATAATAATTTAAATAACTGTGTTATTGGTTTTAAAGGATTTAATAAGGCTGATACGGTCAGTTATGCCCGCTGGGATGATGGGCTGGAACCACTTAAAAATGGTTTAGTATTACGCTTTGCTCCGGAGAAGGATATGAACCTGGTATCTACTGATGATACAGGTGGTTCAATAGCTAGGGGGCAAGCGCAACAAATTACCTTTAAAGTAGAGCCATCTCAAATTGGCGCTCCTGCAGGGAGCTACGCCAATACCATCCGTGTAAAAGCCAATACACCTGATTTATTTCAGGAAATACCGGTTAATATAACCGTTACAGGCGAACCACAACTATCATTGGCCGACACAGTTGCCTTTGATGTGGTAAATACGGGGCAAGTGGGCGAAACTTTCCTGGCAATTACAAATTCTGGCAGTGATATTGAAACCATTACGGCAGGACAAGTGGTGTTTGGCGATAATGCATTATCTGTGCTTAGCGAATTGCCATTTGAAATAGCTCCGTTTTCAACGCAACAATTAAAGGTAGCCTACGCTCCAAGTGTTGCAGGCGAGCTATCAAGCAGTGTGATTATCAACTTTACAAACGGCCAGGCGCTTTCGTCAATTGTTACGGCAACTGCAAAAGTTGACCCGGTAATGATAACGAATTTGCCAGCAAGCATTGATGAACAAATCAATGCTGGTGAGATGATAAACATTCCGTTTACCATCGCAGCTACAGATGCAGATTTGGAGTATAGTTTTACGAATTCAATTTTCGCAAAAGCTATTCGCGATATTCAAAGAATGGGAGAAGGCTTTACTGAAGAGGATTTCCAACAATTAGGAGAAGGCTTTAAAGCACACGCCGATACCTATATTTACGGCTACAATTGGCAGGAAGGAGAAATACATGCTGCTGATCACCGTTGGGATGACCTGAATGATTATGATGATGTGGATACCTTGCACATTGTTCAGGGTGGTCAGTATGTACTGGATTTAGGATTTGAATTCCCCTACTATGGTGAAGTATTTGATACCATCTGGGTGTCTAAGAACGGATATGTCACACCAATCTTACCACAAAGTGATATTGTAAATCTGAATTTCTTGAAAGAGGATGGTATTATGGGAATGATTGGTCCTCACGTTTCAAGCATGATTCCTGATGAAAATGGAGGAGGGGTACTTCTACGTCAATTGGACGACCGTGTCATTATACAATGGGATAAGTTTATTGGTGACGGAGGCTATATGTCATATGATGTGACCTTTCAGTTAGAATTAGTTAATGATGGTTCTATTTACTTCCACTATTACGATATTGATTTGTGGGACGCCCCATTAAATTATGGACTTGAAAGTCCGGATGAGTCGGAAACGATGGAAGTGTATCGTACATCCGCTTTAACCAAGTACAATAAAACAATATACAATCACATGACCCTTGCTCTTACGCCACCATCTACAGGTGTGGTAAAAGTTGGAACAACGGCTAACTTTAATTTACAGCTTTCAGCTGCCGACCTCTATGCCGATGGGGTATATGAAGATACTTTGGTCTTATATAGCGGAAGCAAAACCGATGCTTTGCGAAAAGTACCTGTTCGCTTGACTGTAAATAATGGTGTTGGCGTAGTTGATGTGCCTACGGCGGTTGATGCAGGTCAGGTCATCTATAAAGAGGGTGTGACTTTGAATGTCAAGGCACAACAAGCAATCATTTTGACCAATAAAGGGCGTGGAATCGCATCTGTAAATAAAATTCCGGATGTTAATCTTGAGGGACTCAGCTTGTATGATGCTGAAGGAAACCAGTTAGTAAGATCAAGTACTGGTACAATAGTATCACCAATAGTATTGAATCCTTGGGAGAAAGATACCCTGCTAGTTCAAGTGCCGGTTAATGCTTTGGAAAGTATTGACGGTGTACTGAGCTTTGAAGGAGATTTTGAAAGTGTTTCTACTCAGTTTGTAGCACATGTAGTACCGTCTCCTGAGTTCGCATGGACAGCGGTTGATCAAAACATTACGATGTTAAACGGTGATAAACACGATTATACATTCTCAATTACTAACAGTGGTACTACTTCGCTTGAGTATAAACTACTTCCTATTGTTAAACCGAAGCTTCAGGAAGGTGAATACCCAGGTGATATTGAGGAGTTTGGTACGTTGTTAACAAGTAGTATTCTTACCATCGACTCGGTGGCTCATGATCGTAAACAATTAGCCGATGGCTATCAGAAACCTTTTCTCGCTTGGTATACGAATTTGTTTAATGCCCCTGAAGGTGGATTAATGATTACCCATGTGAAGGTGAATATTGACCTGCAAGATCCTAATCAGTTAGTGGAGTTGCACATTGCTGTTGGAGGTGGTATTCCCTTGGAAGGAGCCTGGACTATTACGGATTGGGGTAATAATGTGAAATGGCCTGATCCAGATACGACGCTTATACCGGGCATCGAAGCCTACCGACAATCTTACCGTATACCAGAACAAGTGACTGAAAACTGGGTGTATTTTCCACTTGAGGAACCAGTAAGTATTCAGGATGGTGAGCATTTCTGGGTATCGGTAAAGCAAAGCGGAGCGATGGGTTACGATAATCATATAGGTGAGCAATACGCCATGGAAGATATTATTCGGTATGGTTTTGATCATTTTAAGTGGGGCATTCTTTGGAATCCATCTGAATCAGATCGAATATGGAAAATCAGACCTGTTACTGCCATTGGAGATGATGGACAGTGGTTAACGGCCGAGCCATTGAATGGTACAGTCGCTGGAGGTGAGTCAGTTGACATTACAACGACTGTTACGGGTGATTTCGCCAATAAAGGTGAGCATGAAGGACAACTGATTGTTGTGACCAATGATGTGTCTAACAAAGAAAACAGGATTAATTACAATGTTAAAGTCAATGGTTACCCTGAGTTAGTATTTAAACCGAACAGTTATCAGGATACCTTGCGCATGGTGGAAACCGAAACGCATTTTCTGAATTATGTTTTTAAAGATCCGGAAGATGAAGCAGTAACGTTCAGTATGGATGAAATTAATAATGATTCCATTAAAGTTATAACTGAGACTGTTTCGGCTTATGGTGCTAAGGTTAAGGTGATTACCAATTACGATAGTGATGGCTATTATGAAATACCGGTAAGTTTGACCGATTCAGTAGGTAATGTATTAGGCGATACCATTCGATTTGAAGTGGCTGACTTGAACCGAACGCCATACTTAAATCCGGTTTATAGGAACATTGAGATTAATTTGGCAGATCCAAATCCGATGATCATTAAAATCAATGATTTGTTTATCGATCCGGATGGTGATAAGTTGTACTTGCAGGCTGGTAATATTAACCAACAAGTCTTGGACATGGCCTTAGGGTACGATTATATTACGCTTCATCCAAAAGCATCAGGAATTGGCTTCCTTGTTTTTGCTGCCGACGATGGTAAAGAAAATGGTTATAAGTTCGATTACAGTACTGTAATTGTTACCAATAATCCGGATGCGGTACCTAATGACTTAAATAGTTTCGAAGGCAATGAACACTTGATGGAGCAATTGGCACAGGGCATGGTCATTTCACCTAATTTGGTGCAAGATCAACCATCTAATGTGTTGTTCAATCTGGAAGAAGATGCCGATGTTCGCTTGGAATTATACAATATGAAAGGCCAATACATCGATGCTTACCTGAATACAAAAAGAGGCGAAGGCCTTAATCAGGAGCAAGTTGACTTTTCAACATTAACACCAGGATTGTATCTGTGTCGCTTTGTGGTAAATAATGAAGTGAAAAATACAGTTAAAATAATAGTTAAGTAATTAGTAGCCCTCTCTTGTCATAGGTAAGAGAGGGCTATTGTATTATCAGTTTTCACTGGTCCAATCAACAGTAATGAATAAAAAAACTACAATTCATATTCTTTCTCTTATTCTGTTCACGACAATTACCTTTATCCGTTGTTCAAAAGAGGATGATGAGATTAATCTAAACCCTCAAGCGGGGCAAAGTTTTCTCAATATTGAGAACGAGCGTTATACAGTCACTTTAAATGCTGAAGAGCCCCCTGAAGGACAGGAAGGGATCTGGCGTGTTTATAGTGGACAGCATTATGAACTTGGCAATGAGAAGGATCCTAAGTCTACTTTTTCCGGTATGCCGGGAGAGATGTATCGCCTTGGCTGGGAAGTGAGTCAGGGAAAGGAATATAAAGCAGAAACCATTACGGTTTCATTTAAGCCCTTAAACGCATCAATTACAACAAACGTTGGCGATACCTTATTTAATAATGTGTCGATTGAATTGGAAGCAGAAGCTGCGAAATTCGGGACCATAGGTCATTGGGATATTATTTCTGGTGATGGCGGGCGAATTGAGCACGCCGATAATCATATCGCACAGTTTATTGGTAAAGAAGGAACTGATTACGAATTAAGCTGGAGACTTGTATATTACAGCCCTGTTGATTCTACTTTTAAGGTTGAGGATGTGAAGTCGATAGCATTACATACTGACACCTTGCGTGCTGATGCAGGGGAGGATCGTCGTTATATCAGAAATAAGGTTGAAGACGAAATAAAATATACTGCTCTTGAGGGCTTTTTACCAGCAGGAGCAAACGGCCAATGGAACCTTATTGAAGGAGAAGGTGGACTAGTGTACATGAGTCAGCATGCGACCTCCTTGTTTGAAGGCCAGGCAATGGAGGATTACTTCCTGACCTGGACGGTGGAATTAGATGGATATACATCAACAGATACCGTGAATATTCATTTTCGTGATAAGTGGGGGCTTTTTGTCGATGAACGCGATGGTCAACATTATCATACCGTAGAATTAAACGGACTGGAATGGTTCGCCGAGAATTTCAATTATTATCAGGCTCCTAATGAATATGCCTGGTCCTTCTACTACGGACAGGCAAGTCAAGCCTATATTAGAGATGGATATGCCGTAGAAACGGAAGCAGACAGAAAGTACTATGGTCGATTGTATAATTACCCGGCAGCCTATGAATGGGCGCCTGAGGGATGGCGTATTCCAACACTGCAGGAAATAAAAGATTTAGTAGAGATCTTAGGGGGAGAAAACCGTGCTATGCCAAAATTAGTTGATGGAGGAGAAACCGGATTGGATTTGGTATTTGGTGGTTTACTTTCCTATAGTGGTAACCACGTTGAAAATAAGGATTTCTTTTTTGACCAGGGGAAAATTGGGTACCTCTGGACTGATAGTTTCAACCCCGATACCTACGGGTGTAAGTTAATGTTTTTTGATCACTATAATTCAGTAACTCAGGAAGTATCAGCTTTGTATCAAACATGCTCGGTGCGTTATGTACGTGATATTAAATCGGAGGAGTAAGAAATGAGAATAAAATTATCATATATTTTTATTATTGTCTGTCTTGGGATTACACTCTTAGCAGGTGCTCAGCAAGTGACTGGGTCTCAAAACGAATTTGTTAAAGGAAGAATTCGTATCAAACTTAAGAAGGAGAATCTTCAAGAAGTCAATCAGCTAAAAGGGGCTCATTCACAAAATAGCACTACATCTTTAGGCATTGAGCCAATTGATGCCCTAAATGATGGTTTTGGCATTAAACGTATTCATCGGGTATTCCCTTTTTCTCTGAAGCATGAAGCTAAGCACCGCGAATATGGTTTACACCTGTGGTTCGAGTTGGAATTTGATGCCTCAATGAATCCGGAAGCAATTTCTGAGCAGTACAGGTTGTTGGAAGATGTGGCTATAGCTAAGCCTGTTTATAAAAAAGTGTTTGTTGGTTCAGATGAAGGACCTGTCTATTTTAATATTGACTCACTTCGTTTAATAGGTAAAGCCAAAGAAAAGGTTATTGTAAATAATCAATTAAAGAGCGGCTCAACGGCAGTTGAATTTAATGATCCACTTCTGCCCGATCAATGGCATTATGCCAATGATGGACGGGTAGGAAATGCCAATGAAGACATTGATTTAACAAAGGCCTGGGCTAAATCAACAGGTAGTTCTGATGTAATTGTATCTGTTGTAGACGGTGGTATTGATACAGAGCATGAAGATCTGAAGGACAACCTATGGGTGAATGAGGTAGAGTTAAATGGCGAAGAAGGTGTTGATGATGACCAAAATGGTTATTTGGATGATGTTTACGGATATAATTTTGTCTTTGGAGGGCCGGTAACAGCACACGAACATGGGACGCATGTTGCTGGTACCATCGGTGCCGTTTCTAATAACGGTATTGGTGTGGCCGGTGTAGCTGGTGGTGATGGCTCAGGAAATGGTGTTCGATTAATGTCATGCCAAATTTATGATGACAGACCTGGAGGTGAAGGAAACTTTCCGGCAGCAATCATCTATGGAGCTGACCACGGAGCAGTTATTTCACAAAACTCATGGGGGTATTCGCAACCCGGTTTTTTTGAACCGGAAGTATACGATGCAGTAAAGTATTTTATTGCCGAAGCAGGTCAGTATGAAGGCAGCCCCATGAATGGAGGTATTTTTATTGCTGCTTCAGGTAATGACGGACGCGAGCATGCCCATTATCCATCAGCCTTTGATGAAGCTATTTCAGTAGGTGCATCAGGTCCAACCGGGCAGCCTACACCTTACACTAACTATGGTAAATGGCTTGATATATTGGCCCCTGGAGGTGATCAGGCATACTATAATGAAGAAGGTGGAGTTCTGAGTACTTTGCCTGATAATGAATATGGGTTTTTTCAGGGGACTTCCATGGCCTGTCCGCATGTATCAGGTGTTGCCGCTCTCGTACTGGCAAAATATGGCGGGCCTTCCATGCGTCCCGACGAGTTGAGGAAAATATTATTGAACGCCGTTGATCCCTTTGATTTTGAAGATGAGGGTAAGTATGGAGTAGGTAAATTAAATGCCTTAAATACACTTGTAGATGAAAGTAGTATAGCACCAGATAAGATTGAAGATTATAGGGCAAGTGAAGTATTTCATAATGAAGTACGATTAATGTGGACAGTACCACGCGACAGTGATAATTTTCAGCCAAAGTACTTCCACTTAGCACTTTCTTTAGAACCGATTACAAACAGTAATTTTTATCAGCAAAGTCTGATTACTATTGAAAATTCTTATGATGCAGGGGATACCGTTTCTATTTCAGTATCCGGCCTTCGAAAGCAGGCTAAGTATTATTCGGCCATTAGTTCGAGCGATCGCTTTGACAATATGTCAGAGGTGTCGAATATAATCAGTTTTGTAACAACTGATGAACCTAAGTTTGCCGAATCAACACGTCAGATTTATTTAAATATTGATGTGACACAAGCCGATAAGACACAGGTGCCGGTTACTTTTTCAAATGTTGGAGAAGGTATTTTGTACTGGAATAGCTCTGTTATCAATGACAATGATTTTTGGATTAATTACCGTGATTGGGAAAAAGCGAGGGAAGAAGCTACCGCTGTAGCTGCAGCTAATCCTGAATTTTTTAAGGCGACACGATCGTATGAGCAAGATGTCTCTATGTTAAAAAGTAGTGGGGTACCCTATTCTCCAGAACTTTTTAAATACGATAATACGGCTTATAAATCAGGCTATAGTTATTTCACGGGAGGCCCCTTATTTACATTGGGCACTGGTAATGCCAACGCCGGTTTGATTTTTGCGACTCGCTTTAGAGTCCCTGAAAATCAAAGCTTCAATATGACCCATGTGGATCTCGGGTTAAATACCTTGCTAAACGATTCGCCTGTTAAGGTGGAGATAAAGAAAAGTAAGGAAGGGGTTTTAGCCAATGCCGAAACGGTATTCTTTCAGGAATATGTGCCGGAAAATAAAGAAGGTATGCAGAATTGTCGCATTCCTTTATATAAAGCTCAAAAGTTCGAGAGTTGGGAATATTTTTGGGTAGTCTTGTATTTTTCGCCTGAAGAGAAATACCCCTTGGTGATGGAGTATAGTAATTACGCCGGTGACTATTCCGATTATTTCCTGCTATCAACCAATAATGGAGTTTCCTATATCAATGCTTTTGAGTTGATGAACTATCGGCGTGTTGCCCCATTGGTTGGTGCATTTAGTACTGGAAAAGATGGTGCATATGTTTATCTAGCACCGAATTTCGGAGAGATAAATGGAGGTGAATCGCAAGAAGTACTGGTGTCTGTTGAAGCCGGGAATCTAACCAATGGTAAACACTCTGCGTCCATTGGTATTAATACCAATGATCGTAACAAACAAGGTATTGCTATTGATGTGTTGTTAGAAGTGAGCGGTCAGCAGGCTGAATGTGAAGTAAATGAAATTTATACCTATAAATTATTACAGAATGTAGCAAGTTCCTTAGACTTGGAAGTTCAAAATACGGGACTTGATACCCTAATAGTTACTGGTTTATACAATGTTGACCATACAATTTTGGAGGATTATCAGGATCGTATCATTTCGGTCTTGCCAGGTGAAAAGGCACTGCTCCCCTTTAGCTATACAGCCTTAAGTACAGGGCAGTTGTTTGATCGGGTAACTGTAACTACCAATGTAGGTGAGTATTATGCAGATCTTGTATTTGATGTAACACCACCTGCTATAATGAACCTGAGTTTGGATCAAACAGCGATTACCTTGCTAGATGGTGAAGTTAAAGAATTGGAGTTGACCATTACTAATGCCTCATCAGATGCGATATTGGAATACTCTCTCGAAGATTATGAACAGCTAATTGTAGAAACAGGACGAATGCCTGATAAAATAAATTATCAGATGCTTTCTTCCAATGATATCGGTGGACCAGACGCTAATCAGTGGGATGAGATAAAGGGATTTTCTCAGGTGCTTCGGGGTGATTCATTGCGTTATCAGACGGCACCAATCGATTTAGGCCTGAAGTTTCCTTTTGAGAACAATGTGCTTTCCGGCATATGGTCTTTACCGGGAAAATCTGTGCCGCAATTGTTCTTTTACTCATGGGGAGATTTAGGTTTTTTCACAGAAGAGGAAGCTAAATTTATGGATATTGGCAGTGGAGCCTTCAGCCCTCTATGGATGGATGCTAAATACCAGGAGGTAGATAATATTTACTACCATAGCTTTGGCGATAGAGTGGTATTTACATTCGATATTAATCTGGCAGTGAAAAGGCACTCGAATGAGACGCCAGGTAAAATGGAATTCCAGCTGGTCTTATTTAAGGATGGGGCTATTGAATATCGTTATAAGAATGTTTCAGAACTCAATAAACGACCTGAGATAAAATATGCTATTGGTATACAGGGTATTTTGGAGGAAGATTGGTATGAGTATACGAGTTTTTCTGACAATCTTAAAACAGTAAGCGATGGCATGGTCATTCGTTTTGAACCGCTGAGTGATGCAAATATGGTATATGCCAGCAACAGGCTTAAAGGGCTTGTGCCGGTTAATAGTGCTATAAGCGTTCCTGTTACGATTGATCCTTCAGTGTTGGAGTTAAATCAGGGCATATACAACAATAGAATTAAAGTTTTAGCTAATACCGAATCAGGCCAGGAGGAAATAGCCTTAACAGTCAATGTTACTGGTGAAGCAAAATTAGCGGCCGACAGTGAGCTAGACTTTGATTGGCTTAGAATTGGTGATGCCGATACTTTGTATTTAAATGTTGTTAATGCCGGAAGTGCAAATGGAGAAATAATAGACCTTGCATTGGCTAACCCTGCTTATACAATCAATATGTTGACTCCAATTGTGATACCTGCTGATGGTAATGTGCAGATTCCAGTCATTTTTGCACCCTTGCAGGCTCAGGATTACAATAGTAGTTTAACACTGAGCTATGGTGATGGTAGTCAGGAAGCTGTAATGTTAAAAGGTGAGGGGAGGCATGATCCTTCGTATAACCTGTCCGTAGATGGAAGCTTAACGCTAGATTTAAAGGCTGGAGAAATTAGTACAGTGCCAGTAAGCATTAGTGTTGATGCCAATACCGATGAACTTAGTTATACCTTAACTAATGGATTATTTACTCAATTAAAAGATCCGAAAAATGTAACAGGAAATCCATTAAGTGAGAGTTTTAAGGATATTCCTGGGTTTGAGATGAGCTCATCTAAGGAAGGCATAGAATTTCACCGATGGAATAATATTAAAGGTCTTGGAACCAAGTACGAGATTTTAGATGGTAAACATGAAATGATAGAGTTGCCTTTTGCATTTCCTTTTTATGGCGAGCTGTATGATACCATTTGGGTATCTAATAATGGATATGCTACACTTGAAGAACCATTTGCAGAAGGGAGTCATTATGATTTTCTACCAGATGATGGATTAAAAGCCATGATTGCACCATTTTGGAATGGCTTTTTACAGCCTAGTGAAGCAGGCGATGGCGTATGGTATTATGAAGACACAGATAGCAGTGTGATACTACAATGGACGAATTTTAAGAGTGTAGATTTCGTATCGCAAGGCCTTATGACCTTTCAGTTGCAATTAACGGCCGATGGTTACATTTGGTTTCATTATAAGGATGTGTCAGGATATAAAGGGGGTTTTTCAATGGGTATCGAGAGCCCTGACGAGCAAGAGGTAATTGGCGAATCCTTAATGGTGATGAATTTTGAACCAATGGCTCAGGATTCTACCAGTATTGTGTTAATGCCTTCTTTATCAGACAATATATCTGCAGGTCAAACACAAGATATGCAATTGATATTGGATGGTCGCCTGGTAAATTATTCAGGTGCATATCGTGATACAGTTGTCTTGCACACCAATAGCCTGGCACAGCCAAGCACTGAAATTCCGGTACTTGTAAACTATAGCGGTGAACCTGTTCTGGAAACAGAGGATAGTATCATTTGGATAAATGAAATTTATCATAGCAAACTGGTTCTGGAGAGGGAAATAGTTCTTAAAAATACAGGTATTAATGAGTTGGTTATTAATCAAATTACCCACGATAAGTTAACTGACCTGGACTTGTTTGATGAGCAAGGAAATGAAATTATTATGAGTAGTTCAGGACTTTTGGCTCCACCGCTCGAAATCTTACCATGGCAAACCCTGACACTTCGTTCGAATATTCCTGTAGTAGAACTTTCAGAAGAACAATTATCGGAAGAAGCGAATATTAAAGATGCAACAATTACGTTTATAAGTAATGCAAAGGATGTAACGACACATGTGAATGCATCATTTGTTGATTCACCTGTGTTTACATGGGATGCTCAGGATCAAAGCTACCACTTGCAACAAGATTCGACATTTGTAATAACTATGACTAATGCGGGTCCATCACCATTGGAATATGATTTATTGGCTGCAGTGGCAGGCAAGGGAGGTGAAGAAACATACCCGGGAGTGATTACTGAGCCTGGTCGTTACCATACCGAACAACCTGTAACAATGGACTCGGTGCAACATGATGTTAAAAGTTTGGCGGATGGACATTTTACATCATTCCAGGCACCACATTTAGGTTTTGCTAATGAATTTATCGCCGGGGAAGGTGGCTTTTCTTTAACACATGTACAAACACTTGTTAAATTAACTTCATTGAATGAGAAGGTTAAGCTTGCTATTTACCTTGGTGGCGATGAGCCACAACGAGGCGATACCATCTATCAGCAGCAGTATACCATCAATCGCTATGTGGAGGATGAGTGGGTGTACTTTCCGCTTAATACTGTTATTAACATTCCTGAAGGTGAGAAATTCTTTATTGAAGTAGCGCCGCCGGCCAGTTCGAACAAGATGGCTTATGAAATTCCAGGCGATAAAGATCTGGAGTGGAAATCGTGGACAGCACCTTACTATAACGATACAGTACAGTTGGATTCTCAATTTGGAGGCTGGCTGCCTATTGCTGAAGAAGGTGGTTTAAATGGTGTTTGGAAGATAAGAGGAGTAAGCGCAGCCGTAGAAGGGCAGTGGGTAGAGTTAGAGCCATCAATAGGAACAATTTTGCCTGGGGAAGCACTTAAAGTGACTGCAACCATGTATCCTGAGAAGGGAGAGGTTGGCAGTAATTTGGCACGTATTATTGTTAATACAAATGATCAGAATCATTCGCGTGATGAATTCGAGTTGATAATGCATGTGAATGGAGCCCCACAATTAAAAATGTGGCCTAATAAATACACCGATACTCTAAAAGTCAGGGAGACCGAAGAAGCCGTTTGGAATTACCTGTTTAATGATCCGGAAGGTAAAGAGGTGACCATATCCATAGAGCAGACTAATGATACATTGGTACCTGTATTGGTGCAGCACGGGCCGAATCTGGCTGAGGTATCCATTAAAACAGACTACAATAGTGCAGGCGTATACAATTATCCGGTTCAGATAGCTGATGTAAGTGGTAATATTACGCATGATACCATATGTGTAGAGGTTCAGAATTTGAACCGTAGACCTGTATTTAATGAGGAGTATGGTGTAATTACCCTGAATATGGCCGATCCGGAAATCAGGACGTTTACCGTTGAGGATGTATTTTCTGATCCTGACGGAGATGAATTGCGGATGTATGCCGGTAACTGGACACCGGAGCTGATAGATATGGCAATTGGTAATAGCTACATATCCTTACATCCTCTGCAAACAGGTACTGGTTTTGTTGTATTTGCTGCCGACGATGGGCACGAAAATGGCTTTACTGTAGTAGGCAGTTATGTGTTGATTAGTAATAGTCCGGATGATGTGAGTTCAACACCATATGGGTTTGAAAATATTAGTGAGGCATTTTTGGAATCAGCTGCAGGTGTTATGGTATTGCCTAACCCGGTAACAGATGGTAATGCAAGTGTGGTTTTTAAAATGAAAGAAGAAGGAGATGTCTTGCTGCAGCTTTATGGTTTGCAGGGACAGCTACAGAAGACAATGAACTTAGGATCATTTGAAGAGGGAATTCAGATGTCAAAATTAGATGTACATAACTTAGCTACAGGTATTTATTTGTGTCGATTGATGAGTGATGATAAGCAAATAGGTACATGTAAAATAGTGGTAAAGTAAAAGAATACTAGAATTTAGTTTAAGCCATTGATTGGAAATGGTTAAGCTATGTTCGATATAAAGTTAAATAATCCGTAGCTGGTGACTACACTTGCTACTACCCCGTCAACGGACAGGGCGTGAAAGTCTATTAACTTTTTTGTGAAAAAAGCTAATAAAGGTTTTTATTGATGAGGATTGTTAGTTTCTGTGGATTATAGTGGCAACTCTATAATCCCATAGGAAATGACTCGATAAAAAAAAGAATATTGATTTATAATTATAAAGATCTTTCATAGACAAGGTTAAGTTAGGTTTAGTATCTGAATATTGGAGAAGGGAACGCCTTTCTCCAATATTCCAAGTTTATGAATAGTGAGGTGTAGTTTGTTTAGAGTATAGATTTATGTGGTATAAATATGTGAAAATAGGAATTGGATTTGGTTTGTTAAGTTTAATAGCAGCATTTTTAATAGGCTTATTGAGCGATATTAGTATGAAAATATTGTTGCCAGCGAGTGTAGTATTCGGTATTTTAGGCTCTATGGTGGCATATTACCTTAGTCGTTATTTGATTTTTAGGGAACCGAAAATTTTAAAAACAATAAATACAGAAATTCCACAATCAAAAATTTTAACTGAAGGTCCAGCCAGATGTTTCAATTTTAATAATGAACTTGGTAAGGTATTTTTAACTAATAAAAAATTACTCTTTAAGAGCTTGGATAGCAATAAGGAAGAAGTGTTTGAAATTAATGATATTTCTGATATTAAAATTCTTCGACATTGGGGTTTGGTTGGTGTAGGACTAATGTATAATTATAAGGGGCTTAAAGTACAATTTGCGTTAGATTATCCAGGGGACTGGAAAGCTTTAATTGAAACTGGACAGGAATATAATCGACAACGCATTAAGTCGGAGCCAATTCTTGTCGAAGCATGATGTTCCTTTTGAAATTTCCATTGAGAATATAGTAGTTTATCAGGATCATTGATTTATAAATAGAGTATTTAAAGAGAATAGATAATGTATTTGTTCTCTTTTTTATTGGCCTCAACTAAAGGATGAGCTATCAATGGTCTTACTTCTGATATCTTTTATAGATACAGATTGTATTCAATAGTATTAATCGAAAAGCCATGGGTCACGTTTGTTTCTTGTTACGGCTCTATTGCCACTGCCGATTAATCTTCTGGAATATCTCAATTTGGAATACTTAAACGCGTTATCTATCTTTAGTTTGTGTATTTCAAAATATGGTTGAGGGGAGTGGAAGGAACGAAACTAAAGAAATAATCATTTAAATTATACATGGTCGTTTTTAAACAAGAATTAGACGAACTAAAGCAAAAGGTAATAAATACGGCAGTATTGGCGGCCGCATTGACGTATTTGCCAGGAGCGCTTCTTTCCTTACTTCGTATTTTCTACTTTGGGTGGTTGAACGTGTTTTATCTGCACATTTTCTTGGTTCTTTTTGCCATAGGCCTCTTGATATTTCGAAAAAAGGCAAACTATTCCGTCATCATCCATGTATTGACAGTAATGGTACTTATTGTATCCTTTGCAACGCTTATCAACTTTTCATTTACCGGTGCGGCATTCATCCTTTTTGCGGTTAATTTTCTCCCTCTGATTTTATATAGTAAACGCCTAGCACTAGCATACTCAGTGTTATATTTTATGGGTTATTTCACCATCGCCATTTTACATGAAGTTTCTTTTCTTACCGACGCTGTGGATTTTGATGAATACATGGATGACTTATTCATGTGGTTTGCTCATGGTTTCTTTTACGCAATTGCGCTCTCCTATTTGGGCTATATGTTAAATTTGTATTATGTCTTGTACATTAAAGCGATTAAAAGAGTTGTTGATTATTCCACCGAATTACAGGATACTCTTAAGAAGGTTCGCTATCAAAATAATCAATTTACCTCTTTTATGGATGCCTATCCATTTCACGTATCAATAAAAGATCAAAATCAGGAATATGTGTTTGGAAATAAATCGCTGTTAAATTTAGCAGGTGTAAAACGAGATGAGTTTGTTGGTATGACAGCCAGGGATGTGTTTTCAAATGATATTGTTAAATTGATGGATCAGATGGATTTACGCGTTGTGGGGAAAAGGGAGTTAGTGAAAGAGAAAGTAAGTGTTAAGCTTGAAAATGATGAAGTTGAATACTATGATGTAATTAAATTTCCCCTTTTTAATGAAAAAGATGAGGTGCTTGTTGGTGCTATCTCTATTAATATTACCCGACAGGAAAATGCAGAGAAGAAACTAATACAAAGTGAGAAGCGTTATAGATCAATTTTTGAAGGGAGTGTTGATGGTATTGTTTTTCATGATGAAAATCTTAATGTTATCGATTGTAATCAGGCGTATTGTGATTTTATTGGATATCCGAAAGAAGAAGTGATTGGACACTTTCACGATGTCCCAATGCTTGACAAAACCATTGATATGCATGAATTGATTCATAAACTGGACTCTGAAAATCATATTGGCTCTAAAAGTATCGAAATTGATGGAGTTAGAAAAGATGGCCGATTAATTTACTCAGATTTTGTGATATATAAGTTTAAGGAAGAGGATAAGGAAATAATTTGGTCTGTTGTGCGTGATATCGGTGAGAAGAAAAGACAGGAGACAGAGATCTTAAGTACCATGATTAGGTCTGAAGAAGGTGAGCGCTCAAGGTTTGCCATAGAGCTGCACGATGGATTGGTTCCAGTTCTTTCAACAACTTTAGGTTATCTGCATATTTTGCGCAACGAAACGGATAAAGATAAAGTGGTAGAGTATAATGATCGCATTAAACAACTGTTAAATGAATCCATTAAAAGTATTCGTGAAATATCAAACAATATTAGTCCCGATATTTTAGCAAAATATGGCTTAGTACAGGCCGTACGTGCTTTCTGCGAAAAGTTAAAGCCCATTTATGATATTGAATTTTCGATTGATACAAACCTGAATGGTCGTACAAATGAGGTCATTGAGTTTGTTATGTATCGCTTATTAACAGAGTTGATCAACAACACAATAAAGTATGCAAAGGCCACTGCTGTTCGCATTAAAATAATACAAGAAGAAAGCACTTTAAAGCTAACTTATACCGACAATGGGATTGGATTTGATTATACAGCTGAACGGAATTCTGCCAAAGGACTGGGGCTGATAAACCTCGAAAACAGGATTGAAAAGTTAGGTGGTCAATTTTCTTTTATTTCGAGCAAGGATAAAGGGGTGCAAGTTGAAGCCACTTTTAAAAAGACATATTTATGATAAAAATTGCTATAGTAGAGGATTTACCAATGATTCAGGAGGGCTTAAAGCTGCTGATTAATTCAGTTGATGATTTTGAAATTATAGCTGAGTACAGCAATGGTAAAGAGTTCACCGATGACCTTTTGAACTTGGATGTTGACATTGTTTTAATGGATATCGGCATGCCTGTTATGGACGGTATTGATGCTACCAAGTTGGCTGTCAGCTTGCGTCCCGAAATGAAAATAATAGCCTTATCAGTTTATTCCGACCGTAAATATTATTATAGTATGGTAACTGCCGGGGCTAAAGGCTTTGTACTTAAGCAATCCACGCCCGATGAATTGGAAGAGGCTGTGCGTGAAGTACACCATGATGGTAATTTCTTTTCACCTGATTTATTACACTCTATTATCGTAAATATTCATGGTCTGGAAGAAGAAATAGTTCAGGATAAAAAAGATTTACTCAATCTCACTGAGCACCAAGTGAACCTGCTCGAGTTAATTTGCCAAGGCCTAACTAACCAGGAACTAGCAAAGAAAATGTTTGTTACTCTCGCCACTATTGAATCGAACAAACGCCGTTTAATGAATAAAACAAATACAAAAAATAATGCTGGTTTAATTATTTGGGCCATTAAAAATAAAGTGGTTACAATTTGAAATACAGGCATTAGTTTATCACACTTGATGGCACTTCATGGGAAGAAGCTTTAAATCAGGTTGATTATGCCAATGTTGCATAGGCATCAGCATCTATTCATATTTCTCAATCTAAAATGTCATACGCTCTTAATTTTATAAGCAAGCCTATTGCCGAGCGCGGGGAACATGATAGGTTCATTTCGGCATCGCTCAGTATCCGTCGATCGTCGATTAAGAACCATAACAGTGACCATTGGTGGTCAGCACTATTTGAATACCTAAGAAATAAATACTAAAAATGGGCTGCTAAAGTGTAGTATGAAGGGTTGTCGACGGGGGATAAGGACATCGATGGACCCTTGTTTTTGCAATAATTGGGGCAGGTAATTTTACTACTCTATGTGTGGATAACTATGAATTGTTTGCGTTGGAGTAATATATACTTATCTATGTTGGGCAACTTCAATTCGGTCTATTTCTTCTAAGGTTAAAATACAATGGAAAGCGAAAAATGATGCAATTTGTGAAATAAAAGATCTTATTATTAACTCACCTAGAGCTTTGTAAATGAAGGGGTAATCGATTTGCTATAATTACGTATCTTAAAAAAAAGGCATAATATTTTGCAAAAAATACAAACGTTTGTATTTTTGCGCAAACGTTTGTATTTTATATGAAAGTCACAATTGTAGATATTGCAAAAAAATTAAAGGTTACCCCGTCCACAGTTTCAAGAGCCTTGGCTGATAATGAAAGGGTGAGCATTAAAACGCGCGAACTTGTCAAGCGAACGGCTAATGAAATGGGCTATCAACCTAATGTTATTGCATCGTCGCTTCGCAAGGGAACAAGTGATACCATTGGAATGGTTGTACCACGCATCAATCGTCATTTTTTTAGCAATGTTATTGGAGGTGTTGAAGAAGTACTTAATCAGGCAGGATATAATTTAACTATTATTCAAACATCTGAAAGGTTTGATAATGAAGTTAAAGCTATTGATACCTTGTTTAATAGTCGAGTTGCAGGTATTATCATTTCTCACTCCATAGAAACAAACGATTTTGAACATCTCCAGCGTGTTAGTTCCCAAATGCCATTGGTACAATTTGATCGAGTTAACGAATTGCTAGATGGTCCAAAAATCATTAATGATAATTATAAAGGATCATACATAGTTACACAGAATTTAATAAAAAAAGGTTGTCGTAAATTCATACACCTTACCGGTAATGATAATGCACATATATATAAACAACGTAAAAATGGTTTTTTAGATGCTATTGAAGAAGCTAAGGTGCCAAAGCTAGAAGTAACAATCATCGACAATGCCTTAACTCGTAGCTCAGGATTTGATGCAATAAACGATATTGTTGGAAAAAAGGAATTTGATGCTCTGGTATGTGCTGGGGACTACGCCGCTCTTGGTACAATAGAATGCTTACTGAAGAATAATATTAGCATTCCTAGTGAGGTTTGTGTTGTAGGATTTGGAGATGAACCATTTGCGGAGTTAATGTCGCCATCTATGTCAACGGTTAATCAGGATGGTGAAGAAATGGGACGTATCGCAGCTCAATCGATGTTAGAGTGTATTAAAGATAAGAAGCTAAATACAACCAAAGTTGTTCCGGTTAAGGTTGAATGGCGTCAATCATCAAATAAAGAGCAATTTTAAAGAATATATATTATGTCCAAAAAAGTGATCGCATTCGGAGAGATTATGCTTCGATTGTCTACACCAGGTTATCAACGCTTTTCGCAAGCAAAAGAGTTAGAAATGTGTTATGGAGGCGGAGAGGCCAATGTGGCTTATTCATTAGCAAATTATGGTATTGATGCGAGCTTGGTTACTCGATTACCAAAGAATGATTTGGGTGACTCTTGTATGAAGGAGTTACGTAAGTTCGGAGTTGATACCAGTAAAATACTCTATGGTGGTGAACGTTTGGGGATCTATTTTTTAGAGACAGGTGCTGTTGCACGTGCAAGTAAAGTTGTTTATGATCGCGCATACTCATCTTTCTCAAGTATTGAAAAAGGCATGGTTAATTGGGATGAAGTATTGAAAGATGCTTCTTTTTTCCATTGGACAGGTATTACACCTGCTGTTTCGCAAGGAGCAGCTGACGCATGTTTAGAGGCTATACAGGCTGCAAACCGCCTAGGTGTGACTGTTTCGTGTGATTTAAATTACCGCAAGAACCTTTGGAAATATGGTAAGCTAGCTTCTGATGTGATGCCTGAGTTAGTTGCCGGATGCGATATTGTGCTTGGTAACGAAGAAGATGCTGCTATGGTACTTGGTATTCATCCTGAAGGCATGGATGTGACCAGTGGACATGTTGAAGCAGAAGCATATCGTAGTGTTTCACAACAGATCATGAAATTATATCCACGTGTTAAGAAAGTGATTACCACGCTTCGTGGTTCGATCAATGCTAACCACAATACTTGGTCGGGCGTACTATACGATGGTGAAACCTTATTCAAAGCGGCTGATTACGATATCACCCACATTGTAGATCGTGTTGGAGGTGGTGATTCTTTTATGGGAGGTTTAATTTATGGCTTATTAAGTTACGAAGGAGATGACCAAAAAGCATTGGAGTTTGCAACCGCAGCTTCTTGCTTAAAGCATACCATACCGGGTGATTATAATTTAGTAACAGTTGAAGAAGTTGAAAAACTGATGTCAGGAGATGCTTCAGGAAGAGTAAGTAGATAACAATCTTGGTGGCTTAGGCTGTGCTGAAGGAAAGTTTGAAGGAAAGAATTCAGCACAGCCTAATCACATTACAATATAAACAAATGGCAAAGTATACAAGAGTAGAGGTTTATCAGGCAATGAAAGAAACGGGTGTTGTTCCAGTTTTTTATCATGCAAATCTAGATGTTTGTAAGGCAGTTGTTAAAGCCTGCTACAATGGAGGTATCCGAGTATTTGAGTTTGTGAATCGTGGTGATTTTGCTCACGAGTTATTTACTGAGATAAATAAATATGCTTTGGCAGAATTACCAGGTATGATTATGGGTGCAGGCTCAATAGTTGAAGAAGGTACAACAGCGTTATACATTCAGAATGGTGCTAATTTCATTGTATCACCACTTTTAAACGAACAGATGGTTAAAGTTTGTAATCGTCGTAAAATAATGTGGTCGCCTGGCTGTGGAACTATTTCAGAGATTAATAAAGCACAAGAGTTGGGTGCAGAAGTAGTGAAGGTATTTCCAGCTTCTGAAGTGGGAGGTCCATCTTTTGTAAAGGCTGTTAAAGCACCTATGCCGTGGACCGATATTATGCCTACTGGTGGTGTTTCTTGTGAAAAAGAAAACTTAAAAGAATGGTTTGAAGCAGGCGTCACATGTGTGGGTATGGGCTCTAATTTATTTCCAAAAGAAATAATGGACAATAAAGACTGGAATTCACTAGAGGCTAAAGTCAAAGAATTGATTGATACAATTATTAGTATAAAAAGCTAAATATAAGATTATGACAAAATCAACAGATGTTAAAACGAAGTACCGCTATCGAATTTTATTGATGCTGGTTTTCGCAACAACCATTAATTACTTCGATAGAAGTATTATTGGTGTTATGGCGCCCATATTAGAAGATGTGTTTGGATGGACTAATACTGACTATGCAACAATTGTTATTGCCTTTAAAGTAGCATATGGAATTGGTATGCTAACCATGGGTGGTATTATCGATCGCCTTGGAACTAAAAAAGGTTATATGCTGGCCATCGGCATATGGAGTTTATTTGGTATGGGACATGCATTGGTCGTACAAGAGATTACTCTTTTTAATATGACAATTACCAGTGTTGGTTTATTTGCTGTTGCCCGTTTTGGTTTAGGTTTTGGTGAAGCGGGGCACTTTCCTGCTGCAAATAAAACTGTTGCTGAATATTTCCCTAAAAAAGAACGTGCGTTTGCAACGGGTTTATACAATGCTGCTACAAGTATTGGTGCTATTGCAGCTCCATTTGTTGTTGGAGCTATAGTAGATAAGCACACTGGTGAAGGCTGGAAAATTCCGTTTCTAATTACAGGGGCTTTAAGTTCAATTTGGGTTGTATTATGGTTAAAGGTTTATAAAAAACCTGCAGATAATCCAAACATATCAAAGGAGGAGCTGGCATATATCAACTCAGATGAGGTGGTTACTGAAAGTACAGAAAAAATTTCTTGGGGTAAAGTGTTACCAAAACGTCAAACATGGGCTTTTGCTGTTGCAAAAATTTCTGATGCGGTTTGGTTCTTCTATTTATTCTGGGGAGCAAAATATATGGCTTCTACTTTTGGAATAGATATTAAAAGCATGGGACTACCATTCTTGATTATTTATGCTCTGGCAGACGGTGGTAGTATAATGGGTGGATGGATATCCGGGTATTTTATGAACAAAGGATGGTCTGTTAATAAAGCACGTAAGAGAACCATGTTGGCTTGTGCATTAATTATTCTACCGGTAAGTTACGTGGCTTTTGCCGACAGCTTGTATGTAGCGGTTGTTTTGATAGGAATTGGTGCGGCTGGTCACCAGGCATGGATGGCGAATATTTTCACAATAGTATCAGATATATTCCCTAAAAAAGCAGTTGCTTCTGTAACGGGTATTGGTGGTATGGTTGGTGTAGCGGCTGCCGCTCTTGCCGATGTTGCCTTAGGTACTGTTCTTGATAGTGCCGGAAATACCGGTTACTTCTGGGCATTCCTCATTGGTGGTGCTATGTATTTAGTTCTTTTAGGAATTGTACAATTGCTTGTGCCTAAAATGACACCACTTGATGAGAATTTAAATCTAATAAAAGAATAATATTTAAATATTATAGATATGACAACAATAAAATATGACCGTCGCAGAGCCTGTCATCCGGGAGACGTTAAAAATTACGATACAGAGAAATTAAGAAAAGAGTTTTTGGTTGAGACATTGTTTGTGAAAGACGAAATCAACCTGAGCTACTCCCAGTACGAACGTTATATTCTTGGTGGAGCATTTCCTGTGGATCAGGAATTAGTGATGGAAACTATTGATGCCATTAAATCGGAGTATTTTTGTGAGCGTCGAGAGTTAGGAGCTATCAACATTGCTGGTGATGGTATTGTTACCGTTGATGGCGTAGAGTATGAGTTGAAGAATAAAGAGGCTATTTATATTGGTCGTGGTAGCAAAGAAGTAAAGTTTGCCAGTGTTGACAAAAACAATCCTGCTAAATTTTACTTAAGCTCAACACCTGCTCATAAAGAGTACGCAACAACAGTTGTTAATAAAGATAAAGCGAACATACTTAATTTAGGATCGCAGGCTACAAGTAATGAGCGTACCATCTATCAGTTAATCGTACCTGGTATTGTCGATTCGTGTCAATTAGTAATGGGCTTAACTGAATTACATGAAGGTTCGGTGTGGAATACTATGCCAAGTCATACTCACGACCGCCGGATGGAAGCTTATTTTTATTTTGAAGTGCCAAAAGGTCAAGCTGTCTGCCATCTAATGGGAGAACCAACGGAAACACGTCATTTATTTATCCACAATGAGCAAGCTGTCTTCTCACCTGAATGGGGAATTCACTCGGGAGTTGGAACCAGCAATTACTGTTTTATTTGGGGTATGGGAGGCGAAAACCTTGATTATACCGATATGGATCATATTCAGCCAGACGAATTACGTTAAGCTCGTAATTTCACATTGTTTAATTATTAAAACGAAAACTCATGATAAACAAATTATTTGGATTAGAAGGAAAAGTCGCACTAATCACCGGGGGAACTCATGGTATTGGAATGGCCATTGGAAAAGTATTAGGTCAAGCTGGTGCTAAAGTTTGTGTTAACGATTTGTCGGAAGAGAAATTGGAGGCATGCAAAGCTGAGTATGCCAAGGTTGGTATTGATGTATATACTTTGGTATTTAATGTAACAAATGAAGAAGAAGTTGATAAAGGAATAAGCCAAATAGAAAAGGATTTAGGCGGTGTTGATATCTTGGTTAACAATGCGGGTATCATCAAACGTATTCCAATTCTTGATATGCCGATTGCAGATTTCAAACAGGTGATTGATGTTGACTTGATTGCGCCATTAATTGTGGCAAAGCGTGTGGCTCCTGGGATGATTAAAAAGCGTGCTGGTAAAATCATCAATATGTGTTCGATGATGAGCGTATACGGTCGTAACTCTGTATCGGCTTATGCTGCTGCCAAAGGAGGTTTAAAGTTGTTAACCGCTAATATGTGCTGCGAGTGGGCTAAGTATGGTGTTCAAATCAATGGTATCGGACCAGGTTATATTGCGACTTCTCAAACCGCAGAAATTCGTGAAGGTGATCATCCATTTAATGATTTAGTAATGATGCGTACGCCTGCTGCACGTTGGGGCGAACCAGAAGATATTGGTAATGCAGCCTTGTTCTTAGCCTCTAAAGCGAGCGAGTTTGTTAACGGTCATGTTCTTTATGTTGATGGTGGTATTTTGGCCAACTTTGGTTACGTGAAGGGCGAAAACGATATAACAGAATAGTTATGAAGCAAATAGTCTCAATATTGTTTGTTGCAGTTCTGCTCTTTATGAGCAGCTGTAGCCAACAACAACTTCAAGTATCAGTAAGTAATCCTACTGATATGATTCGAGCAAACGAATTGGTTAAAGTAAGCTTGATCGATAGCAATCTTGATAAAATGCAATTGGTGGTCAAAGATCAAGCTAGTGATGAGGAAATACAGAGCCAGTTATTGGATACCAATGGTGATAATGAAATAGATGGCATAGCTTTTATAGTCCAATTAGATGCAAAAGAACAGAAGGTATTTACTATTTCACCTGGAAATGGTAAAGCTAATGATAACAATGTGAAAACCTTTGCACGTTTTGTACCAGAGCGTACCGATGATTTTGCCTGGGAGAATGATAGAGTTGCCTTTCGCACCTATGGGCCAGAAGCACAGCGTATAGCTGAAGCTGGCGAAAAGGGTGGAACGCTATCGAGTGGGATTGACTGTTGGTTGAAAAAAGTTGATTACTCAATCATTGACAAGTGGTATCTGGGCAATATTAATGAACCTGGTTATTACCATATCGACCATGGTGAAGGATTGGATAATTACCATGTCGGACCAAGTCGAGGTTGCGGTGGAACAGGAGTTATGTTTGATGGTAAACTTATTGCGGCTAAAAACTTCACTGATTATAAAATTGGTAACAAGGGACCATTAGTAACTGAATTTACCTTGAATTATGCTCCTTATGAGGTAGGATCCTCACCTGTAAAAGAAACTAAACATGTTTCTATTCATTTAGGAACTAATTTTACCAAGTATATAATTGAAGTGGAAGGAACCGATACTTTAACTGTTGGTTTAACACTACATGATCAACTAGGAGAGGTTACGCAGAATGCTACATGGATAAATTACCATACATCACATACGGGAGAAGAGTTAAGTTCGGCTATTGTTGCACACCCTAAATATATGGTAGGAACTTCTCATATTAAATCAGACGTAAAAGACGAAAGCCATGCCTTGATGCACCTTAAGGTGATTGAAGGTAAAGTGGAGTTTTATGCTGGATTTACCTGGAGTGGCAGTAAGCAATACACACAAAACCAATGGGAACAATATCTGAACGATTTTGCTTCAGGTTTGGCACAGCCATTAATGGTTTTTGTAAATGAGTAGTTAAAATTTATTGTTCGAAGTAGGTGAGTTTAATACTCGCCGGAAAGGTCACTGTTGCGGTGACCTTTTTTTATTAATATTGGTGCCCATTTTAAAAACAGTACTCCACTAACCTGGTTGATAACTTGAATAAAATAAGTACTAATTATACAGAACATAAAGCCTTAATTTTAATATGTCAGGCTGTTATTAATCTGTATATCTAGCAACTTGGTATGAAACAAAAAGTGGTCAACGTGTATTAGACGCTCGGGCAATGTTTTAATTAGCTATTGGTTATATTTAAACAAAGGGTCCAGCTATAATTATCTGAATCCTCTATATTTTTTTAAAATTTATACACTTTGTGAAATCGTGTCATTAAAGGGTACAGTAATAATTAACAGAAACTCTTGATGTTACATATTTTTTTAAACAGTGTTTAATATTGTATTTTTCTGTACGCAATAACACAAGCTTTTGCTGTTAGCCTTGTGTTAGGAAAGAAAATGTATTTGATTGATTACTATGTGTTTATACCGAATACTTTTGCAATAAACCATGGCCGATCACAAATTCGCGTTAAGCATGAGTAAAAAAAAGTATTGCATATAAATTCCAAAACTTACTTTTTGTAAAAATAATATTAGAGAAAACATTCAATATGTAATGATAGTAATTAATCATATGGAATTTATATAGTTGTTATTGATTGGCTTTGCCAGCAAATGCTTATGTAGGTTTTTTCTGAAGTTTATTAGACTTGTGAAATTTTTGTTAAAAGAGGCTTCTACTACTGCATATCTAATTTTGTATATTATTTTTACAGCATTAGCTCGCATGTGTTAGTTTTAAAATTAAATGCACCGAGAAAAATAACCCCCAAAAGACAGATTTATGAACAATCTAAAAAGATCACTATTCTCATTTTTCCTTATCGTTGTTGTTAATGGTATTGTTGTTGCTCAACTTCATGATTGGCGCGGAGCAGAACGCACGGGCGTATACAATGAAACTGGATTATTAAAACAATGGGCAGAGAGTGGACCTGAATTATTATGGTCCTCCGAAGGCTTAGGCATGGGATACTCATCGGCAACAGTTACCGAAGACGCTATCTATATTACCGGAAGAAAAGATACCATTGATGTCATAACAGCCTTAAATTTTGAAGGAGAAAAAATCTGGGAAACTCCTTTTGGAAAATCATGGTTCCGATCATATACCGATGCACGTAGCACGCCAACTTATTATAATGGAAAAATATTCCTGGTGAGTGGTAGTGGCGAAATTGTTTGTGTCAATAAAAAGGGAAAAATACTTTGGTCTGATAATCATTACGAACGATTTAAAGGCGTATTCCCGCGTTTTGGTGTATCTGAATCACCATTAATTGTCGATGATAAAGTTATTGTGAGTCCGGGAGGCGATGTGGCTTCTTTGGTAGCATATAACCTGAAATCTGGTAAGCTTATTTGGAAAGCTGAAGCGGTGAATGAAGCAACGCATTATGTGAATCCTGTATTGGTGAAGCATGGTGGTCGGGAATTAATTGTAACGCTTACTGAAAATCATATTATCGGTGTGGATGCTGAAAAAGGCCAGCTACTATGGAAGGTCGATTACGCAGGTATGAATGAAAATACCGGTAAACGAATGAGAAAAAACCATGCCAACACACCTATCTATCGTAATGGACAAATCTTTGTTTGCAGTGGTTATAACCACACCTCAGTGATGTTAAAGTTGAATGAAGATGCTTCACAGACCGAAGTGGTGTGGAATAACAAAGATATTGATCCGCATCATGGCGGAGTGGTGCTTTTGGGAGACCATCTGTTTAGTTCCAATTATGAAAATAATGCCAATGGCGACTGGGTATGTGTGGATTGGAATTCAGGTGAGACCCAATGGATAGAAGAGTGGCACAATAAAGGTTCGATTATTTCGGCTGATAACATGTTGTATTTCTATGAAGAGAAGGCTGGCAACATTGGATTAGTAAAACCAAGTGCAGATAAACTGGATGTCATCAGCGAATTTAAAGTTGACAAAGGAACCGGTCCTCATTGGTCGCACCCTGTTATACGCGATGGTAAAATGTATATCCGTCATGGAGAAGTTTTGATGGTTTATAAGGTAAAAACCGATTCGGGTATTGCATCTGCCGAGTAGTGAAGAGTTGAATGTTCATTGGCTTAACAAAGAAATGAAAATGGAGAATATAACAATTTGTGCATGTCGGTCACGCTCTTTTATGCTAGACTCAGATACTGCTGACATAGTTGCGGCACTACGAAACGATGGGCATAATGTTGCTATTGTTGATGATTTATGTCGATTGGTTGCTGATGAACCTGAAAAAGTAAAACAACTTGCGCAAGGTACCATCATTGCCTGTCATCAACGAGTGGTGCAATCACACATGGATTGGCTGGGGATAAAACCTGGCACTATCATCGAGGCACGTAAAAAAGATACAAAGGAAGTATTAGCATCGTTTAATATATCAGACAAATCAACTGAACATCGGCCCGAAGATATTTTGAAAGAGATAGAAACAATGCCTGTGTACGAGAGTAAGGATGCCTGGTATCCTGTTATTGATAAAAGCAAATGTACAGAATGTGCCAAGTGCTTCGATTTTTGCCTCTTTGGCGTTTATACAGTCGAGAATAAAAAGGTAAAAGTTACTCAACCAAATAATTGTAAAAACAATTGTCCGGCTTGTGCCAGGATGTGTCCGGGAAAAGCCATTGTGTTCCCTAAGTATGATAAATCGCCTATAAATGGTGGTACAGAGATAGAGGAAGTTTTTACAGAAGACGACATGGAGGAGATGTATCAAAAACGCCTACAGTATCGTTTGCAACAAAATCGTAGTCGTTTTTCAATGCTAAAAAAAGATAAGTAATGACTATTAAAGAATACATTACTAATATAAGAACAGCATTAAGGGTACCATTGGAGTGCTCACCTCGCCTGGTATGGAAACTAATGTACAATTTCGCATGGAGAAACTTTATTAATATCAGACAATTTGAGAAGCGTCAGGCGCAAGGGAAACCATTTTTTCCTGCTTTTATAATGATATCAGTGACCGAAAAATGCAATTTAAGTTGCAGTGGTTGCTGGGTAACAGCCGGGGGAACAAAATCATTAAGCTTACAACAACTCGATGGCATTATCACAGAGAGTAAAAAGAAAGGTTCCTATTTCTTCGGGATACTTGGAGGTGAGCCTTTGTTATACAAAGGTTTATTCGATATTATTGAAAAACACTCAGATTGCTATTTCCAGCTTTTTACCAATGGTATGCTAATAACAGAAGATGTAGCCATGCGCATGAAAAAGTTGGGTAACATCACACCGCTGATTAGTATTGAAGGCTTGGAACAGGAGAGTGAAGAACGTAGGGGAAAAGATGATGTGTTTCATAAGACCATTGAAGGGCTTAAGGCTTGTAAAAAAGCGAAACTGTTTTTTGGTGCGGCAGCGAGTATTTGCAAGGGCAACTATAATGATTTAGTTAATAGAAAATATATTGAGCGATTGGCAAAAGAAGGTGTTCACTATCTCTGGTATTACATATACCGACCTGTTGGTGCAAATCCTAATCCTACCAATGCCCTTGATGAAGATGAAATATTAGATTTACGTAAGTTCATTGTGGAGCAACGTAAATCGGCACCACTTATGGTTATTGATACCTATTGGGACGACGAGGGGAACGCTCTTTGTCCGGCTGCTACAGGTATGAGTCATCATATATCTCCTGGAGGAGCTGTGGAGTTCTGTCCGCCTTTGCAAATGGCGCGTGATTTTATCAATGAAGATGGTTCTAATTTAACGGACGTTTTTGAGAATTCACAATTCATGGCTGATTTAAGAGCGATGACGGCCGAAACCAGCCGAGGGTGTATTTTGCTCGAAAATCCTCAAAAATTGGTAAGCTTTGTGGAGAAACATCAGGCGATAGATTCTTCAACACGTCAAACAGTCTTACAGGAATTTAAAGATATGAGCCCAGTGGCCGGTCACGACCAAAAAGGGAAAGAAGTCCCGGAGGTGAACCCGCTTTATAAAGCAATGAAAAAGAAGTACTTTTTTGGATTTGGAGCTTATGGTTAAAGATTCAAACAATATGGACATTACTCAAATTAAGTTTGAGGTACCTGCAACGCTACAAGAACGATTAGCACTAAGGGAAAGCATTCGTGATTATGTGAGTGAGCACAAGTTGGTTCCACCTGTCTCAATGGATTTGTTATCTGATTTAACCAGTCAATTGATTCAAAAGCTTCAGCTTAAAAGTGGAATTAAGGGATGGCTAATGGTAGAAATAAACAATTGTGTTTGGAAAGATACCGTTGCTTCTGTGCCTTTCAATAAACGGATTCTCTTACTCCCAAAATGCTTGAGCAATACCAAAAGTTGTCAGGCTGAGGTTGATGATTTAGGCTTGCTCTGTAATATGTGTAGTCAATGTAATATACCTGACTTGCAAACACGCGCCGAACAATTGGGTATGATGAGTTTGGTTGCAGAAGGCTTCACCTCTGTTGTTGGACTTGTTGAAAGCGGCGTTGTTGATGCCGTCATTGGGGTGAGCTGTCTGGATTCTTTAGAAAAGGCCTTTCCTTTGTTAATCAATAATGCTGTTCCCGGATTAGCGATTCCACTCAATGGAGATGGTTGTAAAAACACGTCTGTTGATGAATCATATGTCTATCAGATGTTGGAAATGAAGTCGGAGTCAGATGCTAACTTTCTGGATTATGACTTCCTAAAAACCAAGATCAAAACCTGGTTTGAAAAAGAACAGCTCAATAATATCCTTTCATCGCATACTGACCTGACCTCAAATATTGTCAGGCAGTGGATGGGGGGAGATGGAAAACGTTGGCGCCCATACTTGTTAGCCGCTACTTATATGGCTGTGGCTGGTAAAAATGAATTACCCGAAAAAGTGCATCAGGCGGCTGTTGCCATTGAATGTTTTCACAAGGCTTCATTGGTTCACGATGATATACAGGATGGTGATCTTCTTCGCTACGATAAAGAAACGGTTAATGCAACATATGGAGTACCAATAGCTATCAATGTAGGTGATATGTATTTGGGTGAGGGATACCGATTATTGGCTATGTGCGAGCAGTCTAACCTGGTTAAGGTCGCATCAGATGCCCACATTGCTTTGTGTAAAGGGCAAGGCTTGGAATTTGAATGGTGCAATAGCCCTCAATCATTAAATATGGATGAGGTGTTGGACATCTTTCGACATAAAACAGTACCTGCTTTTGAAGTCTCTTTGTTGATTGGGGCAATGTGCTCTGGTGCTGACGAAGCTACGCTACAAATTTTAAGCAAATACTCTAATGCCTTGGGTATTGCCTACCAGCTAAAAGATGATATTGCTGATTTTGATACGGATGAATTTATTAGCCTCAGACCATCTGCAATACTGGCTGCTATTTGTGAAGCTAATTCAGACAAGTCGTTTACTAAAAAGCTTTTACACACTGATGACTTAAAACAATTTTTACGTTCTGGAAATAATGAGCAAGAGCTCAACTCTGCTATTAAACGGGTGGAGTCTATGGTTGATAAATATCACGGGGAAGCTCTCCTGGTATTGAATGATATTAGTAATATAGAATTAAAAAGATTGTTGTTCCGTGTTACCGGAAGGATTCTAAAATAATTTAATGCACTCCATTTCAGCAAAAATATTAGAAACACTTAATAATGGTAAAAGGCAGCTTGGGGAAGACGCCTTGAATCACTTATCTGCATTTATTCAATCGCAATTGCTTGAAGATCAATCTTTCAAAGATAAGTCGGGGAAATCAGATATGTACTATACGGCCTTTGGCTGGATGTTGTGTTTTGTGCTCAATATTAAATTGAACACAAAAAAAATGGCTGAATACTTATCCGTCTTTAATGAAAATGAATTGGATTTAATTCATTACGCATCTTTCAAACGTTGTCAGCTACTGCATTATCTTATGTCTAAAGGAAGCTTACTTACCTGGTTGAAGACTCATAGAAAACAGACTATTAAACCACTTGAGTCATTCAGGAATGTACCTCATGACGATATTAATGCACCTTATACGCAGTATATATGGTTGTCATTGTTGGAAGATACGGGTAACAAGCTCAATGATAGCGAGAATGTAAATAGGGCCCTTAAAGTATATCAACTTGACGAAGGAGGGTATATGAATGTTAAGGGAGGTAGTGCTGCAACTACCAATGCCAGTGCTGCCGCCTTATCTGTTCTTGGACAGATAACTAATTATCAATTCGACAATAGCCTGGAGTTTGTTAAGAAGCAACAACATGTTTCAGGAGGCTTTCTGGCAACAGGTTCATCACCAGTTCCTGATTTACTGTCCACAGCTACCGCTTTATTTATCTTGCGATGCTACCAGCAGTCTCCTAATTATGAGGCACACGACTTTATTGAAGCGCATTGGTCAGAATCAGGTGGTTTTATTGCAACACTTTTAGATGCTGAAAGTGACGTCGAATATTGTTTTTATGGTTTGTTAGCTTTAGGTGCGGCCCAATCAAATAATTCAGATGCAAAACGATAAAGTAAATGAAACAATAGAGTATGTAAGTAGGGAGTTGATGAAAAGACGCCCGAAGAATGGTGATATATGGACAGGCTTGTTATCGTCGAGTGCCATATCTACTTCAGTTGCTCTGTTTGCACTTTATATGTTTGATAAAAAATCGCATCAAGCGATTATTGAAAAAGCTGGTGAGTGGCTCAAGGGTACGATGCTGCCGGATGGTACCTGGGGCGACAGTATTGAGAGTCCATCCAATATGACGGCAACATTACTTAGCTATGCGGCTTTAAATGCTATTGGTCAGGCACCTGAAGAAACCAAAGACTATCTTAAGCAAAGGTTTAATGGAATAAGAGATCAGCATATAATTACCGGTGTACTAAAATACTATGGAAAGGATTTAACTTTTTCTGCTCCAATATTGGTTATGTGTGCGCTTTCGGGACTAATTACCTCATGGAAAAACATCCCTCAATTACCCTTTGAAGTATCTGTTTTTCCGCAAAAACTATTCAGGTTCTTTAAGTTGCCTGTTGTCAGTTATGCTATACCCGCATTAATTGCTGTTGGTATTTTAAGATATAAAAAAGGTGGCAGGAACAAGTTGAGGGAATTATTTATCCCTGCCTCACTAAAAGTTCTTCAAAAGTTGCAACCTTCTAATGGTGGATTTCTTGAAGCCGCCCCTCTAACAGGTTTTGTGACCATGTGTATGTGTGGTGCAGGCTATAGTAGCCACGTTTCTGTTAAAAATGCTGTCAGCTTTCTCAGCGATACTGTTCGCGAGGATGGTTCGTGGCCGATCGACACCAATCTGGCGGCTTGGGTAACATCGCTTAGTGTTAAAGCCTTAGATGGAAATTTGGAAGATGGAGAACATATCGCTGATTTGATTAAATCAAATGCTTTTAACTTTCAGCATCCTTTTACCGGCGCCCGGCAAGGTGGCTGGGGGTGGACGAATCTGCCTGGATCTGTACCTGATGCCGATGATACAGCAGGCGCTTTAGTAGCCTTGCATAAATTAGATAAGGGAGTAGTGAGCAGGGAAGTAATCAAGGGCATTGAATGGTTATTACATTTACAAAACTCTAACGGGGGAATACCGACGTTTTGCAAGGGCTGGGGTAAGTTACCTTTCGATCGGAGTAGTCCTGATATTACTGCTCATACATTATTTGCCCTTCAGTTATGGCGTGACAAGCTGTCTGATGAACTGCGAAAGAAGTGTGATGATAGGATGCTTCGAATGTTGAAATGGATGCAAATAGAACAAGCTGATAATGGATGTTGGTATCCGCTTTGGTTTGGAGATCAAGATGCAGAAGATGAACGTGCTCCGGTGTATGGTACGGCTATTTCAGTAGAGTACCTGGCTGATATAGAACACCCCATCGCTAAAAACATGCTTGCAAAAGGTGTTGCATATCTCATAAGTACTCAAAATGAAGATGGTGGATGGGGAGGAGCTATTGGTCTTCCTTCAAAATTGACTTTTACAGCAAGAGCACTAAGTGCGTTATCTGGTATTGGAAACATTGAACACGCAATACTTAATAAAGCATTTGATTATATATTTATAAAGATTAAACAAAATGAGTTGTTAAAACCTGAGCCAATAGGACTTTATTTCTCACGACTTTGGTACTCTGAAGAGATGTACAATATCACTTTTGTATTAACGGCTTTATCTCAATATAAAAAGAAGATTACCAACGCAAATTAGAATAGTTAAAACCGTATTTTGTAACATTGGAAATAAGAAAATGATTAATAACTAGGTAACCGTTTAAAATAGTCTCAGGAGCATTAGTATAAATGGACAAACGATTATTAATACTCCGAAATGATGAAGTATAAATTTTGAACAGTTACTAAAACCCAGATAAAATGAAAAATGTACTAATCTTATGTTTGTTGATGTTTGCAGCTTTTATGAATGCTCAGGATAACATTCAATGGCGCGGAACCGACAGAACAGGTATTTACAACGAAGAAGGCTTATTGAAACAATGGCCGGCTGAAGGGCCAGAATTAACATGGCATTATGATGGATTGGGTGATGGACATTCATCCGTTGCAATCGATGATGATAAAATATACCTGACGGGAATGACAGATAGCATCGGTTACTTGTATGTGCTTGATATGTCAGGAAAATTATTGGATAAAGTTAAATATGGTGGCGAATGGTCTAAGAATTATGAAGGACCGCGAGGAACAGTTACCATTGATAGTGGTAAAATTTACATTATAAGCGGAATTGGAACTTTGTATTGTTTAAATCAAAAATCACTTGATCTGGTCTGGAAAAAGGACCTGTTTAAGGAATACGATGGTAAGAATATTACATGGGGAATTAATGAAGCGCCATTAATTGTTAAAGATTTGGTGATTGCCACTCCAGGTGGTGAAAAACATAATTTAATTGCCTTAAACAAGAAAACCGGTAAGCTTGTTTGGAGCGCGGCTGGTGAAGGCGACTTGTCAGCTTATTGTTCACCATTATATATTGAAGAACACAACATAATTGTTACCATGACAGCCAACCATATTATTGGTGTTGATGCCAAGTCCGGTGTTAAACTATGGTCGGTAGAGCAGAAAAATCGCTGGTCGGTTCATGCAAATACACCGGTTTACAGCGATGGTATGATACTTTGTACAAGTGGATATGGCAAAGGATCGGCAATGCTTAAATTGTCTGGTGGAGGCAAGTTGGTTGAAGAAGTATGGTTCTCTGAATTATTGGATAACCGTATGGGGTCGATGGTTAAGATTGGTGATTATGCCTATGGTTCAGGTGATAAAAATCGCTATTGGTTTTGTGTAGATTGGAAAACCGGTGAGATTAAATACCAGGAAAAAGGTTTAGCGATGGGTAATATTATCTCCAATGATGGAATGCTATACATGTATACCGACCGCGGAGAAGTTATATTAGCTAAGGTAAATCCTGACAAACTAGATATTGTTAGTCGTTTTTCTGTTACAATGGGAACAGCTCAGCATTGGGCACACCCTGTTATCTACAATGGCGTATTGTTTGTCAGACATGGTGATACCTTAATGGCTTATAATATCAAGTAATTCAATAGTTGAGGTGAAATTATCGAATACAATTGTGAGGCAGATGCTCGCAATTGTATTCGATATACTTCACAATATTCCAACGATAGGGCGAGCCGTATTTTAAATTGTGGTTTTCCGAAGAGAAGATAATTCAAGGTGAATAAACAAAGGATTATACAAACGATTACCATCGTAACTGTGTTGGTATATACAAGCCTGATTGCAGCTTGGCAATTAATGCCTGCCAATTTGGATTTCGCTATACAGGCACCAGGAGCTGATAATCGTCCGGCAGGTAAAACCCGTGCTGCAAATGATGTTGTAATCGGTGAATATTTTATGAGGTACGATAACGAAACGTCTGCCTTATCAGGTAATTGGACGAAATTTAGAGGCCCTCTTCATAACAATATCATTCGTACCGAGGATGATATTCAAATACCGTCCGCTTTATATCCAGAGATATGGAGTGTTGAAACTGGTGAAGGACATGCTTCTCCGGTGATATTTAATGGTAAGGTTTATTTCCTCGATTACGATGAAAAATTAAGCTCTGATGCTTTGCGTTGTTTCTCATTGGAGACTGGCAAGGAGCTTTGGCGACGATGGTATCGTGTACCTATTAAACGTAACCATGGATTCTCGCGTACAACTCCATTCATTGCCGAGAACTATATTATTACCATTGGCCCTGAAGGACATGTGATGTGTTGTGATCCATCATCAGGCGATATGCTATGGTCATTAGACATGCAAAAAGAATACACGACTGAAGTGCCGTTTTGGTATACCGGTCAGTGCCCTTTGGTTGATGATGGCGTGCTGATTCTGGCGCCCGCCGGAAAAGAAGTTTTAATGACCGGACTGGATTGTTTGACTGGTGAAATACTTTGGACAACACCAAATTCGCCGGCTTATAAGATGTCACACTCTTCTGTGGTTCCAATGTCATTTGATAATCATAAAACCTATGTGTATGTTGGAATCGGGGGTATTTGTGGGGTGTCAGCAGGGCCGGAAGATACAGGATGTCTTCTTTGGCATATGAATGAATGGCAACCCTCAGTTGTCGCACCTTCTCCTGTTCAAATTTCAGATAATCAATTCTATATGACGGCCGGATACGGTTCGGGAGGTGTTTTAATTGAGCTGAATAATTCAGGCAATAAGTGGAGTACTGAAGTTCTGGATAAATACAAACCGAATGCAGGGATATCAAGTGAACAGCAAACGCCAATCTTTCATCAGGGTAAACTGATCAGCGTTATGCCTAAAGATGGTGGCCGCTTAAGAGGTAAGCTGGTTAGTTATTCGCCATCGGATTTGCACACACCCTTATGGACATCTGCTGCCGATGAAAAATTTGGCCTGGGACCATATTTGGTGATTAACGACTATTTGTTCGCTCTGAAGGATGATGGGGAATTATACGTCTATCAAATTGAATCAGATGGGATGACACTGGTAAAGAAACAACGTATCATGGATGGCAGAGATGCCTGGGGACCTATGGCCTATGCCGATGGAATGTTGATAATAAGGGATGCACATATTGTTAAGTGCCTGAAGATAATTTAGCAGAAGCCGTTTTTAGAGACTAAAAGAATGAAAACATAGACAATTTGCTTATCGTATGAATAAATCAGTAAAGACATTCGTTAATATTTTCATATTCATCATTGTGATTGGGTTTATAGCCTATGTGATTCGATCTTTCAACACAGAGGAGAGAGTATTAACACAAGATCCGTCAATAATTTCGTTCACTAGTGATTATGAGCATAATTTAACCATCCCTACTCAAGACAGTATCATTGCTTTTGATGTGTTCAATGAACATTTTTATGTGGCATTTGAGAATCAAGTAGGAATATATAATCTGCAAGGTGATTTACTATCGGATTTTAATACAAAATCCAATGTACGCGACATTAAAATCAACCGTAAGAGCATCTTCCTCTTATATTCTACTTCTATTGAACAATACTCCTTAGAAGGAGACTTGCTTTTATCGTGGGATGCCTGTAGCGATTTGTCGGATTATTGTGGACTCAGCATTGTAAAGGATTTTGTATTTGTCACAGATGTTAGCAATAAAAATATCTGTCAGTATACGCGGGAAGGTAATTTTGTACGCTTTATCAATAGTCCTGTAGATTTTATTATACCCAGTCAATTCTTTGATATCACCAGTAAGAACGATACGATTTATTGCAGCAATCCTGGTAGGCACCGGATAGAATCCTATACATTGGATGGTGATTTTATTACGGCATTTGGCAAGCCGGGTGGTGATATCGGCTATTTTGCAGGATGTTGTAACCCTTCCTACATAGATTTCGACCAAGAGGGAAATATCTTCACTTCAGAGAAGGGCAATCCCCGAATTAGCAGTTACAATTTAAGTGGCGATCTGAATAAATTATTACTCAACAACCAGCTTTTGGGAGGCGGACACTTGCCTTATCAATTGAAAGTTGTTGATATGAAGTTGATGGTGGCCATTAAGAATGAAATAAAGGTGTTTCAATTAAAGAATAATATAAAGTCCTTATAAATAGCTATATGCATTCGAATAAAAGCAAATTACAATCAATGTCGCGAAAAAAGTTTCTGGAAGTCGCAGGCTCATTCATTGCAGGGGGAGCTATTGTAGGAACAAGTGCTTATTTGTTGCTAAACAGGTCCAAAAGTTCAAACAACTGTACGGATAAGCAGCTTAGCTCAAAGTGTGAGACTTGCAAAATTGACTGTCCCTTGCGAAAAGGCGTAACATTTTAATGGCTATGAAAGAAGATAAAAAAATAAAGAGTCCGATTGAGCGCCGAAAGTTTATTAAGATGTTGGGTACGACAGTAGCTGGTGGTTCAATTCTGGCTACCAGTGGACTGATGATTAATAAGTTTGTTGATGGTGAAGCTGATCATTACTGGCAGATAGACCCACAAAAATGTACACATTGCGGACGATGTGAAACACATTGTGTATTATCCATGTCGGCAGTGAAATGTATTCATGCCAATAAAATATGCGGTTATTGCGACCTTTGTGGCGGTTACTACCGATCTAATGTAAAGGACTTGAATACAGCTGCTGAAAACCTGATGTGCCCAACCGGGGCTATTCAGCGAAAGTTTGTGGAGGATCCATATTTCGAATATACCATTGACGAAGATTTGTGCAATGGCTGTGCTAAATGTGTCAAAGGATGTACGGCCTTTGGTAATGGCTCACTCTATCTGCAAATAAAACGCGATTTGTGTACAGATTGCAATGAATGTGAGATTGCGAAGGTATGTCCTTCTGATGCTATTTCGAGGGTTCCACTGGCGCAAGCTTATAAACTGAAAGATTAAATGAAGCAATTAAGCACTTTTCTATTATCTATATTAGCATTTGCAAATGCCGGTGCACAAAACCTTAACAGGTTTCCAAAGCCCGACTTTGAATCTGGCTATCAGTATCCCGATGCACATTATGCTTTACCCAATGAACAGCTTTGGCTAGTCATCGACATAATACTTTTAGTAGGCTTAATGAGTTTTGTTGCCTGGGCAGTTATTAAGAAGCAAACGCGTAAGCCAATTATATGGGTGTCCATTATATCTGTGGCTTACTTTGGGTTCTTTCGCAGTGGTTGTGTTTGTAGTATTGGCTCAATTCAAAATGTTGCATTAGCATTTGTTGATTCTTCTTATGCTATACCGCTTTCGGTCTTTTTGTTTTTCATCCTGCCCATTGTCTTTGCTTTTTTATTCGGACGTGTTTTTTGTGCAGGCGTATGTCCTTTTGGGGCCTTGCAAGAGTTAGTGAATATCCGCAACTACAGGCTTTCAAAATCAGTAACGGCTGTACTGGAAGTTATACCTTGGCTGTATCTGATATTTGCCATTTTATATGCGGTAACACGCACCAGCTTTATCATCTGTTTATACGACCCATTCATTGGAATATTTCGCTTGGGTGGAGACTTTGGTTTAATACTGTTTGGTGTGGTATTACTTATTGCGTCCGTTTTTACCGGTCGTCCATTTTGTCGCTTTATATGCCCTTATGGTGCTTTATTGAGTTTGTTTTCAAAGGTTTCCATCTGGAAAATACAAATTACCAAACAAGCTTGTATTAATTGCGAATTGTGTCACAATGCCTGTCCTGTTGATGCAATAAAACCACCATATGAGAATAAAACAAAAGAGGAGCGATTACAGGGAGTCAAACGGCTTATCATGTATTTTATATTTCTTCCTTTGATGATTGGTGCTTCGGGCTATGTGATGCATTATGCAAGTCCGGGACTTAGTAAGGCGCATAAAGATGTGAAGCTTTACAATATGTTAGTGGAGCAAGAAGCAAATCCGCAGGTCTTAATTCCAATTGAACTGGAAGCATTCTATAGTCTGGGAGGAGAAATACATCAACTTAAACAGGAAGTAGATCAGGTAAAAGCCAAATTTGAGTTTTACAGTCTTATTGCAGGATTATTTATTGGACTGGTTCTGGGCCTTGCCTTAATCAAATTATCTGTGAAACGTTCGAGAAAGGAATATGAAATAGAGCACGATGATTGTGTAGCATGTGGAAAATGCTTTAGCTATTGCCCGAAGAATACATTTATAATACCTGAAAACCTATTGCAAGCAGATGAAACAAACAATATATAGAAACATAGCAGCCGTTTCGGCAATTTTTATCGTCACATTGTCGATAATGCTCATCATCAACTATTTTCAGGTGAAAGAGGTGTCGCCGCTTCAGTCAGTAGTGGTGGAAACCTTAAAGCAATTAAATGACCAAAATGCCAATAATCCTGAATTGCAGGAGCAAATTCGACAACTGGATTTGATGGCCCGGAAAGCCTATTTTTTAAATATGGATCATTTAAAGAACGGGGTCTATCTTTTATTGGGAATGCTGGCCGTTTTTCTTATTTGTATTCGCATGTATTTTACCGGTTTCAAAGATATTCCTGATAAGGAAATTGATCCGATTGATGAGTGGGCTATTCAGTCCTCAGCAAGAAAATATATTGGTTTTGCCGGTATCAGTTTAGTTGCTCTGGCTGCAGTTTTTATTGTATTTAGCATTCCTTTGATGCAGCCTACCAACAGCAGTGCATCTGAAGACAAGCAGGAATTGCTTGCAAAGGCTGAGATATCTGAAAAAGAGAAAATAGTTGAGGCTCAAGAGTCTTCTCCATTACCGGTTAATGGTGAAATTAAAACCACAGCTAATGAAACTCAGACAAGTGCTGAAGAAATAGAAACAAAAGCTGTACAGAGTGAAGTAGAAACAAGCAATACGGAACCTGTCGAAAAAGAAGAAGTTGAGCCTGTGATTAAGGAACAGGTTGTAGAGAATGACACAGAAGTAAAAGAGAAGGTATGTAGTGAGGAAGCTCCTGCTGCAAATGAGGTAAAAGAAGAAATAGCTCTGCCCAGAGTCAATAGTAATGCATTTAGGGGGCATTATTCCAACGGCAAATCTGAGGCTAAAAACCTACCTGTCAAATGGGATTTAGCCAATGGAACGAATATTGCCTGGCAGACAAAGGTTACACGCAAAGGACAAAGCTCACCTGTTATCAATGGTCACAAAGTGTTTATAACAGGTGGTGATGAAGAAGCCCGTGAACTTTTCTGTTATGATTTAAATACCGGAGAAAACCTTTGGACATTAAGTGTGGCAAATATTCCCGGTTCACCTGCCAAGGTACCTGATACAACCGATGATACCGGTTTGGCGTCGGCATCGGTTGCAACCAACGGGCTACAAGTGTGTGCTATTTTTGGTACTGGAGATCTTGTTTGTACCGATATGGATGGTAAGCAGTTATGGGCTAAGAATCTGGGTGTGCCCGACAACCATTATGGATATGCCTCATCCTTAATCATTGAGGGTAATAGCCTTTTTGTTCAGTACGACAATAACAATACTCATAAGGTGTATGCTTTAAATACCGAGAATGGTAATGAGCTATGGGTGAAGGAAAGAAAAGATAAAATTTCATGGAGTTCACCAATGATAGCTCAGGTCAATAATAAGCCTCAATTAGTGCTGATGGGAAATCCGGGAATAACGGCCTATGACCTTGTTAGTGGAGACCAACTATGGCGTGTCGAGTGTTTAATGGGAGAGGTTGGTGCCAGCGCATGCTCTTATAACGGGATTATCTATGGTGCCAGCGAATATGCTACCATGGTTGCCATCGATGGTACTGATGGAAAGGTTCTGTGGGAATCATCAGACTATTTACCTGAAGTGGCAAGCCCTGTCGCCACTGAAAGTAATTTATATATCGCGACAAGCTATGGCGTTGTGGCTTCCTTTAATACCGAGACTGGTGAGCTTAAGAAAGAGCATGAAACGAATGCAGAGTTCTATTCTTCACCAATAATGGCCGAAGGGAGAATTTACCTAATAAGCAATGATGGTACGATGCATATTTTCAAAGCCAATGATGAATTTGCTTTGTTAGATTCCTTTGAAACTGGGGAAATGACCTATGCAACTCCTGCTTTTACAGATGGTAAAATTGTGGTACGAACGAATAATAGTATTTATTGCGTAGAGGCTAATTAATATGAGCGGATGTAATTGTGATAATAACGATAAGCTAAGCTACGAGCAGATAATAGCGACAACAGATGGCATTATTGAACGGGTTGGAACATCGCCCGAAGTAGTAATACCCTTATTGCAAGCCATTCAGGATGAATTTAGTTACCTGGCTTCTGAAGCCATTGAGCGCATTTATGAAAAAACAGAAATAGACAGGGCGCAGTTGATTAGTGTTTCCACTTTCTATTCACAGTTCAGACATATTCCTTATGGACAACATCTGATAAAGGTATGTGCGGGGACTGCCTGCCACGTGAAAGGAGCTAATAATGTGTACGATGCCTTCACCAGAGAGCTGAAAATTGAGGGCGATTCGATTACAACTGAAGACCAACTTTTTTCAATTGAAAAAGTAGCCTGTTTAGGTTGCTGCACACTGGCTCCGGTTGTACAGATTGACGAAAAGATATATGGTCATGTGCTGCCAGGTAAGGTCAATGAGGTTATTGCCACCTTTCTGGATGAGCAGGAAACAAATAAAGAAAAAGAAAATAAAGCAGGTAATTATTCCATTGCCGGAGAAGTGCGTCTGGGTATGGGCTCATGCTGCCAGGCTAGCGGTTCATCAGATATATACCTGGAACTGAAGAAGAAATCTGATGAATTGGGTATCAGCATTGATATTAAGTCAGTGGGCTGTGTAGGGGTTTGTAACCAGGTACCTTTAATTGATGTTGTGTTGCAAGATGGTTCGGTAAAACGCTATCCAAATGTCAAAGCTTCTGAGATAAAAGAAATTTTACATCATCATTTTAAGTCGGGTAGTCTTCTTAAGCGGATAAAGAACAGTATCATCAATAGAGTAGATACCTATCATACTGATACCACCTGGGACAATGTGGTGTGGAAACCGGAACATAAACGCGTTGAGCTGATCGATAGTTTTCTATCGGAGCAAAAACATATCTCAACCGAGGGATATGGTTACCTGGCACCATTGGATTTAGATGAATACATTGCCAATAAGGGATTTGAATCGCTTAAAAAAGTAGTTGCTTCTTATAGTGCTGATGAGGTATTAAGTAATATACTGGACAGTGGCATTCGGGGGCGCGGTGGTGGCGGTTTTCCTACCGGTGAGAAAATGAAGATTGTAGCCTCATCTGACCGATCTGAGAAATATGTGATTTGCAACGGCGATGAAGGTGATCCTGGTGCCTTTATGGATAGAATGATACTGGAATCTTACCCCTTTCGTGTCATTGAAGGTATGCTCATTGAAGCCTATGCTGTTGGTGCTACCAAAGGTCTGTTCTATATAAGAGCTGAATATCCTCTGGCGGTTCAACGTATCAGAAAAGCGCTGGAGTTATGTCGCGAACGTAATTTAATAGGTGAGCGGATTCTTGGAGCTGAATATTCATTTGATATTTCCATCTTTGAAGGAGCAGGAGCATTTGTTTGTGGCGAAGAAACGGCCTTAATCGCATCGATAGAAGGCGACAGAGGCTTTCCAAAACAAAAGCCACCGTTTCCGGCAGTTGAAGGCTTAAATGCCATGCCCACTCTGGTAAATAATGTTGAAACACTGAGCCAGATTCCTTTCATCATAAGGAATGGGGGAGATAAGTACGCTGAGATTGGAACTGAGAATAGCAAGGGAACCAAAGTATTTGCCTTAGCCGGAAAGATAAAAAACGGCGGACTGATTGAAGTGCCGATGGGAATCAGCCTTAATCAGATTGTTGAAGAAATAGGTGGGGGCGTAGAAGGTGGTGAGAAGTTAAAGGCTGTTCAGGTAGGTGGCCCTTCCGGGGGCTGTATTCCGGCACACCTTTGCGATGTACACGTTGATTTTGATTCATTCAATCAGATGGGTGCCATGATGGGATCCGGTGGTTTAGTGGTGCTTAGCGAGAGTGATTGCATGGTGGATGTGGCCAGGTACTTCTTAAGTTTTACGTGTGAGGAGTCATGTGGCAAATGCACATTTTGTCGGGTTGGTATACGCCGAATGCTTGATATCCTGGATAATATCTGCCAGGGTAAAGCAAAGTTGGAAGATATTGATACCCTGGAGGAATTAGCGAATAATGTAAAGATATCGTCCTTATGTGGATTAGGGAAAACAGCGCCTAACCCGGTGCTGACTACTTTAAAGTATTTCCGCCATGAATATGAGGAACACGTAAACGGCGTTTGCAAAACAGGCAAGTGCAAGGACTTGATTAACTATGTGGTAAATGATGCTTGTATCGGCTGTACCAAATGTGCCAAAGCTTGTCCTGTTGATGCTATTCAATATGAACCATATGAGAAACATAGCATTCAATTGAATGACTGCGTTAAATGTGGTTTGTGTGTTGATGTATGTGAATTTGATGCGATTGATAAAAGAGCTGTTAAGGAATTAGTTAAGGAATAAAACCAATAATAAAAAGTTGGTAAGCTTCGAACTATATGCAAATAGAAATAAACAATATTCAGGTTAAGATAGAAGACGGCGAAACAATTATTGAGGCTTGTCGCCGCATTGGTCTTGACATTCCATCACTTTGCTGGTCAAAAAATGCGGTGCATAAATCGTCCTGTATGGTTTGTGCCGTCCGAAATCTGACGAATGGTCAAATTATACCATCATGCACCACCCTGCCAACGGAAGGGATGCATATTGATACCGAAAGTGATGAGGTAAAAGGCGTTCGAAAAATGTCTCTTGATTTGTTGTTAAGCGACCATCGTGCTGATTGTGAAGCGCCATGCTCTTTGGTGTGTCCTGAGGGATTGGATGTGGAGGCAATGCTAAACTGCTATGATAAAGATAAGTTCGAAGATGCGTTGGGACTTATTAAACATGCTTTTCAATTACCCGTATTGGCTTGTGATACCTGTAAAGCACCTTGTGAAAAAGCTTGCAGGCGCAGAAATGTGGATACGGCTGTCAGTATACGGCAAATAATTAAAGAGATAACGGAGTTGTTTGATGCTTCAGAAGTGAAGGAAGTTGAAAATGCTGTTATTGACAAAAAGATGTTTCAATCCAAACTGGGACGTTTTACTGATGGTGAAAAACAACGCTTAAAGGAAACGGTCTCCAGCAAATCAAGGTGCTTGCATTGTGCCTGCGATGGCAGAAGCAGGTGTTCATTACGACAATATGCAGGCGATTATCAAATTAAACGTCCCCGCTACAACATGGGTTCTGCCATGCCTGTAATGACTAAGGTCAATATAAAAGGTCAGTTATGGTTTGAACAGGCCAAATGTATTCGCTGTGGTTTGTGTGTCTACAATAGTAATAACGGCTTTACCTTTAAGGACAGGGGCTTTGGGATGGAAGTCATTTTGCCTGAGGAGAATAAGTCAAATGTTCCTGATGGTATCGAATCACTTTGCCCTACAGGTGCATTGTATCTTAATGTAGATTAATTTTAAAAAAATGAAGAACAGCTCACCCTTAATACATGATTCAGCCAATAGCATCAAGAGCATGCTGGGTATTTTAATCCTGCTGTTAATAATCACATCGTGCGGAGTTACCTCGGGAGATTCCGATACTGATAGTGATATGGATTGGCATCTGTTTAGGGCCAATGCAGGTTTAAATGGTTCAGTTGATATACGCTTACCCGAAAAGCCTGGCTTGTTATGGACATATAAAACGGGGCATCGTACGGCTTCTTCTTTAGTAATTGATAATGGTACAAGCTATGTGTGTAGCCGAAAGGGTTTAATTACTGGAGTGGATATTCATGGTCAGCTTGCTTTTTCCTATGATCTTAAAACACCGGTAGAGGCCACTCCAATGATTAAAGATTCGGTTTTATATATCGGAAGAATTGACGGTTTTCTATCGGCCATTTCACTGACACAGAAAGATACTCTTTGGAGTTATGAAACCCTTGGTCAAATATTAGCATCACCTAATATTGTCCAATATGAAGGGGAGGAAGCGATTGTATTTGGCAGTTACGACAACTATTTCTATTGCCTCAATAAACAGACTGGCTCTTTACTTAAGCGCTTCGAATCGGGTTACTATATTAATGGAGCCGCAGCATTGTGGAACAAACATGCTTTATTTGGCGGATGTGATGCCTGGTTAAGAATTATTAATTGTGAAACAGGTGAAAGCACAGATTCTTTAGAGCTTGATGAATACATACCCGCTTCACCGTCCGTATATGAAGATGACTGTTATGTTGGTGATTATGCGGGTAATATCTATCATCTTTCACTAGATAAAGGAAAGATTCAAAACCATAAAAAGGTGCTTCAACCTGCTTCTGATAATGAATCTTTTCTATCAATACCTGCCATTAACGAGCAAAGTGTTTTCGTCTATGCTGGTAACCGCCATCTTGTATCTATTGATCGTTCAACTGGAAATATTAATTTTAAATTCATGCTTAAGGGCGATGCTGGTGAAAGTGCACCTGTGGTATGCAAGGATAAGCTAATTGTGTGCACAGAAACGGGGATTGTTTCCATTCTTGATAATCGAAATGGTGAATTGCTCTGGGAGTACGATACGGGTGAAAGGATAACTAGTTCACCTGCTGCTATCTGTGGTTATTTTATGATACTAACGGTTAAAGGAACGCTTCTTTGCTTTGGCAGTCAAGCTAATTAAAATCTGAAAAATGTCTATACTCAAGTTATCAAACATACACAAGAGCTATGCGGACGGCAATAATCGTTCAAATGCCGTATTGAAAGGCCTCAATCTGGAAGTGGAGGAGGGTGATTTTATTTCAGTAAAAGGCCCTTCTGGTTCAGGAAAAACAACCTTGCTATCCATACTGGGAACTTTGTTGCTACCCGATGAAGGCCAGTACTTGTTAAACGGTGAGGACTTGACTTCGACGAATGCCGACCTTTATAAGATTAGAAATAGATTAATTGGTTTTGTTTTTCAGGATCATCGTTTGTTACCGCAATATTCAGCTCTTGAAAATATACTATTGCCAGTTCTTGCTTACCAGTCGTCTGCACCTCAAACGTTTATTGATTATGCTCACTATTTGATGCAGATGACACAAATTGAACATGTGGCCAATCAACTACCAGAGAGTTTATCTGGAGGTGAATCGAGTCGGGTGGCTGTTTGCAGAGCACTGATAATGAAACCATCGGTATTGTTAGCCGATGAACCAACCGGACAGCTCGATATGGAGAACGCACAAAACATTGTTTCTTTATTATCTGAGGTTAACAAGGTGCTAAACACAACAGTTATCATGGTCACACATTCTGATGACATGGCCAAGGCAGCCAAACGGATTGTCACACTTAAAAACGGGATATTACAGTGAAAACCATTGACCTTATAAAAAAGAACATCGTGTTCTTTGCCCGCTTTTATAAACTGATTGCAATCGCCATTTTGATTGCTATAGCTGTCATTGCCGGTAGTCTTGTTATAGGCGACTCTGTTCGCAATAGTTTGGTCAAACAGGTAGATGAAAGATTGGGAGATGCGCAAACAGTTATATTTGCTCAAAACTCCTTTTTATCAGATCAGTTCACCAATTACTCTTTATTTGAATCATCTGCCAGAGGAATTCTTCTTTCTAATGGGTTTGTTTCTCATAATGGCGCAATGATACCTGTTGTCGTTTGGGGCGTTGATGATATGCAAATTGCCAATGGTGATGCCAAAATCAATCAGGCATTAAAGGAAGATATGCAATTGAAAGAAGGTGAATCCCTTGTGCTGCGTTTACCTTCGCAGGGCATGGTTCCTTCTGGTTCCATGTTTGTCACTGAAAATTACACCAGCAGTCTTCGTCTTGAGTTAAATGAGGTGGTGGGTGTTGATAATGGCGGTAATGTAAGCCTGAAAAACGAGCAGAGTGTACCATTTAATATCTTCGTTAATCGTGGTGAATTGGCCGAAGCAATGGGAGTGCCCAACAAGCTGAACCTTATTCTTTCTGACAGGCATATAAGAAATGAAGAATTGGAAAATGCTTGGAACCCACATCTGTCTGGTATCGTGGTTCGTGAAAAATCGATGGGCTTTGAAATTACTTCGGACAGAATTTTCCTTCAAAATGATGTCATCACAACTGTACAGGAGAATAACCCCCAATCTAATCGCGTTTACTCGTACCTGGCCAATTCTATTTTTAACGATATACATTCCATTCCCTATTCATTTATTACTGCCATAGATAGTTATAAGGGCGAACTCCTTGCAGCCGATGAGCTTATCTTATCTGATTATTCAGCCAGCAGACTTAAAGCTTCTGTTGGCGATGAGGTAACAATTGGATTCTATACATCTTCGGATTTTAAAACGCTGGTAAGCGATTCTGTACAGCTAAGAGTCAAGAAAATTGTGCCATTGTCTGTTTTAAAGGCAGACAGTACCTTAAGTGCCAATTTCCCCGGATTGTCCAATGTAGAATCTTGTACTCAGTGGGATAGTGATTTACCCATTGATATGGATTTAATCTCTACTGAAGATGAAGCGTATTGGGAATTGCACCATTCGACGCCTAAAGCCATTTTATCTTACGAGGCCATTGGCGAAAAATGGGGAAATAGTTATGGCAGTGCAACATCTATTCGTGTGAAAGGGAGCCATCCCGATCTTACGAAACTTAATCCATCCATGTTTGGATTGCAGGTCTTCCACCCCAGGGAATCGGCACTTTATGCTGCTCAAAACGGAGTTGATTTTGCTGGCTTGTTTATGGCTTTGGCTTTCTTTATCATTGTTTCTGCCATTCTGTTAATGGTAATACCTGTGTCTGAAATGATTATTCAGCGCCAGCAAGAGCTGGAGTTGTTGAAAGCATTGGGGTATACCACAAAACGCATACGTAAGCTCTTATGGATGGAGGCACTTCCGGTGGTTCTTTTGGCTTCTTTAGCCGGTGTGGTGGCTGGTTTTATATATACCGGTTTAATCATCTGGCTTCTTAATTCCCTGTGGCAGGGAGCGACGCATACAAGTAGTTTGTCTGTTTATCCTAGCTGGTTAACGGTTGTATATGGGTTTGTAACAGGCATTTTGCTCTCCTTATTTATATTACATCGTGTTATTGCCAGTAAGCTAAAGAAAGAGCCAAATAAAAGGAATCGGCTGCGCATGACTATTAATGCAAAGAGATGGTTGGCATTATCACTTAGCCTTATTACTGTTTGTGTTGCCGTTTATAATCTGTTATTTATCACCTCAGTCACACTTTTCGCCTTAACTGGAGTATTGTTAATGTTCACCTTTGCCTTTTGGCTTGATTTTGAAATAAGCAGGCATGGGAGAGAATCTGGCAATAATTTTAACGATTACAGGATGATGTGGCGAACACTTTATGCTAATAAAAAGCAGGCTATACTTTCCTATTTACTGTTGGCTTCAGGTGTGTTTATTATATATTCTGTTGGTCTCAATCGCCAGGATTTTAATGACTCAGACAAGCGGTCAGAAGCAACTGGAGGATATGCTCTATGGTGCGAAAGCTCTATACCTGTTTACCACAATTTTAACACTGTTTATGGTCGAGAAAAACTAAACCTTCAGGATTTAAATGCTGATGGTTCCATCCTTCAATGCTTGCGTTATAGTGCCGACGAAGCCAGCTGTTTAAACCTGAATAAAGTTAGTGCTCCATCTGTGTTGGGTGTTGATATGCAAGCTTTATTTAATAGTGAGCTTGGCTTTCAAAATAATATTTATTCGGCCGATAAAGCCAATTTACTTGAGCAATTACAGAGTGATAAAGACAGTGTTTATCCTGCGTTGATTGATGCCACCGTGTTGCAGTGGAGTCTGGTCAAAAATCTTGGTGATACTATTTATTACACGGCTGCAAACGGCCAGGAAGTGGCTGTTCGCTTAGTCGGGACGATGCCTAACACCATCTTCCAGGGGAATATTTTAGTGGATAAGAAGCTTTTTTCAAACATATGGCCCGATATAAGCGGAAGCGAAGTGTTTCTGCTGGACGTAGAACCTAATATAGCCAAACAAGTAAAAACGCTGTTATCGCAAGCCCTGCATGAATATGGCATTCGTGTTACGACGACGAATAATCGCATGGCTCAGTTTAATAGTGTGACCGATACGTATCTATCCATTTTCATGACTTTGGGAGGTGTGGGTATATTGCTTGGAATAATGGGTTTTGGAATTATTGTGCGTAAAAACCTGAGTGTTCGTCAATATGAAATAAAGATGAATGCGCAACTGGGATTTAACAAGCAGAAAACAGAGACATTGCTTTTTCGTGAAAACATGCTGATCCCTTTGTATGCTATCATAACAGGTTTGATAAGTGCTTGCATTAGTATTGGCGTTAATTACNGGGGAGGTGGTTAAAATACTTAAAAGCGAATTCCCTGCCTATGAAACGAGCCATGAGGATTGCTTCTCACACAGGAGTATGATTGATTTTGGCGAGTTCCATCCCGATAAATCGGGACAAGTAGTGGCAATAAAAATCAAAATATAAACACATGAAATAAAGATGAATGCGCAACTGGGATTTAACAAGCAGAAAACAGAGACATTGCTTTTTCGTGAAAACATGCTGATCCCTTTGTATGCTATCATAACAGGTTTGATAAGTGCTTGCATTAGTATTGGCGTTAATTACATTAATGTGGATAGTAGTACCTGGATAACAGCTTTTACTTTAGCGGCTTTGTTTGTACTTTGTATTCTTGTATTTGTAAAAAAAGTAGTAAGGATTGAGATTGAGAACCACTATTCTTAATTGCTGTTTGCATGATGTTCCATGTCTCTGATTATTATTTTTAGGTTCAAGATTAGTGTTTGGTTAAAAAGAATATGAGCTAACTGGTGTAAATATTTACCTATGAAACCAGGGAAAACGCTTTTAAAACTAATATACCACCCCGCCTGTCGGCACCCCTCCTAAAATTCAGGAGGGGACGGTTTTTCATCCCTCTCATCCTTGGCAATGAGGAGTACCACGAAGTGGGGAGGTGGTTAAAATACTTAAAAGCGAATTCCCTGCCTATGAAACGAGCCATGAGGATTGCTTCTCACACAGGAGTATGATTGATTTTGGCGAGTTCCATCCCGATAAATCGGGACAAGTAGTGGCAATAAAAATCAAAATATAAACACAT